>JAAYUD010000083.1 GCA_012517855.1 Bacteroidales bacterium
AAATGCAGATGATTTCATGGCCTTGGGAATGCAGCAATGGACTCTTACCACCCAAAACTACATATGGACCTAAATTTGTTGACGTCCATACGTTTTCAAAAAAACTTAAGGACGTCATCGAAAAAAGGA
The DNA here is from genome assembly GCA_012517855.1 of Bacteroidales bacterium. Taxonomy (GTDB): domain Bacteria; phylum Bacteroidota; class Bacteroidia; order Bacteroidales; family Bacteroidaceae; genus JAAYUD01. Next base: position 130 of record JAAYUD010000083.1, read on the forward strand.
ACATACGACGATTTTGTTCATGCTGCAGGCTCTCGAAAGTCTTTATTTAGGGTTCGCTGAAATTCAGTAGACCCTATTTATGTGATGTGCTATTAATAATACTTATGTTTAGCCCTCCCCCGGCTTTTGCCGGTGAGCCATTTTTTGCCCTCACTGCAAATCTTGCAATGAGGGCAATTTCTTTAAAAAGATCTTTGGTATCTCTTTTTATTTTAGATGCTTATAGCGGTTGGCACATATTAATAAAGAAACTTGCGCCAAATACTTATTTGCGGATGTGGTTGGGAACTTCTTCGGGCAAAACGATTGATATTTCTACCAGTCCGCTTACGATGTCGTTTTCCTTCCAAGCTGTTTGGTAGATTATCTTTTTTACGCCGTTCTTCTCTATGGTGTAGGTATTGTTGCCACTTGTAGCGAGTAGCTCTTTGATTTTGGCAATAGAAGATGGGTTGTGACAGTCCATCAGATTCTTTCCAATGAGGTTGCCATATTTTTCGAAAGTCTTACGAGACTTTTCATTCATATAGATGATGATGCCGTCTTTGTCGCATACTGTTACGGCACAGTCCATTTGTTCTGCCCACTGGTACATTTCTATTCGTTTTTTAAAGTCTCTTTAAATTCTACCATACTCAATATTTTCTCGGTAGCTCCGGCATTGCTCGTCACGTAATTGCGTGCATTGTCTCCCCACTCTTGCATCTTTTCTTTATCGGTAAGCATTGTATCGAGTAGCGTATTGAGCTCTTCGTAGTTTTGAATGGTGAAAGCTCCCTGGTGTTCTATAAGCTCTACCGCTTCCATAAATTTCTCATAGCGTGGGCCGAAGATTACCGGAATACCATAGACGGCTGCCTCCAGTGTGTTGTGTATGCCCGCATGAAATCCTCCGCCGATGTAGGCTATTTCGCCGTAGCGATAGATAGAGGACAAGAGACCGAAGCAGTCGATAATGAGACAATCGGCTTTCAGAACATTCTGTTCGTCGGCACGAGTATATTGCACGTAAGGGCGTCTCAGTTTGCTGCGGATGTAGACCAAGTGATTTTCGTCGATCACGTGAGGTGCAATGATCATCTTCATTTCGGGATGGTCGTTGAAATATTCAATGAACAATTCTTCGTCCGGTTCCCACGAACTGCCCGCAACGAAGACCAGCGAGTTACCTTTGAATTTATCTATCAATTGCAAATCCTTTGCTTCGTCTCTAATTTGGAGTACGCGGTCGAATCGTGTGTCGCCTACTACTGTTGCGTTATTAATTCCTATCTTAGAGAGGTAACGGCGGGATGTTTCGTTTTGTACGAACAGATGATTAAAATCGCTTAACACCTTCCGATAAGGCACGCCGTACCATTTAAAGAATACTTGCGAACGGCGGAATATGGACGAAACACTATACACGGGTATGCTGCGGCGATGCAATTCATCGATATAGTTTTTCCAGAATTCATATTTAATGAAAAAAGCCATGCACGGATTGGCAAGATCGATGAATTTCTTCACATTACGGGGCTTGTCGAAGGGTAAATAACATACAACGTCGGCTCCACGGTAGTTTTTACGGACTTCATAGCCGGAAGGTGAAAAGAATGTGAGTAATATTTTATATTCGGGATATTGGGCACGAATTCTCTCAATGAGGGGGCGTCCTTGCTCGAATTCACCCAGCGACGCAGCATGAAACCAAATGTATTGAGAATCTTTTTCTATCTTTTGACGTAGAAGTTGATAAACAACCCAATGGCCTTTCATCATTTTGCGCGGCTTACGGCTGAAAGGAGCATCTAAATGCACCAAAATATCGTAAATGGCTATAGCCAAATCATATAACAGATTATAGATCATGTTTCTCTTATTTTAGTACATCAATGGCGCGCTTCATGCGCATCAATGTTTCTTCTTTTCCTAGTATAGATGTGATATTAAACATGTGGGGACCTTTCCCTTCTCCAACCAAGGTAAGGCGGAATGCATTCATTACATCGCCGGTATTGTAACCTTTTGCTGCAATCCAGTCCATTACTGTCTTTTCCTGGTTCTCTATACTGAAGTCATCTAGCGAAGCAATTACTTCGGATAATTCCTTCATTTGTTCGGCCGAATATTCTTTCCAACGTTTGCGTACGGTCTTTTCGTCGTAAGATTCCGGGGCTACGAAAAAGAAAGCGCAGACATCCCATAAGTCTTTCACAAAGTTGACACGCTCTTTCATCATGCCCACAATGTCTTTTGCCTTGTTATAAGGCACATTAATTCCTTTTTCTTTCAGCAACGGCATGAAGAGATCGGTTATTTCTTCGTCGGATACTTTCTGAATATATTGATGATTGAACCAGATACACTTATGATAGTCGTATTTTGCTCCGGAGCGGTTGCAATGGCTTAGGTTGAACAAATGAACCAGCTCATCCATTGATAATATTTCTCTGTCGTCACCGGGATTCCATCCCAAGAGTGCCAGAAAGTTAAGCAATGCTTCGGGCAGATAGCCTTCTTCGCGATAACCTTTCGATATTTCTCCTGTTTTCGGATCGTGCCATTCTAGGGGGAATACGGGGAAACCCAAACGATCTCCGTCGCGCTTGCTCAATTTTCCGTTTCCTTCGGGTTTGAGCAATAGGGGCAAATGAGCAAATTCGGGCATGCTGCTTTCCCACCCAAAAGCTTTGTAGAGCAGTACGTGCAAGGGTGCGGATGGCAACCATTCTTCGCCTCGGATGACGTGCGATATTTCCATCAGATGATCATCTACGATATTCGCCAAATGGTATGTGGGAAGTTCATCGGCCGACTTGTAAAGTACTTTATCGTCTAGGATGGATGAGTTTATTTTAACTTCGCCTCGAATTAAATCGTTGACACAAATTTCTTGATTGGGTTCGATAAGAAAGCGCACTACATATTGTTTGCCTTCGGCTATCATTGTATCAACTTCTTCTTTCGAAAGTGTTAACGAATTGCGCATGCTCATTCGGGTTGATGCGTCGTATTGAAAATTGGCTATTTCTTTGCGTTTAGTATCCAGTTCGTCTGGAGTATCGAAAGCTATATATGCTTTGCCTTTATCTAGAAGTTGTTTTACGTATTTTTTATAAATGTCACGGCGTTCGCTTTGGCGATAAGGGCCATAATTGCCGCCGAAGCTCACTCCTTCATCGAAGTGAATACCTAGCCATTTGAATGATTCTATGATGTATTCTTCTGCTCCGGGTACGAATCGGTGCGAATCGGTATCCTCTATACGGAACACCAAATCGCCTCCATGCTGTTTTGCAAAAAGATAATTATATAACGCTGTACGAACTCCTCCAATATGTAGCGCTCCCGTAGGACTTGGAGCAAAACGAACTCTTACTTTTCTTTCTGACATATTAATTATTAGATAATTTGTCGCAAAATTACGTCTTTTTTTCCATACTATGAGTTTTTTTTGTACTTTTCCAAAAAAATTAGTGCCCATGTTTAAAACAGTAAGAAAACATAAGAATTTTTTTAAGGATTTGCTTTATACTATCCTTATTACTATAGGATCAATTGCAGTTATTGTTTATTTTCTGCCAAGAGGCGGTGAATTCAATTACCAATTCGACCTGAATAAACCTTGGAAGTACGGGCAGCTTATAGCGACTTTTAACTTCCCGATATATAAGGGTGAAACGGTGGTGAAAAAAGAGCAAGATAGTTTACGCAATCATTTTCAACCCTATTTTACGTTTCAGAAAGGCGAAGTGGACAAAGTGATGAAAAACATACTTGAGTCTGCTCAGTTAATAGAAGCTCCTCTTAAGTATAAGATATATCTTAGACAGAAGCTCCTTTCTATATACGCTGCCGGTATTGTATCGAATGAAGATATGAACTGGCTGCAAATGAGGAGAACACAATCTGTTTATGTTACTGATGATAAGTTGGCAAATGAACGCCAGACTGCTAGTCTGCTCACTGTAAAAAAAGCGTATCAACTTTTGTTGGAAGGTACATCCCATATTGATCGCAATGTGCTACAGCAATATAACTTGAGCACTTATATTACTCCGAATATTACATTCGATAAATGGCGAACTAAACAAGCTTTCAAGGATATGTTCGATAATTATTCGTGGGCCACGGGGTTTGTACAAAGCGGCCAGAAAATAGTGGATAGAGGGGAGATTGTAGGATGGCAGACTTATAGTATTCTGCAGTCGCTTAAAAAAGAGTCTGCTAAACGCGATGACACTATATCGCAAAGGGAGTATATCCTTTTTGGTCAGATATTGTTCGTCACGTTGTTGATGATTTGCTTTATGCTCTATTTAAGGTTGTTTCGTAGAAACTTTTATCGTCATAAAAACTCCATGGCATTGATGTTGTCGTGTATTATCTTTTATAGTATCTTGACAGCACTGATGGTTGAACATAATTTGTTCAATGTTTATATCATCCCTTATGCGATGATTCCAATTGTGCTTCGTACTTTCTTAGATTCCCGCACGGCATTTCTTAGCTTACTTATTACGGTTCTCATTTGTTCCATTACGTTGCATTATCCTTATGAGTTTGTGTTGTTACAACTTACGGCCGGGCTTATCTCCATGTATTCGCTTAGCGAATTGACTGAACGATCGCAGTTGATCAGAGTGGCGTTTTTTGTTTCGTTGACTTATGCGGTTACGTATTTTGCTATTGAACTGACCAATATAACCGATGTTTCAAAATTCAATTTTAGCATGTACAAGTACTTTCTTATCAATGGCATTTTTTTGATGTTTGCTTATCCTATACTTTATTTGCTGGAGAAAGCGTTTGGGTTTACTTCGAATGTCACACTTGTGGAGCTGTCGAATACCAATAATCACTTGTTGCGTCGGATGTCGGAGTTGGCTCCCGGTACTTTTCAACATTCTATACAAGTGGCCAATCTGGCGGCCGAAGCTGCCAACGCCATAAGGGCCAACAGCCAATTGGTGCGTACGGGGGCTTTGTATCATGACATTGGCAAATTGGAGAATCCTGAATTTTTTACTGAAAACCAGACTGAGAATACGAATCCACATAAAGAGCTGTCTTACGAACAGAGTTCACAAATAGTCATAAGCCATGTGACCGGCGGTTTGAAACTTGCCGATAAGTATAGATTGCCGACTGCTATAAAAGACTTTATCCGAACTCATCACGGATGCGGTAAAACCAAATATTTTTATATTTCGTGGAAAAATGAACATCCCGATCAGGAACCCGATGAGAAGATGTTTACTTATCCGGGACCGAATCCATTTACTAAAGAAACAGCTATTCTGATGATGGCCGATTCTGTAGAAGCGGCTTCTCATAGTTTGCCCAAACACACCGATGAAAGTATCAATGAGTTGGTCGATCGTATTATCGATACGCAAGTTGCCGATAAGGCTTTTGAAAAGTGTCCTATCACCTTTCGTGATATCAATCTGATCAAGAGCGTGTTTAAAGAAAAGTTACGCAGCATTTACCATATCCGAGTGAGCTATCCGGAATTGAAAAAATAACAATTGCTGTTATAAGTCTTTTTTAGGGTAAAGGGTTTCCCACCACGAAGCGTCATCTTTCAGCCATTTGGCAAACCATGCAAAGATCGTGTCCTGCCATAAGAAACGCTTGCTGTAATCGAGTATCTGATGATTCTCGCCGCTGACTTCTACAAAAGCGGTTTCACGCCCTACTAATTTTAAGGCTGTAAACATTTGGATACTTTCTCCAATCGGAACATTGGTATCATTCGTTCCTTGGGTGAAAAGGATGGGAGTGTGAATCTTGTCTGCATTGAATAAAGGACTTTGGCGGGTGTACATTTCTGGAGCATTCCAAGGGTATTTCCCTGCACTGGCTACTTCACTATACGAATATCCCCAGTAGCCTTCGCCCCAATAACTGGCAATATTGCTGATGCCGGCATGACTGACAGCGGCTGCAAAGATATCTGTTACGGTTTGCAAGTAGTCTGTCATGAATCCTCCATAAGAAGCGCCTATACAACCTATCTTCTTGGCGTTGACAAATGAATGTTCGGCGCAGAAATTCTTTGTTCCCTCTATGATATCTAGAGCAGGTCCATCTCCCCATGTGTTTACGTGGCGAGCCGAGAACTTCTGCCCGAATCCCGTAGCTCCGCTGGGTTGAACCACATAAACGATATAGCCTTGTGCCGCATAAGCATGGGCGGGATAGCGGGACTCGAGGGTGCGTTGAGTAGGAGAGCAACCTCCATAATAATTTACGATAAGCGGATATTTCTTTGACGAGTCGAAAGAAGGTGGCAGATAATACCTGCCGTAAATCGTGTCGCCACGTGAAGACACGAAATTCCAATCGTGGCATTCGCCCAATATCACGTCTTTCAAGATGGTTTTCGAACAGTCTTCGATCACAACCGACTTCTTAGCTTTGAGACTATAAGAATAAAGCCGAAAAGAATTGGATGCACTTTGTCCTATGTAAGTCATTATGGGAGCATGCGATGCAACACTATAATTGGTTACGACATCTTCTGCCACTCCCAATGAATGTATCTTGCCATTAAGGGGATTGAGTGTGAATAGATGTTCGCAGTCTTTGTCATCTGCCGTAAAGTATATCTGCCCGTCATATTCGGACCACATCGGATTGGATACCGATGGGTTAAAGTCTTTGGTCATAGGGGTGGCCTTCTTTGTAGATAAATCATATAAAAAAAGCTGGCCATCTTCCATGCTTGCTATTTGGTTGTTAGCTATATTCAGTCCTACTCCATTGAATGCTTCTGGCGAAGCCGATATTAGTAACTTTTTGGCATCGGGAGAGAATAAACAACTATTTATGAAGCTCTCATTTTTCATGATAGTATCTACTTTGAGCGTAGACATATTCATTCGATAGGTCGAAGTGACAGTTGTAGGGCGTTTGGTGAGTCGGGAATGATTCACCGAGAAAAGTAAATACTTACCGTCTTGCGATATGTCGTTGAGATAGCACGAGTAGCTGCCGTACGTGAGGCGTTGCAATACTCCTGTTTTCAAATCGTATTTCGATAGGAATAGCCGGTCTCTCCATCCCGCCTGTCTATCTTCGGGCTCGAGCACCTGAAAGATTTCGGGACGTTCTTTTGTTCCTTCTTCGCTTCCGGTTATAATTAAATAAGATTCGTCGGGGCTTACTGTGATACTGCCCTGTGGAAGGTGAGAGGCAAATAAAAGACTGTGTCCTGTTGCAGCATCAACTTTGTATAAGCAACGGTTGTCCGATTCTGTCGATTCAAATAGATAAGCATCCGATTTGGGCATCCATACCAAGTTTGCGTCCATACTTTTTTCTGTGATGATATGGCCGTTGGATAAGTCTTTTGCTTGTGCATAATATCTCGTTTTCCCTCCTTTTTGTGTGTCTTTGTAATAGACAATCATATATTTGCCACTGGGCGAGATGGCAGAGGCTGTAGTCCTTAGCCCGTCCAGACAGTCGGCCGTCGTATAAAAGTGGTGCAGATCCGTCGTTACCGATACCGGATTCTTGCTCTCAACCGCAACCGCAATAGAATCGTGAGCCGCTGCCTCTTGGAAATACTTGAGCACGATTTCATGACGGTATGGTGTCAGTTTTAGTAGAGTACTTGCAGTTTCTTTGCCATCAATAAATAGTTTATATGTTTTAGATCCTTTTATGATCAGTTTACCGTTTATATACTTTTCAGAGTTGATGTAGAACGAAAGTAAGCTCATCGATCGCGATTTTGCCAGCGATGGTATCACCTCGCCTTTCCATACATTGCCGTTGGTAGCCAATGAGGTAGGAAAGTCATCGTTAGATAAGCTGGATAGGTTTAAAGAATCGCCTTTGGCATTTACCGAGTTTGTGGCAAATGGCATTGATACAGCCGTTGGTCCGAATAGTCGGAATTCATTTACACGGGTACGTGTTACCTGAGCTTGAACAGTAATTGCTGATACAAGAAAAATGAAGATTAGTGATTTTTTAATCATAGTACATTGAACATTAACGAAAGGTTATAAAGAAATAGATTCCGATGAAGAATAGGCTGAAGAGGGTGAGCCACCAACTTTTGCGAAAGAGTCGTTTCCGGTCCATATCTTCACCATGGTTGCGTAGCTTAAAGGTCGAAAACAGCCCTATCGCAAAGACACATATTTCTAACCCAAGCATAATGGAAATCAATAGTTGATATTGCCAAAGATAAATATAAGCGACTAGTAATAAAAAGGATAAGATATTGACAACATGAAGTATTTCTAATTTTCTGTTCATAAGGTTTGATTATTTTGTAGAATGAAACAAAAGTACATTATTATTTTTAAATGGCATTCAAATTCATCTGAATTTCTTTACTCCATGAGTCTTGTTGAGGCATTGTATTCAAACAATCTACTTCTTTTTGAACAAATCAGCAAATCAAATGTTCAAATACGAAAGCATGTATTCAACATTTGCCGTAAACTTGCATTCAAATTCTAACACCAATAAAAAACATGAAAATAAAAGGTATTTTAATGACAGTCTGCTTATCGGCAGTAGGTATCACTTCTTCTTTCTCGCAAGCTAATAAGGCTCCGCAACTAGGGAAGTCTCCTATCGATAAAGTGGTAAAAGCCATGACGCTTGAAGAGAAAGTTTCTTTCCTTATAGGTACAGGCATGGCTGGTACGTCGGGCAATGCTCCTGTTGTGGGCTCTACTCAGAGTTTGGTAGCAGGGGCAGCCGGAACTACCCGAGCCATACCTCGGCTTGGTATTCCTCCAATCGTTTTGGCCGATGGACCGGCCGGATTGCGTATAGATCCGACTCGAAAAGACAATCCGAACACTTATTATTGTACGGCCTTTCCTGTAGCTACACTTCTGGCGTCGACATGGAATACGGCACTTGTAGAAAAGGTAGGCAAGGCCATGGGTAACGAAGTACACGAGTATGGGGTAGATGTACTTTTGGCTCCTGCTCTGAATATTCAGCGCAATCCTCTCTGTGGTCGTAATTTTGAATATTATTCGGAAGATCCTCTCGTTGCAGGCAAGATAGCGGCAGCTTATGTTCGAGGCATTCAAAGTAATGGTGTTGGTACATCCATCAAACACTTTGCCGGGAATAATCAAGAAACGAATCGTATGGGGAACGATGCCCAAATAAGTCAACGTGCCTTGCGTGAGATTTATCTCAAGGGTTTCGAAATAGCTGTCAAGGAGAGCCATCCGTGGACGGTTATGTCTTCGTACAATTATATTAATGGTACTTATACTTCAGAGAATCGGGACTTGTTGACGACTATTCTTCGGAATGAATGGAATTATAAGGGTTTGGTGATGACTGATTGGTTTGGAGGAAAAGACGCCAAAGCGCAGATATATGCAGGCAATGATTTACTGATGCCGGGTAAGCAGCAACAATACGATCAAATAATGGCAGCCGTGAAAGACGGTTCTTTAAAAGAATCGGACGTAGATATTTGTGTGAAACGATTGCTACAGCTTGTCGTTTCTTCGCCTCGTTTCAAACAATATGCATTCTCCGATAAGCCGGACTTGAAGGCGCATGCCGAAGTCACCAGACAATCGGCCTCGGAAGGAATGGTGTTACTCAAGAATGAGAACTCTACACTTCCCCTATCTTCTTCAGAAAAGCGCGTTGCCGCTTTTGGTAATACTTCTTATGATTGGATTGCGGGAGGAACCGGTAGCGGTAATGTGAATAGGGCCTATACTGTTTCATTGGCTGATGGATTGCGCAATGCCGGTTATCAGCTCGATGCCGGTTTGACAGAACTGTATCAAACATATCTGAAGGAAGGACAAGAAAAACAACTTGCCGAGGATAAGAAAAGTAAGAATCCTTTTATGGCTTTCTTCAACAAAAAGCGTTTGGCTGAAATGAATGTTCCGGGAGGTATACTTGACTCGATGGCAAAACAGAACGATATGGCGATTATTACCATAGGACGTAGTTCCGGAGAGTTCTTGGATAGGCATATCGATAACGATTTCAAACTTTCTGTAGAAGAAATGGCTTTGATGGCCAATGTTTGCAATGCTTTTCATAAACAGAATAAGAAAGTGGTTGTTATTCTCAATATTGGTGGTGTGATTGAAACTGCTATGTGGAAGAATCTTCCCGATGCTATTTTGTTGGCTTGGCAGGCAGGACAAGAGGGAGGCAATTCAGTGGCTGATATATTGAGTGGTCAGATAAATCCATCCGGAAAGTTGGCTGTCACGTTCCCAGTTTCATTCTTTGATGCGGCTTCTTCGGCAAATTTCCCTTACGATTATCAATTGGATCCCGATGTTCTGATGGCCTCCCTGATGGGTAACCATGGTACCACAACTCATATCCGCAATGTGGATTATACCCGTTATGAAGAGGGTATATATGTGGGGTATCGCTATTTTGATACTTTCAAGCGTGACGTATCATATCCTTTCGGTTACGGTCTGTCGTATACCGATTTTGAATATGGAACACCCACGGTGAAAAAGGTGAAAGAAGATTATATCGTGACGATGACAGTGAAAAATACCGGTAAGGCATCGGGCAAGGAAGTTGTTGAGCTTTACGTGTCTGCTCCCAAATCGTCTTTAGATAAGCCCGAGAAAGAACTTAAAGCTTTTGCTAAGACAAAGTTGTTGCAGCCTGGCGAGACAGAAGTTGTAACTCTGAATCTTAAAATATCCGATTTGGCTTCGTTTGACGAACAACAGAGTGCATGGATTGCTACAGCCGGTAAGTATGAACTTTTGATAGGAGCGTCTTCGAGAGATATTCGTTGCAAAGCGGATGTATCTCTTCTTAAAGATGAAATAACAGAAAGAGTTCATCGTGTGATGGCTCCCCAACAACCTATTAAAGAAATAACGAGCAAGGACCTTCAACCCAATTGATAGTTAGCGCTCTTGCATCGCCAATATAAAATGTATCGTAAAACTTCTTTTTAGAAACTCGCCCTCGCTACAACATTTGTAACGAGGGCGAGTTATATAGATAAGGGGAGTTTGTACTCCCTCTTGTTTGCGAATCATAAATAGTTTAAGGACGGTCGTTGGGTGCTGTGCCAAATGAAGATGGTTTATCGCCCATGGTGAATTCCAATGTTCCGCCTTTCACCATATCTTTGTAATAAATATAGCTTTTGGTATAAGGCTTTCCGTTGAATGTTACATTTTGGATATACATATTCTTGCGGCTATTGTTATGCGCAATGATGCGGAAAGTTTTATTCTTATCTATCTTTATAGTTGCTTCGTCCATCAATGGCGAACCGAAAATATATTTGCCTCCTGCGGGTTCTACCTGATAGATTCCCATGGCAGAAAGTACATACCATCCGGACATTTGCCCTACATCTTCGTTACCCGATAGGCCGTCTTTATTTGCAGAATAAAGAGTTGTCAGTGTCTGACGGATAAGAGGAGCACTTTTCCAGGGTGTTCCGGCGTATGCATATAGATATAAGATGTGGTGGCTGGGTTCGTTGCCGTGTGCATATTGTCCAATGAGTCCGGAGATGTCGGGAGAAGCTTCTTTACCCATATCACCTTTGACGATGAACAGTGAATCGAGTTTTGTGAGGAATGGTTTCTCACCTCCGAATTCGCGAATCAAACCGTGAACGTCTTGTGGAACCAACCATGTATATTGCCATGCATTTCCTTCTGTGTAGTCATCAGCGCGGTGGGCTGAGTGAAATGGATTGAACGGTTCGCGAAATTTGCCGTTGTTGTCTACTCCGCGAACAAATCCTGTCTGTTTATCGAAGTACTTCGTATATCCCTTGCTGCGTTTCAGAAAGTATTGATAGTCATCTTGTTTGTTCAGCTCTTTTGCACTTTGTGCTACGCACCAGTCGGCAATGGCATATTCCAAACCACGGGCAACGGTTTCGGCGCTGTCTGCCGTAACATTGTAAGGCAAGTAACCGTATTCTTTCAGCTCTTTCATGCCTCTCTCGTCGAGCATGGCACTTTTCTTCATTGCTTCGAAAGCCTGATTCTTATCCATCTGTACCCCTTTCAAAAATAGATCGGCAAGTACGCAGATACCGGGATTGCCTACCATGCAGTCTGTCTCATTGCCTACCAGATGCCATACGGGCAGTTTGCCTTGTTGTGCAAAGATATGTAGGAAAGTTTGTGCCATATCGGGTAGCATATCGCGATGGATCAATGTCATCAGCGGTTGTGCTGCACGATAAGTGTCCCAAAGAGAGAATGTCGTGTAGTTTTTGAATCCTCCCTTTCTGTGAATCTTTCCATCGGCACCGTAGTAATCGCCGTTAACATCGCAAAACAACGAAGGAGCGATCATGGTGTGATAAAGTGCGGTATAGAATATCTTTTTATCGGTTGTGTTCTTAGTCTTGAAAATCACTCTACCCAATTGTTCATTCCAAGCTTTGTCGGCAGCTGCAACGGTTGCTCCGAAATTCCAGCCGGAGAGTTCAGCCTGCATGTTCTGTTTAGCATTCTCAACGCTTACCGGCGATAGAGCCACTTTGACAAGCAGCTCGCGATTGGCGGGTAGATCAAATGATAAAGTATTGAGCGTATCTCCTTTGCATTCCATGTGCTTGATTGGAGCAGAGAATGTAGCGATGAAGTATACAACTTGATGTTTGGCCCATCCCGTAGAAACGCGATAGCCCGAAATGACGTTGTCTTTCTCTTGTTTAATCTTTCCTGCTACATAGTGGTCCCATCCGATGCCATAGTTCAAGTTGAACATGAGCTTTGCATCTTTGGTAGGGTAGGTGTAGCGATGGAATCCGACTCTTGCCGTAGCTGTGAGTTCTGCCTTGATACCCGAATTCTCCAACTTGACAGCATAATAGCCGGGTTTGGTTACTTCGGTAGAATGTGAGAACTTCGAACTGCTTTCGTTGTTGATTGTTGGGAATACGAGTATGTCGCCCAAGTCGCCGATACCGGTTCCACTAAGGTGGGTATGGCTGAATCCTAAGAGACTATTGTCGCTATCGTGATAGCCCGAACACCAGTCCCAGCCTTTTACGACTTGCGACGGACCCAGTTGGACAAAACCGAAAGGAACGTTTGCCCCCAAGAATACATGACCGTGTCCGCCTGTTCCGATAGTAGGATCAACAAACTGAGTCAACTTGCCGATAGCTTGCACTTTGTTTTTCTTTGGTTGAGCAGCAGATACTGTTAATCCTAAAGATAGTGCCAACGACAGACAGAAAAGTTTATTTAAATTCATTGCAGTAATATTGTGTTATTATTTTGGTTCGTTTATTCTAAAATCGCTATGCAAACGAATATCATTTGAAGCACTACCTATCTGTAACTCACAATCGCCCGGTTCAACTACTTTTTGATAATCTTCGTTTATCAGCCAAAGATCTTCGGGAGTCAGTTGAAAATGGATGGTTTTGGTTTCACCCTTTTTGATGAAGATACGGGCAAAATGTTTCAGTTGTCTGTTGGGTTGTACTACAGACGCAAACTTACGGTGAAGGTACAGTTGTGCTACTTCTTCTCCATCTCTGTCGCCGGTATTGCGTATACTGAACGATACGTCAAAAGTGTTATTTGCGTTATCCAAAACGGTAAGATTCGTATACTCGAATGAAGTATAGCTTAGACCGTAGCCGAAAGGATAGAGTGGGGTGACAGGCATTTCGACATAATTGTGACCTTCGGGTTGAGGCTTGTTATAGTTCACCGGTAGTTGGCCTGCACCACGAGGTATGGATATGGGGAGCCTTCCTGCGGGATTGAAGTCGCCAAACAGAACATCGGCAATGGCGTTTCCTCCTTCTTGTCCCGGATACCAAGCCAATAATAAGGCATCAGCATTGTCGTTAGCCCAGTTCATTTCGAGTGGGCGACCTTCAATATAGACAACGATCGTAGGCTTTCCGGTTGCCCGGACGGCTTTCAATAAGTCCATCTGTTTGCCCAGCAGTGATAGGGTGGCACGGTCGTAACCTTCGCCACATTCCATGTCGCTTACCGATTTATCGGATACGACGGCGGCACCTGTCTCTTTGTAATCGGTCTTGAAATCTCTGGCACTGGAACCGCCTACTACCACTACTGCCACATCTGCGCGGCGGGCAGCAGCGACGGCTGCTTCTATGTCGCAGTTTGTCGTGTCGCGAATGGCACAACCTTTGACATATTCTACATGATCGGCTCCTATTTTATCTACAATACCATTAAGCACTGTCCGTACGCGTCCATCAGCTTGTGGGGCCGTATAATCTCCTAGCATGTTGTATGGAGCATCGGCATTGGGGCCGATAACGGCAACGCGTCCGATAGACTTACTTAATGGTAATAGATTGTTTTTGTTTTTGAGCAATGTGATTGATGCTTGAGCTACTTCGCGTGCCAGATTGATATTGGCAGCAGAGCCGATTTCGCGTTTAGCTGTCTTCACGTCGACATAAGGGTGCTCGAAAAGTCCCATCTCAAACTTCAACCTCAGAATACGGCAAACGGCCGTATCGACCAGCGCTTCGTCTACCTCTTTGTTTCTCACCGCTTCGGCAAGATGTGCAAAGGCTGCTCCTCCAAGATCGGCATCCAGTCCGGCTTTGATAGACATTACTGCCGCATCTTTTATAGTTGGAGCGACGAAGTGGCTTTGATTGATGCCTTCGATGCTGTATAAGTCAGAGACACTGAAACCGCGGAAGTGCAGTTGGTTGCGTAGCAACTCTTTCAGTAAATATTTGTTGCTGGTACATGGCACACCATCTACCGAATTGTATGAAGTCATTACCGAGAGTGCTCCGGCATTGATAGCGGTCTCGAAAGGAGGCAGAAAGTTCTGTAATAAATCTCGTTTCCCTACAACCGAAGGGTTGCCGTTCTGTCCTCCTTGTGGAATACCATAAGCCAAAAAGTGTTTTAAAGTGACCAACGAACTGGTAGGTGAAGCTAGATTTCCACCTCCCGTACCTATTATGAAATACTTTGCCAGTGTTCCACTCAATACGGGATCTTCTCCCATGCTTTCTTCTACTCTCGACCAACGTGGCTCGCGCGACAAATCGAGTACGGGGCCGTATGCTATTTGTCCACCGCCCAACCTCACTTCTTTTGCAATAACCTCGCCTGTCTTTTTCATTAGGTCGGTAGACCATGTCGAAGCCATACCTATGCCGGTAGGGAATACGGTAGCGCCAATAGCCATGTGTCCATGAGGAGCTTCTTCGGCAATAAACAACGGAATACCCAAGCGGGTATTCTCGATCACGTATTTCTGAAGCGCATTTCCTGCTTTGGCTGCAAGTTCGGGATCGAGTCCGTTGCTTAAGGTCCGTTTAGTCCATGGGTCAGCACGGAATACTGCCCAAAGCATACCGACAGGCCGTGTAGCCGTTAGCTTCTTGAATTCTTCAGAGCACGAAACGGTGTTTCCTTTGCGCTCTACCATTTGCCATCCCAGCGGGCAAAGCAGTTGCCCTACTTTCTCTTCCAACGTCATTCGTTTCAGTAAGTCCTGGGTACGAGTTTCGATAGGAAGAGAAGCGTCTCGGTAGCGTATTTTTTTTTGTGCGGATATTCCTGTATTGATTAAAAAAAGAAATGCAAAGGGGTAAAAAAATCTTTTACCCCAACAGTACAAGTCCGTTACTCTCATTATTGAATGGAATTAAGTAAGTCTACTTTGCCATCGTTAACCAGCTTTATAATTAGTTCGCCAAATAATGTATTAGCCCAGGCAAACCAGCTTCTGGTATAGTTCGAAGCATTGTTCTTGTCGAAAGATTCGTGCATGAATCCAGTGTTGGCATCGGTCTTCATCAATGTTTCGATGCACCATTTTATTTCTGCGTCATCTTTGCTGGTAAAGGCTTTCATCATAATACTCATGGGCCATATCATGTCGTAGCCTACATGCGGACCTCCAATACCTTCTGCTACTTTCCCTTTGAAGAAGTATGGATTATCTTCGCTCCAAACGAAGCGGCGAGTATTCTGATAGATTGGGTCATTGCTGTCTACCGTACCCAGATACGCCATAGATAGAAGGCTCGGTGCATTTGAATCGTCCATTAGTAGTTGATTACCAAATCCGTCTACCTCGAAAGCATAGATTTTTCCATATTTCGGATGATCGTAAATGGCATATTTGTGTAGTGCAGTTTCTACTTCGTTAGCAAGCGACGTACATTGTTCGGCAATGTCTCCGCGGTTGTTTACGGCAGTTAATATCTCGGCAGCTTTTCGCAATGAAGATACAGCGAAGAAATTGGATGGTACAAGGAATTGGAAAGTGGTCGCATCGTCCGAAGGACGGAATGTGGAGCAGATCAGTCCCACCGGTTTAACGGGATTTCCCCAGCCTCCATTGGTCACCGTGTCGAGTGCTCTATCTGTGACTCTTGCAAAGTGATACGGGCCTTTATCTTCTTTTCTCTGTTGTTCTTTGAATGTTTTCAGTATGGCATTGATGGCTTTGATCCATGCTTCATCGAATACAGATGTGTCTCCCGTTTCTTTCCAATACTGGTATGCCAAGCGCAACGGATAACAGAGTGAGTCTATTTCCCATTTGCGTTCATGGAGTTCGGGTTTCATATCCGTCTCGTCTTTGTCCCAATCGCTACCTGTGGGGCCCATGTTGAAAGCATTGGCGTATGGATCGATATTGATACATTTCCATTGGCGGTTGATGACACCGGCTAGTAGTTGTTTCAGTTGCTTATCATTCTTTGCGTATGCTATATAGGGATAGACCTGGGCGCCCGAGTCACGAAGCCACATGGCATGAATGTCGCCGGTATAGACGAATGTATCGGGTTTGCCATTTTCATCCATGCTGAAATGTACGGTCGTATCAAGCGTGTTTGGAAAACAATTGGCAAACATCCACGATAGTTTGGTGTTCTTTAGTAGTTTCTGAATCAGTACGATCTCTTTTTCTATTGCTTTAGATTTGAAAAGCCGCTTGTCAACGTCGGGACGATTGCTTTTGTGAACCGCGTCCGATTGACACACAGCATGAGGAAGTGTAAGTGTTGATGTCGTAGCAAAAGCTTGCCCCGTGCATAGTATAATGCCCGAAGCGATCATTGCGCTAACATAGATTCTTTTTTTCTTCATGATTTACTTTTTTATTTATTTTTTAAGTTCGTTGCTGAAAGAATAAGGAGCATCGCTTGTCATAGTTCCCCGCGAATAGTTGGGGGTGTTGTCCATCAATATACGAATATTGGCTCCATTTGTCAAATCCGAATGATTTAAGTAATTCTTCGTATAAGGCTGTCCGTTTACAGTCATGGATGAGATATATTTGTTGTTTTGGTTCAAACCTTCTGTCTCTATTTCTACTGTCTTGCCATTCTCTAGATGTAGTTTGATGTTCTTGAAAAATGGTGCTCCCATTGCATATTCGTTGCTGCCCGGACAAACGGGGTAGAATCCCATAGCCGAGAATACATACCAAGCAGATGTTTGTCCGTTGTCCTCGTCTCCGCAATAACCGTCGGGAGTGGCTTTGTATAGTCTATTCATTACCTCGTTGGTCCAATATTGAGTTTTCCAGGGTTGTCCCGAATAGTCGTAGAGATAGAGCATGTGCTGAATAGGTTGGTTGCCGTGTGCATATTGTCCGAAGTTGATAAGCTGCATTTCTCTTATCTCGTGAATGACACCCCCGTAGTAACTGTCATCGAACGATGGAGCTTGTACGAAAACCGAATCCATCATGTGGTTGAATTTATCTTTGCCACCCATTAGGTTGATCAGTCCTTGCGGATCATGAAAAACGGACCACGTGTAATGCCAGCTGTTGCCTTCTGTAAAGGCATCGCCCCACTTCAATGGATTGAACGGAGTGACAAACGAACCGTCTGCTTTGCGACCTCTCATCAGACTGATGTTCTTGTCGAAGAGGTTCCGATAGTTCATTGCATGTTTCTTGTATATTTCGATCTCTTTTTTGGGTTTGCCCAATGCCTTGCCCAGTTGATAAATGCTCCAGTCGTCGAACGCGTATTCCAACGTGCGGGCGGCACTTTCGTTGATGCCCTTGTCGTAGGGTACATATCCCAGTTTGTTGTATAGGTCGTAGCCGAGTCTTCCGGTAGAACTTACCGTGGGGTGAACATTATTTGCTCCATGAACCACCGCTTTCCAAAGAGTCTCGATGTCATAGCCTCGTAGTCCTTTCAGGTAAGCATCGGCAACGACAGAAGCCGAATTGTTGCCTACCATACATCCGCGGTGTCCCGGGCTGATCCATTCGGGCAGAAAGCCGCTTTCTTTGTATATATTCACAAAAGCTCCTTGCATCTGTTCGTTCACCGAAGGATAAACAAGGTTCAGCAACGGGAAGAGCGCACGGAACGTATCCCATATTCCGACATCGGTATACATGTATCCTTTTTCTACTTGTCCGTTGAAGGGGCTGTAGTGTATGGTATTGCCTTCACCGTCTACTTCAGAGAGGTTGCGGGGGAACAACAAACACCGATAAAGGCAGGTGTAGAAAGTACGCAGGTGGTCGATGTTTTCATCATTAATCTCTATGCGGCCCAGCATCTTGTTCCATTGAGTGGCGCCTTCGGATGCTACATCTTCAAGACTTTGATTGTTAACTTCTTGTAGATTGCGTTCGGCCTGCTCGATACTGATAAAGGAAGAAGCTACCCGGACGTTGACAGCGCCGCCGCCATTGCCGAATCCGATCATACCCATGGCATGATCTCCTTTTGCTTCGAGCTGCTCACTTTCTGTTTTACCATCGGCTACGGTAGCCGTATAATAGAATGGTTTGTCGAAAGTCAGTACAAAATAGTTCTTGAAATTGTCGGGTACGCCACCACTGTTTCTAGTAGTATAACCGATGATCTTTCTTTCAGAAGGGATAATCTTTATCCAAGAGCCCTTGTCGAAAGCATCGGTAGCGATAAAAGCTGAATCTCCTTTGGCAAATGTAAAACGGAAAACGGCAGCATGAGAAGTCGGTACCAATTCTGCTGTCGTATTGTAGTCTCCCAAGTAGACTTTATAATAATAAGGAGTCGAAGTTTCGGCCTGATGCGAGAACCAACTGGCACGCTTTTCTTCGTCAAAAACAGCCTTGCCTGTCATCGGCATGATAGAAAACTGTCCGTAATCGTTGATCCAAGGACTGGGTTGGTGTGTCTGTTTGAAACCTCTAATCTTGTTTTCGGTATAAGTGTAGGTCCATCCGTCTCCCATCTTTCCTGTTTGGGGAGTCCAAAAGTTCATTCCCCATGGCACAGCAATAGCCGGATATAGGTTACCGGCCGATAAATCGTGTGTAGATTGTGTTCCCGTCAACGGGTTCACATAATCGACGTAAGAAGGTTTTGTCTTTCCAAATGTCTGGAAGCAAAAGAATAATCCGCAAAGAAAAATTATTAATCTGTTCATTTTAAAAAGTCTTTAATTGTGTTTTCACTATGATATAACATCTGAAAATGTAAAAAAGCTAATGTCATTATTGATTATTAACATGTATTTTAATTCTCTAAAGCGTACTCCCAATGCCGCGAGACGACGACAAAGTAAATCAAAAAAATCTATATTTTGGTCCATTATTCATATAAGAATCTTTAATATGTTAAGTTTCGTAAGCAAAATGACTTCTGCTTCTTGTTTTATTCACCTAATGAAGTTTCTTGCGACTCACGCCCGTGAGTCGCAAGTTTCATAAGGGAGAAAATTTATTTTCGTCCTTATGAAAATTTGAGTACATAAGGACGAAAATGGAAACATCTAATTATCGCAAGATAGGATTTGTTTTAAAAGCTATATCCGATAATTAGATGTCTAGGTACGCTGTAGAATGGACTTCGCTCTTGGCTTGCCTTCTAGAAAAAACAGACGTATGTCACTGCGGTAACTAACGAATGTTGTTGGCAAAACTAACGTTAGTTATCATGGTAACTAACGTTACTTACCGCAGTAACATCTGTTAGTTATGGCAGTGACATACGTCTGTTTTTTAAGTCTTTATTGATTGATTGTCGAACTCTCAACCCACTGGAATGCTCCGTTGATGGTGGCAACGTGTCGTCCTGTAATGTCCGTGAAGGTGTTGCCTGTTGGCTTTTCTCCTGTGGACTCGAAATCCCATGCTGCAACCAAATCAGGATTGTCTGCCGTGACGTCTGTATTGACACCCAAATAAGATTGCCTTATTTGATCTTCCGTTCGATTGGTTTTCCAGATACGTATTTTCTTGATGTAGCCGGAGAACCATTCTTTACGGTTGCCATTATCGTCTAGTGAGCAGAAGCCTGTTAGGTGAACCTTATATTTCATACTGTTGTCGTTTATATAAGTTCTCCATGGCTCTCCTACACGGATAATATCGCCATTTCTTTGCCCATTGATCATCGAGTAGCATTTGACATCTGTCGGTGTGTCGAATCCCGGAAGACCTTTGTCTCTAAACAGAAAGGCATAGTGTGTCCAGTTGTTTTGTGTCCACGGAGAATCGGATTTGCGCCATCCCGGTTCCCATTCTTGCGGATTGGAAGGCCCGTCGTCTTGCCAATGGGCTACCATTGTTCTCGTTAGGCCTTTGCTGCGGTCTTGTGCTCTCCATCCACTCCAATAGTCGTGCGATGTCATTGTAGAAAGGAAAGTGCTATTGTCTTCGCCCTGTTGGTTACAATATTCTTTGACGTCTACCCAAAGTTCTATCGTGAAAGCCTGGTTGTTGTTGTCTCCAAACTTAACGTAGTCATCACTATAACCAAAGTCTATCCATCCTCCATTGTTACCGTCGACGTATAGATTCCAAGTAACGTGATCTTCTGTCAATTTGGTCTTATCGAGCGCGCTCATTGCATCTGTAGCCGATTGCAGTGCTTCTTGATATGCCGTCTCGGTGAAGTTGACGATAGTGCCCGACAGTACTTGCTCAACCACATTGTCCAGATTGTCAATCGCTTTCTGTAGTATCGTTTTGCTGCTTATCGGGTATTGTCCTTTGTGATTGCCCCACTGCGAGTTGTCATTCAATATCGTTTCGAACTCGGTTGCCTTAGCATTGAGGTCTTTAATATATCCTTGTATCTCAATGGGGAGGTTGTACAGGCGAGAAAACTTGAACTGGTCGATCGTCTGATTTACTTTTGCAACCACTGCCTCAAGTTCGTTTGCCGTAATTCCACCTCCATTCTTCAAATCGGATATGTGCGTGTCCAAATCGCTGATTTCAGTGTTCAATATCGTTTTACTGCTTTCGGGATAAGTTCCCGGAGCAGTTCCAAACGTCGAATTGTTTAACAAATATTCCACGTAGCCTTTATTCCGTTGAAGAATGCTTATGTTTGTATCGGTAATATATTCATCATGATTGCTAGAACATCCACTCCATATACAATTGAAACAAAGCAAAGCCAACAAAACAAATAAGTGACATTTGTTTATAATATTATTATGTTGCATATCATTTACTTTTTTTGAAAGATTTAATTAATTCTGGGTATGTATCCATTGGTATGTACCAATAATTTTGGCTGTATGCTTACCCGTTAAGTCGAGTATTTCATTGCTTGCACCTGTCGGTTTGGACGTGAAATCCCAGGCTGCTACCAGATTATCTTCTTTTCCCGTTACGATGGATTGTCCGGAATAGGAAGATTGAATATAAGCATCTGTTTTAGCCTCTTTCCAGATACGTATTTTTTTCATATATCCGGAGAATCCTTCTTCCATCTTTTCATTGTTCACCCATCGGCAAAAACCTGTCATCGGCTTATTGTAATTATCATAATCACTCGAATTGTATACTTCGCGCGAGTTGGCATTCTCTTGGGTGGCAGCTACCTGTCCGTTAAGATACAGCTTAGCTCTCAGATTGGAATTTCCATCTAGTCCTTTGTCGTTGTAGACCAGAACAAAATGTTGCCATAGATTGTCTTGAGGTGCTTTGAAATTGGGCTCCCATAGTCCCCAATGCGTATTATCCGAGAGTATGCCGCCCCATGTTGCCCGATAAATACCATTGTCGGCAACACGCCAGTACATCATCCATCCATTTCTCCAGTTACTGCCATCATTAGAGAAGAAGGTAGACAGAAATATACTGTTATCGTTGGGGCCGTGCTCGGTGATTTTCACCCATAATTCTATGGTGAAGGCTTGGCTTCCTGTTTCGCCGAAGTTCACGTAATCTTTGCTACGTCCGAAATCGATGTACGACTCGTTCGATTTTCCGTCTACAAACAGCTCTGCAGGAATCGTTTCTGCATCTTCGGTCCGTACAGAGGCGTTGAATCTGGATATCGCGTTTTGTGCTTCCGATACGTACCTTTCCTTCTCATTCTCTGAAGGAGCGGGATTCTGATATTTTATCAATAATATATCTCTGTTTGCACTACTTACGGCATCTACCAGGATATTTCGGCTGTAGGACGGATATTGTCCTGTTTTGTCGCCGAAATCTGAATTCTCTTCTAAAGTCGTCATGTCTTTGATGAGACCTTCGAGCTTGTCTATGTAAGTATCCGTTATATCCTTTTGCGCAGTAAACGAATGTTCTTCTTCGGAGCAGGCGCAGAAATGTGATATTAGTAGTATACTCAACAGAAAAATACCTACGTTGTGTAATATGCTAGTTTTCATTGTTCTATCTTTTATTTATCTGAAGGAAATAAAACCATTAAGGCTGGAATTCCAGAGGCATCGTAGCAGGACGTATTGCTTCCTGGTGCTTTGGTGTAGTCTTTACCTGTAAGATTCCTTTTGTCTCTGTTATTCCAACCATAATTTATCGTACGTTGTATCCAAGGCAGAAACTGTGTTTGCCCGCAATCGTAAACCAACAATGCCATATATTGAGCGAAAATGGCAGTGTAAATGCCTTGTTCTTCGCCATCTTTGAAAGGTAGTATGTCGTATGGAGCCGACATCGTTTTGGTGGCGTATGTGGCAGCTGTTACAGCATTGGTCAGATAGGTGTTGTCTCCGGTTGCTTTATACAACAGACAAGATGCGCCAATGAATGTTGCTTGGTTGTATATGGTTGCCGTCCAGTCTACCGAATTGTCGGTACGACTATCTGCCACGTTTCCGGTACTCTTGTCAAACAGATTGTCTACAGCCCAGGCATATATGTCTTTGGCGTTTTTCAGATACGTGTCCCGGCTATGCCAGCGTGGGTAATTACCGTTTCCATCAAACCCAATAGTATCATCTTTCTGATGCTTTGTATCAGATGGCGATATACCGTTGTAAAGATTCATAGCAGCAACGACAGTGGGGAAATTGATGCAAGCCATTTTGGCGTGATCGCTTTTGTCTGCCGGATCAGAATTATTCCACTTCCAAAACATTCCTCCGTTTACGCTATCATAAGAACCTCTGTCTTTCAACGAATAAGAGCCGTACCATACTCTACAGAAGCTCTCATCTGCCAAGTCCAGGTATTTCTCGTCTTTGAATAGGGCATAAGCATTGGCCGTGGAGATAGTCCACCACATGATGTCATCATAGATGAACCATCCGTTTTCGAAATTCTGATCGTGCCAGTTGAAGTTCACATAGTGATTCTTGCTTCCTTCGAAGATGTCGTCTACCAATTGCTTGTATTGGGTTTGCTTTGCCGCATCTCCCTCTTTTACTGCACGCTTGTAGGCGTTCATAGCCATGTTCCAATAGGTGGCTTGTGTCCAAATGGCTCCTAAGTTTGATTTGGTGTTTGCACCGTCGCTCGTACTGGTATCTTTTTTATAGATATGTGTCACCTTGTCCAAAAGATTATCGTTGAATGCATTATAGGCAGTCCATGTATCGGCGTTTGTATAGGGCGTCACAATATCATAATTGAGCACATATTCTGAATTGTTACTATTGTTGCTGCACGATAATAGCCCTAAAAGCGAGAGTAATAATATATATGATTTTCTCATTTGTCTGAAATTTAATATCCTGTATTCTGAACTAAATTGTTGTCTATGTCGATCTCACCTTGTGGAATAGGGAAGAAGTATTGATGGTCGAACTTTCTGTTTACAATGATCGATCTGGTATAGAAATCGTTTCCATCGCCATTGACATTCATTCCGTGAATGGGCTTGTTGAAGTATTCTGTTGCCAAACCCCAACGGCGTACATCGAAATACCTGCAGTTCTCGAAACTCAACTCCACTCTCTTTTCTTTGCGAATGAGGTCCATGACTTCGCTCTCTGTCGTGGGTCTGGGTAGTGCGTTATCTCCTTCACCGTACATTGGTATACCTGCCCGCTTGCGAATCATGTTGAGGTACTTCCATAAATTGTTGCTGGTCGGGTCGATATGGCATAGCGCTTCCATATAGTCGAAATAGATGTTCGTTAGACGCGTGAGCACACATACCAGTTGTTGATTCCGGTCTCCATCTCTCATGCCTTTTCTGACTAGATAGCCTGTGATGGAGTAGTCATTGACGCCTCCTTTTTTACCGCAGTCGCCACTATAGGTGAAGTCTGTGATGTTTCCACCGTTGGTACCCGAAAACCATCTTTGACCGTTGAAAGTAATATCGGCATAGAAACGGGGCTCTCTATTGACATATTGCATGTTTGTTCCGATGGGAGCATATTCCACTCCGTTGTTTGAAGTATAAGAATCTGTGCTGACTCCTTCTTCCGTATAGCCTGCCGATTCGTTTATGATGGGAGTTGTTCCATCCGATTTGTATCCCAATACAGGCGATGTGCCATTTTTCATAAAATAGGCATCTACTTGTTCTTGAGTCGCAGCTAGTAGACTACCACCTTTGTAATTGCCATCACTGATTCGGCGATCATTGGGCATGCGGTCGTATTCCAATGTGCCTGCAGCGTTGTCTATACGGTAAAAGATCATTTCCTTATTGTTCCCTATCTGATTTCGTGGTGTTCTCATTGCTTGCCTGTACGATTCGCAGGGTTCAAAACCATCAGCATCCGGTCCAGATACGCTGTGTCCATCTTTATCTGTATACATTAGTTGATAGCGATCGCCGTAGTTATTCAAGAACGACTCACATTCGGCTGTCACTTTCTGCCAGTTGGCTTTAATGGTAGCATCGTCGGGAGTAGAGGGGAATAGTTTCGTTCCGTCATTGTTTGCAAGCGATGAATAGAACTTGCATTCACCGTCGTACAACCAGCTGGCTCTCATCGTTAGAGTCTCGATGATAAAGGCTTGGGCAATGGCCTTATCGATACGTCCCAATCCTGTTACCGCATCCGATGATGCATTATCCAACAATCCGTCAGATTGAGCTCCTTTGAGTTCTGATACGATATAATTGGTGCAATCGTCCACAGTTCCGCGCGGTAATTGCAGCGTTTCAGATGGAGTGTCTTGGTTGTAGTCTTCTTTTAGAATAGGAATAGGGCCGTATGTGCGCAAAAGATAGAAATAGTAAATAGCTTTGAGTGCGCGAGCCTCTGCTTTCCATTGTTTCTTCTCAGCGTCGGAGACCTGATCGGAAGGTGAGTTATCTATGTATTTAGTGAATACAGCTGATTCGTGAATGCCCGAATACCAACTTTTCCAACGGTATTTCACCATGGTGTCTTCGTTGGGGTCGAGTGTATTGTTGTTTATCAAGTCAGCCTTATTCGAAGGGTATCCTGCTTCGTCACAGCCCGCAGTCCACGGGCCGGGAGTTCGATATAAACTCGTTTCTTGAACTTGCCGTTGATTGAACTCATCCGGTATATAGGTATATACTCCGGACAAATAACCGATTGCTCCATTTCGCGTACTGAAAACGTTATTCAACGATAGACGATCTTCCGGAACTTGATTGAAATAATTGGAACAAGAAGCGACTATTAACCCAATAGATAATATTGCCAGTGATATTGAATATTTATATATCTTCATGATTGTTTGTATTAGAATGTAACGTTTATTCCCATCGAATAGGATGTCGTATTTGGATAGGCAGAGCCATTGCTCGTATTAAGTTCGGGATCCCATAGCTTAAACTTGCTGAAAGTGAGTAGATTGTTGCCCATGGCATAGATTGCAATATTCTTCAGCATGAATTTGTTGGACCAATTTTTAGGTAGGTTATATGATATCTGCATCGTCTTTAGGCGTAGAAAACTGACATCACGCCGCCACCATGTGCTTGGTTGAAAGTTGTTTTGATTGTCAGCGGTTTCGCCTCCATACGATAATCTGGGGTAAAATGCATTTTGATTGGGATTGTCTTCGGTCCATCTGTCAGAAATATTGCCATAGAGGTTTCCCGAACCTCCACCACCGCAGAAAGGTTGAATACTGCTTCCCGATAATAAACGCTTGGCATTTTGTACGCCTTGAAACATCATCCCTATAGACAAATCTTTCCATTGAAGACTAAAGCCGAATCCGTATACAAATTGCGGCACATCTCCACGAGAGATATAAGATTTGTCGTAGGCATCAATCTTACCGTCATTATTTAAGTCTTTGTACTGAATATCGCCCGCTTTTACTTCACCGAATTGTGTTGCAAACGGTTTTGGCGTAACGGCTCTATCACTTTCCGACAACGATTCCCAGCGGGTCATGTCGTCAATTTGTGCTTGAGTGAACAGCCCTTCTGCAATATAGCCTGTTTGGGCCAATATGTTACGGCCTTTTTGTTCCATCCAGGAATATTTCTGATTGGGAAGATCGCCTTTTATCCATTTGTCGTTATTGAATGTGATATTTCCTCTCACACTAATAAGCCAATCTTTATTTATCCGCTTGTTGTATTCGATGGTTCCATCAAATCCTTTGTTGTCAATCACTCCGATGTTTCCATAAGGAGATGCCGTGTTATAACCGATGAAAGAAGGTATTGAGTTCTCTCGTTTGAGCAGAATGTTTTTGCGATGTTCTTTGAAAAGGTCGAATACGATAGACAAGTCGTCGTTGAACATCTTAAGGTCTATTCCGATGTCTTGTTTACGGGCTTCTTCCCAACGTAGATCTACGGCATTGTTTATGGTCTCATACCCGCCGTATTTAGTTCCGTTAGGACCTAATATATAACCGTAATCGCCATTTGCCGATATTTGGTCCAGGTACATGAATCGTCTGTCTGATACGTTGCTGTTACCGATTCGTCCGTCTGTATATCTTATTTTTAAGAAGGATACGATATTGGATAACGGTTTCCAAAACTTCTCGCTCGATACCACCCAACCTACACCGAAAGCTGGGAATGTTCCGTAGCGATGCTTGGGCGAGAAGTTCTCTGCACCATTATAACCGATATTGAATTCTGCAAAGTATTTATCGTCCCATGAGTAGGTGGCACGTCCTGCAATACCCATCATGCGGTATGGAATAGATTCTTCTAATGTCGATTGCGGATATAACAGTTTCTGTTCTCTGTTGAATAGAAACAGTCCGCCAATCCTGTTTTTTCCAAAGCTTCTATCGTATGTTAAAGAGGCTTCCAAATAGGTCTTTTTATTGCCCGATGAGCTTTGGCTATAGTCCAATACATCCGATCCGGTATATGTCTTTATTAGTATGGGATATCCGTTGATGTCATAAGGAACATTCGTGTTCTTAAAATAATAGGTCGACTCACGACGACTTTGGTGCAAGTGTACTTCGTTGTATACATCGTAAGCATACATTGCCGAGAAAGTCAGTCCTTTTGTGATCATTCCCAAATCTTGTGTAACACGTAGGTTTGAGTATATCTGGTTTTTAGTCATATTGTCGTATCCTCTTCGTGTCGCATCTGCATAGGGATTGCGAAAACCTCCGTTGGGGTTGATTCCGGGTACGTATGCAACGCCATTGATGTAAAACATCTTGGGGTAGTCTACTGGCGATATGGACATGGCTGAGCCATAGATATCACCCGAAGAAATAGCCGGATAATTTCCTTCTCCCAAATAGCCTTGCGCACCTATATCTACTTTTGTAGTGCGTGTGGCATTGATACTGATGTTTGTCGTGAAATTATAGCGGCTGTATTCCAGTTTCGAGTTATAACTGTCAATGTTCTTGTCCACTGCTGTCATACCTCGTTCGTTGTAGTAGCTCACCGATGCGTAGTAAGTGGCTTTCTCGCTACCTCCTCGAATATTGACATTCACTCTTCTGTTGTGTCCCCATCTGTTGAAGCATTCTTTCAACCAATTGACGTCCGGATACAGATAAGGATCTTTACCGATACGTGTGTTTTCTATATATTCGGGCGAGTATTTGGGGGTGAGACCATCATTGAGGAGTGCTTCGTTTGCTGCTTTCATGTAGCTTACGCCGTCTGCCATGTTCACTTTCTGAGTGAATTGGGTGAATGATTCATAATAGTCGGCATTGATCGATGGCTTGCCGGCCTTACCGGGCTTGGTCTTGATGATGATAACGCCATTGGCACCTCTCACACCATATACTGCGGTCGCAGAAGCGTCTTTTAGAATAGTGAAAGATTCGATATCTTCGGGATCTATATCGTTGAACCCACGTTCTACACCATCTACCAAGACGAGTGGAGTCGACGTGTTGGGCGTCGAGATACCTCTGATCCAGATATCGGCAGCATCTTTTCCCGGTTCTCCTGTGCGTTGCACGGCTATGACTCCGGCCAGACGTCCTGCCAATACTGTACTCAAACTTGCCGAAGGGGTTTTCATGTCTTCGAGCTTCAGTGTAGATTGTGCTCCGATGTTACTGATCTTGCGTTGTGTTCCATAACCGATGACAACCGTTTCTTCCAACTGGTTAATTTGTTCCTCCATGGTTGTTGCATAGAAGTTGTTGCTTTCAGAGAGTCTTATTTCGGCATCTTTATATCCTACGTACTTCAGTTTCAGTATGCCTGTTTTTTTAGTCGTTTGCAGGGTATACAAACCGTCTATATCTGTAATCGTACCGTTCGATGCCTCACCATCGACCAATACATTCACTCCTATCAGCGGAGCGCCTTTTTCATCTGTTACGCGTCCCGTTATCTTTCTTTTTGATACGGGCCTTTGTTGATGATTGGGGGCTGGTTGGACAGACTTTTTTTTCGATACATAGATTTGTCTGCCAGAGATGTGATAGATATAGGGCGTTTCTTTAAAAAGCTCTTGCAGCACATCGTCGATTTTCTTATTTCGACAACTGATAGTCACTCTCTTATTTAAGTCGATTGTGTTATCGACATAGAAGAATATGTATTGGCTGTTTTCTTCTATAGAGTGGAATACTTCTTTTAAGGGCTTGTTATTGGCAATCACCGAGATGCTCTTTGTCTGAGCAAAACTGTTTAGTGGCATTATACAACAGAGCCCGATCATAAGGAAGCCGATTGACAGATTAATTGCCTTTTTTCTTCTTTCGGATGTAGCGTTTCTGTTACTCATCATGTTTAAAAAACTCATAATATAAATTTTAGTTAACTACTAATTATTGAACAATAAATCCTCTAGGTGATAGATTGGTATCACCCACTTTGTATAAATAATTTCATCTGTAATATGGTTTTGGTTAATTCTTCTTTCTCTCGATAATATAGGTTTTTGTTATCGTATTATATTGGTATCTGATTGGGATGACAAATGACAGTCCTTGCAAAACATTCTCGAAATTGTCTTTCAAATCGATTTTCCCGCTTCCCATAAGTTTGCATATCTCCGGATCACATTTAACATTTACAGCATAGTAGGTTGATAATCGATTTAAAATTCCACTTAGGTTTTCGTTATCGAAACAGTATATTCCATTTACCCACGATGTATAAGGATAGGTGTCTGTGTTCTCCACCACTTCTCTGCCTTGATTGGCATAGTACATCTGGCTGGGCCTCAATATAGCTCTTGATGTTCTTCGACTGATCTGTACCCGTCCTTCTACCAATACTACTCGTTGCGATTGTTCTGTTTCGTATGCTGTGATATTAAATTTTGTCCCCAATACCCTTACGTTCATGTATTTTGTTCTCACATAGAATGGGCGCTTTGCATCTTTGGTCACTTCGATATAAATCTCTCCGTCTACATATATCTCGCGTTTGTCTTTCTGAAATTTGGTCGGGTATACGAGTTTTGAACCCGAATTCACCCATATCTTCGAACCGTCAGAGAGGGTCAACATCGAACGTTTTCCACGTGGAATGATTAGCTGGTTATACGCTGACAGTTTGCTTTCGGCTATGCACTCTTTGTCGGTCTTTACGTTGGCTTTGTTGTATGCGATATGCGATTCCTGTTGCTTTATTCTCAATATGTTGTTTTTCGAAAGAATAAGCAGGGCGTCGTTTGTCTTGGGCAGTGAAATCTTGTGCTGTTGCACAAAGGCCAAAATGTTGTCCGCTTCATTCGATTTATCACTTTGCACATAGTAGGCGAAAAAGCCTATCAGGATTAAAACTGCTGCAGCTATACTGCTTGAGTAGTATACGAATTTCTGATGTCTGCTTTTCTTTATCGTGTCTTTCTCAATACGTCCCCATAGCTCTGATATTTCATCTTCATTTAGACTATCGTTGTTTTTCGGCATCTTTTGTATATATTCTTTGGCTGCCAAAAAATCGTTAAGGTTTTGCGGATTCGAACTTACAAACAACTTCCATAGGTTCTCCGATTCTTTCGTAGGCTTTGCCATCGAGGAAATGAAAAAATCATCCTGTAGAAAGTCTTCTGTCGAGAATGAAGTATATTGATTATATGTTATATTGTTATCTTTCATACCGTTCTTTTAATAGGACACTCAAGTCCCTACTTTATACTCACTTTTTTTGAGAAATCTTTTAAATGGTTGATGGAACGCTGCAATATATTCGACACCGATTGGTAGTTTATATTCAGCGCTTTTCCGATTTCTGTTATACTCATCCCTTGTACGAATCGGTAATATACCACTTGCCGCTGTCTGTCATTCAATCTGGACATGAGACTATTGCAAAGCATCTTGTCTTCGTTTGTCTTCTCATGGAATAGAAAGGATGTTTCCGGTGTTTCATCATCAAATCTTTCATCCTCGATTTCATCATAAGGAACCGATCTCTTGATTTTCAACGTGTTTAAAATAGAATTCCGAAGTGCAATGGATAAATAAGCCATCAGATTGTCTATAGGCTTAAGATTGTCGCGATTGGTATACAATTTTACGAAAAGATCGTGTATACAATCCTTTATGGTGTCTCTGTCGTCGGTAAATTGCGTGCCGTACTGAAATAAATCTTTTACTGTAAGCTTATATATCTCGGCAAATGCATCATTATCTCCTTTCAAAAATTGATTCCAAAGGGAAATGCAGGGTTTTGAAGACATATGAAACAACATCTTTGTTAGTTTTGAAATGAGAGCATGATATAATTTATTGTTCTGTTTGGCGATTCATATTTGTATCGTTGGGCAGATGCAACAAAACTTATATCTGGCTCAGTGTGCTTTTGGTATATATGAATAAATAGCTTTCTGCAATTGAGGAAAGATTCCCAAGTCCATTAGACGGGTGTTCCAGGGAAAAGGCGAAACGCGGTTGCACAAGAACACATAGATCAATTTGTTTTCGGGGTCAACCCATACGTTGGTGCCCGTAAATCCTCCATGCCCGAAAGAACTGGCCGGAATAACTTGTTCGCTAGTCCCTTGAGCCGATTTCTTCACCTTGGGACGATCAAATCCCAGACCTCTGTGGCTGATTTTCGATTGTCTCGTCTCGAAGAGTGTGCACGTCGACTCCTTGAGGTAACGTTTGCCGTTCAATATCCCTTTATTCAGATACATCTGATAGATTTTCGCCAAGTCCGATGCGGTAGAGTATAGTCCGGCTTCTCCGGCTACACCGCCCATGTAAGCGGCCACTTCGTCTTGCGTATAGCCGCATATCTCTTTGGCATTTCGCAGTGCGTCTTGTGTCACCGTAGGCACAATCTCCCTCTTCTCAAAGCGGCGCGAGGGCAGAAACAGTGTTCTTGTCGCTCTCATCGGCAGATAGAATTCTTTCTCCACATAGTCCGATAACGAGCATTTGGTGATGGATTCTACCACCCACTGCAACAAGATGAAGCCGATGTCGCTATACTGATAGTGATGAGGCTGATATTTATATTTCACAATATCGCTTTTTAGCGTGTCTATGTAGCTTTTGTCGAGCCACATTTTATCGTATACATGAAGTGTGTGGATCTTATCTTTCTTTGCCGTAATGGCATTCTTTCTATATCTGAATTGCGAGATAAATGCTTTCTTGTCTATTTGTGCCACATGATCTTTGTCTGGTGTCTCTTGCAACAGCTCGCCGGTTACACTTTTCGGGTCGATGGCTTTATAATAGAAGCTGATGGTGCTGGGCAGGCCCGATTCATGAAACAACAAATCTTCAATGGTAATATTCTCTTTGTCTGTGTGTCGCAGGAAGGGCAAGAAGGTAGAGACCTTATCCGTCAGTTTCACTTTCCCTTGCTCGTAGAGCCGCATAATGGCTGGTAGTGTTGCTGTCGTTTTTGTGACTGAAGCCAAGTCGTACAGATCGGTGGGTTGCACTTTCCTTTGTGTGATGGCAGAGTGGTAGCCATAGCATTTGCTTAATATGGTATGACCGTCTTGAACGATGACGATTTGGCAGCCGGGATAAGCTCCTTTTTCAATTCCTCGTGTTGCAACAGAATCAATGGAACGCTCCATTGCCTTAATATCCGTTTTCAGTGTTTGTGCCCATAGTATCGGCGATGCGAAAAGTATTAATGCATAGGATATTAGTAACTTCTTTTTATTCATAATCCATGTTTTAAGGTACAGTATTATAATTTTGCGATTTTGACTGTCACATTTTATAAGACAATGTTCAAGTCGTCATATATGTTAATGCATATATAATAAACGTTAATAAAAATAGATCAATCGTTTTACATCGGGTCTACATCATAATAAACAAAGCACGATTTAAATTCTTTTTCTTTCATAAGCTCTTCTCTGATGCGATGCAGTCTGTCGCGGGCATCACTGATCGATGCGGTGAGTTCTATTTTTAAAATGATTTTGCGTATAAAGAGTTGCTGTATTCTTCCTACCGGAGGTTTATCTGGTCCGATAACTCTGTCGCCGAACTCTTTGCGTAGGGCTATGGCCATGGCTCTTGCGAGTAACTCTACCTGCTTTTCGTCACGATGTTTCAAATAGACATAGATCAGGTGGCAGAAAGGTGGGTATTTGAATAGATGCCGTTCTTCCAATTGAACATTTACCATTCCCTCATAGTCGTGACGTATTACTTGTTCGATGATGGGTTGCTTCACGTCCAGTGTTTGAACGATAACCAAGCCCTGCTTTTCCTTCCTTCCCGAACGACCGGCAACCTGCGCCATGAGTTGGAAAGAACGCTCGTACGAACGGAAATCAGGATAATTGAGCATGCTGTCCGCATCGAGAATGCCTACGATACTTACATTATCGAAATCCAGTCCTTTCGATATTATCTGGGTACCGATGAGTATGTCTATCTCTTTCTTCTCGAATTTGGAGATGATTCTTTCGTATGAAGAGCGGCTTCGAGTGGTGTCCAGATCCATTCGTGCTACGCGTGCGGCAGGAAATATCTCTTGAATGTTGTCTTCTATTTTCTCCGTTCCAAATCCTCGGTCGTTTAGTTCGGTACTGTCACAGGCCGGACATTTGGCGGGTATGGGTATGGTGTACCCGCAGTAGTGGCACGTCAGTTGGTGAAGCCTTTTATGATAAGTCAGACTTACGTCGCACTGAACACAGCGAGGCACCCAACCACACGTGTGGCACATGATCATTGGAGCGAAACCCCTTCTGTTCTGAAACAAAATAATTTGTTCATGTTGTTGTAGAGCTGTGCTTATGCGCTTGATGAGCTCGAAAGAGAAGATGCCGTTCACCTGTCGGGTGCGGCGCATTTCTTTCATGTCTACGGGTAATATTTCGGGAAGTTTGATGTCCTGAAAGCGATGGGAGAGAGATACCAGTCCATATTTACCGCTTTGCACGTTGTACCAGCTTTCAATGCTTGGCGTCGCTGTTCCCAGCAGTGTCTTTGCTCCATAATACGAGGCTAGCACGATGGCGGCATTGCGGGCATGGTATCTTGGTGCGGGATCTTGTTGTTTGTAGGTGGTCTCGTGTTCTTCATCCACGATGATCAATCCCAGGTTGTGATAGGGCAGAAAGATGGACGAGCGTACACCGAGTATCACGTCGTAGGGCTCCTCGCTCAGTTGCTTACGCCATATCTCTACTCGTTCGGCATCCGGAAACTTAGAATGATAGATGCCAAGCCGTGCGCCGAACACTTGTTTCAGCCGGTGTGTGATTTGCGTAGTCAAGGCTATTTCGGGGAGCAGGTAAAGCGCTTGTTTGCCTGCCTTGAGTGTCTCGTCTATCAGATGAATATATATCTCTGTCTTGCCGCTCGACGTCACGCCGTGCAGCAAACAAACATTCTTGGTGTCGAAACACGATTTTATTTCTTGATAGGCGGTTTGCTGATAGCTATTCAGTTCTTTGTACGGACTTACAGCCTGCACACTCGTATCCAGTCGCCCGATGTCTTCGGTGTAAGTCTCAAAGATGTTTTTATCGATCAATGCTTTCAATGCACCCGGTAGCACTTCGGCAGCTTCCAGCAATTCTTGTTTCGAGACAGGCTTCGGCTCTTGCTTTTTCAGTATGCCCGACAGCTCTACGTATTTCATCAGTAGCGCAACCTGCTTGGGAGCCTGCTTCATCAGTACGAACAGCTTTTGGAGCCTATCCTCATCCATTGCGTCCTTCAGGCGTATCCGTATCTCCAGCTTGGGACGATAGTTGTCTTTCAAGTTCTCCGATATGACAATCGCTTCATTTTCTATCAGTGGCCTGATAAGGGGGAGTATGTTTTTCTTTTCACCGAGTTGTTTTTGCAGCTCTTTTATGCTGATGTGCTTCACGTCGCCTAGCAGCCCCAATATTTTTCTTTCTGCTTCAGAGAGCAAGCCATCCTCCGGTTGATAACTTTCGTTCAGCTCCACCATTGTTTCACTTTCTACCTTCAGTCCCGAAGGTAGAGCCGCCTTGAATACATCTCCTACGGTGC
Organism: Bacteroidales bacterium; assembly: GCA_012517855.1. Classification (GTDB taxonomy): domain Bacteria; phylum Bacteroidota; class Bacteroidia; order Bacteroidales; family Bacteroidaceae; genus JAAYUD01. Next base: position 35,080 of record JAAYUD010000083.1, read on the forward strand.
ACAGATAGTAGTCGGCTATCCATTGCCAGAAGCCCAATTGGTAGGGCAGTACGATCGACGATTGATCTAATACGGCAGTTACCGGCTTTATTTTAAAGTCTTTCGGTGTTTCGTTGTGTATCTTTGCCACGACAGCCGTGTACGATTTCGATGCCCCGAAGGGCACCACTACACGACTCCCTATCACTACTTTATCTTCGTCTGTTGGCGATAGTGAGTAAGTAAAATAGCGGTCAAATGGTAGTGGCAAGATAACATCAACAAACGTCTTCACAATAAATACGGCTCCTTAGAAGAACCATGCAGCACCAAACTGCCAAGACTTATTCTTGCAGTTGCGCTCTTGTCCTTCAGCTATTTTGTCTACATAAGTGGCTGTGTTGTTCACCGGTAAGTTATAGTTTCCGCTCAACTGTACGTGTTTGAACAATTTGAAGCCAATACCGAAATTGAAACTCAAATTTGCAGCGTCGAAAGTATAATTGTGCATATTGTCGTCTACGTGTTTATCCATATTATAGGCGAATTGCGGTCCGGCAAAGAAGAAAATACCTGCCAGCGAGTTACCTATTGTATATTTCAAGTTTACCGGTATTTCTATTTCTTTCTGTCGTACGGTCTTTAAGTCACCTCTTTCCGTGTCGATACCTTTTTGCGAGTACAGCAGTGCACCGTCAAGTCCGAATCCTATGAAAGGAATTTTCAACTCGGCAGTTGGGCCAAAGAAGAAACCTGTATAATTTTGGCCGGTCAAGTTGCCGTTGTATGAAGGCTTAGACTCATTAACCCCACCCTTTACGCCAAATTTTATTAATTGAGCATTAGCGGGAGCTGCAAGCATCAGAGCTATTGCAACAAGGAATGTACTTAAAATCTTTTTCATAATTAATCTTATTTTTTTTGATTTCATCATGCAAAGATAAGATATTGTACATATCGTTTCTTTCAAATTCCTATAAAAATAGCTAAGAACCAAAAAATATCGACCAAACGCTACAATCTCTCGAAAAAATATACTACTTTTGCACCGTTCATTCAAAGGAAAGATGCCAGAGTGATCGAATGGGCCGGACTCGAAATCCGGTGAACGGCTTGCTGTTCCGGGGGTTTGAATCCCTCTCTTTCCGCAAATGGTAATTCATTACCAGCTGGTTAAAGGAATAAAGCTCTCGCTTCATTCCTTTTTTTAGTTGTCTTGGGTAAGTCAAAATACTGGTTCAAAACAGATTTTTTGGCACTTCCCTTAGAGAATCCTTAGAGTTTTTCTGCAAATCCTTAGAGCGAAAAATGGCAACATTTAGAACATGTGTGCAGAGAAAAAGAAGCGATGGTAACTATGTGGTTTATATACGCATAGCTCATAATAATAAGATCGCTTATATTAAAACAGATTTATTGGTAAATGAAAAGGAAATTAAGAAAAACATCATTACCAATTCATTCGTAAACAAAAAATGTGCTATACTTATTGATGAATATATTGATAAGTGCAATAGATTTGGAGTAGGTAATTGGACTGCCAAAGAAATAGCTGATTATCTGACTAGTGGTGATGAACTGATCTCTTTTTCAGATTATTGTCGTTTATTTACTAGGAGAATGGATAATGAAGACCGAGAGAGTACTTCACAGAATTATAAGGTCGCTATTCATAAATTGGAAGAATTTAGTGGTAAAAAGAATCTTAAATTTTCGGACATTACTAGTAATCTCATAATGTCATGGATTGAGTCTATGCGTGATACTAAAAAAGCCAAGAACGGTTATCCAAAAGCTATAAAAACGATGTTTCAGCATGGAGCTGATGAATACAATGATTACGATAGGGATATAATAAAAATACCGAATCAACCATTTCGTAAAGTGAAAATCCCAAAACAAACAACCCCCCAAAAACGTGCGGCAGAAATAAAGGCATTACAAAAATTCTTTGGTACCAATATTGATAATCTTAAAGCTCCTAAAGGGGGCTGGATAACAAGGGCAGAGAGGGCAAAAGATGTGTGCATGCTGATATTTTGTTTGGCAGGAATAAATACAGCAGATTTATTCGATTTGAGAAAAGATGCTTTAGTCGATAACAAGTTGTGCTATCATCGGAAGAAGACGAGAGGTAGGCGTGATGATGAAGCATATATGGAAATACTCGTACCTGATATTTTGAAACCGCTATTTTTTAAGTACAAGGGTAAGGAACGTTTATTTTCTTTTTGTGAAATATACGCCAATCAAAAGAATTTTAATAAATGCATTAATCAAGGGATGGCTGATATTAGAGATTGTTATGGTAATTCACATGATGATTCATTGGAATATATGACGACATATACTATGCGTTGCTCTTGGGCAACTATTGCACATAATAACTGTGGCGCTTCAACAGAATTAGTGGCTTTTTCTTTGAATCATGGTTCTACTCATAAAGTCACTGAAGGATATATCAAAACAGATTATTCTCCTATTAGCATGCTCAATCAGAAAGTTGTTGAATTTGTTTTTGGCAAGAGTAGGTAATAGATGATTATTTTTGAAAAAGGTTCCTATTCATAGCAATATGAACGGGAACTTTTATTATTTTTGGCATATAAATTTATACTAAAGTTATGGATAGTTCACCAAATTATCAAATATGTTTTGATATTCAATATATTAAGGTTATGCAATCGTCTTTAGAAGCCTTTTTTGATTTTACTCCAGATCAAATTCTTACCGAATTAGTGGACGTTATATTTAAATGGCGTTCGAAAGCTTCTCCAGATGAAATAGCTAAAATTGAGGGACAATGTACTTTAGATGATGGAGGAATAGATGGACTTAAATATGGATTCTTGCTTGGTGGTGAAATTGGAATAACAGTACCAAGAGAGTTTACGCAGGAAGATTTTGATGCAACTTGTATGCAATATTTACGTCCATTATTGAAGGATAAATACCAATTATATAGGTGGCCCCTTGTTTTTATTACAGCATTATATTTTAGAGATCATAATCCGAATTATGAAGATCCGTCTTCTTATGACGATGTCGTTTGCTGGTTATATAAATTGCATATACGTCCTGATTTGTTGAAATTATATATCGCTCTAAATGGAAAGAAGGAGAGAGGCAGTGAAAGAATAACAATAAAAATCGGGAATAATTCACCTATCAATCTTTCAAACCAAACGAGGTGGTTTGAACTACTGTTTAAAAATATATTTGATAAATATTTAAGCATTGAAAGTGTCAAGGAAGCGAAAGCTGAATTGGATTTTGTCTATGGTAAAAAAATTGGAAATAAGGGAAATATTACTCAACTGAAATATATTTACGGTATCTACAAATTAATGGAAGGTTCTGCAGTTCAACCCAAAACTCAAAAAACGGCTTCGATGAAAATCTGTAAGTTTATCGTTAAATATTTGGCTTTTATTGGAGAAATTAAGTTTGATGAAAGCATAAATAAAGAGACACAAACCGAAGATTTACAGCGACAAGAATATGAAAAGGCACGACAAATAAGAAGCATAATAAATAATATTAAAGATAGTACATTGGAAAATATATTGGATAGGAGAAAATATAAATTACCTAAGGATACTAACTTTCTAGAATCTTGGCTTTTCAAATATTGGTAATTATTTTGTTTCTTTTTCATAGAATTAATTACCAATTTGCTTTTGCTTTCTGTTCTACTTTTGTCCCAGTAATCGAATGAATCGGTTGCTGGTGAAGCCCTCGCCTATTTTTAAAAGAGGACACAAAAGTACAAATTATGAGTTTAAAAAACAATGCTGAGAATCAAAATCAGCAAAAAAACATTGAGTTAACAATTGTTGAGCGCATTGTCGCAGGTGTAAACAATGAACCGAGAGAAATTCGGGTGCGGTTTAAACAGATATGGAATGTCCCTTCTGTGCAGCTTAATTTTCAGTACAAGAGTGGAATTCGTGAGTTCCTTGTCACTCCAACCAATGAAAAGCTTTCAAATGCTATTATTTCCGCACTGACTGATGATATGGAAGCGATTCGGGAAATTAAAGATCAAGAACAGGCGTTAGGTGGAACGGAAAATTTCGAATTGGAGCTTTTTGAACAATTTCTCAGCGAACGTAAGAATCGTCTAACGATTGAAGATGATTTCAAAGCTAATGATGGCACTCGCTACTTGCACGCAAAATTTACTGTGGCATATCATCGAGTAGTTGAGTTTTATTTGCTTCGTACCGAACATCTAGAGAGTTTACTTGATGCTGCAAAAGCTGCATAAATCCATTGCTAAATTTGGAGAGGGGGGAATTCCCCTCTCCTTTTAAATCGAAAACATGATAATAAATTTTTCATCTTTATATGATAATGAATATGCTCATGGTCAAGTAAAGCAATTGATGGAGCAAAAGTGTAAGTTGACGATCGAGCTGACAGATGAACCCTGTGCTTGGATAAACGCACGTAGGATAACAGGTCTGAGATACATTCTTAATCGACAATCTTGGTCGTGGCTACTTGCTTATTTAGAGAATGGGAAGATAGATGATTTTCGTGTCTTTCCATTACAAACGGAACGAATCGAGGATTTCCAGATGCAGGCATTAGAGGAATTGATCGGAACGAAATGTAATGTGTTTAAGGTCCCTTTTTTGCGAGAGGTGAGGGCATATGTTACGCTTATTGCCATATTCCCATATGGAAGAATAAAATTCAAGATCAGATTAACGAATAATTTTATGGATTATTTATACGATAACAATATATGCTAAAGACTGATTATATTATAAACGAATCGCAACATCTTTCTGATATTATGGATCAGATAGGTACAAATACAATATTATCAAAGAAATTGCCTGGTATCGGAGTGACTTCTATGGAAATCAACTCCAGCAGGCATTCATTATTGGTAGAACCGAATGTGCCTGTTATTCAAGGCAAATCTAAAAAACATAAAAGTTTATTTGGTGTTTACGAAGGTGTTACGATTAAAAACATCAAGGATTATTTTCAAGGATCGCATGGCTATGATAAAATAATGGTTACGCCAGAGAGCTTCTATAAGGTGATGGCAGCTTGCAATCAGTTGGGAATAAATCCATATACTCACTTTTTTTGCTTGTTTGATGAAGCGCATTTGATGGTTAAGGATGTCGATTATAGGGGAGATATGGTTTTACCTTTAGATGATTTTTTCCGTTTTAAGGGTAAAGCTCTGACAACAGCGACCCCCATCGAATTATCCGATCCAAGATTTAATGAATTTGATTTTAAAACAGTAAACATTCATCCCAATTACGATTTTCGTCAGCCTGTTACTCTTATCAGCACTAACAATACATATCAAAGCATCAAAAAATATGTAGACGAACACAGCGGGCAAATATGTTTTTTTATTAATCTAACCGAATATACGATCTCTCTGATTAGACAATTGGGCATTGAAGATGAATCGGCTGCTTTTTGTTCTCCTAAAAGCCAAATCAAATTAAAACATGAATATGGATTTAAATGTGCTTATGATACATGGACTGCTGAGAGGATGAAACGATACAATTTTTTTACTGGGAGATTTTTTAATGCTTTTGATTTAGACGAAGAAATAAAACCTGATGTCGTGATGTTGACAGATTTACATCAATCGACATATACGATACTTGATGTCAATACCGATTGCGTACAAATTGCAGGTAGATTTCGTAATGGTCTTTCATCCTTAACCCATATTTATACAACAGACAAAGAACTGCCTATTGCTACTAAAGATCAAGTTGTTGCTCAGTTAAGGGAACGTGAGAACGTTTTTACTTTTATAAGCACTTATTATATGAGCGCATCATCCGAAGGAGAGAGAAATGCATTCGGAGAAGCGAAACGGTCGCTACCTTTCTATAAAATGTTGAATGCCGATGAAAGCAAAAATTATTTTGTCATGGATAATTGGATCAATGACGCTCTTATTAAAGCGAGCTATCATGACCCTGAGCATATTATTGATTTATATTACAAAAGCGAAATGTTTCGTCCGACCTGTACCGGCTATGAATATCCTTATGAAGATTTTGAGCATTTCAAACTACAGCATTCTAAAATGACATTAAAGAAAAAACGGCAGAAAATGGTTATGCTTTTATCCGCTTTAGGAAAAAAATTGAATGCGGGAGATTTTGGAATAATAGCGGAAATGCGTGAAATAGATCCACTAATTGTTGAAGCCTATGAGCTCCTAGGGGAAGAAGAGATAGGACAGCTGCAATATTCACCTAGAGCGATGAAAGAAGCTATTATTTTAAAAAAAGAAACAAGTAATACCGTAGTCAAATTGATAAAGAATAGCTTTTATATAAACTGTAAGTACACTTGTACTCAGATTGAAACTGAAATCACACGAATATTCAACCTTTGTAATATACATCCCGATAAAAAAATACGTGGTGAGACTATTACTTGCTATTTTGATGCGGTTCCTTGTAAAATAGGTAAAAAGAGAAATCGAGGATACAGTCTTTTAGATTTTAAAATATAATGGGTAGGACAAATTGTCGTTTATATAGCAATTATATACCCTAATGGAAGTTTGTCCTACCTATTATACTATTTTACTTTCTTGATTATATATCCGTTTTTGCGACTGCCATCTTCCATACTCATTTTACATTCTTTAATCTCATACCCATAAAAATTTTGTAAGTCTGTAGCTTTGGCAGCTTTCTCAATTCCCAGTTCTGCATAGATGCCTTTTAGCATTGCTTTTATTTCAGATGTAGACATACGGCTTTTATCCTTTAGACGCTTTTCAAGTTCGTTACATATCATACCTCTTTTTTGTTTTGTGGAAATTTCCTTATTTAATTCACTTCTTTTATAACCCAAAGCTTTAATGCGTTCACTACCCAACTGCTTATAGTAATATTTGATTTCAGGATGCTCAAACTCCATCAGACTAAACAGTCTCCCTTTTTTATTATCCTGTGCATTACAATATCGTTGCATCATCTCATTGAAAGATAATTCAGTGGAAAGATACTCCAGCTGTTCTTCATACTCAACATATTCTTGGTTTCCAACTAATTCAAAATTTTCGTCTTCCAAGCAGCGTTTCACTGCAATCCCATTTTTATACTGATACGCTTTTACCATATATTCATATTGGTCACTGATATAGGCAATATAGTTGAACTCCATAGGATGGTCAACGTCTTTACACATGATATAAGACTCGGAATACTTTAAATAATTCTGGCTTTTCATAAGATCTGACTTTAATTTTTCCGAAATATCGTCAGGTGCTTGATTATAATAATTAATGAGCTTTTTTGACTGTTCGCATTTCTTTTTAAGGCTTTCCCAGTAGTCTTCTTCTGTTTCATTTTGTCCAAAATTATACACGAAAGTAATATACTTTCTGAACGGATTGCATTCCAGCCTTTGTCTACCTGCTATTTGCACCAAGTCAGTAGATATGTCAATCGTGGTGTTTGTTCGATGGCAGTCACTTATGACAAATGTCGAAGCGCAAGTAGAATAGAAATCACAACCTGCAAAAACGGTCGAAGTACAAAACGTAAATTTCTTGTGCTTTTCTCCTTTCAACGGAATATGCCCTATTTCAAAACCTTCACCCAACAATATTTTAATATCGTTTTCATTCTTCTTTGGATTGCCAACAATAATATTTGTCTCTTCAGGTTTCAATTCTGTACTTTTGATAACGGAAAGAATATTCTTCACACTGTTGACGAAGATGACACATTCTCTTGAGAAAATGGTTTCACCTTGTACCCTTATCGAGGGATACGCTCCTTCTTTATAATTGTTCACAATTTTGCATGCTACTTTTATGGGGTTGGATGAACGCCTCCTGATGACTTTAACTTTTTCTACATCTTCCCAGACCAATTGATAATAATCTATCTCTTGGAAAATCTCTATCTGTTCAAGCAGCTCGTCCAGACAAGGAGTTGCCGATAAGTACGTGACATATGGCATGGCTTTTATCTTTTCAAGCAACTTCATTTCCGTTTCAGATTTGAAACTGCCGTCACTAATAATATATTGGAATTCGTCCGTTACGACACGCCAATCCGTTTTATCATCTATACAATCTATTACTCTGCCTATTGAATCATAGGTTACTAAAATCTTGGGAGTTTCCGTAGCGTTGATATATTCTATTATACGATCTGTCGATACACCACTTTTCACCAGAAATGTTCCTTGAGTCTGTTCATGTTTATTGACAAGTAAATTGACTCTGGGTGATGCAATAATTGTTTTATGTTTATCATCTAATGCTAAAGTGGTTGCACCACAATTTGGAACGCTTTTATTCAAAATACCATTTGGTAGTTCGAAATTTTTAATCTCTTTTAAATACTGTACCCCTTTAGGTACATTGATAGAAATTTTTCTCATACATATAAAATTTTATGAGATTATAAAAAAAATATCTTTTTGCTGTTGTCTTGCTTTTACAAGATAAATCTCTTTTTATTATAGGAGCTGGGAAGAAAAATCAGACGGCCCATTTTCAAGTTGAAACTGAAAAATTTAAAATCCAAAAATGTCTGATTTATTACCTGTTTTATATCTTATATATAAGGAAGCTGGGAAGAAAAATCAGACACGAATTTCCAAAATATAACCAGACTCTCATCTGGTTTTTTATTTTGCGATCGCTATATGTGGAAATTGTGGAAAAAGGAGTGTTTTTGAAATCTCTTTTTCCTCGTTCTTGATAATGCAAAGGTACCGCTTTTCCCTCGACTAAAAAAATAAAAAACAGACATTCCGAATTAATCGTGCAGAGAGTGAAACCTGCTTATTTTATAGATATTCGAGAACGATATGACACTGAAAAATGAAGTTAAGGACGCTATTTTACAGTTTTATTATATGCGCGGGAGTCCTATGTTAAAAACGCCCCCCTCCACCCACTCTTTGGTAAATGATACGAAACAGTCACTTGATGGACGGTGGAGGAAAAAACATATCATATTGATAGGGTCATGACCGCTTGAAGAAAAGTCTTTTTATGTAATATATAGATGGACGCACAATTGATATTTCATCCGATTGCTTTTAGCGGAGTTGCCTTTTTATTCAGTTATTGCATTCTCTCTACACTTTTATTTCACAAATAGGTAGAAGAAAACCATATATCGCCTACTTGTTTCTTCATCATATCGATGCGAATAAAAAAAGGAATATAGTCTGTAAACATAATAGCATAAGTTATCGAAGAAAACTCAATAAGTCCGATATTGAATGTAAAATTATACTTCGGGCTTCATTTATCAACCGATTAAAACTTATTTGAATGGAAAATCTAAAAGTTTTGCCTATAATAGGCAATGGAAGAATCAATCTTTCGGAGTATGCTGAAGATGCTGTAATCGTAGAAGAACCTACTGTTAAACAGGCGGTGACTTTTTTGGAATCCAACACCAATGAGGTGACTATTGACGAACTGAAAACAAAATGTGTCGTACCTACTTGGGCTAACCAAGAACTGACTATTGCCCATCAAGATTTTATCAATTGTGTACATGATGCAGCCAGTTGCTTTTTTGCAGGTGAAAAGATCAATCAACCAGACATTCGTTGCAGCCATATCATCAGAGGTCGAACTCCTGATGCTTTAGGCAAGAGGGCGGCAGAACTGCTCGAATCTGAAAAGACACAGTTCTACCAACGGCTTGCATTCGCTTTTACCGTTCCTACAATTTATGATACGGTACGTGGAGAGAAGTTGGAACTTTGCATCGGTGGCGTTCGCAACTATAGCGATCTAAACTTGTACCGTGCGAAGAAAGGAGTTGAAACATTCTCCGTTTTTATCGGTTGGCGGGTGCATATATGCTCCAATCAAGTACTATCTGGTGAGGGTGTAAAACTTTCAATGCAGGTAATGACCATAAACGAACTATACAGTAAGGTGTTGGACTTATTCAACGGTTTCAATCCTGCCAAGGACATTCATTTGCTTCAAACGCTGTCAAATACCTACCTGACCGAAACACAGTTTGCACAAGTAGTAGGCAGAATGAGACTATATGGAGCGTTGCCAAGAGGTTATCAACGGGCAGTACCTAAACTGCTTGTTACAGATAGCCAGATCAACAATATTTGCAGGGACTTCTATCATAGCGATAATTTTGGAATGAAAGACAATTCCATATCGATGTTTGACTTCCACAATCTGCTTACGCAAGCCAATAAAGGCAGCTACATTGATACCTACTTGCAACGTGCCGTTAATGCTACCGAAGTAAGCATCGGACTTAACAGTGCTCTGCAAGGAGCAAATACTCCATACGGTTGGTTTCTGGGTTGAGAGTACCGTTGATTTTCGAACTGGGGGCATCCATTAGATTGGATGTCCTTTTTTTCTTCCTGACCCCTTTATATAAAAATAAAAAACACTGAAAAAACAAGACAATGAATACGGAATATACAGTAGCAGAAGTACAGCTTACCTACAAAAGGAAAGCTTCCTATATGGGCGAAGGAGAACTTCGCAGCTCTATTGATGTTTACAGGTTTCTTCTTTCCATCTATCCGAAAGAAACCATCGAATATCGTGAATCGTTTAAAGTTCTATACCTGAATAATTGTGGCAAGGCTATCGGATATACCACCATTTCAGAGGGTGGAATAGATACTACTTGTGTTGACGTGCGAATGATATTGCAAGGTGCGCTGCTTTGTAACGCTACACAAATCATCCTCTCTCACAACCATCCCAGTGGTAATTTAAATCCCAGTACGCAGGATATATCCTTAACCAAGAAAATTAAGGACGCGGCAGCCATTATGCAGATTAGACTTGTAGATCATATCATCTTGACGACGGAGAATTATTATAGTTTTTCGGATGATGGAAAAATTTGAAGTGGATAATTAATATTCACTTCTGTTATTAGTGAACGTTTCACTGATAATCAGCTATTTATGTAATGATGCTTAAAAATAATATTCACTTCCATTGATTTAAATATAAAACAGAATGTCACAAAAATACTCCAGAACCGCAGCGGATTATCTGGTTTGGTCCGATGCAATGAACCTGATTAGAAAATTGGCAAGAGACGATAATTATAAGATGTCGCTACTTGTGGCGATAGGTTGTTTTTCTGGTTTGAGAATTTCTGATATACTTGCTCTTCGTTGGTTTCAACTTTTAGATGCGGAAGAGTTTACCATAACAGAGAAGAAAACAGGTAAACAACGAACGGTTAGAATGAATCCTCAATTGCAAAAACACTTGAAGGATTGCTACTCGCATATAGCTCCAATCAGTAAGAATGCTCCTATACTTGTCAGTCAGAAAGGTACGGTTTATTCCATCCAGCGAATCAATATCATTCTCAAAGAACTGAAGAAGAAGTACAGGTTGCGAATAGGTAATTTCTCTTGCCACAGTTTGAGAAAAACATTTGGCAGGCAGGTCTACAATATGAACAGCGACAATGCGGAACTTGCTCTTGTCAAACTCATGGAGCTGTTCAACCATAGCAGTGTCACCATTACCAAACGCTACTTGGGACTGAGACAGGAAGAGCTGCTTGAAACATATGAGTGTTTGAGTTTCTAAAACGATAAGACAGTTAGCACCTTGATTATGTCAGGGTGTTAATGTCTATTCGGGAAAATGTTTTCAGAGACCGATAGCGTCTGGAGTTTTAATTTGTAATAATAACTAATTTATGGCTGAATAGAATTTTTTTGTTACTTCTGATTTGTTTTGCTCAATAATTTTGTATGTTTGTGACATATAATACTAACTCAAATGGAGCAGATAGAGAATATTATTAACGCTATTGATAATAAATTACTTGAGACTGGAAAGGAATATTTGATACTGAGGCAAGCTAATGAACTGCTAATGTCACTAGGTTTTGTTGAAGACAATAAAATTCTAAAGAAAATAATCCTTGAGGGACAATTACCTCATGCATATTTGACTGAATCTGCTCCAAGGCAATGGAGAATTCCTCTTTCAAAAGACGGTTTGCTAAGAAAAGAAAAATTAAAGCCCCAAAATATACATAACAAAAGACCAAATAAGGTGTCTTGTGATGTCAATAGGGAAGAAAAATCTGTAAGGCATTTTATCTGTCCTAGATGTGGTTCTCAGCTACTTATTTCTGATGATTTACGAGAGGAAGAATATATTAGGTGTTCTATTTGTAAAAATATATTCCCGAATCCTTTTAGGGAAGTATCACGTAATTTTTTTAAATCGCATAAAGGGTGGATCATTACTATTATTGTAATCATTGTTCTATGGATTATAGGGGCTTCTATCGATAATAGTAATAATTTTTCTACAAATCAGAAAGTTGAAAATAGTCCATATGATGCTTCAGTATCTCAAGTAGTTCAATATTTGAAAGATAACCTTAAAGATCCTGATAGTTATTCAGGTGTTGAATGGTCTTCTGTAATTAAGACAGATGATGGTGGATATTATGTGAGACATAAATATCGGGCAAAAAACAGTTTTGGTGGATATGCCCTAGAGAATAAAGTCTTTTATTTAGACTCAAAAGGAAATGTGATTAATGTTATTGATTATTAGTTATGGATAATTTTGCATTTCAACATTGTCTTGAAGAATTTGCTGATTGTAGCGATAAACTATTTGAATTAAAAGTTATTCGTGCTGATAATTTTACAGGAGAAATAGGTGAATATATTGTTAGCAGATACTTTAATTTAGAGTTAGCGCAACGTTCAAACGAAGCTTATGATGCAATAGACAGTAATGGATATAAATATCAAATAAAATCCAAAATTAGATCTGGCAATAATTATAATTATCACATAAATGGGTTGAAATATGATCAATTTGATTTTTTAGTAGTTGTCTATTTTGATGAATATTACACACCAATCTTAATATTAAGAATTCCTGCAAAGGAAATACATGATAAAGTGCTAAATATTAATGAATCTCATATTCACTCATATAACCAAGATATTTCTAAGCTTAATTTGCCTAAAAGTCAGCAACTTGCTATAAGGAAATTTGCTGATGTTTATTTAAAGTTGGTGGATTCAGAAATAATCAGAAGTAGAAGAATCGTGGGTGATATTGGGGAATATTATGCATGCCAACTTTTAAATTTAGAAAGGTGCATATGTAAAAATACAAAGGGAATGGATGCATCTGGTTGTGGTCTAACTTTTGAGATCAAGACGAGGCGAGTTTATGAAAGTGATCGTAGGGTAAGTCAAACGAGACGATTAAATAACCTTGTTGGGAAAGATGCTGATTATTTAATTGTTGTTACAATTGATAGAACATTTAGATGCTCTGGAATGTGGATTATGCCAATGGAAAATATTATAAATTTAAAGTCTGCAAATCTTAACATAGTTAACAATGGCATTGGTGTAAAGAATCTAATACCTAGCAAAGTCGATTGGTTAAATACTGGTGAACCTTTTATTTCATTTTAATTTGAACTGCTTTCGGTTGAAAATCATTTATTCAACAAATATTGATAACTTTTTTATAATAAAATTTATTAACTTGAACTTAGGGTGGGACAAAATTCGAAGATATTGCTATTATATAGCCACTTTCTGTTTTGTCCTACCACCAGAAGAATAGAGTCTGATGATACAACAGAATACTGATTTTTGGCTGTCATGAGGACAGTAAATTTATTTTCCGCATTAACTTGGATATTCAAACACTTTATGTAACTTTGTCATGTTTTAGGAGCATTAAACTCCTGAGATGCGTTATTTTATTGAAAACATAGAGCGTCTAAAGATATTATCCTGACGGGAAATCTCGACAATTTCATTGTAGAAGGATGATAGACAAGAGCGCTCACGTCGTTGCTATATACTTACCTATTAGGTGAATGATATAACTTTACGGCGTGGGCTATTGTTTGTTATTTCTACAAGGGCAGTCGAGAGCCTCTCGTTGATAATAGCAATAGTTCCCACGCTTTTATTTTATAACCGCTTTCTAGAGGGGACAAGGAAGCTTAATTGTATGTTTATGAAAACACTCAAATTTTTTGGGATAGCTTCGCTAGTCGTTTTAGCTTCTGTCTTCACCTCTTGTAGTAAAAGTAATGACTCTTCCAGCGAAATTACTAAGGGCGATGATGATGGGGGTGTTAAAAAAGCACCAACAACTGATGAACTGTTTGCCAAATACATTGGCAATTATTCCAATATCACATGTCGAACTCGATTCACTCCTTATGGTAGTATCCAGTTTTACTTGCTGGGAATTAAAAACAAACACTTGTGGTTTAGTCAATTTGATTCATCAAATGGAACTCTTAAGCAAACATGGGAAGATACTGAAGAAACTGATAGTGTGCTTAAAATTAATAAAGGATACGGAGAATATGGAACGTTTCAAATACAATCAATAATCCCTGGTGCTCAAGGTCTCAATTTCTACAAAAAGACAGATACAGGAAATATTACATTTTTATTGTTATCGGGGAAATGGAAGGATGCGTCTAACTTTTGTAATGTTGCTTATACAGTATTCACGAGCAATAATAAATCCAAACACATAATATCATGTTCTCACGCCGATTATAGTTATATCTATCTCAACGATTGGTATGAAAATTCTGCCATTATTGATGGTTGTTGCTATTCACAATCGGGAGATACTTTATATGTCTGCAAAGATAATTATGGTCCCAGTCTAGATTATGTTCCAGTTTCATATGAAGAAGGAATTGTTTGTAGTTCTTATTATAATAATATATACCGTAATAATTTTAAAACAGGTGAAAAAGTATGGGGTACAGAAATTAAGGCACCTTTTGATGTTCCTACAGATGCTAATCCTAAATATACATATACATTGCTTGATAAATCAACAGATATATGGAAATATAAGGTAAATATGGTTTATTATGATGGTACTAAAAAGGAGTTTACTTTTACTATCAACATAAATACAGGAGAATATAAAGCATCTGTTTGATTGGCAGAATATGTTATTGGATAAATATTAAATAAAAAATATTTGAAACATGAATAATATTAGGAAGTTCTTTTTAATTTTGCCTATTACTGTTTTGTGCAATATACTTTGTTCTTGCAATAGCAAAAATAATAGTATAGACTATAATCCAGAAACAAATTGGGATAAATATGTTGGTAATTATTCAAACATAACATGTAGAAATACTACTGATATTATTAAAGGAGATTCCATTTTATTTAGTGGGGTCAGAAATGGTCATTTATGGTATGTCGCTTATTCTCAAAGAACCAAAGAAAAAATATTTGAATGGGAAGATCAAATAGCTATTGATACCATGAATTATAAAATAGATAGAGGGTATGGGGTTTATGAAAATGCCAGAATAAAAAATATCATCCCTTCATTTTATAGAAAAACGAATGACGGTAGTATTGTAAGCGTTTGCCTCTACGTTACAGGCGGAACTCTCCCAATCTCTTATGTTACATCTTTTACAAAGCAAAATGAATCCGTCCATATCGTGGGAAAATACTATAGAGATTGGTACAATAACAGTATCGTTTTATTCGAATATGGAGCAGATGATGAAGGAATATATTCAATATTGGTAAATTCATTTTTTAAAGTGGCTAATATTGAAGGTAATCAATTGTTCTCATTCAGCTCATCTACTGATTATATAGGCCCTCCTTACATTGACATCGGTACTCTTTTTTCTTATGCAATTCCTATATCAAATGAAGAAGCAATCTTATGCGTTGATAATTATATATTTAAATGGAATTATAGTAATGCTAGTGCAGTTTGGACTACAGAATGTAAAGCACCTTTTGATGTTCCTACAGATGCTAATCCTAAATATACAACTACATTACTTGATAAATCAACAGATACATGGAAATATAAGGTAGATATGGTTTATTATGATGGTACTAAAAAGGAATTTACTATTACTATCAATATAAATACAGGAGAATATAAAACGTCTGTTTGATTGATAAAACAGCATTGGAGCGAATAACTCTGATGCTGTCCTCTATTGTTAAATAAACGGTTTTGAATAAAAAATTAAAAACAATGAAGTGTAAAAGAATTATTTTTACTACTATAGCATCGCTATTTTGGTTAATGAGCTATGCTGATCTTGAAGATCATGGAAAGGATTATTCTATTGATGACAGTGGCTCAGATTTGGGCTATAAAATACTATTATTGTTGATAGTTATTGGTTTTATTATCTATGGCATATATCATATAAATGATTAATATAGTAATTACCACAATATAGGGACTGTGATGTTTTGTTGTATCTATATTTAATGATACCTACTAGCTTTTATGATGATAAATTTAATTAAATTTGTAATGGCTTAGCCTAGATGTTATGGTTAAAAGGAAAATATTAAATGTAAGGATTAATAAAGATAATAATATGCCTAAAACACTCTATTTCCTATTGTTTTTAGTGGGCTCTTGTGGCGCTAAATCTGTAACTGTTAATGAGCAGCCTTTTGAGCAAGGTAATAAGATGTTCAATATTGGCGATAATAATTATATTCTTGCTTCTTATGAGGATATAATTAAAGGCAAAACAGTAACTTTGAAAGCAGCAAATAGAGTTGTCTGTCTAGCTGCTGGTAGTAAATATCGAATAAAAATTATAACAGGCAATAGAGACATTTATGAAGATATTTATGCTCATAACAACAACTATAATTTGATTAACCAATTAGGGATGCTGGATGATGCCGATTATATTCAACTCTCGAGTGTTGATTTGGATGGTGATGGTAAAAAGGAATTTGTTGTAACTATTGGGGCACCACATACAGGTTTGGGCATTGCTTCTTTCGTCTTCACTTCTGAGTTAAAATATGTAGGTAAAGTGGATGGTTGGGACTATATGTTTTTGAATAAACATAGACATATTATTGCTCCTCATTCTGCCTTACGCTGGTATGATTATTACTGTTATAGAAATGGAGAAATTAAGAATTTGGGAGAAGTAGATATAGATAATACATCACAGCAACCGCACGTTAACCAAAAGGAAGCAGAAAAGATGCTCTATAATGAATTAAGAAATACAAAATAATTATTATGACGCAATTATGTCATTGCAAAGTGGTTTGTCCAAATTGTGGAGAAACAGGTGTTAGATCAAAATATAATTCAGTTAATACTACTAGGAAACCTGAATTGAAGATGCGAGTAGCTAAATGGGAATTATATACATGGGTGTGCCCGAAGTGTGGGAAGAAATACATTTTAAGTTATCCAAGTTTGATTAACGATAATGGGATAATGTGGGTTTTTACCGCTCATTTCAGTGAAGAGCTAGCAACTAGAGGATACAGTGGTGAAATAGTTGTAGATAACGAATGTGAGGATCCATTTATAGAGGCTTTTTGGAATCAGAAAGAATGAATATTAAGCAGCTTTTGTACCGTTGAGAAATAGTAAGTACGGTATGAGCTATATCCGCTCATTTTAGTGAAGAGCTAGAGGATATGTAGATAACGAATGTTCTGATCTAATGGCGATATTTTATAATATCCCAGCTGATGATACAAAATCTGAAACAACGAAGTGAAAGAAATATTATTTTCTATTGCTATTTCTTTAAAAAAAACTATTTTTGTGCCGTTGAGCAATAGCAAATACGGCATGAGCTATATATGAGAGTTATAAAATATATTGTTTAATTTAGAGAAACTTTAGAGTAATTTCTATAAAGGGTTGATTTACTACGTGGAATAGTCGGACTCGAAATCCGGTGAACGGCTTGCTGTTCCGGGGGTTTGAATCCCTCTCTTTCCGCATATTTTGATTCAAAATCAATTATTAAGGGAATAAAGCTCTTGCTTCATTCCTTTTTTTTCTTAACCATGAATTTTCAGGTTAGACCATTCAAATATTGGTATTATGCAGACTGATGGTAAATTGGTTAGAGAGTACAAGGGGAGGGTAGTGCAATATATTAAGTAGACTTGACATAAAATGTGCTGTTTTAGCTTTTGGATTATATAGAAGTGATACAATGATTGATTCAAGTATAAAAGAATATGTTTTAAAAGTTTATCCTTTTTCAGAAGGTGAGCTCTTGACTGTGGCTCCCTATTTTCATAAAATATTACTCAATAGAGGAACAGATTTGCTGCGAGAAGGAGCACTCTGCAATTCTATTTACCTCGTGGAGTCTGGAAGCCTCAGAAGCTTTTACAATAAAGAAGACGGATCTGATGTGAATCTACACTTTACATTTGAAGGAGAATATACCACCAGCTTTATGGCCTATCTGAATCGTGAGCCTTCCCAGCTAACAATCCAGGCCATGGAAGATACAGTCGTTTGGCAACTCAATCTTAGAAATTATCCTCGTCCCAAAGATTCTAATAATCCATTTTCAACTTATATCAGAAGGTTGGCTATACGATTACTGATATCTACAGAGGAACATTACAACATGCTGATGATGAATAATCCTGTAGAGCGCTATCAATATATACTAAGCAACAAACCTTTTTTGCTTCAAAAAGTTTCTCTCGGTCATCTCGCTTCCTATCTCGGCATTACGCGAGAAACACTTAGCCGTATACGAAACAACAAGTACTGACCTTTTTTGATAAATATCACAGAGTAGCGGCACCGGAAAAACTAATTTTGCAATGTCAAAATAAAATAGTTTGAAAATGCGGGTATCGGATATTTTTAGGTCGCTCAGTAATCGGAATTTTTCTTTGTTCTTTTATGGACAGCTTATTTCTCGTATAGGCATGTGGATGCAACGTACAGCTATTATCTGGCTGGTTTATAGTATTACACACAGTGCATTTATGATTGGCGTTACTACATTTGCAGAGCAGTTTCCTTCTTTTCTGTTTTCTGTGAGAGGCGGTATTATCGCAGATAGATACAATCGTTATAAAGTTATATTGCTTACACAAAGTCTTTCTGCCTTGCAAGCGGTTTTGTTGACTATTCTATCGTTTTCCGGCAATAAGAGTGTGTATCTCATTTTCACATTAAGTGTGTTTTTAGGAATCGTAAACGCCTATGATGTGCCGGTGCGACAATCAATGATTAACTCTATTGTGACCAATAGGAACGATTTACCCAATGCTATAGCATTAAACTCTTCCTTGAATACATTTGCAAGACTAATAGGGCCTGCACTTTCAGGTCTTGTATGGGCTGCATGGGGTGCCGATTATTGTTTTCTTTTTAATGCTATTAGCTTTATTGCCGTCATTGGCGCTATACTGGCTATGCATTTTCCGAAACAGACCTTTACAGTTGCTCATTCGGTTGAGAAAAAAGGATTTAAAGATGTCATATACTATTTGAGAAGAAACAAATCATTAAGTATAGTACTTACACTGGCAGCATTGTCTAACTTCTTGGTGTTGCCATTTGTTACTTTGCTGCCTGTATATGCGAAAGAAATATTTCATGGTGATGCAGCACTTTACGGCTGGCTGAATGCCATGATTGGAATAGGCGCTATAATCGGTGCTATTCATTTGGCAAGTTTCAAAAATACAGATGCATTCAAAAAAATGTTGCTATTAAATACTTTTCTCTTGGTATTGGGACTACTGATGTTCGCTTTTGTCAGTAACGAATATCTGGCTTTTTTGCTGCTCATTATTTTAGGGTATGCTTCTATATGTCAGTCATCCATTTGTGTTACCGTCATCCAAACACAGACCGAGAACGCATATCGGGGTAGGGTCATCAGTATTATGTCCATGGCTATATTCGGTATGTTGCCATTGGGTAGTCTACTCATCGGCTATATTTCTCAATACATAGGTGTGACTTATACCATTCTGAGTGAAGCAATTGCCGGTCTGCTGCTTGCTGTGCTATTCTATTTATCAACACAGAAGAAAAATACAATATAGTTTTATAATGAAGAATTTTAATAAATAAAAAAAAGAAGAAATGGAAGATCAATGTACAAACACCGCACTATTAGTCATGGATATGCAAATGGGCATATTGAGAAACCTTCCCGATGAGAAAAAAGTCGTTATTAATAAAGTGAGGGAAGCTATAGATATTGCACGCCAGAAAGGTGTTCCCATTTTATTTATCCGATTAGGATTTCACAATGGATTTCCTGAAATTGGCCCGGATAACAAACAGTTCTGGGAAATGAAACAGTCCGTAAATGACAGTATCTTGCCTGCTTTTATGGAACTGCACCCCGGACTGGGCGTTCAAGATGGTGATATTATTATCAATAAAAAGAGACTGAGTGCATTTAGCGGGAATGAATTGGATATGATTTTAAGAGCGAAATCAATCCGTCATCTCGTGCTAAGCGGTGTCTCAAGCAGTGGTATTGTTTTATCTACTTTTTGTGCCGCTTTTGATAAAGATTATCAGTTAACCGTTTTATCGGATGCTTGTGCCGACAGAAACGAAGAGACGCACCAGCTGTTGATGAACAACGTTTTCGTCGGGCGGGCTAATATTTACACTGTCAATGAATGGAAAGCAACTTTGTTATAGTTTGAATTACTCAAGTGGCTTTTTCGTTGAATCATGGTTCTGCTCATAAAGTCACTGAAGGATAAATCAAAAACAGACTATTCTTCTGTTGGTATACTCAATCAAAAAGGTGTTCAACTTGTTTTGGCAAGAGTAGGTAATAGATGATTATTTTTGAAAAAGGTTCCTATTCATAGCAATGTGAATGGGAATTTTTATTATTTGTGGCATATAAATTTATACTAAAGTGATCTTTTTATTGCCTTGAAGCTTGCAAAGAGCTCTCGAAATGGGCCTTTTTGCGAGAATGTTTAGAAAATCCTTAGTCCCATGTTTGTAATTGAAAAATATCAAAGGATGAGAAAAATACACCTCGATTTTTCATCTTTTACCAATAATGCTTGGTTTTGCAACGTTTTTCATGTAATTTAGTCGCATAATATGCGTCGATAGCGAGCCAAAAACAATGCATTTCTGTTATAATATGACATAATCAAGTCTATTGATACATTTTATCATTATTTACTACGGCTTTAGCTGATTGATTGAAGCGACATACACACCATCTTCCCTTTGGTAAGTGCCACTTACAGCAGTGAGCACCATTAAGAAAGAAGGAGTCTTTTCGTCACTTTTTTCTTCAATTTTAGCCTTAAGTTTTTTTAGAGATGTGGCACCTGCCTCAATTAAATCGTCGCCTCCAAGTTTGATTTCGATGGCTCCCCATCGACCGTCCTCTAGATGAACTACTGCATCACATTCCAATCCGGCATTGTCTCTGTAATGCAAAACTTCACCCCCTAGAGTGCCTGCATATACCTTTAGGTCGCGAACAGCCATATCTTCAAAGAATAGTCCGAAACTCTCCAAATCGCGCATCAAATCCTCAGGCATAACCCCTAATGCCCTACAAGCAATCGAAGTATCTACAAAGTGTCGTGTTGGTGTCGAACGAATCGATGTTTTTGACCGAATATTCGGATTCCAAGCCCTCATATCCTCTATAATATATAAGTCTTTTAAGGCTTCCATATAGTCATCGAACGTCTTTGAATCCATTGTTCTCTCATTGCTCTGACGTACATCGCTAATGATGGTCGAAATTGCGGCCTCTGCAGAGATGTGTCGTGCATAACTTCTCACAATCATCTTCAGTACTTCAGGCTTCTTATTACGGAAACGTTCGTTCTCACAATCTTCGAACACAAAGAGTCCATTCCAGTAATTCTTCGTAATCTCAATGGCAATATTCTTCGGAGCCAATACAGAGATAGGCCAACCACCACGACAAAGCAGATGGGCCACATCATCCAGTGTGAAGTCTTGATTCATCTCCCATGGAAAGTTATTTCCCCCATCAAACATATCTTGTAGCGAGACCGTGCCTTTCGATTCGTTCGATTCCCATAAGCTCATGGGACGCATTTTTACAGGAGTAATTCTACCTGCTCCACTATGGTGAACCTCGGACTTGTCTGCAGGAGTTGAACTGCCGGTTAGAATGTACTTGCCAAACTCATAATTGAAATCTAAGTCATCCTTTATCTGATTCCAAATGTCCGGGGCCTTCTGCCATTCATCAATTAATCTGGGCGTTTCACCCTTAAGAACAGCCTTGGTGTTCATCCTTGCCATGGCAATAGCCTGTTTTGTATTCAACTTAACAAAGCTCTTCTGATATAGCATGCATGTTGTAGTCTTTCCGCAGAACTTGGGTCCAGCCACAACAACAGCACCTGAGGTTTTTAATTTCAGTTCTATCTCTTTTTCAACTAATCGACTATAGTACATATTTCTCGTTTTACATTAAATTCAATGCAAATGTATAAAATTCCCATGATTTTCAATAATATATTCCCATGATTTTCAATATCTATGAATGATTTAAGCATCTGTTTGATTGGTAAGGCTGCATTTGAACAGACTAAGATAGAGGGTGGAATGAAGTTTTTGCTTCATCCCACCCTCTATTATATAATAATGGAAATACACCTCTTGTCCTTTAATTTTTTAGAAGTCTTTCGACTATCAGCCTTGTAAATTAGCAAAGGGACGGCTATTGTTATGTTCTGATTTGAATTGGTCAATCATGCTTTTTTCTATCTCACGGGGATTATCATTTGATAATTCTTTCCAACATACAAGTAGATGCTCTGAATCTTTTAATTGCCAAATATATCTTCCACCCCAATGGCCAACATTTCCGCCTTGCCCGAAACGAATCAATTGATTTAAACGTTTTCTTAAATTGGATCCTTGTCTTTCTCCTCCAGCTTTTCCTATATATAAAATATCAGCATTCTCTACCCAATTCTTTTTTAATTCTTCAATGGTGACATTTGGATTATTCCCTTTGAAGTGACCTCCGCTCCCTTTTGGTAGAAATTCAGGATTTCCTGTTTCTTCACTTTTTAAGAGTAAGTATACACCTTTTGTGTCGGGTACTACAGAAATGTTTTCTTGCAATTGTCCAATTGTGACAAATCCTCTGAACCCTGCGGCTAATAGTTTCTTTTCCATTTTTCTTCTTTTTTTATTAATATAACAAAAAAAAGCCAATAATGCAAGCGAATTAACAATATTAACTTATTAAATAGATGAAAGAGAACTGCCATTTTATGTTCTATCTTTTTAACACCAATTGAATATTTGGCTATATTTCATTTTATATTGGGTGCTATATTATAGCAATAAGGCATTATTTCGGAAGCATTATTTTATTGTACAGACTAATTAGTAGGTCTTATGTGAATTTCTTTATCGTTTCGATAATACTAGTTACATAATGTGCTCGATTAACTCGTGCGCTAGGATGGTCAACATGTATTACTAAAACTTCATTCTCTGTTTTGTAAGCGCTTAGATAGTAATGATTATCAACTTCATATTGGTGTATCGGATTTAGTGACTTTCCAAACAAATCAGGCCAGAAGTAGTCGAGTGTTCCACCAAATATCATAACTTCGGGTTTATATAATTCAAACTGTTTGAACAATATTGGTTTCCATTCCTGGTAATGGTCACTTATTGATGATTGAGAAGAATGTGTCAGAGCTGGCATTTTGTTTATGTTTATATACGCTATCTGTCGCAGAACGTTAGCCATAGAGTTGTTGTCACGAATGCTATCCATTTCTTCATAAGAAAGATTGTTATATAGTCCATACATGCTATAAATGATTGGTTGCCATGAACGAATTTTCCAATCAATGTTGTCAATCTTGAAACAGTCTTCCGGTATTGACCATCCATTACCTTTTGGATTGCCAAATTCGTCCGTGTCATCGTATGGTTCTTTTAATATCCACATGACACGGGGTAAAGATGCCAAATATTGTTCAATACATGCTACACCATCTGATATGGGCATGAAATTATCGTTAGAAAGGCCTTCCTCTTTCGCATAATCTATTATCTCTTGCTTCATTAGGTCTTGTCCTTTTTGAAGCTGTTCCACAGTTAATCCTTTTTTCATATTGCGCGTTTTGTATATTTATCTACAAAGATAATTTAATATTAGAAAGATGGGTTCTATTGGCTTGAAATCATTAAAAAAATCTTGAGATATGAAATTGGAGTCTGAAGGCAAGGGTAGCGGTGCGCCGTGTCTACATCGCGTGCCGTGAAGTCACGGTTCACACGTGTAGCGGAGCAATGAATCACTATCAGTTCTATCTCTCTGAGGATTGTAGGTTTGCCGCCTACTACGGCTTCCCCAACTTGCTTTGTATTTGTCATCATCGTTATTATTATTATTTATTTTTTTTAGAGTCTTCATTTTCTGTGCGAACAGAAAACGAAGCAAAAGAGTCGCCGGCACATCTTTACCAGTCTCATTCCATACCGGTCTGAAGCCGCAAATCCATTAACGTTTTCGATAAGCGAGAGCAGAAGCCAAAGTTCTTTGGATTATGCCGAGCGTAGAAAAGGTCGGCGATAGCCAACTTCCGCAGTCGTACCTCCTTTGAACGAGATGGATTTATCGACTTCATCCTCAGCACTCCATGGAGACGTAAAGCTGAAGCCGGAGAGCCTCCGGAATTGGACAATACAAATACTTCATAAACACTACTTAGTAACATCCATAGAGGTCCAATTCTCAATAAATGCTAATTGCGTCCAATCCAGGTCCATGTCCGGAGGCTTCCGGCTTCATCACAATAGCTAAACAAATGATTAGGGAGAGAGCTTACAAATTTGTACCCGTTCAACCGACGTGAGGAGGGCGTTTACAAATTTCAAGCTCTAAACCAATTATTTGTTAGCTATATTGTGATGCGCCGGCAGTTCTTCTTGTTTCGTTCTTCTGTCTGCACAGAAGAATGAAAATTAAAGTGATGCGCCGGTGGTTTTCTTTGCTTCTGTTTCTTTGTCTGCACAAACGAATTAGATTTTTCGGAGCAAAGAAATAATTAGAACTTATCAGAAATAGAATAAACAGTTGAGTATATACTTTCATATATGCTCTTCTTGTTCATCTTCTTTAGATTTGTTTGCCTTAGGAAAAAATCGGCTTCCTATAATCTGACCAGTAACAGCTAATCCGATAAAAAGAGGAATTGTTATTTTCGGGGTATTGAGGTAGATCCGCAACGGAATTATCACCGGTATGGAAGCATGTATGATCAGCCACCATTTTATGCTCATTTTACGAAAGTGCACCCTGTATTTTCCGAGAAGAACATTTAAATACAGTGCTATTATTGCCACTACTAATATTTTTACTATCATCAGATGGGGTTGTTATTTATTGCCAAAACTAAGATAAAAATAGAAAGGAATAAGTATATATCCGATCATTATAGAATAAGAATATATTACTGCTATTTTTTGTAACCGGGGAATCCATTTGCGGTTAGTAACTCCCATCGACTGGAACATGCTCCAGAAGCCATGCGTGATGTGATAGCACAAAGCGACAATCCATATTATATAAATGGCTACATACCAGCCGCCTGAGAAAAGTATTTTTACCAAATCGTAAGGATTTTCTCCCTCATTGCTCAAAAAATGTTGTAATTGCATTTTAGCCCATAAGTGCGATAGATGCAATATCAATAAGCCTAGTACAATTAGACCTAGTGCCAACATATTTTTAGACGCCCATGATATCTGAGTTTTGCTCTTTACCGCATAGTTTACCGGTCTTGCTTTCCGATTCTGTATCGTCAGCACGATTCCCATTAGAATGTGTACCACAAATCCGAGGGCTAAAACGGGAACCATAATCTGAATAAATATGTTCTCATCCATAAATTGGCAAGCAGTCTCATAAGCTTCTCTCGAAATTAAAGATGTCAGATTGATACACAAATGAAGAGTTAAAAATATAATAAGGAACAGACCACTTGTGCTCATTATTAACTTTCTTCCGATAGAAGATAATTTCATAGATTTTACAAATTTGAATGATACACTAATGTTGATTTTTTTATTTGAATATAACCCGATAAAGGAACTTGTTGCTGCCACACTCGGACTGATAAATACCTTTTCAAGAAAACGCTTTCTGAAAGGTGTTTCTTTAGCAATTGATACATAGAAATTAAAAAGCATTATTATGATGATAACATCGAAGCAGAGCTAAAACAAACCACATTTTTTTGTCTTAGTATCTAAAGGTATTAATAAATTACTTCAGTTTATTGTCAATTCCAGGCATATAAACAGCACTCTCTAAATATAAAATATCGGTATCTTGTTATTCTTTCAGCATTTTTTCGATGGACTTTTCCAGAGATTTTGGATTCTTTACTGGACTGAACCTTTTGATAACCTGTCCGTCTTTGGATATAAGAAATTTTGTGAAATTCCATTTAATTCTTGAGCCTAAAAATCCTCCTGTCCTACTTTTTAGGTATTTAAAGACGGGAGAGGCTTGTTCTCCGTTTACTTCAATCTTTTCCATGATAGGGAATGTGACTCCGTAATTCATTTCACAAAAAGAAGCTATTTCGCCACTATTTCCAGGCTCCTGATGTCCGAATTGGTTACAGGGGAAACCGATAACAGTTAAGCCCTGCTCGTTATATTTTTTATACAATTCTTCGAGTCCTTTGTATTGAGGTGTAAATCCACATTTGCTGGCTGTGTTCACTATTAAAAGAACCTGTCCTTCGAATTGGGCAAAATCCATCTCTTCGCCTTTATTGCTTTTTGCTGTAAAATCGTAAATTGTTTTCATAATTGTTTCCATTTTGTTTTATATAGATAGTATTCTCCTTGTTCTCCAATATATATATAAAAATAGAGATGCTGAAATTTGAATGATTAATTAAGTTCAACTCAGTATAATCTTAATGATTCTTTAGAGTTCTTATTGATGAAATTAAACTGGTTTTATATTCGATTCAGAACTCTACACCTTTTTCGTAGAGAGTTCATGAAAACATCTATAACTCCTGTGTCATATTCAAAATTGATATTCCACACTTTCTCTATGATCTCATCCCGTGTACAGGTTCTCCCTTTGTTGCTAATAAAAAATTCGAGTAATGCAAACTCACGCTGTGTAAGAGATATTTCTTTTTTGTTATTAAAGACCTGATGAGAGGATTTATTGAGCGAGATATTTCCCAGAAGCAGGATCTTGTCTTCACGACTGTTTCTAAAATGTATTTTAATTCGTTCAAGAAGTTCTTCAAACGAAAAGGGTTTCTTTATATAGTCATTTGCACCGGCTCTTAATCCTTCAATACCCTCTTGCAAAAATTTATATATGCCGGGGTCGTCTTCTACAATTAATATCTTCATTCATTACTTTTAATGTCCGGTATCCTGTATAATAAATACCTCAGTTCGGAATAAGAGAATAAAAAAGAGCCAAAAAGGTTGTAATCACAAGAATGTTTCGTAAATTAGTGTTTAATACTCAATAACTTACAAGATGGATTCAATGTGGTTGTCCAAGGACAAAGTTACAGAAATATTTTATATTATCGATTCATGTCGCTCTATATTTGATACTGAAATAGGAAAATGTCGTTTACTATCCACTACAGGTGAAATCCAGGCGGATGAGAAAAGCCTCTCTTTCTGATAGTGAAATAATGAACATCTTACTGTAATTTCATTTCAGTACATTCTGCAATTTCAAACATTATGATCTCCATCATATAAAGAAACATCTGAACAAAGAGTTCCCAGATGCCGTATCCTATAATCGTTTTTGTGATTTTAAAAGCAGAGTATTCTTTAAAAAGCTGTTTTGAATTTTTATCGAAAGTATGTCATATTACTATTTTCCTAAAAAATCAAAACAACTTCTTCTAAGTTGGTCTTCTTCTTGAACTTGCGTGCCTTTGGCAAATGTACAGGTATCAGTCTCGTTGACAGCACAATGATTCCGGCTTCATCACAATAGCTAAACAAATGATTAGGGAGAGAGCTTACAAATTTGTACCCGTTCAACTGACGTAAGGAGGGGTTGGCTATCGCCGACCTTTCCTACGCTCGGCATAATCTAAAGGACTTTGGCTTCTGCTCTCGCTCATCGGAAACGTTTACAAATTTCAAGCTCTAAACCAATTATTTGTTAGCTATATTGTGGTGCGCCGGCAGCTCTTCTTGTTTCGTTCTTCTGTCTGTACAGAAGAATGAAAATTAAAGTGATGCGCTGGTGGTTTTCTTTGCTTCTGTTTCTTTGTCCAAACAAAGAAATGAAGATTTAAAACATTGGTATCTCATAAATATAATTTTAACACTACTAATAGGTCGATGGTTGTATTTTTGACATCAATTAAACCAGAATGACGCCTTACTTAGCTAATTTCAGCTGATTTGAATTTATTTTAATGGCATATACATTATGCTATTTTATATCTTTGTAGAAATCTTAAAATCAAATTTATGGATAAAGAATTTAAAATACGTGCGATGGGCAAAACGGAATTGGCCATGTGTTACAACAGTCATTTGTCGGCTAGCGGAGCGTTGCAAACCTTACGGCGCTGGATCAATTTCAATCCCACTCTTGTTCAAGAGTTAGAGGAGGTAGGATACAACAAATATTCTCATATCTACCGCCCCATCGACGTACACATTATCGTGAAACACCTG
>JAAYUD010000084.1 GCA_012517855.1 Bacteroidales bacterium
CTTACATTCGAGTGCTGGAACGACAGCGTAAATAGTGCCCTGTAATGGTCTGTGGCTTAGGTTTGGATAAGAAAGTATCAGAACGTCTGGAAATGTTCACCTTGAAATTCACCTCCCCTTGCAACTCATTCATATAAATCCGGTATCTTTTCGGATACAAGTAGCGAAAGCCATAATGCCCAGTCCCCCTACTGTTAGCAGTGAACCAACTACTTCCCCTGGACTTCACTGGTGAGCCGTTATTCTCTCCATGTATGTCCCTCTTTTAGGGTGCCGTATATACTGGCGCAAAAGACATAAGGAAGATACTGACGGCCTTACATTAAAGCTATGTGTTTTTTTCTCTCCACTTTTGGGCTTTCTTTGTCAAACGATATTGCTGCCCAGGGTGATTAGGTTGATCCGGATATTTGCGTTCAATAGCTCCATCTTTTAATGCAGGAGTCACATAGTTCTCACGGAATCTCTTTCTACTTTTCAAGTCGCTTACTTTCATCATATCAGAAATTGCCATGAAATCACAATTCATAGCCTTAATCAACACTGCAACTTGGGTCGTACTAGGGTCGTACTTAGGTCGTACTAGGGTCGTACTTGGGTCGTTTTCCAATCCAACTTGAGGAGCAGATAATTTTTCTGTTACTCTATTGAACGTCACAATCACAAATCCGTCTTGTGTTTTCCACTCAGGTTCCGGAACATTCTGCTGCTTGCATGCATCAATGACTCGCTTGGTACCTGAACCCCAGTTTTCAAGGAATGTAGTCTTGAAAAGGACATCAGCAATGATAGGATTATAAGGGTAGGAGATATGAGGTTGTTTGATAGTCTCTGGGGTTAGTTGTGGCGGTAAAACTCCAGGGTTCTCTATTTCGATACGGTCATCATAGATGGCTATACCAATTGTAAGATTGTATTTCTCATATTGACGGTGGCAAAGTGCATTGATAAGGATTTCACGCAGTGCTTCGGCTGGAATTTCCAGATGTTCTTCGCGAACAAAGCCTGTGATCTTACCGCTGATCGAAAGATGTTTGAAGAAGAACGACATACCGGCATCAAGCAAGTCGAAGAAGTTACCTTCTGCGCGTTGGTTATCGACAAATTCATTTTTATCTGTCCCACGAAAGCGAGCCATACGTAAACGAAATTGCGGATATTCATAGATATTGGTACCGAATAGGGTAGCAGCCGCATTATTAGGTGTTCCATTATTTAGTAACTGTAATTTATCAAGTACATTTTCAAATCTTTCTGTTATTGCAGATGGCATCATGCGTCCACGCTCTACACCTAATCGGATAGTCCCACGAACTCGCTCTTCGTTCAAATCGCTTATTGATACCCGTTCTGCCTTTTGTCGTTCCCAAGCATAATACTGTGGCTTATTAGCACGCAGCCGTTCCTCAAACATCTCGCGAGGCATCACCTTGGTGGTACTTTCAACTTTATAATAGGGACAGCCATGGAATGTGTATGGTTGTCTACCCCAAACAAAGGTTTCAAAGTATATTGCTACTAATTGAAATCCAGAACGTTCGGGTATATCTATATATTCTACCATTACATTGACAGCCGGCTCCAAACCACTCAACGATTGAGCAATTTCTTGTTGTGTTCTGTCCGTCACTTGTTGCCCCAGTATTTTTAAGGAAGTGGGAGCAATGCCGAAGATTAGCCAACCACCATCTGTATTCAAAAAAGCACATGCCGTATGCATACCGTCTTTCAGCTCGCCGGTAGTTTTCTTTAGTTCCAATTGACGATCCTCACCGTTGGCTATGAGGTTTTTTATGTCTTCTATCGTCATCATATTATTTGTGTCTTTTTTAGATTATGATGTTCCTCTTGCTCATTAATATCAATCTCGGCATGATTGCGTGTAGCATCTCCCCAAGTTGTAAAGATAGTACAAATCGAGGGTAGTACAAAATAAAAGAGGGATGAATGTTTGGTAATGTCGTTTCTGATATATTCGAATCTGTCTTTTTGTAAATAGACTTTGCAAAAGAGACGCAATGATAGAATATGCAAAGAGAACGGATATACTTTGTCTTTAGGATGGATGAATCTGCCCAATGTCTGAGACGAACCGGAATATGCAACTCACCGTTTGTTCTATAAAAAGTTTTGACCAGACGGTCATAAGAATCATATAATGATTCTCATGACCTCTTGTTTAAGTTCAATTATAGGAAGGGGGTAATGAATGTGCACCCCAGCTCTTGTTCGGTTTACTCGACGTTTTATAATCGATGACCGCCCCGTTAGATAATAAATTCCAATCGATCCATGCTTTGTTGAAAGCTTTACCGTTTAGCTTCATGGAGCTGATATAAATATTCTTTTCTGATCCGCCATGCATGATGATATCTCCCTTTTTCAAATGAATCTTCACATTCGAGAAAATAGGAGTATTTATGGCAAAGCCTCCCACACCTGGAATCTCAGGGTAAAGACCTATACAGGCAAATACATACCAGGCCCCCATCGTTCCCAAGTCATCGTTTCCCGGTAAACCGTCTGCCTGAGAGGAGTATTCCTCATTGAGTATTCTATTTACTACCTTTTGCGTTTTATAGGGATATCCTGCCCAATTGTATACCCATGGTATATGAAAGCTCGGCTCATTGCCTGCAGCAAACCACGCATCGGAATAGCCGGCATCCAAACGAGTAAAGAACTCATCCAAACGTTCTTCCGCTTTTGCCTTACCTCCCATTATCTGAATCAATTCGGACAGATTGTAAGGTACCATCCAATAATAATTTTTGTATGTCGATTCTCTGAAATCTTCGCTCAACGGCTTCCACGATCCGTCTCCATTGCGCGATTGTAGCCAGTTGGTTTGCGGATTGTATAAATTCTTCCACGAACGGGCGACATCAAAATATCGTTTACTGACGGATTCATCCCCAATAGCATGTAAAGCAAACTGGCCGATGGCAAAATCGGCTGAGGTATACTCCAATTGGAGAGAAGCATTGCAATAGCCTTTCTCCAGATATTGTTTCAACTCGGGCCTTGTCTCTACATCCTGAGATTTGGCACCCGGCTGTTCCGCACCCTTCCGCATAATAGCGAATAACGGCTTGGGGTCATAATTGCGTGCCCCAAAAGCATAGGCATTGGAGACGAGTATGGCGGTAGGATCTCCCTGCATAATGCCGGTCTCGATATTCGCCAATACCCAACGGGGAAAAGAGCCGCCCGACTGTTCGGCAAACGATTGTAGAGAGACTACGGCATCTGAAGCCACCTCGGGATCTAACATTGACAAGAGCTGAATCTGTGTCCGATAAGTATCCCAATCGCTGAATGAGGTGTATTGCTTGGATCGGGATTGATGGACCTTGAAATCGGCCCCCATATACTCTCCGTTGACATCACTGCACACATTAGGATGAATAAGGGAGTGGTATAGATGGGTATAAAACTGGATAAGACGGTTTGTATTCGTCCCTTTTACTTCTATTTTGCCGAGATATTGATTCCACTTTCTCTCCGCTTGCTTTTGAATGGCGGTAAAATCCCATCCGTCGTTTTCAGCCTTTAAATTTTGGCGTGCGTTTTCTACAGATACGTAAGATACACCTATTTTGTATTGCACATTCTTATTCTTATTGACATCGAATGTAAAATAGACTCCCGAGTTTTTACCCTCGGCAAACGTAGCGCCGCAATTAAGTTTATCTTGCTTCCATGTTCCCGATTCGACAGCCTCCGTATCAAATTCGGCAACAAAGTAGACTTTGTAGGGTGTACGAGTTCCACAAAAATAGCCACCTTCGGCATAGCCTTCACATCTATTCGGAGCTGTTATGGCCACTGCCCCCTCAGAGATGGCCGTGGCGGCAATTCCGGCACCAATAATGATCGTGCCATATTTTTGATCGGCAGGAAATTCATATTTCGCCATCCCCGTTCTTTCAGTCACCGTCAACATCGCCTTTATATCCTCTTGGACACGGGCCTCGTAGTAACCGGC
>JAAYUD010000085.1 GCA_012517855.1 Bacteroidales bacterium
CTTACATTCGAGTGCTGGAACGACAGCGTAAATAGTGCCCTGTAATGGTCTGTGGCTTAGGTTTGGATAAGAAAGTATCAGAACGTCTGGAAATGTTCACCTTGAAATTCACCTCCCCTTGCAACTCATTCATATAAATCCAGTATCTTTTCGGATACAAGTAGCGAAAGCCATAATGCCCAGTCCCCCTACTGTTAGCAGTGAACCAACTACTTCCCCTGGACTTCACTGGTGAGCCCAGATATTGATATATATATTTTTTTTCGGAGTAGGGGTAGCTTACGATATAAATGTCTTGTATGTAGAATCAGATAAATTTTATAACAGACAAAAAAGAATGAAGCATATCAACAACATTACTTATCGAATAATCTTCTCCGTAATATATCTGTTTAGTACTTTGCCTATGAATCTTCTGTACAAGATATCGAACTTTATTTGCATTGTATTTTTCAGATTATCAGGTTATAGAGAAGGAGTAACCGTTCAAAACATATCGAGAGCATTTCCAAATAAAAAATACAACGAGATACAATCAATAGAAAAAGAATTCTACCGAAACTTTGCAGACTTGTTTGCAGAAGTGGTAAAAAGTATATCCATTTCCTCCAAAAAACAAAATAGCAAGTTAGATGTAAAAGGATTCGAATTTGTTGAAAAGCAGGTATATAACGGGAGAAACGTAATTGCGTGTTTAGGGCATTGTGCCAACTGGGAAATATTGAATTGCCTCCCATTTAGAGTAAATGTAGATGTATATTCAGGCTACAAACGGATAAAAGGACCTATCATAAACAAACTTATGTTTGACATAAGAAGCCGTTTCGGCGTACATTTAATAGAATCAAAATCCGTGGCAAGGCAAATACTCTCTAACAAAGACAAGCCTTCACTTTATTTGTTAATAGCTGATCAATGTCCTTCAAATATAAAAACAGATAATCAAATGACATTTTTAAACCAAAAGACTTCAATCTTTCTCGGTCCTGAGAAGTTGGCGCGTGCGACGGATTCGGTAGTCGTATATATCAACCTGACAAGAAAGCAAAGAGGGCATTTTGAGGCTGAGTGCCAACCTATCTGTGAAAACACATCCGATATACAATATTTGGGCATTACTGAAAAATATATCAAGCATCTTGAACAGAATATACAGAAAGACCCTAGTTGCTGGTTATGGACACATAGACGATGGAAAAGATAATGCAGAGAATTATTATTTTCTCATTTAATTTTTAAATAGGAACTAAAAACGAATCTACGTTTTACTAAAAATATTTTAGTGAGTTTATTTTTCGGAATAGGGGTAACTTACGATATAGATGTCTTATGAGTAGAATCAGATAAATTATATAACAGATAATGAAAACAATAAAAAGATTAAGTATTTTATTTTTTGCAGTATTGGCAGTAATCAACACCAATGCACAAGAAAAGAAGCCAGTACAAGTATCATTTATCTATCCGGTTGGTACAGCTGGAAGCAATTCGGTAGATTATACGAACCATTTTTCGTTCAATATTATCGGCGGATTTAATGGTGGAGTGAATGGATTTGAGTTGGGATCAGTGGCAAACATCAACAAAGGAAATGTCAATGGATGTCAAATATCGGGAGTTTGCAATGTAACATCAGGCAATAGCAGAGGGGGAATTATATCGGGAGTCTGTAATATAACATCAGGAGACAGTAAAGGACTTTTTATTTCGGGCGTAACAAACTTGACGAAAAACCAATCGGAAGGTGTCGAAATCTCGGGTGTGGCAAATGTTTCAGACTCACACAAAGGACTGCAATTGTCCACCATTAATTTTGTTAAAGATTATTTATCCGGCAGTCAAATAGGTGTTGTTAATTATGCTAAAAAGGGGAAAGGACTTCAATTTGGTGTTGTAAACGTTTGCAGTGCCGATGATGATGTCTTTCCGATAGGTATATTCAGTGTGGTCAAAAATGGATATTATGCCTTCGAAGTATCTACCAATGAGTTGTTTCTTACAAGTCTATCTTATAAAATGGGAAAAGAAAAATTCTATTCCATATTCAGAGCCGGCATTGGCGAACACAATAATAAGTCGGTGTTTAGTACCGGATTCGGTTTTGGGTCGATTATCCCGATCAAAGGCAATCACAAATTGAATATGGAACTTATTTGCGATGCTCTTCATTACGATTGGAAATGGGGAGATAATAAAATGAATCTGTTGAACCAATTCAATTTGAATTATCAATATCAAGTAACAAAATATTTCGCTATAAATGCCGGACCGAGTTTAAAGACATTTGTAACTAATCAAAAAGAGAACGGAGCATTTGTTGATGTAATTAAAATGCCTCATACCTTATTTGAACATACCGGAGAAAAATGCAGGGTTGCAGGTTGGATTGGGTTTAATGTGGGAGTCGCATTTTCTCTTTAAAAGAAGTTGGAGAAAAAGAAATGTTATATCTTTGTTGAAAATAAAAACTCAATTTGATAGTGACTCTTGCAAATACTTGGCATACAAAGGAGGGATTCGAAATGCTGTTTAAACAACACTACGAACCCCTTTGCGGATTTGTGTTCGGTATGGTCAAGGATTACGATGCGAGTGAAGATGTTATTCAAGAGCTTTTTGTCAAATTTTGGGAAAAACGGAATGATATTCCCGATGATGTTTCGATAAAAGCGTATTTGTATTGTGCAGCACGAAATATGGCACTGAATCAGATAAAACATTTCGAAATAAAAAAAGGTTTCAACCTGTATAATCGGGAGGAAATGTCCGATGCTGAACAAAATATTGGTAATCCGGCGGAAACAAGTGAGTTGCGAAAGATGATTGATCAAGCAATAAATAAATTGCCTACAGAGCGTAAAAAGATCTTTTTGATGAGTCGTGAAGAGGGACTGAAATACAAAGAAATTGCCGAAGAATTAAACATCTCAATAAAAACGGTTGAAAACCAGATGGGGAAGGCACTGTCAACGCTAAGGGCCGAACTATCGGATTATTTGCCGGCAATAATTATTGCAATTTGTATAGGAATAAAATAGAGTTAAGTTGAAAATGAGAAGTCGAAATGATATGATGCCATATTTTAAATGTAACATAACAGATAAAATAAAAAATTGAACAGATATAAATATTAAATGAACGACCAGTTTCCACATATCGACGAGAATGCCGTCGCGAAATACCTTTCGGGCGAAGCCAATGCGGTTGAAATAAGCGAGCTGATGGATTGGATAGAATCTTCTGATGAAAATTTGGAGGAGTTTATCCGATATGAAAAACTGTGGGCTGAGTCATCTGTTCGCAAACCTTTTAATGCTCAAAAAGCTTGGTCGAAAGTCAGTCATCACATTTCAAAGGAGAAACGTCGTTTCAATTCATATTATCTTAGTGCTGCCACTGTCGCTGCTGCTATTATCCTTATCGTAATTTCCATCCAATTTTTCAATACCAAATCAGCTTCCTCTTTGCCAAAGTTTGCAATAGCAAGTGCGAATGGTATATTAAATTCTACATTGCCCGATGGCTCTTCTGTCTTGCTTTCGAAACATTCAAAAATTGAGTATGCATTTGATTCTCAAAAACAAATTCGCTTGGCAAAACTCTCAGGAAAAGCTTTTTTCAGTGTGAAAAGAGATATAAAACATCGATTTATAGTTGAAGCCAATCGTGGTGGCGTGGAAGTCTTGGGTACAAAATTCTCGGTAAACGAGACGAAAAACAAAGATGTGATGGTCTATGTCTTGTCCGGGAAAGTTAAAGTTTTCTTGGCGCGAGCGTCCAAAGATACTTTATCGTTGATAATTACCAATGGCGAGAAAGCTCTTATTATGGCAAGTAACGATACCATCATCAAACAAACGCCCGAAGCTTCGGCTCTTTGTGACATCAATAAAACTTATAACATCAATAAAACAATTACTTTTCGGAATATGGACTTATCGACGATAATGGCTAAGTTAGAAAAATGTTATTCAGTAAATATAAAGATAGATGATTCGGTGGACAAAAAGCTTCGTTTCTCTTCTTCATTCAAAAATAATTCGCTGAATGAGATATTAACTGTTATCACACAAACGCTGAGCCTCGATTATACAAAAAGGAGGAACACATATTACATAACGAATGGAAACGATGAATAATAAGATCAGATGCATCCTATTGATACTGATGTTGATTTTTGTAATACAACACTTATCTGCACAAGTCGATTTGCATCGCAAAATATCTATTAATGTGCAAAATTTGTTTATTCCGCAAACCTTGCATGTTATCGAGCAAGATTATAATTTCTTTTTTGCGTACAACGCCAAACAAATTCCAGCGGATGAGAGAGTTTCAATCAACAAAAGAAATATAGCTTTGAAAAGGGCGCTAGACGAGATTCTGTCAAATCGTTTTGCTTATACAACCATTGGAAACCATGTTATTTTACGCTTGAAAGGAATAAACACAGAGCCCGAAGATTTTATTATTTTGGGAGTTGTAAGAAGTGCTGATGGTTTTCCTTTAGATTCTGCTGTTGTATATGCCGTCAAAGAGAACAAAGCGGTCATCACAAACAATGAAGGAACGTTTCGTCTCAGATTGAAAGAGCCATCGCAATACATTCATATAAGTTGTCCCAATTATAAAGACACTCTCTTGGTTGCCGGAACATTGAATGGCGAGAAAATAATTGGACTGTATCGAAAATATACGAACACAATAGTCTCGCCTTTAGAAACCGGGGATTTAGGTGTGTTGTCCTCCCAAACACGATTTGAGAAATTACCATTAGTGCGAAATTTAGTTCCACAATCGGCACTCTATCTTAATCGGCAAGTCAAAACAAGGCATTTGATACCTATTCAGGTTTCCTTTTTACCTGGCATGGGCTCGCAGCAGTTGACCAAGGGTTTAAATGTTAATAGCTTTTCGTTAAATGTTTTAGCCGGTTATTCAAAAGGAGTTTCCGGTTTTGAAATAGGAAGTCTTGCCAATATCACAGGGGGGAATGTCGAAGGCGCGCAAGTGGCTGGCGTAGCCAACATCGTAAACGGACAGATCAATGGCTTGCAACTTGCCGGTGTTTTCAATTATACTTTCAACCAAGTCCGTGGATTGCAAATCTCCGGAGTCGGCAACATTAGTAACAATAATGTAGAAGGGTTGCAACTTGCCGGCGTCTCCAATAACAACAAAGGTACAGTCAACGGGGCACAAGTCAGTGGTGTCTTGAATACCAATTTGCGGAAAGTGACCGGATTGCAATTAGCCGGTGTTGCCAATATTCAGGCTGATAAAATAAGCGGATGTCAACTTTCCGGCGTTTATGGAATAGCTTCTGATGTCAAAGGAGTGCAGCTTTCAGGCATCATGAGCCACACAACTCACGATGTTTCTGGAGTACAGATCAGTTCAATTTTAAACAAAGCCAGAAAATTAAATGGATTGCAAATAGGAATCGTCAATATTGCAGATTCGATTGAAAACGGAGTTCAAATTGGTTTGTTCAACATCGTCAAGAACGGATACCATGCCTTTGAATTCACAAAAGATGAAACCTATTACTGCAACTTCATGTACAAAACTGGGGGCAAAAGATTCTATTCTATTCTGGATGCCGGAATTAGGAAAGACGAAGTTGGTGTCGGATATGGTTTTGGGTACATCCAACCTATTTATAAAAGACTATCTGTAAATATGGATGCCATTTATGGCGTATTGCTTGCCACAAATTCCTCCGAGACATACTGTGGAAAAATAATGAATTTTCGATTGGGTATCAATTATCGTATCCTGAAACATTTGACACTGACAAATGGCTTATCTTTCAATCTGTATGATCCTGATAAAGAAAATGAAAGAAGTGGTTCGGCAGGCAAAATATCATTCACCGGAAACAGTAGTAACACCATTTCGCAAGCCTTCAAAAACAATAGGAAAGCAATATGGCCCGGCTGGTTTTTTGGCGTGAGATTTTAGATGTACAACTGTTTGTTGTTATTTCCTATTGAAGGCTCACCGGTAAAATTCCGGAGGCTAAGCATTCTGATGTGAACTCCCTATCGGCAAAGAAAAACCACGTATGGACCTAAATCTGTTGACGTCCATACGTTTCCTGAAAAACTTAACGACGTCACCGAAAAAACTAACATACGACAACGCCGGTCTTACCGTTTGTATTTGTCTATTACATCGCTCTCACATTTTGTGTTGTTTGTAAAGAATGAACAAAAATCAGGGAATTGTTTTTATTAAAAGTGAAATTATTCCTAACTTTGTTATTAAGATAGCTGTTGTTGTTCAACTAATTATTTTAATGATGAAGAGAATACTTTTTCTTTTAGTGATTCTAATATCTGTTTCTGCTTTTGCTACGCGGAAAGAGAAGCGTGCTCAAGTACTTTTCCAGACCTCTATGGGGAATATCCGGATAGAGCTGTATAATGAAACGCCATTGCATCGTGATAATTTCTTGCAGAAAGTGAAACATGGATTTTATGATGGATTGCTTTTTCATCGGGTTATTAAGGACTTTATGATTCAGGGCGGCGACCCTACCAGCAAGAATGCTCCGAAGGGTAAAATGCTGGGTGAAGGTGAAGACGGCGATATGATTCCTGCCGAGTTTGCTTTGCCTAAAATCTTTCATAAGCGGGGAGCAATTGCAATGGCCCGCGAAGGGGATGACGTAAACCCGAAGCGCAGTTCGTCTTCGTGTCAGTTTTATATTGTTTGGGGAAAGAAATTTGATGATGAGATGTTGGGCAAAGTGCAACAACGTCTTGATAAGATGACAAATGGCACCGTGAAAATTGATTCTGCACAGGCCGAAGTATATAAAACCATTGGTGGAGTGCCGCATTTGGATGGGCAGTATACGGTGTTTGGTGAAGTTGTAGAGGGGCTCGATGTGGTCGATAGAATTCAGCAAGTGAGTACTGATACCAACGACAGGCCACTAGAAGATGTAACGATCATAAAGGCGAAGGTGATAAAAAACATCAAACATCACAGAAAGTGATAACATTAGGCTCTGATAAAAGCCGTCGTATTTAAGAATGGGCTTTTAGTATCCCATTTTCTTGCAGGATATATCCTTCGTCGAGCAAATATCTGACTACAGAGACCAATTTCTCTTTGCTAATGTCCGGAAGTTTTTTGCGCAGTGCATCTGTGGTGAGCGGTTGCTCTGCCAATAGGTGCATAATCTCTTTTTGAATATTC
>JAAYUD010000086.1 GCA_012517855.1 Bacteroidales bacterium
CTATGGTCGCCCGAGTCGCCCGTTCTGTACGAAGCACGCACCACCCTTTATATAGACAACGAACAAACAGATACATACACTACACGTTTCGGCATTCGTTCGGTTGAAGTCGTAGCAGAAAAGGGATTCTTTCTGAATGGAGTGAATCGCAAATTCAAAGGTGTATGTCTTCATCACGACCTCGGTCCGCTGGGTGCTGCTGTCAATCGTTCGGCTATCCGACATCAGTTACAGATGCTCAAAGATATGGGTTGCGATGCCATTCGCACAGCGCACAATATGCCTGCTCCGGAATTGGTAGAATTGTGCGATTCGATGGGATTCATGATGATGGTCGAGCCTTTTGACGAATGGGATAT
The DNA here is from genome assembly GCA_012517855.1 of Bacteroidales bacterium. Taxonomy (GTDB): domain Bacteria; phylum Bacteroidota; class Bacteroidia; order Bacteroidales; family Bacteroidaceae; genus JAAYUD01. The sequence continues at coordinate 360 of JAAYUD010000086.1, forward strand.
AGCCAAATGCAAAAACGGTTACCACCGCTATTTTAAAGATTGGGCGGAGCGAGACATGCAAAACATGATTCACCATTATCGCAACCATCCCAGTGTAGTGATGTGGAGCATCGGCAACGAAGTACCTACACAATGTGATGCACAAGGCTATCAGGTGGCTTCATTCCTACAGAACATCTGCCATCGCGAGGATCCTACACGTCCGGTCACTTGTGGCATGGACCAAGTAGATTGCGTACTCGGAAACGGCTTTGCCGCACAACTTGACGTACCGGGATTCAACTATCGTGTACACCGCTACAACGATGCTTATAATAGACTGCCGCAAGCTGTCATTTTGGGTTGCGAAACGTCCTCAACCGTCAGTTCGCGCGGAACATATAAGTTTCCTGTCGAGTTGAAAGCTGATGCCCAATACACTGATCATCAAAGTTCATCTTACGATGTAGAATACTGCAACTGGAGCAATATTCCGGATGACGACCTTGCCATGGCTGATGACCATGACTGGTCAATGGGGCAATTCGTTTGGACGGGATTTGATTATCTGGGCGAACCATCGCCCTACGATACCGATGCCTGGCCCAATCATAGCTCGTTATTTGGCATCATTGATCTGGCAAGCATACCCAAAGACCGTTACTATCTGTACCGCAGCATTTGGAACACAAACACGTCGACACTGCATGTATTGCCGCATTGGACATGCCCGGGACGCGAAGGAAAAATCACCCCAGTATTCGTGTACAGTAACTACCCACAAGTAGAACTGTTTGTCAATGGCAAAAGCCAAGGGATCAGAACCAAAGAGAAGAGCTCCCGTTTGGGAAGATACCGCTTCATCTGGGATCAGGTGGCTTATGAACCGGGAGAACTCAAGGCTGTAGCTTACAACGCAGAGGGCAAACAAGTAGCGACAGAGACCATCCATACGGCAGGCAAGCCTCATCATCTGAGCATATCGCTAAGCACTAAAAGATTGAAACCGGACGGACAAGACTTAGTCTATATCACCATAAGTTCTGTAGACAAGCAAGGAAATCTTTGTCCCGCGGACAATAGGCTTGTACATTTCTCCGTAAAAGGCGTAGGTCATTATCGTGCAGGTGCCAATGGAGATCCTTGTTCGCTAGATCTTTTCCATTTGCCCCAGATGCATCTTTTTGCAGGTCAATGTACCGCCATCGTCCAATCGGGTCAAACAATTGGTAATATCCGCTTCGAGGCTTCAGCCAAAAATCTGAAAGCGGCATCGGATACTATCGAAGTAAAATAAAGATATTATTCTATTCGCAAATCTTGAAATGCGATACCAGCTTCATCATTCGGGCCGTCGATCACCACTTTAACGGCTTTCAACGGTTCCGAAGGACGAAGAACGGCAATTCCCTTTTCGAACTTATCGCCTCGTTGCCAATTTTCTCCATCAGTAGAATACTCGATGTGCCCGTTTTTCAATAAATAAAAAGCAGAAAGCAATCCGGTGCCAAAAGTTATTTTGGAGCAAGTCAACGGAGTTGCAAAAACATAAGTCACCGACTGTCCGGCAGCACCCCTATCAATGGCACGAGCCACCGTTTCAAAGTCATAATCAGTCAAGAAACGCACCGATTCGGGTTCCATGTTTGCATTTGCCGATACTCCTACAGCAGGCTCCATATAGTGCGAGCGCTCTATCTTCACTACCCCTTCCAACGTAGAATCTTTTCCCTGAACGAGGGCTTTCAATGTATATTGTTTCGTATTATCAAAGGCATACAAAGGCAATCGATAACGTTGTACATTGACTGTAGAGCTGATTCTCTCGTCCGAAGAAACTGCAAATCCTTTTTCATAAATTCGCACTTGCGATACCGAAGCCGGCATCTTCATTTCGTCATACGGAACGAAGGTTGCGTACCAGATACCCGGACGATCTACCAACCCTGTCAAATTCCAAGTTTGTTGCTTTGGCTTTAGCGAAGGATCTGTTTTCCAAACGCCGACATTCTCGTATTCGACCGGCACAACGGCACTCGAAAGATCTTTATAGAACGTTCTGAATTTGAGTTTGTCGAAATTGAATTCGTGTATTGCATCGGCATAGAGAGGCGACGAAGCAACCGGATTGCTTCCATCGTTGGTATAGCGCACTTCGGCATTTGCATACGGAGCTTTGCATGTCACCCAACCGCTCTTATAAGTGACAACAGGAATAGGTACTCGGAAAGCGATACCCATGTTGTACATTCGTTCGTAATGAGCGGAAGCCATGCGTTGTGCAAAATCGTCCCAGTTGCGTAAAGCCTGCGGTGTCCAACCCGCCTCGGCTAAGGCACAAATACGAGGATACGATTGATATTCCAAGAAACGAGCCGGTTCGTTGAGCAGTTCAGCCCAAATGGCTCCTTGCACGCCTGTGACCAATTTAGATTGCTCGGGAGTAAAAATAGAAGGGTCGCCCGGATCAAGCGCATAAACCTTTTCGAGCGGAACCAATCCGGCCCAATCATGTCCTCTCTCATACTTGGACTGAGCCATATCGAAATAGTAATTCTGTCCAACCATCACTACTGTAGGAATACCTTTTGCAATAGATTCCTCAGCCTTTTTCAGCGAACGCCAAGCATAAACCTGAGTTGACGCGTCCAGATTGCCGCCTTCTAGTATTTCATCCCATCCGGCCATGTGCTTGCCCAGATGATGCACAATATCACCCAAACGATGCACAAAATAATTTTGCAACTCCTCGGGTCTCTTCATATTCTCTTTTTTCATAAAAGCAGAACAGATTGGACAACGTGGCCAAATGGACATATTCACCTCATCGCCTCCTATATGAATAATCTTCGAAGGGAACAATGCAGCTACTTCTTTTAGAATATTGGCAAGCATCTTAAAATTGGATTCATTGCCTACACACCATACATCGGCCTGATCGCCGGTTGGACGTTTAGACTCGTCCACACGGCTCGATGGACATAATATCTCGGGATAAGCGGCAGCGGCAGCATGACTGTGTCCCGGTAGATCTAACTCTGGAATCACCTCTATATGACGTTCGGCAGCATATTTCACGATTTCTTTCACCTGCTTTTGCGTATAAAAGCCACCGTAGCGTTTATCACCCGAACCAAGCGTAGGAGCAAGAGCCTCGTGCGGTCCACGCCAAGCACCTACCGATGTTAATTTGGGATACTTCTTTATCTCAATGCGCCATCCCTGATCGTCGGTCAAATGCCAATGAAACTTATTTATCTTGTGCATTGCCAACCAATCTATATACTTTTTCACCGTAGCTTCGTCAAAGAACTGACGCACTACATCGAGCATCATGCCCCGATAATGAAAGCGTGGATAATCTTTTATCGACACTGCCGGAATGGTCCACTGCACACCGGTTTGAACCGTTGATGCATATACATTGGGAGGCATCAGTTGCAACAAGGTTTGCATACCATAAAACAAACCATCCGCATCCTTGCCCTCTATTTTCACTCCCTTTTCGCTCACGGATAACACATATCCTTCGGCAGGAACTTCAAGAGATTTATTCACAACGAGCGCAATAGCAGCAATAGCACTTGTCGAAGTTATTTTTAAGGATACCCCCATCGAACTTCTAAGTTTCTGTTGCAAATAAAGCGCCACTTCTTTACCTTCTCTATCGGTTACGATAGGAGTACCGGCAGCCAATAGGAATTCTCCCTGAGCAGGAGTTATTTCTACGGGACAGGGAATAAGATTATTATACGACTGATCAGACATCACAGAATAAGTTTTTTGGGCGTTGACCGAATACGGTGTTTTACGAGCTTGCATACTCAAGCAAAGACATCCTCCACAGAGAATAAACGTCAACCATCTTTTGTTCATAAGTATTTATAAAAATGAGGTTAATACAATAAATTCAGGCTTCCGAAAGAAAAGAAATTTCTTCCAAGTGCGACAAAGTTAAGCATTTACAGAATCATTCCATCGTTTCAACCCCTATTTTTTGTAGAAAGTCTCACAAAAAAGCCTCCGCTAATGCCAAACGCCCTCATCTTGTCTAACAGCCCACACAGTCTCAATCGGTGACGGTCACAGTAGTATTCTTTTCAGTATTTGTGTCGGGCGAAACGTATTCGATACTCTCCCAATAGCTAGAAGAGCATTCAATTAGTATCAATTAGTCCGCTTGAATGCAAAATGATCGTCGTGAAGCAATCATTTGGGGTTTGGAAATAGTTTTTGAGACTCGAAAAGCAATCATTTGGGCTTCGGAAATGGTTTTCGAGGCTCGGAAAGCAATCAATTGGGGTTCGGAAATGGTTTTCGAGGCTCATTTTGCTCTACTTGGGCTCCAGAAGTTAAAAATGAGCCTCGGATTTGGCTTCCTTTAACCAAGCGATAGGTTTTCGAGCCTCGGATTTGGCTTCATTTAACAAAGCAACCCGAAACGAGGCTCATTTTTGGCTTTCGTTAACCGAATGATTGGTTTTCGAGCACCAGAAATCGTTTCTCCGACAAAAGATTAAGAAGATTACAAACAATTCAATATATCGACAATCTCCTTGAGTTGAATAAAATGAGGATGAGCCACCGATTGTTCAACTTGCTCATGTTTCCACGTTGTGGAATAAGGCACATAAGCAGCAAAGCCTCCCAGTTGAAGAACAGGGAGAACATCCGATTTCAATGAATTGCCAATCATCAGAAAGTGCTCAGGTAGGCACCCTAAACGGTTTATCAGTTTAAGATAATTGGAACACTGCTTATCTGACATTATCTCGACATGATAAAAATAGTTTGTCAGACCTGATTGTTGAATTTTTCTCTCCTGGTCTATCAGATCTCCCTTTGTAACCAATACCAACTTATATTTTCCTTTCAATTCGGTAAGCACTCTCATAACCCCATCCAACAGTGTTACCGGCTTTTGCAACAATTCTTTTCCCAACCGAATGACTTCGGAAATAGCGTGAGGCAACACTTCTGCATCCACAATTTTAGGGATAAGTTCTATCATACCAAGCATCATACCCTTGACTCCATACCCATACAATGATATATTTGACATCTCCATATCATACAATTTCTGAGACACAACCGAGCCGGGCAAATATTCTTTAATAAGAGAACAAAACTCTTTTTCATATTCACAAAAGAAAAGCTCATTGACCCAAAGAGTATCATCGGCATCAAAAGCGACATATTCTATTTCAGCGTTCATCATGAATCCATTTATTATTTTTAGTAAATTACAAAACAAGATCGTATCTTTGTACACAAACCGATGCAAAGATACATTGAACTAAAACAGATAAACAAGGACAATTGTCCTTAACAGTTTGAAATATGTTACGAACAAACGTTCATTTACTATCGTATGTCGAGCAATTGTACAAAGAGCTAACGAGTAAGGATATTATATTAAAAGAATATCCGAAAGGCAGTTTTATTTTTAACCAAAGCGAGAAAAGTAGCAAAGTCATTATTATAAAAGAAGGGTTTGTAAAATGTTTCTTTAGCGAGGAGAATGGCAAGGATTTTATAGTTGAGTTCTTAGGCGAAGGTGAAATTGCAGGAGAAATCGAAGCCATACGCAACATTCAATGTTTATGTCACATTGAGGCTCTTTCTGACATTCAGGTATACCAGTTCTCGACAAATACGTTCAGGTTGCTGATGAAACAAAATCCCCAATTCAATCAACTACTTATTAATGAATTGGCCGAACGTATTATAAACACTAGTAGTAGAGCTTCCTTGCAACAAGTATATAGCATCAAAAATGGGTTGCACAAATTAATAACATTACAAGAAAGACAACACCTTAGAATATCAAAGGCCGATATGGCAGCATATTTGGGCGTTGACATAAGAAGCTTAAACAGAGTGTTGAAAACAATAAAAGAAACGGACTCCGAGCTTCTCGAATAAATATTCTTAGCTACATTTATAATGAATCATTCAGCACGTAATTATACATTTTGAATATTTCTTCGAAACCTAATTTCTTATACACATTTAAGCCCATAGAAGAAGATTGCAAATGCACACAATCGAAGCCACCTTTTTGAGCATCTGATAAAATCATTTTCATCACAATCTCGGCAATCCCCTTCTTCCTAAATTCCTCTAAAATTCCCAAGCTATGAACACCTATTGAATTGTCGAGTTCATAAATTGCTACCGTGCCTGCAAAATCGTTATCATATTTTATATTATAAAAAGCTACTTGATCTTTTATCTTATCAATAATCATCTCTGATATGAAATAGCCAAATGATTGTTGAAACAAATGGCTCCATAGTTTAGCATCAGTGGCGTTTTCTATTCTTACGAGACTTATCTGACTATTTGTTTGCAACGCATTATATTCCTCTAGATGCAAAGACATGCCAATCTGTAGACTTTTCAGCCTCATATCATACACAGTTGCCTGATCCTTTTCACTGAGTTCTTTCCATTCAGAAAAAATCATATGAGGATTCGTTTTTCGAATAATCTCCTTCAGCGTCTCTTTTCTATTGCATGTAGTATGCCGAAAGTCCCATATTCTATTGGGCCATTCGGAGAAAGAGATATTGACTATTTGGAAACCCTCAACTAACTGATTTGCATCAAAGGCATTGCCTACCAAAGTCCATAAAGATGTCAGATTATTAATATTTTCTTCTTTCATATTCATTTTAAGTTATTGCAGTAAGGATACAATATAATAAGGCTCATTTTCATTGCAATTGCTTATTCATACAATTACTGTATGGCAGCAAAGAGATTATCGTAAACAGCTTTTCGCAAAGTACCGTCCTCATCATCGCAAGCATATTCCCAATACATGGCTCCACGCAATCCGCATTGCTTAATGAACTCACATTTATAATGAATAGACCGGGCGTCTTCGTACGAACAAATATAATGACCTGTAGAATCGGTCATATAAGGCACTTTCGCTATTTCATCCCAATGACGCTGATACCCTTTAAAAAGGGTGAGTTCTTTATAACTACGATAAGCGCCCTCATTCAGCATACGTCCATAAAAAGGAATGCCCAAGACCAATTTTTGAGGAGAGATTCCAAAGGCGAGATGTGCTTTTACGGCTTCTTCGCACGACAAGCGCCCTGCCATATCCGAACGGAATAGAGGTGCTTGATGATGAGGAGGATTGTCTATATCGTAAGCCATGATATTAATATAATCTACATATTTGGCTATAGCCGCAAAATCGATAAACTTGCCGTATGCGATTGAAGCAACAGTCAGTACCCGTTTCTTGCCAAGAGCTTTACGAAGGTCTTTGATCAATAATGTGAAGTTCCGAGTATCGTCTGGCGAAGAAGAAATTCCGGCAACACCAACGGTAGGATATTCCCAATCAATATCTATACCATCCAGATTCAGGCTATTGACCAAACGTTTGCAATTACCTACAAATGATTTACGATACTTTTCATTAGCAGCCATCTCACTAAAATTACCGGCTTGCCATCCTCCAATAGACAAAACTACTTTTAAAGAAGGGCTTGTATCTTTCAATCTAACAATGCTCCGAAGACGATCGACATTGGCAATCGTTACACCGGAGAATGTGGAATCGACGTGAGCAAAAGCATAATTGATTTGTGTCAACAATGACGGATCGGGCATCACAGAACTCCATGATGTGACATAGGCGACAATGACATTAGGCTTATGTGGGGACGCATAGCTTGCAGCAACCATTAATAGGGCACAAATACAGAGATATAGCTTTTTCATGATATATGAATTATAATATTGATGCTAAAAAACAAATCGCCCGACAGACATTTCATTCAGAAGGCAGATCAAAGTATCTTCAACCCTTTGGCTATACGGCAAGCTTCGATAGAATTGTTCACTTGCAGTTTTTCCAAGATATTCTGGCGATGCCTGTTTACGGTATTGGCACTGATAGAAAGCATTTGCGCAATCTTCTTGCTCGCTATGCCATTATTAATTAAGCGCAACACCTCTTTCTCTCTATTGGACAATAAATTTTTGCCCGTCGTTTTCTCAAGTTCAAAAGCGCGTCCGTCAGCGGTGTTGACGACGGAACTTCCAAAAGAATCGTCGGAAGAAAGATTGTATAGACATAGAGCCAGCCAGACACTGCCGTTTGGGAAAATAGCGACATAAAACATCCGATGGAGCACAGGTCTGTATACACCGTCTACATCAAGCATCCGAATATGATTGATAATGTGATAATCGCCCCTATTCTTAAGAGGAATCCCTTTTAAAAAATGAAAGAAAGATAGTTCTTGCAATTGTTTCTCTACCAAATCGTCAGGATGAATGCGATTGAATATATTATCTTCCCAAATAGAATGAATCACCTCTTCTGTTCCGGCATCGCCCAATCCGAGTTTTAAAGCAACCTTACCATAATAAATATAGCTGGCATTGGACTTCATATCACTCAATACGGCAACGGCATTCTCGTTATAAGCATACATTCGAGCAAGACTCTTGTATTCTTCCAAACAGAGAGAGTATTGTTTGTCATCGGCAAACAATTGCTTCAATAGTTCATCATTCAACTGAGTCTCAATGTTCATTATATTCGGATCATATAAAATGGTTATTTTTCAGTATTGCCCGCTCCAAATGAAGCTGTTACCTTTGCAAAGGTAATTAAATAAAGTTTAATCGAAAACATCACTAAAAAAAAGAACTATAGGATATGAAGAATTTATGTTTAGCCCTATTTACTTTGTTGTGTGTACCTTTTGTTTCGGCACAAACATTAGAGAAGATGCAGTGGTTTAACGAACCGGAGCAATGGGAAATAAAGAACAATACGTTGACACTTTCTGTAACTCCACAAAGTGACTATTGGCGTATCTCGCACTATGGCTTCACGGTAGACGATGCCCCCTTCTACTACACCACCTACGGAGGTGAATTTGAAGCGAAAGTAAAAATAAGCGGTGACTATAAAGCCCGATTCGATCAAGCCGGATTGATGATAAGAATAGACCAAAAGAACTACATCAAAACCGGAATAGAGTATGTGGATGGCAAATACAATTTGAGCACTGTGGTGACACACGACAAGAGCGACTGGAGTGTAGTGACGCTCGATAAACCCGTTCCCTACATTTGGATTAAAGCCGTAAGAAAACTGGATGCGGTAGAAATATTCTATTCGTTCGACGATAAGAACTACATCATGATGCGCAACGCTTGGTTGAGCGATAACACTCCGGTTATGATAGGATTAATGGCTGCCTGTCCCGACGGAAAAGGATTCAAAGCAACATTCGAGAACTTCAAAGTAAAGCACTTGCCCGACACCCGCCGTTTGGAATGGCTAAAGAAGAATGCCGAATAAAAAAATCGTTTACTTTTTCTAAATACAACACAACCCGTAGCGGAATTATTCCCGTTACGGGTCTTTTCATTCGACATATTGCCTCGGCGTTTTGCCGAAAGCGGCCTGAAAACATTTGGAGAAATACGAAGAATTAGAGAATCCTACCATATACATCACTTCGGCAATAGTAAATTTATGCTGTTCGAGCAGCATGGCGGCTTTCTTCATGCGGATAGACTTGATATATTCTACAGGCGTTTGTCCTGTGAGTTGCTTCAACTTCCGATAAAGTTGCTTACTGGCAATACCATATTGCTCACAAAGCGAATTGACATTCAAATCGTAATCGCTAATACGGTCTTCTATCATTCGGGTGATTTCCTGAAGGAATTTCTCATCACCCGATATGGCTTGAATCTCTTGCGGAACGGAAAGCTGCTCTATACGCTCTTTCACTTCTTTGCGTTCGTGGTTGCCCACTAACTGCTGAGCTCGAAGCAACAATACATTGGCATCAAAAGGCTTGGACAAGAACACATCAATATTCATCCGAATACTGTCCAACTCCGTCTGACGATCACTTTTACCGGTGAGCATAATAACAGGTATTACCGAAGTCGGAATATATTTACGAATTTGACGGCACATATCGAGTCCATCCATCTCAGGCATCATCACATCAGTCACAATAAGATCGGGCAACAACGTTTGTGCTTTTTCCAATCCCATTTTACCATTCCGAGCCCATTCGCAATGAAACGATTTAGACAACACATCGACAATAAAAGCCCCCATTTCTTCTTCGTCTTCAACAATCAGAACCGTAGGTTGAGGAGCATCAGATGAAGGAACGAATGGAAGATCGGCATCAAACGTCTTTAAAGGAAGGCTTATCGTGACAGTAGTGCCTTTGCCTTCGACAGAAGAAATCTGAAAAGTTCCCCCATGCAACTCTGTATAGGCACGCGATAAATAGAGCCCGATACCGGTACCTAGCTTCTCACTAGCCGTTTTAGATGACTGAAAGAAACGCTGAGAGACATAAGGTAAATCTTTTTGAGGAATACCAACACCATTGTCACTCACCACAACTTGCAAACAATCTTCAGCTCCAACAACTTTCATCTCTATCGTCCGGCTGCGAGGCGAATATTTAGATGCATTGCTCAAGACGTTGGCAATGGCCGATTCCATCTTCAGCATGTCGATTTCCATGTAAAAAGTATCTCTGTCCGAACTAAAAATGCCTTTTTGATCTTTTTCCTTAAAGCTATCTTGTACAAAACCCTCGAATATTTTGCGCACGAAACTCACATAATCTACTTTACTCAACATGAGTGTCGCATTGGACTGGTTTTCGATACGGTCGAAGTCCAATATTTGCTGAGTCATGGAATTAAGCTTCATGGCATTACGTTCTACCGTTTCAAGCTGTTTCTTCATTCCCTCACTCTTCACTTCCAAAAGCAGCCGGCTAATTGGTGCGATGATCATACTTAAAGGTGTCTTAAAATCATGAGATACATTTGCAAAGAAATCCATCTTGAGTCTTGCCTGTTCCACTATTTGTCTCTTCTCCAAACGTTCGATGTGAAGTTTGTTGCGTATACGATAGAAATTGACGATCCACAACAGGAAGCCGACAATAATAAGCAAATAGATGGTCTTTGCCCACCAAGTAAGATACCAAGGCGGAAGAATAATAAAAGGAATATCCAGAACCCCAGCTCCGCCATTCAACGTCCCGACACATTTGACGATTAAATGATAACTTCCGGGCTTAAGATTATTGAAAGCTATTTGATTGGTTCCCGGGGGCAAAGTGTTCCAATCTTTATCCTCCCCATCAAGCTTGAAGGCGTATTTATTCTTTTCGGTCAACGAATAAGGCAAATCAGAAAAACAAAACACAATGTGATTCTCGTTGTGACTGAATTCGAGTGAAGACAAATAGCGCACACTTTGATTTTGTTGCACTGACATCAATGCATTGTTTACATAAATCGCTGTCAGCTGCAACCGACGTTGCGCCCCATCTCTACAAAAGCTCTCGGGCGATGAAACGGCTATTCCATCTCTATAGCCCATGTATATAATATTGTCGACGGCATTGTACCACAAGCATGTGAAGTCAATACTATCACTACCTCGTTGTTCTACTCGCCCCGATATTTTATCTACAATCCATATTCCGTCGGTCGAACTGATCCATATTTTGTTTTTGACTTCAGCCATCGAAAGTATTTGGCATTCGTAGTTATCGCCAAAAGAGATACGCCGTAATTGCCGACCGCCCGAGGTAAATTGAAAGACTCCACCCGGATATGCAATCCAAATATGTCCTTCGCTGTCGACCAACAATCGGCTATTCTGACCAATATGATATGAATTAAGAGCCGAGAGAGTAGATACTTTCATGGTCTTCATATCGATTTTCTGAACGCCTATACTATTATTATAAAGCAGGGCCCATACATTTCCTGCCCGATCGGGAGCTATTTGACCGATATAAATTCCGGCAAGTCCATTGCTACGATTAAAACTGAAATCGGCTTCACAGATAGAACTGCTACGTTCCAGCTTATGTTTGTCTACAACCAAGATTCCTCCCAAACACGTAGCTACCCATAGCCTACCCTTCGCATCTTCAAATAAATCATAAGCCCAATTGGCATTAAAAGAATGACTGCGATCTACCAGATTATAATGCCGCCACTGACCGTTACTTTCATCCAATTGCATAATACCGCCATCGGTAGCTATCCACAGTTTTTTATCTCTATCTTGATAAATACTACGAATGTGATTATGCCGAAGAGGAAATACGTTGCTTCCCACTCGATACCACTTCGAAAGAGCCCCGGCGCCGAGATGAGCATCCGATTGAATCAAACCATTGGAACCTCCCAACCACAACCGCGCTTTCGCATCCCGATAAATGGTATAAAATTGGTTCCCATTTCCCAATCCCGTTATCTGAGATATAGGTATAAATCGCTCCGCTACAATACTCGAAGCAATCGAAATACCACCATCAGTGCCTATCCACACATTACCCTGAACATCAGTAAAGAGTCCCCATACAATATCTCCCGAAAGAGACGAAGCATTGCGAGAATCATGGTAAATATGCTTATCGGCCCTACCATCAAATACATGTAGTCCATCGTCGGTACCAATCAATAATCGGTTGCGACTGTCGAGCGTCAGTGTCTTCACCGAATTACCGTGATAAAGACCAGCACACGAGACTCGCCGCGTAGACAAATCGTAACGGTAAAGATCGCCTTCCGTACCAATCCAAATACAATGCCTTAAACGATCTTCGAGCAAAGAATTGATAAAAAGATTATTTTTACGACCAATATCGGGCAATACAATACGTGAGAAAGCACGTTTTTTTGCATCAAAATAACAAAAGCCATTATAAGTTCCGACATAAACTCTACCGTCCGAAGCCTTAATGAGAGAATAAATAGTATTGTGAGGCAATCCGCCACCGGCACGAAAACGAATGCACTTACCGGTCGTAATACTATAACGATAGAGCCCATTGATAGAGCCCAACCATACATTATCACCGTCGCGAACCATGCAACGAATGTCTCGAGGAGCAATAGACGGATTGTTTTCGTAGCATTCGGTACGATAATTATAAATGAGCAAACCATTGTCCGAACCCAAATAGAATCGTGAATCGCCTACTCGAATGCCACAATAAATATGAGTATTGGACAATTTACCCAATTCGTAATGCGGATAAATAGAAAAGCCATCGTATGTATAAAGTCCTTTTTCAGAGCCCACCCAAATCATTCCTTCAGAATCTTGCACAAAACAATTGGCAGCAGTAGAGACACCTAGCGAAATATTCCGGAACGTTTTGTAATCCTGCACTTGGGCTACAGCGGTGATACCGACCATGCAATATAGCACCGGAAGCAACATACACAATCTAACTATTTGTTTCGAATAAGACCTCATATTATAGCGCAAAGGAAAGAGAACTATGGTAGATAGAACACCTTCACCAGCATTTTTTATTTTTTGTATCAGTGTGTTAGCAAAAGACAAAACCTTTGCTGCAAATTTAAAGAAAAAGTATATAATAAATGTCTCCTTCTCCTTTTTTCTTCATCTTATCGAAATAGCTTCCGTTAGTCGTCTTGATGACATAAGGACATGGCTTGCGACTCACGGCCGTGAGTCGCAAGTTTCATAAGGGAGAAAATTTATTTTCGTCCTTATGAAAATTTGAAAACATAAGGACCAAAATATCGCAAGATATTTATCGTATTTTACCACATTAAAGACCGCACTTTTTGAAGCAATCGATTCGCTTATTTTTAGCTTTAAAAGAACAAGAATGAAAATAAAGATGACACCTATTACACACATACATTCTCTCCTGTCAGAGTTGTTAGCTTTGATTCAATAGTAAAATGTGAAAGAAATATTGAACTCAAAGAATACAATATATGAAATAGAAGTAATAGACCTTTTACATACTTAGCACAATCGAACGACTTTAAAAAGAAGGAACTATCTCCAACCTGAAATCAAAATAGAAAACAAAGCCAACGAAGGAAGATAATCTTTAAGTTCTTCTCGCAACTTTTCGATAATTTGCGTTTGATAGCGGCTCACCGTCTTCACACTCACATTGAGTTCATTTGCCACTTCTTGCTGTTTTTTCTCGTGAAGAAACGATTCGATAAAAACAGTTCGTTGCTTTTCGGGCAATTCATTAATAGCCTCGTAAAGCAACTTGTACATTTCGTCAAGTGTATAAAGACTTTCGGGCGACTCGGCATATATCGGCGCATGCACTTCAACCTGCTTGGCATAGTCATCAGCATACGATTGATGTTTCAAATAGTTCAGACAGCTGTTGCGCACGCAAGTCTTCAAAAAAGACAAAGCAGACTCTTCTTGCAAAATAAAGTCTTCGGCAAGCCATAGTTTAGCAAAGACATCGCTGACAATGTCCTCACGAATCTCTTTATCCTGCAAATAACGTTTAGCATAGATACAAAAAGGGGCATAATACTTTTCGTATAAAAGCTTAAATTGCTGCTGTTTACTATCTAACATAAAAGTAATATCATTTCAGAAAGAGATATATTGCGCACAAAAATAGGAAAAGAATTCCATGTTTTTATAATTTTCATGTCTGATTTTTGAAACATGATTGTATTATTAGTTAGAATACCCTGATAAACGATGGAAACAAACGAAAATAAAAATAGCCAAGAAAGCATTGTCCGTTCAATTATGGATGATATTCGAGAGATGGAATCGATAGACATTGAAGATCGATATGGACAGACTGTACATAAAATCAAAACAAATAATCGTTTATCGATTGCCAGCCGATGGATGAAATATGCCGCGATCTTAACATTGCCACTATTATTAGCTTCTACTGCCTTAGGCTATTTATATTATAATGTTATCTCACAACCCACACAATACGCTGAAATAAAAGCTGCTGCCGGCTCAGTAGTGCAATTCGAATTACCAGACCATTCTGTTGTGTGGCTGAATTCGAATAGTAAATTGAGATACCCCACCAGTTTCAAAGGTGACAAACGTGAAGTATCTCTCGAAGGAGAAGGATATTTTCAAGTTAAAGCTGACAAAAAACATCCCTTTTATGTAAATACTCCCAACAATTTCAAAGTTTATGTTTATGGTACACATTTCGAGGTGAACGCATATAATGACAACCAAACGATTGAGACCATATTGGAAGAAGGAAAGGTTAACGTGATAACTCCCGACAATAGGAAAGTAGAAATACTTCCGGGAGAAGAGTTAACGTATGACAAGAGGACCAGCAAAATGTTCAAAAAGAACGTAGATGTATATGAACAGACCGGTTGGGTATATGGCAAACTTATTTTCCGTGACGCTCCATTGGAAGAAGTACTCAGTCGTCTGTCACGCCACTTCAATGTCAAGATACATTTCAAGAATCTGTCAGGACATACTTATCATTTCCATGCTACATTTACCGACGAAACATTACCACAGATATTAGATTATCTAAGCGAATCGGCAAACATCAAATGGACAATAAACAGTATGCAGCAAAATGGAGATTCATCTATTGGAGAAAAGCATGCATATATTACCTTATATAAATAAATTTAATATACAAGAAACCTTTTAATATGTAATAGCCTATGATATAGACAATAGAAGAAGAAAAAGAAAGGGCAAGTTGCCCCTACAACTTACCCTTAGGAATCAGACTGTTTGTTAATGTTTGCAGCATAAAACAGTCACTTAAGTTCATTAGTGTAATTAACAAACTAAGTTAACCACAAATATATGGAAAAAAATAAAATCATCCATGTTTACAATCATTATTCTTTAAATCTGAAAATGCCATTGGCCATGAAGATTAGTTTTACTCTACTTTTCTGTATATTCTTGCAACTACAAGCTACTAATAGCGTAGCACAACGGACAAGAATATCAATGAATGCAACAAACGCTACCATAGGAACTGTGTTGAATAACATAGAGCGTAATTCTGAATATGTATTTTTGTATAGTGACAAAACTGTCAATACAAATCGTATCGTATCTCTTAAGACGAGAAGCAAAGACATCCGTAAAATATTAGACGAACTATTTGAAGGTTCTAATATCAGTTACAAGATTGTCAATAAACAAATTATTCTGAAATCAGTACAGCATAATGCCGTTGTTCGTGTTCGCGAGAACGTTCAACAGCAAGCCGATTTCATCGTTAAAGGTACGGTAAGAGACGAAAAAGGCGAACCATTGATCGGTGTCAGTATTAAAGGCACAACTGCGACAGGTGCTATCAGTGACATTGATGGTAACTTTTCGTTAAAAGTACGAGAAGGCGAAAAACTTACTTTTTCTTATGTAGGATATACGACAAAAACAGTTGCGATTGCAGGCAATAAAAACCTCAATATCGTTCTCTCCGAGAATACCAAGCAACTGAATGAAATTGTTGTAACGGCTTTGGGTATTAAGAAAGAAGCAAAATCACTTTCATACAATGTGCAGCAGTTAGGTAACGATGCCGTCATGAAAGTACAAGACGTAAATTTTGTTAATTCGCTAAACGGAAAAATAGCCGGTGTCACCATCAATAGCTCTGCATCAGGAGTCGGTGGTTCTTCGCGTGTTGTCATGCGTGGTGCCAAATCCATCAACGGTAATAACAATGTATTGTATGTAATAGACGGTATTCCAATGCCTAATTTACAAAGCGATCAACCCGGCGATGTATTTGCAGGTGCAGGTCAAACAGGTGATGCTTCTTCGAACATCAACCCTGACGACATTGAAACAATCTCTGTATTAAGTGGCCCTTCAGCAGCTGCATTGTATGGTAGTTCGGCAGCCAATGGTGTTATTTTGATCACCACCAAAAAAGGTAAAGCAGAACGTCTATCAGTAAACTTTACGAGCAGTACTCAATTTTCTCGTCCATTTGTAATGCCCAAATTCCAAAACACATACGGTCAATCCGAATCGGGTAGTTACTACAGTTGGGGAGACAAACTAAGCACCCCAAGCAGCTATAGTCCAAGAGATTTCTTCCAGACAGGTGCCAATTTCACTAATTCAGTGAGTTTGTCAACCGGCAATGAGAAGAATCAGACTTATGTATCATTGGGATCAACCAATGCGCAAGGTATTATTCACAATAACGATTATGACCGTTATAATTTCTCTGTCAGAAATACAACTTCATTTTTGAATGACAAGCTAACAATGGATTTGAGCTACATGTTGAGCAATGTAAAAGAGCAAAACATGATTTCTCAAGGTTTATATTTCAATCCATTGGTACCGGTATATTTGTTTCCTGCCGGTGACGATTGGAATAAAGTGACATTCTACCAACGCTATGATGCAGATCGCAACTTCCCTATCCAGTATTGGCCTTATGGCGACCAAGGTCTATCTATGCAAAACCCTTATTGGATTACGGAACATGATAAATTCATTAACCACAAGGAACGCCACATGGCTACGATGTCCTTGAAATGGAACATCACCAATTGGATGAACATAAACGGACGTGTAAAATTCGATAAGAGTACAGACCGTTACGAGAAAAAGTTCGATGCATCAACAAACACTTTATTTGCATCAAAATACGGTCATTACATGTTGCGTCATTTAGAGAACAGACAATTATATGCTGAAGCATTTGTCAATATAAACAAATATTTCTTCCATGACAAATGGAGTTTGACAGCCAATATAGGAACGAGTTTCGACCAACGCGATAACGACGACGACGCTATTGACGGAAATTTAAAAGGTGTAGCCAATTTATTCACGTTGTCGAATGTAGCGACAGCAGATCCTAAGACAAAATACTCGCAAAGCGGTTATACATCTCGCCTTCAAGCTATATATGGAAGTGCTCAAATTGGTTATAAAGGAATGGCTTATTTGGATGTAACAGCCCGCAATGACTGGTCATCAAAATTGAACAACTCTTATTTTTATTCATCAGTTGGTCTTTCTGGCATCTTTACTGAAATACTACCACAACTGAAATCGGACATCATGCCCTATTTCAAAGCACGTCTTTCGTATTCGGAAGTAGGTAATGATCCGGATCAATTATTTTTGACACATCCGACATACAAAATGGGTCCTACATATCCAGAGACCACAACCCGTATGCCTAATCCCGATTTGAAACCGGAACGCACCAAAGCGTGGGAAGCTGGTTTGGATTTCGTATTCTTCAATAACAAATTGAAGTTGAATACAACTTTCTACAAATCTCGCACATACAATCAGTTTTTCGAACCAGCACTGCCTGCTTCATCTGGATATACCAGTGTAATTGTCAACTCAGGTCGTGTAGATAACAAAGGTCTTGAATTGACAGCACGTTTTAACCAGAATTTAGGTCCAGTAAATTGGGAATCTTACTTAACATGGACGCTCAACCGTAACAAAATTGTAGAGTTGCTCCCAGCATGGAAAAACCCTGAAGATGGAAATATTTATTCACTCACCCAATTGGATATGGGCGGTACCGGTGGTTATAAAATGAGATTAGTAGAAGGTGGTACATTAAGTGATATTTACGTAAACACTTTGAGAACAGACGAACACGGAGCTGTTTATGTAGATCCTGTATCTCAAAAAGTAGTCGCACAACCTAATGAATACATCAAAGCAGGTAGTGCCGCACCTAAATACAATTTGGGTTGGGGTAACAACTTTTCTTGGAAAGGCATGACTCTTGGATTCTTGTTTACATATCGTGTCGGTGGTATCGTTGTATCAGAGACACAGGCTGTGATGGATGCATTTGGTGTTTCAAAAGCATCTGCCGATGCACGTAATAACGGAGGCGCCATTGTTAATGGACGTCCTATTCCAGCTCAAAACTATTATCAGACTGTTGGTAGTACGAGTGGAAATATTGATTCAAGATATGTTTATAGCGCAACAAACCTACGTTTATCTGAATTGACTTTAGGTTATAATATTCCTATTAACAGATGGGTGAATTTCATCAGAACAGCCAACGTATCATTCGTTGCTCACAATTTGTGGATGATATACAACCATGCACCATTCGATCCAGAATTGACAGCCAGCACTGGAACATATTTCCAAGGTATCGATTATTTCATGCAACCAAGCCTTCGTAATATAGGTTTCTCTGTTAAACTTCAATTCTAATAATGAAAGGAAATATTAATATGAAACAAACATTAAAATATACACTGATAGGAGCACTTACATTAAGTTTGAATGCTGCTTGTACCAGCTCTTATGATGAAATAAATACAAATCATCACGAAGCAACAGACGCAATGCTCGAGACAGATAATCTGAAAGTCGGTGCATTCTTCTCTCAAATGGAAGAAAGAGTCGTTTTATTCGATGATGGTACAGGAAAAAGCCTTTCCAGTGACTACCAAGTCGCACAAGGGTTGTCAAACGATTTATTTTCCGGTTACATAGGACCGACAGGAACTTGGAGAAACGGAAACCACAACGGTTCATACTATTTCGTTGACGGTTGGTATAACCAAATGTTTACTAGAGGCTTTTCTGAAGTAATGCCCGCATGGCAGAAAATTAAAACGGCCACAACTGAATTGAAACTTCCACAAGTCGCAGCTTTATCAGATATTATCAAAGTAGAGGCCATGCATCGCGTAGCTGATACTTATGGTCCCATTCCCTATACAAGCTTTGGCAATGGAAAAATCGGAGGTGCATACGATAAATTGGAAGATGTATACAAAAAATTCTTTGATGAGCTTGACAATGCTATTGACGTATTGACTCCATATGCTGAAGCCGGAGCTACCCTTCTACAGGACTATGACTTCATTTATGATGGGAATGTAGCCAATTGGGTGAAGTTTGCTAACACGCTACGCTTACGTTTGGCTATGAGAATTGTTTATGCAAATCCGACTTTGGCACAACAAGAGGCAGAGAAATCTACGAGCAATTCTGTTGGAGTGATTGAAAATGCATCAGATCGTGCAGCATTAAGTCATACAAAGTTGAATTACTTCCATCCGTATTACGACATAGCATACAACTTTAATGCAGGTGAAGCACGTATGAGTGCTTCGATGGATTCGTATATGAATGGATATAACGATCCTCGTTTATCTGCCTATTTTGTAAAAGCAAAAGCTGACGGTAAATATCATGGCGTTCGTTTGGGCGTAATGAACATGAGTGCAACCAAATATGCCGGTGACAACATTTCGAACTTGAATGTTGATAAATCTACCACTCCTATTGTATGGATGACAGCCGCAGAATCTTACTTCCTAAGAGCCGAAGGTGCACTTCGCGGATGGAACATGGGTGGAACAGCCCAAAGTTTCTATGAGAAGGGAATCAGAATGTCATTCTCCGAAAACGGTGTAAGTGGTTCAGACAATTATATTGCCAACTCAACCAGTAAACCGGCTGACTATACAGACAATACAGGTGATGATAATGATATAACTGCATCGAGCAGCATCACTATCGCTTGGGACTCTTCGGCAGACTTTGAAACCAATTTGGAACGTATCATTACACAAAAATGGATTGCTATGTATCCTGATGGACCTGAAGGCTGGTCTGAATTTCGTCGTACAGGTTATCCAAAACTATTCCCTGTTGTAACGAACAATAGCAATGGTACAATCGATACTAATATTCAGGTACGTCGTTGCCCATTCCCAACCAGCGAATACAATACAAATAAGGCTGGAGTTCAAACAGGTATTTCAGCTTTGGGAGGTTTGGACAATGGTGGAACCAAACTATGGTGGGATAAAAAATAAATCATAAAGTTATATCCTTTAATCATAAACGAATTATGAATAAAAAAACAAAAATAAGAATATATAGCTTAGCATCCTTTTTGATCACTTTGCTATTCGTTGCAAGCTGTAGCACAGATACTGAAACATTAAACGTTCAGAAATTAAAGACCTACGATGCTCAGTACTATGCAAACCTTAGGGCTTTTCATGCAAGCGACCACGAAGTAAGCTATGCTTACTACGAAGGTTGGTCTCCTGTTGAAGGTGTTTCCGGATACAAAGATCCCGCTTCTTGGGGCGAACGTATGGTAGGTCTTCCAGACAGTCTGGATATTGTGAACCTGTGGATGGGCGTTCCTTCTAACGACTCTACAAAATGCGATACATTAGGCACTACTTATGCTCCTATCGCGTATGCAGATATGAAATTCTGCCAGAACACGAAAGGTATGAAATTCGTTATGCACGCCGATGCATCTAACTACAATCACAAATTTACAGTAGACGGTAA
>JAAYUD010000087.1 GCA_012517855.1 Bacteroidales bacterium
ATCATGGCGGTTCTCCTGGCAGATTTGCTCTGGCGTACGGGAGAGGTCATAGCCAAAGCGGGAGCTAATCTCTTGCCTAATCTCAGCTTTGCTGGCGGCATGCCGGGCAAGGTAAATAGCTAACGCGACCGCCTGTGCGCGCCTTTGACCCCTGCATCGCTTGTGCTACGCAGTAGGGGGGCACTTTCCCAATCCTTTGCCTGGTGAAAGGAACAAATAGTTTCTTGAATAAAATACAAATGAGTGCTATTGCTAATGATGGTGTAAATACAGAAATCGGTCCAAATATGCAATTTTTGCTGTGAGTAATTACATAAGAACCAGCGAAAATAATTATGAATACTTTCTGCACCTAGGTGAATACGATTGCCTTGGCCTATTGACAATATTGATCCTCTAAATCTTGGAATGAAATATACCGGGTAGTGCTTTTTGGAAGAGCTATCTGGTTTTTCAAGACAACTATATGTTCTGGTAATACCAATTCACCTTTTAAAAATTTTTGCAGAGAAGGAGTTGGCCTAATATCAGAAGGACTAAGAATCTTCAATAAGCCCCAAGGCTCATACGCAAGTTTTTTATAATTTGAATTGGCTGTTTGACTAATTTTCTGAAAAGTCTTGTTTGTTACAGCAGAAAAACCGTGACTTTTGAAATAGTTGATAATGTCGTAGATGTATTTTGTCTTTAATCCATATTCCGAGGCACTTTTTTGAACAATGTTTGTGATTTGAGCCCAAACAACCTCTTCAACATGCTCGGCTAAATTTAATAGGAGATTAGAAGACGAATCGACCATCAAGGAATCAAATCCTTTCATTGCCTCAGAAGATCCGTGAGCAATTTCATGACGTTTATTTATAAATTTATCCAAAACATCTGTATCCATTGGGGCTAAAGGATCAGTTGAACTCCAGTTTTGAAATACATCACGGATTCCAAACACCTTCCAGAAGGCTTCTTTCACATTTTTTGAGTTTGCAGTATTAAACGACCCGACTACCTTTTCTACAAAACTCTTGTACTGTTTTGTCCATCCGTCACCAGAGAACCCCCAAATACTTGTACTACGTGCTAATAAATTTGTTTCATGCTTTAAGACGGTAGAATCCACAACCGCTTGTTTCGTTATTTCTGGTAGGTCTAAAGGGTTTCGTAACCCATCAGCGATGAAGTCACAGCCTTCGATAAGTAAATCCTCGACATACCTTTCCCAATAAGCGACCGAAATAACCACAAAAGATTTTAAGACAACATTATTTTTTGTTTCATCTTCTGTATTAGTGGAAAATTCCAATAACAGACGAGCTTCTTGAATATTTTTACGAAATGAATTTAGAGTTTTCAAGTAGTTTTCCATGGTATTTCCTTCTTTTCCTTACCTTATTTGCATTGAATAATACTTAGTTGTCCCAGCGTAAGTAAATGTTTCTTCACTCCTGCTTTATATAATCTATAATTATCAGAAAGTTGGTAGCACGTAGAAATGGCTGAGCAATGCCATAGGAAATATTTCCATTGACCTTTAATAGAATTATTACAAATCTTTACCTTCCCATTTTCTACCGAAAATAAACCATTTACTTTGCATTCTATTAATTATCCATTCCTTCTACAATCTTGATCTCGTCGTCGTTAAGACCGTAAAACTCATAAACCGAGCCAACGATATCTCCAACGATCGCACCGAACATCTTTTTACTTCTCCCCGCGGCACTCCGCCTGCAGCTGCTCAAAAAAAGTTGTCAGGAAAGCATCCCGCTGGGCGGCTAAGCTTTTGCCGGTGGATGTGTAAAGCGCATCTTTTACTTTGCG
>JAAYUD010000088.1 GCA_012517855.1 Bacteroidales bacterium
ATCAAAAAGAACTTCAACAAAAAATTGTACAACGCGAGCGAGAGTTGAATATGCGTCCTGTTTTACCAGCTTTTGCTGGCCATATACCAAGTGGACTTAAACGCCTGTATCCACATTTACTTACAACAAATGTATCTCAATGGTGTGATTTCAGCGATCAATATCAATGCACTTTTTTAAATCCAATGGATTCATTATATTCGATTATCCAAAAAGATTATCTCAAAGAGCAGACAAAAATGTATGGTACAAATCATATCTATGGAATAGATTGCTTTAACGAAGTCCAGCCACCAAGTTGGAATACAGACTCATTAGCACTTATCTCTTCTCATATATATAAATCTCTAAAATCTGCCGATAAGGATGCCATCTGGCTTCAAATGGGTTGGCTTTTTTACAATGATGCTTCGCATTGGACAACCGATCGAATAAAGTCATATTTACATGGAGTTCCCCAAAATAAGCTTCTCCTTCTAGACTATTTTTGTGAAAATACCGAAATTTGGCAACGCACAGAATCTTTTTTCGGTCAACCGTTTATATGGTGTTATTTAGGAAACTTTGGAGGTAACACAATGATTTGCTCCCCTCTGCAAAAGATAGACCAACTTCTAACTAATACTTTGAAGAAAGCAAAACAAAATTTTCAAGGTATAGGAGCTACTCTTGAAGGATTAGACGTTAATCAATTTGCATATGAATTTGTCTTTGATAAAGCATGGAATGTACCATTCACGTGCAAAGCTTGGATTAATAATTTAGCCGACAGAAGATTAGGGAAATATGATACTATAGCACGTCAAGCTTGGCAATTGATGTACCATCATGTTTTAACAGCTTCTAGTTTCTCCCCCCAAGGAACTCTAATAGAATCTTTTCCAACATTACAAAATTCAAAATATGAGTTGCAAAATACTTATATGAATTCTTCGCAACAACAATCTTTAATCAAAACATGGCAAATGTTATTAGCAATTAAAAAATATAATCGATATACCTATAAGTTTGATGTAATTAATATAGGTCGTCAAGTGTTAGGTAATTATTTTCATCAACTACGAGATTCGTTTACAATAGCGTATCAAACAAACGACTCTGCAAAACTTAAAATAGTTGGGCACAAAATGAAATCAATACTAGCAGACGTAGATGCTTTGGTTGCATGTGATCGAACTTTTTCTTTAAAACAATGGATTGATGATGCGCGCGCTATAGGCATTAACGCAAACGAAAAAGATTACTATGAAAAAAATGCACGCACTCTAATAACCGTTTGGGGAGATAAGGATATACTTACAGATTATGCACGACGTGGATGGGCCGGATTAATCTCTAATTACTACGCGCCACGCTGGAACATGTTCATCGATGAAGTCATAAAGTGCAACTCCCAATCCATACAATTCAATGAAAAAGATTTTTCAATACGTTGTCATAAATGGGGACGCAAATTTATAGAGCCAAGCACTATCATTAGTTATCCAACAGAACAAAATGGAATAATATTAGCTAAAAAACTCTTTATAAAATATTTTAAGCATTAAAATACAGCATACTCTTTAGCACTAAATCATCATCACAAAACAAAATGGAATAATAGGTATTAGATAAATTTGATGTTAATACGTGCGGGAACAGACTTTTATAGTTTGTTCCTGCTATTTTTAGGATTTGATATCAGAAGAATAAGAGAGACAGTCATTTAATAATCATTTTCAAATCCCCTTTCGCATATCTCTTTTATTGGCTTTATTTAAAAAATAAAAACGAATTTATTTTTGCTAAAACGCTTCGCTTGGAGTAACTTTGCATTCTCGTATAGAGAAGGAATCAAAAACATAGATATATGCTTACCATTAAACAAATTACAGAAAATACAGACTCTGTTATAAAGGGTCTGGAAAAAAAGCATTTTAAAAACGCAAAAGAGGCTATCGAAAAGGTCATTGAACTGAACGACATACGCCGCAATTCACAAAAGCAACTAGATGATAATCTGGCAAAGTCTAAAGGACTTGCCAAAAGTATCGGACAACTCATGAAAGAAGGCAAGTCCGATGAAGCTGCTTCCATCCGAAAAGAAGTTTCTGAATTTAAAGATATCAGCAAGACTTTAGAAGATCAAATGGAAAAGGCTGCTACAGACATGCGCAACTTACTCTATACGATTCCCAATATTCCTCACGAAAGTGTACCCGAAGGATTCGGTGCCGAAGATAACAAGATAGAGAAAATGGGCGGTCAAAACACCGTCCTTCCTGTTAATCCACTACCCCATTGGGAATTGGCAAGAAAATATGATATTATTGATTTCGATTTAGGAGTTAAAATTAGTGGTGCCGGTTTCCCCGTATATAAAGGGAAAGGAGCTCGCTTGCAACGCGCGTTGATCAACTTTTTCCTTGATGAAGCGCGCAACAGTGGCTATACAGAAATCCAACCGCCTACTGTAGTCAATCAGGATTCCGGATATGGCACAGGACAGCTTCCCGATAAAGAAGGACAAATGTATCACTGCGAAGTGGACGATTTATATCTGATTCCGACAGCCGAAGTTCCTGTAACAAACATTTATCGAGACGTTATACTCGAAGAAAAAGAACTTCCTATTAAGAACTGTGCTTATACCCAGTGTTTCCGCCGCGAAGCTGGATCTTATGGAAAAGACGTTCGCGGTTTGAACCGCCTGCATGAATTCTCAAAAGTAGAATTGGTACGTATTGACAAACCGGAACATTCGTATGAGTCGCTCAAAGAAATGCTGGCTCATGTTGAAGGGTTATGCCAGAAACTTGAATTGCCATACCGCATTCTTCGCCTTTGCGGTGGAGATATGAGTTTTACTTCTGCTCTCTGCTTCGATTTTGAGGTTTACTCCGAGGCACAAAAACGTTGGTTGGAAGTTAGTTCGGTATCAAACTTCGAAACCTATCAGGCCAACCGTTTGAAATGCCGCTATCGCACAACCGCCGACAATAAAAAGATAGAACTTTGCCACACCCTCAACGGATCAGCATTGGCCCTACCCCGTATTGTTGCCGCATTACTTGAAAACAATCAGACCCCCGAAGGCATCAAGATACCCAAAGCCCTTGTTCCTTACTGCGGGTTCGATATAATCGATTAACATGAAGCAGACAGCTTTAACCCTTTAAATGAAAAACGATGAATAAAATTGTCCACAGGGAGCAACTTTCCGAAAAAGTATTCCTGTTCGAAGTCGAAGCCCCGTTAATAGCCCGTTCCCGCAAGGCCGGCAATTTCGTTATTGTCCGTGTAGGAGAAAAAGGCGAACGCGTCCCTTTAACCATTTCTATGGCCGATAAAGAAAAAGGGACTATTACCATTATTGCACAAAAGGTTGGCGTATCAACCGAAAAGTTGTGCAATCTGAATGTTGGCGATAGCCTAACAGATGTAGTAGGTCCATTAGGACAAGCTACCAATATCGAGAACTTCGGTACAGTAGTCTGTGCGGGAGGCGGTGTAGGCAATGCTCCCATGCTGCCTATAGCCCAGGCACTCAAAGCAGCAGGCAACAGGGTTATTTCTGTTTTGGCAGGGCGCAACAAGGATCTGATTATCTTGGAAGATGAAATTCGCAAATGCTCCGACGAAGTTATCATTATGACCGACGATGGTTCATACGGAAAGAAAGGGCTTGTTACAAATGGTATCGAAGAGGTTATTCTGCGCGAGAAAGTAAATAAATGCTTCGCCATCGGCCCGGCAATTATGATGAAATTTGTCTGTCTGCTTACCAAAAAATACAATATACCAACCGAAGTTTCTCTCAATACCATCATGGTAGATGGCACAGGAATGTGCGGTGCTTGCCGTGTCAGTGTAGGCGGCAAAACAAAATTCGTTTGCGTGGATGGCCCCGAATTTGACGGACATGAAGTGGACTTTGATGAAATGATGAAACGCCTTGCGGCCTACAAACCGGAAGAAAGAGTAGACTTCGAACGCTACGAAAAGACAACTGCCGAAGAAGAAACTATAGACGAAAACAGCCGTGATGCAGCTTGGCGGGTAGATCTTCGCAAATCAATAAAAGCGAAAGAACGTACCGAGATTCCTCGGGCTAAGATGAATGAACTCGATCCGGAATACCGTTCGCACTCACGGAAAGAAGAAGTAAACCAAGGACTTACCGAAGAGCAAGCATTGACAGAAGCCAAACGTTGTTTAGATTGTGCCAATCCGGGCTGTATTACAGGTTGTCCTGTAAACATTGATATTCCACGGTTCGTGAAAAATATCGAACGTGGAGAATTCCTCGAGGCAGCCAAAACCTTGAAAGAGACCAGTGCGCTACCAGCTGTTTGTGGACGAGTTTGCCCTCAAGAGAAACAATGCGAATCGAAATGCATTCACTTGAAGATGAACAAACAAGCTGTTGCTATCGGTCATCTGGAACGTTTTGCAGCCGATTTCGAACGCGAAAGTGGCAATATTTCTCTGCCCAAAATAGCAGACAAAAATAATATAAAGATCGCAGTAGTCGGATCGGGTCCTTCAGGACTATCCTTTGCAGGTGATATGGTCAAAAAAGGATACGACGTCACTGTCTTTGAAGCATTACACGAAATAGGAGGCGTATTGAAGTATGGTATTCCGGAATTTCGTTTGCCCAACAAAATTGTAGATGTAGAAATTGAGAATCTTGCCAAGATAGGTGTAAAATTTATCAAAGACTGCATCATCGGAAAGACCATTAGCGTAGAAGAACTCGAGGCTGAGGATTTTAAAGGCATATACATTGCGTCGGGTGCGGGACTCCCTAACTTCATGGATATTCCAGGCGAAAATCTGATCAACGTACTTTCGTCGAACGAATATTTGACCCGCGTAAACCTGATGGATGCAGCCAGTGATGATAGCGACACTCCTGTAACTTTCGGTAAAAATGTAGCAGTAATTGGTGGTGGCAATACAGCAATGGATTCTGTCCGCACGGCACGCCGTCTCGGCGCCGAAAGAGCAATGATTATCTATCGTCGTTCTGAAGCTGAGATGCCTGCCCGTCTCGAAGAAGTGAAACATGCCAAGGAAGAAGGTATCGAATTCCTCACATTGCACAATCCGATAGAATATATTGCCGACGAGCAAGGTAAAGTCAAACAAGTAGCGCTACAAAAGATGCAACTTGGTGAGCCCGATGCTTCAGGCCGCCGTAGTCCGATACCTATTCCCGGTGCAATAGAAACAATTGATATCGATCTGGCTATTGTCAGCGTAGGCGTATCTCCCAACCCTATTGTTCCAAAATCTATCAAAGGTCTCGAGCTGGGAAGAAAGAACACAATTGCCGTCAATGACGACATGCAGTCTTCTATTCCAACGATCTTTGCAGGTGGTGACATTGTACGTGGCGGAGCAACCGTAATCCTCGCCATGGGCGACGGAAGACGTGCAGCAGCTGCAATGGACAAGCAATTAATGAAGTAGCAACTTCGTACAAATATTACTTTTGCAAGATCATATTTTGCAAAAAATGCATTAAGAGAGGGATAAATCATTCTACATTTGGAATAGCTTATCCCTCTCAATATATTCCAATATTCGACGTATCCAATTCATCTACACAGAATACACTCGTCCACATACGAATCGGCTCTTTATATACCCACAGAGCATCATTTAGACCAATTCTAAACAGAGGTCCGCTGAAAATAAGGACTCTACAGCATGCTCTTAGTGCGATTTTCGCACCTTTTTCCGCTGGCGTTGTATACGGTGTACCGTTAACATACTGTATGGCAGCGCCGTATGGTGTCACACGGAGGTGGCAAAGGAGAAATATAAAGATTTAATTGGATACATATTCCCTTCCCTCTTTTACCGATGAATGCAGAAATAAGTTAAAAGTAAATGCTGAGCAAGCAATTTACTTTCCAGAACACCTTAAACAATGAATATCCCACAAGATTCTGATACTTTCTTATCCTGATATACTCTACAAGGCTTTATAGCGCACTATTCTCGCTACCGTTTCAACGATCTAATGTAAAGCAAATTAGAACAAGACATAAATAGGCCCTACTTAATTAATTGATATACAGCGATAAATTCATAAGGACGAAAATAAAAGTTTATACTTACAAACATTTATTTTCGTCCTTATGATTTTTTATGTTCGTCCTTATCATTTTTCGAAAGCACAGCTTCAATTCTGCGCATTGATAAGTATACTTCAGCATGGTTAAGAAAGTATCAGTATTGCTTTCAATATTCACCCTCAGAAACGTTCTAAAATCGACCTTGAGATAACCACTTGCGAATCAGAACGATATTATGTCATGGGGTATGCACCACGCAAAAACACAGAAGCAAACCTTCTTTAAATAATTGGCAAATTTCAACAAATCAATGTATTCATTACACATCCTAAAACGACTTATGTCCTTAAAATTGGTGACGTCCATACGTTTTCAGAAAAACTTAAGGACGTCACCGAAAAAACTAACATACGACAATTGAACCTCACAATTTAAATATTTTTTTGTACACCCTATATAGCTCATTTGATATATTGACAACAATATTATAGCAATAATAACGCAACCTATCTATTATCAAATACTCCCCGTAGTATCCAAATCAGCCCATTAACAAAAAGTCATTACAAAATAATCATACATTATTTTTGTTTAAAAGTTTTTTTATTTATCTTTGTGAAAATATCACACATAATAGATGATTTTATATCGTAATAATGCACTCTTACATATTTCTTATATGATTAGTTTATATAAATATTTAAGTTATGAAGAATAGAAGAATTAATGAATTCTTAATTACATTTTTTTTTGTAATAGCATGCCCATTTTCCCTGTTTGCCCAAATCAATAATGATATTGATTCAATAGCAAGCCAATTATCGGCAACAGTAGCACAAGAAGGAGGATTTCTGTGGAAAGTCTCAGGAAATGGTCTCACAAAAAGTTCCTATATTTTCGGTACTTATGATGACAATTACCATCGTTTTACTGAAAGCCAAGTATTCTCCATCCCAGGACTAAGAAAAGCACTCGAAGAAGCAGAAGAAATTGCAACTGAAAATAATATTTACACTCTATTTAATACTTCTCTTATTAACGAACGAATTCTTTCTACTTCTGCAATTACAAGAATGCCAAAAGGCGAACATTACTACTATTTATTTAAAAGTGATAAGGAATGGCAGAAGTTTGATGAGCAGATGAAAAAAGAAGGGTTCCAGAGCTACTCAGACCAAAAGCCCACATATTGGACAAACATTCTTAAAATAGGACTTACGGTACAGACCTCGCTACCGCCTATAATGAATCAATCAGGCATTCCTTGGGATCTTTATATCACAAAGTATGCAAAGGAAAAGAAAACGCCTATGTTTTTTTTAAATCCCCAATCTCCTAGTAGTCCTGGTTTCTCCGCCATTTTTGATCCTATCTATACCAAAGCCAATGAAAAGTTACGCTATAAAAGGCCACTAGAAGTACAAATAAAAGAACTTTGCAAATTGTTAAACCAAATAGAATCACCCAAATACAAAGAACAATGCGAAGAAGATATAAAGAGAGCTAGAGAAAAATATAATTACGTTGGTATAAGAGATAGTTTGTTTGCTGCCTACAAAACAATGAATATTAAGAAACTTGAAGATATTACGGAGGTGGAAGGTAAATATTTTCCTTTCTATAAAGCGTTTATATTAGATAGACCTAATATAAGGTGGATTCCAGTCATGAAAGAGCAGATGGCAAAACATACTTGTTTTGTTGCCTTTGGCTGTTGTCACCTCGTCGGAGAAAAAGGGATTATCAATCTTCTAAGAAAAGAGGGATATGAGGTGACACCAGTTTTTTAGTTTGAAAAGCATTATCATTAAATAGATATTCCTAACCCCACCTCTACAGAAAGACGCATAGGCAACCACATTAAACGTTTATCTATATATAATATACACAAGTATGAAAAGACAAAAAAGACGTAACTAAATCAAGTTACGCCTTTTTATTGTTAAAGAGCCAAATAAATATATGCTCCCTATGAGTTATTCAATCACCTTATTATTCCGTTGATCGGGAAAGACAATAGTCGGCTTAAATTTTTTAGCTTCTTCAAAGTCCATTAAAGCATACGACATAATAATAATAATATCGTTGACTTGTACCTTACGAGCGGCTGCGCCATTAAGGCAGACACAACCAGATCCGCGCTCTCCTTTTATGATATAAGTTTCGAAACGCTCACCATTATTATTATTAGTAATAGCTACCTTTTCGCCTGCAATCATATTGGCAGCGTCCATTAAATCTTCGTCGATTGTAATGCTCCCCATGTAACTAAGATTTGCCTCAGTAACTCGGGCGCAATGAATTTTTGATTTTAAAATTTGAACCATCATAACGATGTAAAATAATAATGTTAAGGCTCTTTTTATTCTTTATATTTGATATTGTCTATCAATCGAATTTTACCACTGAATACTGTAATGCAACCTACAGCAAACGATGTATCTTTCCAATCGGCTATTTTCTGCAATGAATTGCCATCTACTATTTCAAAGTACTCCAAGCGTAGCCCTTCTGCCAAATAAATTCGTTCTTCAACGAACTTTTGTGTATCGGCCACTGTATGAGAGGCGGCATAATCGCGGCTTTGAAAAAGAGTCTTCGAAATATTCAGCGCATTACTGCGCTCTTCGGGCGAGAGCAACTGGTTGCGGCTACTCAATGCCAATCCTCCATCTTCACGTATGATAGGGCACGAAACAATTTCTATACCGAGCTTAAGATCTTTTACCATAGCGCGAATGACAGCTACCTGCTGAAAATCTTTTTCACCAAAATAAGCTTTATCCGGTTCTACGGCCATAAAAAGTTTGCTTACTATCTGACAAACGCCATTAAAGTGACCCGGTCTGCGAGCTCCTTCCATCACCGTATCGATAGGAGGATAACTAAAATGACGAGTATCGGGCTCGGGATACATCTCTTCTACAGAAGGAGCAAACAAAAACGTAGCTCCACACGATTCGAGCAATTTTATATCGGCATCCAACTGATGGGGATAGTTCACCAAATCGTTTTTATCGTTAAATTGAGTCGGATTGACGAAATCGCTTACGACAGTAACGTCGTTATCTTGTACGCTACGTTTGACCAACGATGCGTGACCGGCATGCAATGCACCCATCGTAGGCACTAAACCAACCTTTTTGCCAGCAGTTCTGTATGCAGAAAGAGCGGCCTTAAGGTCCTTAATAGTATTTATTACTTTCATTCCAATGATATTAATTCGCTTACATTCAAAAAACAGTGCAAAATAAACCATTATTTAGCACATAACGAAGAAATATCGTATTATTTTCAACTAAATATTTCATAAAACTTTGACATACATCCCCACTTAAATACTTGACTATACAATTAATAAGTAATTATCAATTGAAAAAGTTGCAAATATCTGATTTTTTTTTTATATCTTTGCACAAGAATTCATTTAGACTGCGAAAATGACAAATGGTAATAAGGTATTATTCATTACCCAAGAAATTGTTCCGTATGTAGCAACATCTGATATGGCAGAAGTGGGCCGTAATTTGGCTCAAGCTATTCAAGAACAAGGGTACGAAATCCGAACTTTTATGCCAAAATGGGGGACCATTAATGAAAGAAGGAATCAACTTCACGAAGTTATCCGACTATCTGGCATTAACATTATTATTGATGACACAGACCATCCGCTAATCATAAAGGTCGCATCTATACAATCTGCGCGAATGCAGATTTACTTTATTGATAACGATGATTATTTCCAAAACAAACTGCAAACCGTTGACGAAAATGGCGTGGAATACGAGGATAATGATTGTAGAACAATCTTTTATGCCCGTGGTGTATTAGAAACGGTAAAAAAGCTACATTGGGTTCCAGACATCGTGCATTGCGAAGGCTGGATATCTGCATTAATCCCTCTGTACATAAAAAGAGGCTATAAAGACGAACCTTCTTTCCGAGATACAAAGGTCGTTTTCTCTTTATTCGGCGAAGAGTTGAAAAACGATTTTCCGAAAGACTATCCTGTTAAACTTCAAATAAAAGGTGTCACCAAAAAGGTGCTTGCTCCTTTTGTGAAGAATCCGGATTTTGTATCGCTTTGCAAACTGGCCGTTGAATTTTCAGACGGAATAATGGTATGCAGCGAGCACGTCAATGAAGAGGTTTTGGAATATGCCAAAGAGCGCAATAAACTTATCCTACCCTATCAGCCAGCTGATAAAATGGCTGAAGCTACGGATGAATTTTATAAAAAGTTATTAGAAACAGATAATACGGAAGCCGAATAAAGATTCTATTAACAAGACATAAAGAGGGTGGCAAATTAATAATTTGCCACCCTCTTTTTTAACTTCTACCACCACGACAAGAGAATATTTTCTTTTCTACTTTTTATCGGCTTTCACTTTTTTGGCAGAATCCGATTTATGTTCATTCTTCGCTTTTTTGAGTTTCTTTTCGAGTTTCTCATTCTCGCCGTGAAGCTCTGCAATCTCTTCTTCCTGATTGCGTATAGTGATAAGCAAAGAATTCAGTTCTTCGTTATCAATATCCATCGGATAAAGGGCATTGACCCGCTTAATAAAATCGCCAAGAATATTCATATAGTTGGTAAAGGCATCGAATGCCGAATCGTAAATTCCGCGATTTACCTGTATAACAGTATCCTTCGTTGTCATAAAACGGAAATTATTACTAGCTTGCAGATAGTCCCAATCTTGTTTAATACGCCGATCCTGACATAATTGGACACGTTCGGCAACACTATAAAGCTTGTTGAACGCTTCACGCTGCATTACATTTCCCAACCAGCAGCTCGTATCGCGTTCTTCATCTGTCCACGACAATGGATACGTTACTTCCAAAGGAGAAATAGCCTTTAACTTGCCGATAATTTCTGAAGGCGTGGAGAATGTAATACCCTTTTCGGCGGCACATGCAGGCAGTGCTTTCAAGAATTCTAATATATTGGATGAAAGCGGCTGCATCATACCTATAGATCCCATTTCCATAAAAATATTGAAGACTTGTTCTTCAACAGGAAAAGCTTCAATCCACCCAATGTATTTATCGGCAAAGAGGGGGTATTCGTTCCATTCCGAATTAGAAAAACGCAAGCTTATATCGTCGGATAACTTATAGTCGCGAAGTAAAAGCTTCAAATTGGAATCGGAAGCGCACTGATATACATAATGAGGGCTCTTCCATCCCAATATGTGACGGGCCCCTTCTGTAAGCACCCCTTTAAAGCCCATTTCGGCAACCATCGCTCCTATTTCGTTCGAATAAATAAGACTGGAATTGCGGAACACCTTAGGTGTCTTTCCAAAAAGTTCTTTAATTTTATTGCGCTGGCGCAACACTTCTTCTTTAAAACAAGCCTCGTTGACAAGCGAAGACAAGCCATGAGAATAAGGCTCCGCTAGAAATTCACAACATCCCGTATCATTCAATGTATGAAGCAAGTCAAGCACAGCAGGAGCATGAATTTCGAGTTGTTCAAGAGCAACGCCTGAAATTGAAAGTGCTACTTTAAAAGCGCCTTTCGAGTTGGTAACCATCTCGATCAGAGCAGAAAGAGTGGGTATATAAGAACGTTCGGCCACATCATTAATGCCGGCCTCATTGGCATAATCATCATAATAATAATGATCGTTGCCGATGTCAAAAAAACGATACCGTTTCAGATGTATAATCTGATGTATTTCAAAATAGAGACAAATGGTTCGCATATCTGTTATTCTTTTAATCGAAGATTAATGATAATTACTGATAATTCGTTCGTATACTTTCTTAATTTTCATACCCACATTCTCCCAAGTGATACTGTCAACCTCTTTTTTACCTTCCGAATGAAGATATTCATACAATGCGGGGTAAGAACATATTCCATAAATAGCATCTGCCATAGCTTGTATATCCCAATAGTCTGTTTTAATGCACTTATTCAGTATTTCAGCGCAACCAGACTGTTTGGATATAATGGACGGTACTCCACATTGCATAGCCTCGAGCGGAGAAATGCCGAACGGCTCGGATACGGATGGCATAATATAGACATCGCTCATTTTGAGCATTTCGTACACTTGTTTTCCTCGCATAAAACCTGGAAAATGGAAACGTTCGCCAATACCTCTTTCGGCAACCAAACGAATCATCTGATGCATCATATCGCCATTGCCGGCCATCACAAAACGGACATTGTGAGTATGGCGCAACACTAAAGCAGCTGCTTCAACAAAGTACTCCGGCCCCTTCTGCATCGTAATACGCCCCAAAAAGGTGACAACCTTCTCGCCTTCTATATGGCGAGGAACAATTTGTTCTATCTCGGGAGCCAGCGGCGAAACGGCATTATGCATAGTGGATACTTTACGAGGATCTTGAAAATATTTATGAATAACCGTCTGACGAGTAAGTTCACTGACGCACAAAATATGATCGGCACAGTCCATACCGTTCTTTTCTATAGCATAAACCGTCGGATTGACATTACCCCTACTGCGATCAAAATCAGTGGCATGGACATGTATAAC
Organism: Bacteroidales bacterium; assembly: GCA_012517855.1. GTDB lineage: Bacteria > Bacteroidota > Bacteroidia > Bacteroidales > Bacteroidaceae > JAAYUD01. Next base: position 12,590 of record JAAYUD010000088.1, read on the forward strand.
CAACGGTTTGCCCGATACCTGTTTGGCGTGAATGCCGGCTGGATAAGTCAGCCAATCATGAGAATGAATAATATCAAATTGCTGCTGGCGCGCTACGACACCCGCCACAATAGAATAATTGTTTATTTCTTCATACAAATTATCCGGATAACGGCCGGAGAACTCAATACATCCCAATTCGTTGGTATGCATATAGTTAAAATCAGCATAAATATGATTCCTCAAATCATAATAGAGCTGTGGATTCATGCAATTCCCTATCTTGGAATTTACATAATTCCAATCGACATCCCTATATACAATGGGAACACTATTCATACCAATAATATTCAAAAAGCTTTTATCTTCATCACCCCAAGGCTTAGGGATACAAAAGGTGATTTGCATATCGTCTTGTTTAGCCAGACCCTTTGTCAAGCCATAGCTTGCAGTACCAAGTCCACCTAAAATATGAGGAGGAAACTCCCAACCAAACATTAATACTTTCATCTCTTCCTCCTTACTATATATTAAACTTAGACAGCATTTTAAGGATACGCAGTATCTCGGCAACATTCATAGCAAACGAGATAGCTCCCCGTCCCTTGAAAGGAGGATCGCCATCAAACAATTCCGGCAATGAACCGACACAATGGCTTGTCATTTCTTCTTCGTATCCTATCAGTTGGCGTTCGATGAACGACAAACCGCTCATCTTATATATTTTGAGATAGGCTTCGACATAAAATCCCATGAGCCACGGCCAAACCGTTCCTTGATGATAAGCCAAATCGCGTTGCCGTTGTGAACCGACATAATTAGGATTGTATCCACCACTTTTGGGGCTTAATGAGCGAAGTCCCTTCGGAGTAAGCAATTCTTTGGTAACAATATCGAGCACTTGCTTTTTCTGATCACGTGTCAGCGGAGAATAATCAAAAGCTACAGTAAATATCATATTCGGCCGAACACTCCAATCCATTAAATTGCCGTTGACATAATCGAACAAATAGCCATAATCGTTACGAAAAACTTCGACAAAAGATTTTCCTGTCATTTCTGCTTGAGCATCGAGATGATCGGCATATTCGGTTTGCCCTCCTTCTCTTGACATATTGGCAACAAATCGAAGAGCATTATACCACAGCGCATTGAACTCGACAATATATCCCGTACGGGGCACAACGGGATGCCCATCAACAGTAGAATTCATCCATGTCACAGCTTGATCTTCACCATTGGCAAAAAGCAATCCATTGTCATGCAAAAAGAGATTCGAATGTTTGCCACCCATGATATAATTTATAATATCTACCATCAGCTTGCCATACTTTTGGCGACATTCTTCACCGGAGACATCTTTGGCGTATTGATTCAGCGCCCAAATAGCCCAAAGCAGAACGTCGGGATGTTGCATTTCGTAAACCTTACATTCAGATTCTACTCCATTCATAAAATCGTAAATGGCCTTTTCGGCAGTTTTGAAAGCATCTTCAAATTCATTCACCTCATTTACGGCAAGAGTCAAGCCCGGCAACGAAATAAATAGATCGCGTGCACGGCACTTAAACCACGGATATCCGGCAAGGATATAATGTTCTCCGCCCTGAACATTATGAAATTGGTGCGCCGAATTTTTCAGACAATGAAAAAAGCTATCGCGGGGCGTACGATCATTTACTTCATTCTCGAATATTTGCTTTAAACTACGAGTTTTAACTTCGGATGTACCAGCCGAAAACACAATACATTCGCCCTTCTTTATATCCACTTCAAAATATCCGGGAACATACAAATCTTCATTGAAGTCGTATCCTCTCTCTTGCTCCTTGGGATATTCAATGCCGCGATACCAATAGGGCATAAAACGGAACTCAGTTTTTTTACTAAGCTGCATATACAATTCGGGATACCCCGGATACATGCAAGTTTTAATACCATTTTCTACTTCCTCATAATCACGCCTAGCAATAGAATTCTCGTGAGTATATTCTCTGACACTGCGAAAAGCGAGAAATGGACGAAAACGAAGCGTTGTTGGTGAATGACTTTCAAGAAGCGTATAGCGAATAAGAATTCGATTCTCATGATGAACAAATACTTTCTCTTTGCGCAAGAGGACACCACCTACCCGATAAGTAGTTGCAGGAATGTGATCACACTCAAATTCACGGATATATTTGTGCCCATTAGGGCTGAAATTATTCCCTCTATATTTATGAAGCCCTAAATTAAACTCAGCCCCATGCTGAATAACGGTTTCATCCAAAGACGACAAAAGCACATGATTCTCGTCATCCAAGTTAGGAACGGGAATAACCAATAAACCGTGATATTTACGAGTGTTACAATCTACAATAGTTGTACAATGATAAGCCCCTGACTTATTTGTCCTTAGTATCTCTCTAGTAAGAGACTCTTCAAGATTACCGGTCAAGGTCTTGTCAAATCGTAAATAACTCATAACTTTTATTTTAATTTTCGTATTAGACAATCAATTCACATAAAGACAGCATACTAACCCACTCTGCCATTATAATGAATGCTTAAAAGTACAAAATAAAAAGAGAAACAAAAATTATACGCTACTTTTTTTGCAAAAAAACCAGAAAATTATTATCCATGCACTGATGCTATTAAAATTTTAATATTCAGCATGAACATCCTTACAGAGACGGCGAGCAGAATAATACCAAAGAACTTTCGAGTTATATATATACCACCAGCTCCAAGAAAGCGTTGTATTCTTCCTGTCTGACTAATAACGAAGTACACCAAAATCATATTAAGTACCAGAGCGATGATAATATTGAGCGGATGATATTCGGCACGCAACGAAAGCAACGTGGTAAAAGCCCCTGCACCTGCCAAAAGAGGAAAGACCAAAGGAACTAACGTAGCCTCTTTTATAGGACCTTGATTTTTGAATATTTCGACATCCAAAATCATTTCGAGAGACATCAAAAAGATAACAAAAGCACCCGCTACCGCAAAAGATGCAATATCTACATGAAACAAAGCCAGCATATAAGTGCCCGCATAAAAGAATCCCAACATTAATGCAAATGATATAAGCGTAGCTTGCAAGGCATTCACTTTTCGCCCATTCTCCCGCAAGTTTATTAGTATCGGGATTGACCCAATAATATCAATTACCGCAAACAATATAATAAAAGCACTAATTGTCTGCTGAAAATCAAATGTAGATAAAACAGAAGTTGGCATATATATAGTATTAAATTAAATTTCCTACAAAGATAAACACTTTCCATCCATCTGCAAAAGGTCAAATAATTTATTTTTTATGATATAGTCATTTAAAGAACAATAAATACCTCAAAAAAATAGCAATATACAAAATCACAAACAACTGTTATTCGTATATTTGTCACTATTAATTTATTAATTGCATGGAGAAATTATACGAGACATTATTACAGTTACCCATTTTTCAGGGCATCACTTTGTACGACTTTAATGATCTCATAGGAAAACTAAAGTGGCATTTTGAAAAATTCCAGCCGGGAGACACCATCATAAAGGCTGGAGAAAAATGCGACAAGGTGGTCTGTGTTTTATCCGGAAGCACCTCGTTCACCACAGAATCGTCCAGCAATCTTTACAGCATCACAGAATTTACCGACCGTCCTTTCATTGCAGAGCCATATTCTTTGTATGGTATAGACTATTCATTTCAGTCTACCTATACAGCTGTTTCAGACGTTACGATAGGAAGTTTCAACAAACTATCATTCCTAACTATTGTCAATGATTTTTTAATTTGCCGCTTAAATATAATCAACATGCTATGTCGCCGCAATCAAATGTTGTACAACAAATTGTGGGTAGACAATCCTAAAAACGATTTTCAATCAAAGATTATCCGTTTTATCTTGTTGCATATCGAAAATCCAGAAGGACGAAAGCTATTACGAGTAAAGCTGTATGATTTTGCCAATTTAATCAATGCTTCTCACGTCAATACGTCAATCGCCTTGAATCAAATGGAAAAAGACGGACTTATCAGAATGGGACGCATGTCCATTTCTATTCCTGATGCAGCAATTCTTAAGCAAAAATTCGAAAACAAGAAATAGGCGACCAGCTTTAAACAAGTATTGGCCGGAAAAGGCAACTCTGATTACCTAAAAGTCAAACGTTCTTAATTTCTAAAATACACCATACCTCAGTTCGAAATAAGGATACTATCGTCAACAAAATAACTAACGTATGTCGCTGCCATAACTAACGGAAGTTACTGCGGTAACTAACGGAAGTTATTGTGATAACTAACGTTAGTTTTGTCTAAAACATACGTTAGTTATGGCTGCGACATACGTCTGTTTTTTGAGGATACCAAGAAAAGGCAAAGACAATTCTATAATAAATACAATAACTGGGTGGCAATTCAATAAATTAAGCTCTCTATTTGATGCTGAAATAGAAAAGCGCCATTTACTATTCAATAGGAGAAAAGCCAGACGTATGAAAAAGAAGCATTCAGTTTTCTAAGAAAATCAAGCAGAATATGCAAACTATTCATTAAATTTGCACTTGTTTCAAGAAAAATGCAATGATTGAAAAAGTAATCGTACTTGAAGATATAGACCCTGTGGTATTCTATGGCGTAAATAACGCGAATTTCCAATTGATAAAAGCATTGTACCCGAAGTTACGTATTATGGCTCGAGGAAATGTAATAAAAGTATGGGGAAATGAAGAAGACATGGAATCGTTCGAGCAGAGCATTTTGAAACTTGAGAACTATTGTCGGGAATACAATTCATTGAAAGAAGAAGTTATCATCGACATATTCAATGGCAATTCTCCTCTCTCGAAACGAACAGACAATGTTATCGTATTTAGTGTAACCGGCAAACCCATCATTCCCCGAAGCAGCAATCAACTGAAATTAGTCGAAGAGTTCGAAAAGAACGATTTGGTAATAGCTATAGGACCGGCAGGTTCCGGGAAAACATATACCGCCATTGCCCTTGCTGTCCGAGCTCTTAAAAATAAAGAAAAGAAAAAGATTATATTATGCCGACCGGCTGTCGAAGCAGGCGAAAAGTTAGGATTCTTGCCAGGAGACATGCGCGACAAAATAGATCCGTATTTACAACCGCTATATGATGCTTTGGAAGATATGATTCCGGCAGCCAAGTTGCAAGAATATATGGACACTAATGTCATACAGATTGCTCCCTTGGCTTTTATGAGAGGACGAACCCTCAACGACGCAGTAGTGATATTAGACGAGGCTCAAAACACCACCACTCAACAAATCAAAATGTTTCTGACAAGAATGGGCATGAATACTAAAATGATTGTTACCGGCGATATGACTCAGATAGATTTACCATCGTCGCAACGTTCAGGATTGGTTCAAGCGCTACAAATATTGAAAGGTATAAAGGGCATAAGTGTGATAGAACTAAACAAGAGCGATATTGTGCGTCATAAATTAGTAACACGCATTGTAGAAGCATACGAACGGTACGACAAGAAAAAGAAAGAAGAAACCGATCGTTGAAAACGAACGAAGAAAAAAGAACAGCTTATAATAAAAATAAAAAGTATGAAAGCATTAACTAAGACAGATTATCTTTTCCCTGGACAAAAGAGTGTTTATCATGGTAAAGTCCGCGACGTCTACAACATCAACGATGACTTATTGGTAATGGTTGCCACAGACCGTATTTCGGCTTTTGACGTCATCTTACCAAAAGGCATTCCTTTTAAAGGACAAGTGCTCAATCAAATTGCAGCAACTTTCCTCGATGCTACTTCAGACATTGTTCCCAATTGGAAAATAGCCACCCCGGATCCGATGGTAACAGTAGGACTGATGTGCGAGGGATTCCGTGTCGAAATGATCATCCGTGGATATCTGACAGGAAGTGCTTGGAGAGAATACAAATCTGGCGTTCGTGAGATTTGTGGAGTAAAGCTTCCAGAGGGTATGAAAGAGAATCAAAAATTCCCCGAACCCATCATTACCCCTACAACGAAAGCAGATGCCGGCCATGACGAAAATATCTCAAGAGAAGAGATTATTGCCAAAGGTATCGTCGACAAAGAAGACTATGAGTTGATGGAAGACTATACCCGTAAACTTTTCGAACGTGGCACACAGATGGCAACAGAAAAAGGGCTCATTCTGGTCGACACTAAATATGAATTCGGCAAAAAAGATGGAAAGGTTTATCTTATTGATGAAATTCATACGCCCGACTCTTCTCGCTATTTCTATGCCGACGGTTATGAAGAGAAATTCAAAACCGGTGCAGAACAAAAACAACTGTCTAAAGAATTTGTTCGCCAGTGGCTTATCGCTCACAATTTCATGGGACAAGAAGGACAGCAAGTGCCCGAAATGACCGAAGAATATGTCAATAGCGTTTCTGATCGATATATTGAGCTTTATGAACATATCGTAGGCAAGACATTTGTAAAAGCCGAAGGTGACAACTTGGCAACACGTATTGAGAAGAACGTACTTGATTTTTTAAAAAACCGGTAACATAAATGTATCGGCAAGAGAAAATAAAGCCTTATAGCAAGGATGGCAGTAAGAAGGAGCAGGTTGAACAAATGTTTGATCACATTGCTCCTGCTTACGACCGTCTGAACCATCTTCTTTCACTGGGAATAGATAAAGGTTGGCGCAAGAAAGCAATTGCGACGCTCCGCCCTTATCAGCCCAAAACGATGATGGATGTAGCAACCGGAACCGGCGATTTTGCTTTATTGGCAGCCAAAGAACTAAAGCCTCATCAACTTATAGGCACAGATATCTCAGAAGGGATGATAGCCGTCGGCAAAGAGAAGATACAAAAGGCAGGCATGGAAGGAACAATAAGTTTCGCATGCGAAGACTGTTGCCATCTGTCATTCGAAGACAATATATTCGATGCAATTACTGTAGCTTTTGGAGTACGAAACTTTGCCGATTTGGATCAAGGACTGCGCGAAATGCATAGAGTGCTGCGTCCCAGCGGACGATTAGTAATATTGGAACTAACTGCTCCGGACCATTTCCCAATGAAACAGTTATTTACAATTTATTCGAGTGTTATCATCCCTACACTGGGAAAGCTATTATCTAAAGACAACAAGGCTTATCACTATTTGCCGCAAACGATTCAAGCTTTTCCGCAAGGCGAAGTAATGAAAGGCATATTACAAAAGGCAGGCTTCAGTGACGTAAACTTCAAACGACTAACGTTTGGTATATGCACGCTTTACACCGCAAATAAATAAAAGACAAACTTACAATGCAGAAATATGGTTTAATAGGCTATCCGCTCAAACACTCTTTCTCTATTGAATACTTCAACGAGAAATTTTCTTCCGAGAATATCGATGCTCGGTACGTGAACTTCGAAATACCCGAGATCAAAGACTTTCCAGAAGTAGTAGAAGAGAATCCTGACCTGTGTGGGTTGAATGTAACAATACCTTATAAAGAGCAAGTGATTCCCTACTTAGACCGGTTAAGCCCAAACGCCGAACGCATCGGTGCAGTAAATGTTATCAAAATTATCCGTGAAAAGAACAAGAAGAAAATCACATTGGAGGGACATAATTCAGATGTTGTAGGATTTTCACAATCCATAAAGCCGTTACTTATGCCCTACCACCAGAAAGCATTAATACTAGGCACAGGTGGAGCAGCAAAGGCTGTATGTCACGGATTGCACGATTTCGGTATTACCACCCAATTGGTATCCCGAACCAGCAAACCAGACGCTATCACCTACGAAGAGCTTACTCCTTCGGTGATGAAAGAATATAAAGTAATAATCAATTGCACCCCGGTAGGAATGTACCCCAAAGTAGATTTCTGCCCACAAATACCGTACAACGAGCTTACTCACGAACATCTGTTGTACGATTTGCTCTACAATCCAAATGAAACACTATTCATGAGAAAAGGAGCCGAACATGGAGCTGTTACAAAAAACGGACTCGAGATGCTACTACTCCAAGCTTTCATTTCGTGGGAAATATGGAATAAGAAATAAAAAGATATAATCTATTTAGGTAATCATGAAGACAAGTAAAACAAGAAACATCATACGTTGGAGTATCATATCGCTCCTTCTGATCTTCGGTATATTTACCGTAGGCGGAAGCTTTTACTTGATCCATTTTGCCCTACTTCCCAAAGAGAAAGTAGTAAAGAGCCGCAATACCGCTCTTGAACGAACTTTTAAGGATTATCCCTATATGAAGTTTTGGATTGATAGCCTTAACAATTGCAAAGCAATTCATGATACCGTAATTGTCAATCCCGAAGGGATTAAACTACATGGCTACTATTTAAAAGCTGCCCGTCCGACACACAAGACAGCGGTATTGGTTCACGGGTATACGGATTGTGCTATCAGCATATTTCCTATAGCGTATTTGTTTAACAGGCAACTGCGCTACAACGTTTTGTTACCCGATCTGCAATATCATGGACAAAGTGAGGGGAAAGCTGTAAATATGGGATGGAAAGACCGTATGGATGTGCTGGAATGGACAAAAGTAGCTAACGGTATATTCGGCAATAACACCGAAATGGTGATTCAGGGAATATCAATGGGAGGTGCCACAACCATGATGGTTTCGGGAGAGAAACTTCCTTCATATATAAAATGTCTAATAGAAGATTGCGGCTATACCAGCGCTTGGGATGAATTCGATTATGAACTGAAAAATATGTTCGGGTTACCTAAATTCCCTTTACTATACGGAGCAAGCGCACTCTGCAAACTGCGGTTTGGATGGAGCTTTGGAGAGGCTTCGGCATTGAAACAAGTCGCAAAGTGCAAATTGCCCATGCTGTTTATACACGGTAGTGCCGATACTTATGTACCTACACGAATGGTTTATCCGCTTTACAAAGCAAAACCTCAACCCAAAGAATTGTGGATTGTGCCCAGCGCTATCCATGCAATGTCTTACCATGACAATCAGAAAGCCTATACTGAAAAGGTTGCTCAATTTGTCAATAAATACATACGCTGATGAAACGCCTTATTTGTTATATACTCTTTTGTGTTCTGATCCCGATAGCATCGCAAGCCGAAGGGAAAGCATATGCCATCAATGACGTACCCAATGTACGCCACACGAACAAGAGTTATTATGTGTCTGATCCTGAACATATTCTTTCTCAGGAAACAGTAAATAGTATCAATTCGATGCTTTACCAATTGGAGACAAAGACCGGCGTACAAACTGCCGTCGTTGTACTGCCATCAATAGGTGATAACGATCCGCTTGACTTTGCCTATTCACTTGGCAGACGTTGGGGAGTCGGAAAGAAGAAGAAAGATACAGGATTGGTATTATTACTGGTGCTCGACCAACGCAAAATACAATTTGCCACCGGTTATGGTCTGGAAGGAGATTTACCGGATGCCATCTGCAAACGTATTCAGATGAAAACAATGGTTCCGGCCTTCAAAAAGAATGATTGGGACACAGGTATGCGTCAAGGAATAAAAGCAATTTGTGGTAAATTAGACGGTTCGATGAACGACAGTGCCGATTTTGGAAATAACGGCAGAGGAGAACAAACCAGGGCAATGATATTATTATTTGTTCTGATTTTCGTCGGAGGCACTATTTTTGTATATATAAAAAGTAGAATGGCCAACCGTTGTCCACATTGCGGAAAACATAAACTCTTGCGCATCAACTCACAAGTAGTAAGCCGAATCAACGGAGTAAAGACAGAGATATGGACCTATCGTTGCGACAACTGCGGCCACGAAGTACAGCGTGAGAAAAAAAGCTACGATGATAATTATCGCGGTGGAGGATTTGGAGGTCCATTCATTGGCGGTGGAGGATTCGGAGGTGGAGACGGTGGAGGATTCAGCGGAGGAAGTTTTGGAGGCGGAGACTTCGGAGGAGGCGGATCCAGTTCAGGATTTTAATTAAAAGTAAAAACAATAAGAAAGAACAATATGAAAAAGAACAGAACATTAATTATCATCATCGGTATAATAGCGATATTGGCTATTTGGGTAACTGTTGTATACAATGGTTTAGTTTCGACAGAAGAGAATGTAAACAATCAGTGGGCCAACGTAGAGACTCAATATCAACGTCGTGCCGACCTAATTCCGAATTTGGTAAATACAGTAAAAGGCTATGCCACACACGAAAAGACCACTCTTGAAGGTGTCATTTCTGCACGCAGCCAAGCTACTCAAATCAAGGTAGATGCCAATAATCTTACCCCCGAGAAGTTAGCGCAATATCAAAAAGCTCAGGGTGATGTTACGACGGCTTTAGGCAAACTACTTGCCATTACAGAAAACTACCCGGACCTGAAGGCCAATCAAAACTTCTTAGAACTTCAGGCACAACTGGAAGGTACGGAAAATCGTATCAATGTAGCTCGTAAAGACTTTAATGACGCTGCCAAAGAGTACAACGTATCTATCCGACGTTTCCCTCGCAACATTTTTGCAAACATGTTCGGATTTCAGAAGAAATCGTATTTCGAAGCAGCCCAAGGTAGCGAGACAGCTCCTAAAGTACAGTTCTAATTTCAATAAAACCAACTAGTAAAATTCCCAGAAAAAGATGAATAACAATCAACGATATATGATGCGTGGTGTAAGCGCTTCAAAAGAAGATGTTCATAACGCCATCAAAAATATCGACAAGGGTATCTTTCCTCACGCTTTCTGCAAAATTATCCCTGATATACTAGGCGGCGATGCGGATTACTGCAATATCATGCATGCCGACGGTGCCGGAACAAAGTCTTCACTCGCTTACCTCTATTGGAAAGAAACGGGTGATCTTTCCGTATGGAAAGGCATTGCACAAGATGCATTGATCATGAACATCGACGATCTGCTTTGTGTAGGTGCTGTAAATAACATCCTTGTTTCATCCACTATAGGCCGCAATAAGCTATTGATACCGGGCGAAGTAATTTCTGCTATTATCAACGGCACAGACGAGTTGCTGGCCGAACTTCGCAAGATGGGCGTAGGTGTTTATGCCACAGGTGGAGAAACTGCTGATGTAGGCGACTTAGTGCGCACCATCATTGTAGATAGTACCGTTACTTGCCGAATGAAACGTTCGGACGTTATAGACAACGGCAATATCTGCCCCGGAGATGTCATTGTAGGGTTGGCTTCTTATGGACAGGCAAGTTACGAAAAAGAATACAATGGCGGCATGGGCAGCAATGGGCTGACTTCGGCTCGCCACGATGTCTTTGGCAAGTATCTGGCACAAAAATATCCCGAAAGTTTCGATGCAGCTGTTCCCGACGAATTAGTCTATAGCGGAGGACTGAAATTGACCGATACGGTAGAAGACTCACCCATAGATGCCGGCAAACTAGTGCTGTCCCCTACCCGTACTTATGCTCCGGTAGTGAAAAAGTTACTTGATGAGATGCGGAGTAACATACATGGAATGATTCACTGTTCGGGTGGTGCCCAAACTAAGATCATGAATTTTGTAGGTGATAATATCAAAGTGACCAAAGACAATATGTTTCCGGTTCCTCCCCTCTTTAAGACAATTCAAAGACAAAGTGGCACAGACTATTCGGAAATGTACAAGGTATTCAATATGGGACATCGCTTGGAAGTTGTCCTTCCGGCAAAAGATGCCGATAAGGTGATCGCTATAAGCAAGAGTTTCGATATTGATGCACAAATAGTAGGACACATAGAGCAAGCAGAAAAAAAGGAACTGATTATCCGAAGCGAATTCGGTGAATTCAAATATTAATACGACAGAGGAATATGTACAGAGAAATGATTGATCCGGATATTGTTACCAAATTCAGCTTAATGTTGGTACAAGTCCACAAAGTGGTTATCGTAGCCCATGTCTCTCCCGATGGCGACGCAATAGGTTCATCGTTGGGCATGGCCCACTTCTTGCGTGCTATGGGCAAAAAGGCTTTCGTCATAGTACCCAATGCTTTCCCTGCTTTCTTAAAATGGATGCCGGGTAGCAAAGACATTATGATATACGACCGATATAAGCCATTTGCCGATAAGCTTATCGAAGAAGCACAACTGATCTGTTGTATGGATTTCAATGGTCTGAAACGCATTGAAGCACTGGCTATTCCTATCGAAGCATCAAAAGCTCCAAAGATAATGATAGACCATCATCCCAATCCTGACAATTTCTGTGATATCAACATATCTATACCAGCTGCGAGTTCGACATCCGAGATAACGCTTCGACTCATTTTGGCCATGCACCAGTTCAGACGAATATCGCTCGAAGCGGCACAATGTATCTATACGGGCATGATGACCGATACAGGAGGGTTTACCTACAACTCTAACGATGCAGAGCTATACGGCTTTATCAGTATGCTTATCGGAAAGGGAATAGACAAAGACGATATCTATCGCAAAGTCTTCCACACATATTCCGAAAGCCGTCTGAGATTAATGGGGTACGTATTGGAGAACATGAAGGTTTATGATTGCCATGCTTCGCTCATGACTCTGACTCGCGACGAACAAGGTCGCTATGATTATTCAAAAGGAGATAGTGAAGGTTTCGTCAACATACCGCTCCAAATAAAAGGTAGTAAACTATCTTGCTTTCTACGCGAAGATACCGAAAGAGCGATCGTCAAAGTGTCGCTACGATCGGTAGGCAAATTTTCGTGTACAGAGATGGCAGAGCAATTCTTTGATGGCGGAGGACATCTCAATGCATCCGGCGGAGAAATTAAAGGAACAATGGATCAGGCTATCGCACGTTGGGAAGAAGCGCTCGAAGCTTTTCGTTCGAAACTAACAGACAGTGAAGAAGTAAAATTGGATACTTCAAAAGAAGAAAATAAAGAGAATTAAAGACCAAATCACTATTATATTATGACACTCATTAAATCTATTTCAGGAATCCGAGGAACTATCGGAGGACATGTAGGTGAAGGATTGAATCCATTGGACATTGTGAAGTTTACTTCTGCTTATGCCACATTGATTCGCCACACTTGCAAAGTAAAAAACAATAAAATTGTAGTTGGACGTGATGCCCGTCTATCGGGATTAATGGTGAAAAATATAGTTGTAGGAACACTCATGGGAATGGGCTGGGATGTAGTCGATATAGACTTTGCTTCTACTCCGACTACCGAACTGGCAGTAACAATGGAAGGTGCTTCCGGTGGAATCATACTTACAGCTTCTCACAACCCCAAGCAGTGGAACGCACTAAAACTACTTAACGAGGATGGTGAGTTTCTCAACAAAGAAGAAGGCAATGAAGTGCTACGTATTGCCGAAGCAGAAGATTTTGAATTTGCACCCGTAGAGCAATTGGGACATTATAGACTAGATACTTCATACGACGAAAAGCATATAGAGGCTGTACTCAATATGAAGCTCACCGATGTAGAAGCTATTCGGAAGGCCAACTTCACCGTTGCTATCGATTGTATTAATTCGGTAGGCGGACTCATACTACCCGAACTGCTCAATCGCCTTGGAGTGAAGAATGTCATTAAGATGAATGATGACAATACAGGCGACTTTGCACATAATCCCGAGCCGCTCGAGAAAAATCTAAGTGGCATTATGCAGCTCATGAAAGAAGGTAAAGCTGACATTGCTTTTGTGGTCGATCCGGATGTAGACCGCCTTGCCATGATCTGCGAGGACGGCAGGATGTACGGAGAAGAATATACACTCGTCACCGTAGCCGACTATATACTTAAGCATACGCCAGGCAATACCGTATCCAACCTCAGTTCTACTCGTGCACTTAGAGACGTAACCCGTAAGTATGGTCACCAATACTATGCATCGGCTGTAGGCGAAGTAAACGTTGTAGCCAAAATGAAAGAAGTAAATGCTGTAATAGGAGGCGAAGGCAATGGCGGAGTAATCTATCCCGCTATTCATTACGGGCGAGATGCGCTCGTAGGCATTGCACTTATTCTTAGCCACTTGGCTCACGAAGGCAAAAAGGCAAGCGAGCTGCGTGCTTCTTATCCCAATTATTATATAGCAAAGAATCGCATCGACCTCACTCCCGAAATAGATGTAGATGCCGTACTTGTCAAAGTGAAAGAGATGTATAAGGACCAAGAGATTAATGATATCGACGGTGTTAAAATAGACTTCCCCGACAAGTGGGTTCACTTACGCAAAAGCAATACCGAGCCTATTATTCGTGTTTACAGCGAAGCTGCTACAATGGAGGCAGCCGACGAGATAGGGAAAAAAGTGATGGACGTTGTCTATCAATTAGCCAATAAATAAAACAGCGATTACAGTACATCGCTAAAATTATACTGACGGCTTTATTGTTTCTTTCAAGACAATAAAGCCGTTTTTCTTTCTACAAACGCCCATCAGATAACGGACACGCTCCATGCACTTAAGTACCTTTTATTGAAAGATATTCTAAGTATTCCACAAATATCAGAAGAAAGGTGTAAAAATCCTATTTATCTATTAGCGTCTCACAGTTGTGATACACCTGTCGCACAATTGTGAGACAATAGTCGCACACCCGTGATACACTTGTCTCACAGCTGTGAGACAATAAATTTGTATTATACAAATGAATAATATAAACAAATTATATTATCTTTGTATTATTGTTACTTCGTTAGACTAAGAGATAATGAAAACTGCTACACTCATAGGTATCAATCGCCACCGCCTCACCATCGATGGTGAAGGTGTTACAACACTAGTGGCCTTTCATGGATGCCCACTTCGTTGTAAATACTGTTTGAATTCACAATGCCTACACACCGACGGAAAATGGAAAAGATTCAGTTGCCAAGAACTTTATAACGAGGTCAAACAAGATGAGCTATATTTTCTTGCCACCATGGGCGGTGTTACTTTTGGCGGAGGCGAACCATGTCTACAAAGTACGTTTATACGTGAGTTCAGAGAGCTTTGCGGTTCGCAATGGCAAATTGCAATCGAAACGTCATTAAACGTTCCGCTCAAACATCTAGAAGAATTGTTGCCGGTAGTCAATCAATATTACGTGGACATTAAGGATATGGATAAAGAGCGCTATTATAAATATACGGGCCAAAAGAACGATAATGTCATCGCCAATCTCAACTGGCTCATTGAACAAGGGAAACGAGATAACATCACAGTACGTGTGCCTGTCATTCCGTTGTACAACACGATACAAGACACGGAAGAAAGTATCAAGCAATTAAAAATGATGGGACTTTTTCGTTTTGATCAGTTTACATATCTTACTTAAATACTACGAAGCTATGAAAAGAGGAAAACAAACATGCCGAATACTAAAGGAGATTCGCAAGCAGATTGCAGACGCGAATGATATTGAGTTTATCACCTCCGAGTGTCAATTCAAAGGCGATTGTCTGGGCACTTGCCCCAAGTGCGAATCGGAAGTGCACTACTTGGAACAACAACTCAAGCACCGCCAAATGCTAGGTAAGGCAATCACTCTATTTGGGTTGTCGGCCGGAGCTATCGCTCTTAATGCCGCCGAGCATGTTACTGTTGAACCAAATATCAACACGGGCATGCGCACAGAACAAATGAATAATATGAGAGCGAATTCTGTTGAAGAGACGGTGCTGATAGGAAATACAATTACACCAAAACCTAAACTGAATAAAAAGAAAAAATCTAAAGAAGCGACAGATAGTGAGGACACAACTCTTATGGGTATGGTAGAGCAACAGCCTTCTTTTCCAGGAGGTCAGGCTGTAATGATGGAATGGATTGCCAATCACTTAAGATACCCCAAACAATATGTAGAGGGAGGCGTTACAGGAAAAGTGATCGTTCAATTCACCGTAGATATAAAGGGGCGTACACGAGATGCAGTCATCGCACGAAGTTTGGATTCTCTATGCGATAGAGAAGCCATAAGACTAGTGCTTAGTATGCCCCGATGGAATCCGGGCACACTAAATGGCAAAAAACTTCCTGTTAAATACACCTTACCTATTTCTTTTAAATACTAGATAAAATAAATCATGAAAAGAATTAAAAGCCCTTGGATGGGGAAAAAAGAATATTATTGTTTCGGTTGTTGTCCTGATAATAAGGATGGAGTAAGAATGCAATTTTATGCCGACGGTGACGAAGTGGTATCAGTATGGAAACCGCAGAGACAATTTCAAGGATGGGTAGATACACTTCACGGAGGTATTCAGGCTGTAATGCTCGACGAGATATGTGCTTGGGCCGTCATGCTAAAGATGAATACTACGGGAGTTACAGCCAAAATGGAGACTCGCTACAAACATAGCATCATGACTACAGATAGATATGTAGTGCTTCGTGCCAAAGTAACAGACGTACGTCGTAATATTGCAACAATCGAAGCGAGTATCTCTGATAGCATGGGTACCGTTTGTGCACAAGCGACTTGCACCTATTTTACCTTTTCGAAAGAAAAATCAACCGAACTGGAAATGCACGATTTAGAGATTGATGATGAAGATATTACTCTAGAGCAACTCATCGCCTCTATCGCATAAAATAAAATCTTAGAATACGATCCAACAGACGATCGCTCAATATCTTGCGGAAGAAGATAGACGGTTTCGCCATAAACCCTACGGCATATCGGGTATGTGGACGATGTGCTGTCACAGCCTTGCAGATAGTATGAGCGACGACAGATGGGTCTGAGTATTTCTTCCCGCTATAAGCATGATGAAATACTCGTGCCATTTTCATCGCATCTTCTCCATATACGCCCGCGCCCGAAGTTTTAGCCAAATTATCCGAAGCTATAATACCCCAATCAGTATTGATGCCTCCCGGTTCAATAATAACGACACGAATGCCAAAAGGTTCCAATTCAAGACGCAATGCATCCGAGAATCCTTCAACAGCAAACTTCGTAGCATGATACCATGCGCCGAACGGAGTATGAACTTTACCGGCCATCGAGGAGATATTGACAATACAACCGGACTTTTGGCGGCGCATTGACGGCAACACAAGTTGTACCATCCGAGCAAGTCCGAAAAGGTTTACGTCCAACTGTCGGCGAGCTTCTGAAAGAGGGACATCTTCTACCGCACCATACGACCCATAGCCGGCATTATTAATCAGTATGTCGATCTTACCTTCTGTTTGAACAATGCTATCTACACACTGCTTCATCGAAACTTCATCGGTAACATCAAGCGGCAGGACATGAATTCCTTTATCGGATAGCGACTTCATGCGTTCCACTCTACGAGCGGCACCGTAAACGACAAAACCTTTATCGCACAATTCGATTGCCGTTTCCATTCCGATGCCGCTACTGGCGCCTGTTATCAATACGACTTTAGACATCTTTTCCTCTTTATCCGTTCACTGCCTTTTCCAATTGTTGCAAAGCTTTTATCAACGTTTCGCGCGGACACCCTACATTCATTCTCATAAATCCTTCTCCTTGTTTTCCGAATGTCGTACCCGAGTTGAGTGCCAAATGAGCGCGGTCTTCAAAAAGGTCGCAGAGTTGTTTTTGCGAAAGTTTCAAGTCACGGCAATCCAGAAACACCAGATAAGAAGCTTGAGGAATAATGGCTTTGATAGCAGGTATATGCTCTTTCAAGTAACGATCCAGATATTCTATATTGTCCTTTACATAAGCCAACATTTGGTCCAACCATTCTGTGCCGTGACTATAAGCGGCGGCCGCACCGATACATGCCAGAAAGTGTCCCTCATCCAACTCACTGGCCTGCAAGAATCCAAAGAATTTCGCACGAAGTTTGTCATCCTCTACAATACAATAGGATGAACTAAGCCCCGGCATATTAAATGCTTTGCTAGGCGACATAAAAGTGATGGAATGATGCTTGGCTTCTTCGGAAACAGTAGAGAATGTATGATGACGATAAGGAGGCAACGTAAGATCGGCATGAATTTCATCAGAGATAACAATCGTACCGCTCTCTGCACAAATGGACGCAATGGTTTGTAGCTCTTCTTTGGTCCATACCCTACCGCCGGGATTGTGAGGATTGCTCAATATAAAGAGCTTACATCCTTGTACATCTTGACGGAAACGGTCGAAGTCAATATGGTACTGTCCGTCTTCGAGTACTAGCGGACTCCACACCACTTCACGATTGTTATGCTCGGTCATTAAAAAGAAAGGATGATAAACGGGTGGCGTTACCATTACTTTATCACCGGGATCAGTGAAGCAAAGAATAGCAAAAGTAATGCCGTGAACAATGCCCGGAGAATAGTCTATCATATCTCGTGTTATCGTCAAGTCGAAGCGTACATTCACCCAGTTGATAATGGCGTCATACCATTCATCGCATGCAAAAGTATATCCTATCACCTCGTGATTGAGTCGTTTCTTTAAAGCTTCTACAACAAAAGGAGCAGTTTTGAAATCCATGTCTGCTACCCACATCGGTAACAAATCATTGCGCCCTTTCCAATATTTCTGTACTCCATCCCACTTCACGCTCGAAGTACCTCGGCGGTCTATTATTTCATCGAAATTGTATTTCATCTATTTTTATATTTTATTGCCACACAAAGTTAGTATTATTAATCTGATTTTTCTACTTTTGTAGCATGATTAAAGCATTATTTTTCGACATCGACGGCACGTTAGTCAGTTTTAAGACCCACCACGTTCCGCCATCAACTATTGATGCTCTCCAAACTGCAAAAGCGAAGGGCATTAAAATTTTTATTTCTACAGGCCGACCTAAAGCCATCATCAACAACCTTGGAGAACTGGAAGAACTAAATATCATAGACGGATATGTTTCGATGAACGGTGCCTACTGCTTCGTGGGCGATACAGTTATCGACCGGCATTACATACCTCACGAATCGGCTCTGAAAATAGGACACTTTGTCGATAAGCAGAAAGCGGCTTGTGTGTTTGTCAGTGCGCATGATGTTTGCGTTTATCGAGAGAATGCGTTGATGCGAAAAATATTCTACGACTATCTACATGTCGATGAGATGCGAAAAGTAGATAACATTGAAGAAGCCTGCGCAGTAGATATTTATCAGGCAACTCCTTTTATTACTCCCGAACAGGAAGCAGAAATCATCGCTCAGATAGAAGGTTGCACGGGCGACCGCTGGCATCCTACTTTTACCGACATTACAGCAGCAGGTTGCGACAAACGACACGGAGTTGAAACAGTAGCAAAACACTTTGGGCTGACCATGCAGGAAGTGATATGTTTTGGTGATGGCGGTAACGACATCAGCATGCTACAATCGGAGGCCATAGGTGTAGCGATGGGCAATGCGGAAGATGCAGTCAAAGCCGTAGCAGACTATGTGACCACAGCAGTGGATGATAACGGAGTGCGCGACGCCATGCGTCACTTCGGACTAATCTGATATAAGTACCTTAACTGCAATAAAAACAAATGGAGTTAATAGATACCGACAATCAAAACTTTCAGGAAGCGCTCAAGCTCATACAGCACACGCACCATTCTGTCTTTCTTACGGGTAAGGCAGGAACCGGAAAATCGACTTTCTTGCGGTACATTTGCCAAAATACAAAGAAAAAACATATCGTATTGGCACCAACAGGCATCGCTGCCATAAATGCCGGTGGCAGTACGCTACATAGTTTCTTCAAATTACCCTTTTACCCTTTGCTTCCCGACGATCCGAATCTTTCAAGCCGAGACAATCGGATATACGAGTTCTTCAAGTACGACAAAGTAAAGCGAAAAGTCATAGAGCAGGTAGAACTGATTATTATTGACGAGATATCTATGGTAAGAGCCGATATAATCGATGCTATTGACAAAATACTTAGAATATTCTCTCACAACACTCACTCTCCTTTTGGAGGTAAACAAATGCTATTGGTCGGTGACGTATTCCAACTCGAGCCCGTAGTCACCACCGAAAACCGTGAGCTTATAAACCGTTACTATCCCACTCCCTATTTCTTTTCGGCACGGGTTTTCAATGAGATGAACCTCGTATCTATCGAATTGCAAAAAGTATACAGGCAGACAGATAAGGCTTTTGTCTGTCTACTCGACCATATCAGGAACAACACAGTAGACAACGGCGACCTTCAGCTCATCAACGAAAGATACAGTGCACCCGTCAAAAGCAACGAGAAAGACATGTACATCACACTTGCTACCCGACGTGAGACAGTCGACAATATCAACGACAAACGTTTGACGGAACTCGACGGTGATCTGCTTACTTTCGAAGGCATCATCAATGGAGACTTTCCGGAAAATAGTCTGCCCACCGCAAAAGAGCTGAACATTAAAGTGGGCGCTCAGATTATTTTCATCAAGAATGATATGGAACGGCAATGGGTAAACGGCACAATCGGTATTATCGAAGGATGGGACGAAGAGAATGAAATACTATATGTCATTACCGACGATGGAAGGCACTGTGACGTAAAGCGAGAATTGTGGCGAAACATCAAATACACTTACGACGACAAAGAAAAAGTCATCAAAGAAAAAGAACTCGGCAATTATACCCAATTTCCTATCAAACTAGCTTGGGCTATCACCATACACAAGAGTCAGGGGCTCACATTCAGCCGGGTTGTCATTGATTTGACGGGCGGGGCATTTGCCGGAGGCCAGACCTACGTAGCCCTCTCACGTTGTACTTCGCTTGATGGCATCAGCCTGAACCGCACCGTTAATCGCTCCGATATTTTCGTACGCCCAGAGATTTCAAACTTCGCGCAGCATTTCAACGACCAGCAAGCTATAGATCGTGCTATGAAAAGCGCACAAGCCGATCTACAATACATTGCAGCATCGAAAGCTTTTGAGAAAGGGGACATGGAAGAATGTGTCAATCAGTTCATCAAAGCGATGCATTCTCGCTACGATATCGAAAAGCCGGTAGTTACTCGCCTCATACGACGGAAGTTGAATATGGTTAACATATTACGGAATAAAATAGAAAAGATGCAGCATGAACTCGACGAAAACCGCAATATGATGATGATGTTGTCTGATGAATACTTGGCTTTGGGCGATGCATGTATCAACGAGGCACATGAAGAAAGTGCCGCCATAGCAAACTATAACAAAGCAATACACCTCAACCCAAAATCGGTGAAAGCCTATATACAAAGAGGTAAAATACTGGAATCTTCAGATACTCATGGAGCGCTCGAGAGTTATAGTAAAGCGATAGCGTTAAGTCCACGATACTTCAATGCCTTTTATCTAAGGGGATGTTTCAGACTCAAATTGCACGATTCGGCAGGCGCTATTGCAGACTTTGACAAAGCAACAACAATCGATCAATATCATCCCGACGCTCACGAAAAGTTTGGCGATGCGCTAATGATGGCAGGCAAAGAAGATGCAGCCAATATTCAGTGGGCACTTGCCGAACGAATGGCAAAACGCCAACTCAAAAAGAAGAAAAAGAAATAAAACAAACATACCAGCCATGAGAAACAAATATCTATTAAGTATAGCATGTGCAACGACACTGCTACTTTCTTGTCAATCGAACAAAAGTTTCGAAGTCGTTGTTGCCGGCGGAGGAGCCAGCGGAACTTGTGCCGCCATACAAAGTGCCCGATTAGGCACCAAAACATTATTAGTAGAACGTACCGCATGGCTTGGAGGGATGCTCACATCGGCCGGTGTGAGTGCCGTTGACGGAGATTATCGTCTGCCAAGCGGATTATGGGGAGAGTTTCGTGATGCCTTAGCCAACCATTATGGTTCACTGGATGCCCTAAAGACCGGATGGGTAAGTAATGTACTCTTCGAACCGTCGGTGGGGAATGAGATATTCAACAAATGGACTGCTGCGGAGCCTCAGTTAAAATGCTATTTCAATACTTCTATCGAGGAAGTTGTAAGAACAAGCAATGGTTGGAAGCTCAAAATTAGACAGAAAGGCAAACGGCAAACAGTAAAAACTTCATATCTTATTGATGCAACCGAATTGGGAGACGTTGCTAAGGCGGCAGGGCTACCTTATCACGCCGGTATGGATAGTAATAAAGATACCGGAGAACCTCAAGCTCCGGACAAAGAGAATAACATCGTACAAGATCTAACTTATGCTATCACTGTCAAGAAGTTCGATACACCGCAACTTATAGCAAGGCCGAAAGACTATGACCCGTTGGAGTTCCGCAATTGTTGCACCTGTCAATACAATGATTCGACTGCAAAAGGACATCTTTGGTCGCCCGAAATGATGTTGTCATACGGGCAATTGCCCAATGGCAAGTATATGCTCAATTGGTCTGAAAATGGTAATGACTTTTATTTGAACGATATTGAATGTACTCAAGCTCAAAGAGACTCTCTTGAGAATGGTGCTAAGGCCAAAAGTATACGCTACCTTTATTTCTTGCAACACGAAGTGGGAATGACGAACTTAGGTTTAGCCGATGAATACCCCACTGCCGATCATTTTCCATTAATGCCTTATTATAGAGAAGGAAGACGATTCGAAGGCGTCGTGCGATTCACGCTAAACGACATCTCGGCTCCCTATTCGCAAGACAAGCCGTTATACCGTACAGCTATCGCAGTAGGCGATTATCCGGTAGACCATCATCATCATGAGTACAAAGGTTCGGACATACCAACCATCAACTTTCCCATGATACCCTCTTATGGAATACCGCTTGGTGTAGTCATACCTCAAAAGGAAGACCGCCTGTTGCTGGCAGAAAAAGCCGTTTCGGTAACAAACCTAGTGAATGGAACTACACGTTTACAACCGGTTGTCATGCAATTGGGACAGGTTGCAGCCGTTGTAGCATGCCTAGCGCTGAAACATCATTGCACTCCCAGAGAGGTTTCTGTTCACGAAGTACAAAACGTACTACTCGATAACGGCAACTACCTGCTCCCTTATCTTGACGTAGAAAAGACAGACCCGACATTCAAATCCCTTCAACGTATCGGAGTAATGGGCATTTTGCATGGCATAGGGAAACATATAGATTGGTCCAACGAAACATGGATCAATGCCGACAGTCTATTATACAGCAATGAGCTAGAAGGATTGGCAAGTGTATATCCTACGTGGAAAGCAATGCAAAATCATACAGCAGTCACACTAAAAGCGTTAACCGACATTATAACAGAAATTGGAGAACAGAATCATCTTTCTCTGTCCTCAAGTCAAACCGTAGATCAACAAGTTAACGATATTTACCAACGCTTCAAACTTGGCAATCCCGAATACGAACAACCCGTTACCCGCAAACAGGCAGCAGTAGTGATAGATCAACTTTTGCATCCGTTTGAAACAATAGATGTCAATCTATACGGAAAGTTTTCTGCTTCCACTGCAAAAAAGATATATACTCAGAAATTCCATTAACTCAATAAGCAATAACAGTAGAGGGCACTTACACTTTTTTTAAAAACTTAGGCTCAATTATCTTACCTTTACAGCACGATGATTATTCTTTTTGTGTAACTTTGCCACTTCTCAAACAACCGATATAAACATTAATTACAATGAAAAAAGTTATTTTATTTTTTATGCTGCTCCTGTCTGTTGCAGGTATTGATGCTCAGTCACTCAAAGTAGCTCCGAGTTTTACGATGAATACTCCAGACGGTAAAAGCATTGTCCTTGCCGATTATGTCAAAGGTCACAAAGCAGTGCTTATCGACTTCTGGGCATCGTGGTGTGTACCATGCCGCAAAGAAGGGAAAAATGTAAAAGCTATCTATGCCGATTATCACAGCAAAGGATTTGAAGTCCTCAGCGTTTCGATGGATAATGATGCTGCCAAATGGAAAAAGGCAATTGAAGAAGAAAGCTACCCTTGGGCACAAGTTTCTGACCTGAAAGCATTCAAGTCGCCCATCTGCAAACAGTATAGTATCATGGCTGTACCCTGCCTTTACCTAGTCGATGAGAACTTAAATGTCATAGCAATCAATCTACGAGGTGAAGCTCTACGCAATAAGATTGCAGAGATCTGCAAATAGCTGATATATAATTCATATAAAAGAAAGCTGATTGATATTTCAAAATATTGATCAGTTTTCTTTTATTATTTACCTCTGCTCGAAATAAGAAAAGTGGCTCATTGGTAGAATCTAGGAGGTAGATGTAAGAGTGATTGCCGAAAATGTAAATCGGCCGCTCAGCTATCTGTAGAGGCCCGTTTAGAATCGTTCTAAATAAACCCCTACTGGAAATAACGTTCCTACAATATGCTCTGGGGCCGATTTTTGGACCTCTTTCCGCTGGCGTTGTATACGGTGCATCGTTAACCCGCTGTGTGGTAGCGCGTAATGGTGTCATACGGAAGTGACAAAGGTTGAAAATATAATTGTTGTGCAGGAACAAGATTCCATAAACAACAACGTAAATGTTGTCTTATTTCTACATAAATAGTTTGACTATTCACCCTATTGATACAGAAACAAACGATGATACAATGCTTTGCATGCAATCTCTTTTCCGAACATATTTCAAAGTGAACATCCCCCAATATTCTGATACTTTCTTATCCCAACCTAAGCCACAGACCTTGTAGGACACTCTTTCCGTTATTGTTTTACCGCACAAATATAACTCGAATCAGAATAAGGCATGAATATACCGCACGTAAATCATTGATAGACAGCGAGAAATTCATAAGGACGAAAATAAATGTTTCTAGTTACAAACTTTAAGTTTCGTCCTTATGAATTTTTATTTTCGTCCTTATCATTTTTCGGAAACAAAGTGTCGATTTCGCGCATCTGAAAGTATCACCTCGATATGGTTAAAATAGTATCAGTATTGTTCCCGATAAATCGGTTTTTGTCTTTATCCTTCCAAAACGTCGTATGTTCCTAAAAATGTTGTCGTATGTTAGTTTTTTCGAAAACTTAAGGACGTCACCGAAAAAACTAACATACGACAACGACGACTATGGTCTTATTTCACCTTGCAAAAAACAGACGTATGTCGCAACCATAACTAATAATTGATTTATTTCTAATTTTTCTATTTGATATGTTTATCGATAAATTCGTAAATATCCTTCTCTGAGGGACGAATGGAATTGATCGTGATAATTTTCCCAGTTTTGTCGAACATCATAAAGCGTGGAATACCATCTATATTATATAAGGTACCCAGTTTCGAATTTTTGTCGGTTGCGATATATTGTGTCCATTTTGGCTTATCTTTAGTTATCATCGTTTTCCAAGATTGAATGTTGTTGTCGACTGATACACTGACAAAATGAATCTTTGGATTCTTCTTGTAGTGAGTGACCAACTTTGCCATGTATGGAATTTCCTGCCGACAAGGGCCACACCAAGTCGCCCAAATATCCATAAATACCACTTTACCTTTTAAATCGGATAAGCGAACTTTCTTTCCTGCTATAGTATACATATCGAAGTCGGGAGCTGTATGACCCTCAGCAAATGCTTTCATCTTCTGATAGACGGGTGTTAGCTCATTATATGCTTTATCGTTAAGCAACTCCTTACATAGAACATATGCTTTATCGACATTGGCATCAGGGCCATCTGAGAAATAAAATTTGGCAATGTCGTATGCCAAGTCGTTAGTTGTCGATTTATCCGTCACTTTTTCCTTAATAATCTGTAGCATCGGATAGGTGAGCTGGTAGTTATCACCTTTATTACATGACGCTTTCCAATAGAGATATCTCATCGATTTTCCGTTTCTAAGATTTGCTCTATTGTCCAAATTGATACTTTCCATAAATGTATTATAGTCAGCATCACTATCGAATGCCTTTTTAGAATACATAAATACGTCCATATAGTTCATTCTGCCCATATCGTAAAATTGTTCCAAGTGTTTGACTTCGTATGTCTTGAAGCCTTCACTCTTTTCTTTTTTCAATAGGTTGATTAATGAATCCTTAGCAACAAGTAAAGCCTTATCGAAATCCCTAAAATTGGCGAATTTAGAAGGGTTACTATAGTTCTCGAATACATTGTCTACTTTTTCTGAAAAGTCGTATGTCGATTCTAAGTCTCCTGTAACATCATAAGACGTGGGTTTGTTCATATCAACCTTAAAATCAGTGGATGTACCATTTTCTAAAAAGACTTTGCCCATAAAATGTGTTTTAGGAACTGAAATGAGATAATAATCGGCAGTCGTAAGTTGCTTAAAATAATCGAAACTTCCATCGGCTTTTAAAAATATGGTATCAGCACGTTGCTCTTCGCTATCCATTTGCGAGAGCAGTATGAATTTAGATGAAGAGTTGAATACTTTTCCTTTCAATCTTGCCGGTGTATTCGCAGCAAAATCAGCATTGCTTACAAGTAAAGCTGCTATCGTTACAATTGTTGTGATTGTTTTCATAACCTTTTTGTTTTTATATTTAGTAATTTTGAGTCAAAGAGACATTATGTTGCGTTGCATTAAGCGGAAAGGGGAAAATCCACAAAGGGGAGTCGGATTTAATACTGAAAGTTCCGATACCAGGAATATCTCGAATAATTGTTTTCTTGTAATTATCTTCTGTATTCCAACGTTTACAATCGAAAAAGTTTTCGTATGTTCCGATACATTCGATCCATTTAGCTTTTTGTAATAGCAACATGGCCTCTGATTCATTATCAGCGATGAGGCTAGTATAGTGATCACTATCAATTCGATACCTACGAACTTGGTTTACCAAATCCAATCCTTTTTGGTATTCTCCAGTTCTGATATAACATTCAGCCGCAGTGTAATACATCCGTTCAGCAGTAATGCCCCAACAATTCAGGTTAGTATTTGACGACCGATATTCAAGAGCACCGTTTACTCCTCCGTCAAGCTCACCATAAGTTGCATTCCACGCTTCTTCGCCTTCCATCTTACTACCTTCAGTATAAGCATAGTTCTTGACAAAGTCGCCTTCTTCGAATTTGTCAACAGTTTCAAGTGAGATGATTTCTTGGTAGGGAGCTGTATAACCACACATATATAGCAGATTATTGGCACTGGTTCTTAATAGACTCCAGTCAAAGGAAGTAGTAATAACAGAACGATCTTCAATCGTATCATTGTATTTTAGTGCGTTCAAAGCGTATGGTAAGGCATCGGAATAGCGTTTCATTTGCATCAAGACTTTTGCTCGTACGGCATTGCCCCAAGCTTTACCGGCACGAAGTACAGATGTAGGTTTGTCGGGTAATGCATTGATATATTTGTCATCGCAATCAAGCAAAATGTTTTTATAGACTTCGGCAAGAGAAACTTTCTCTTTATTGGCCGAAATATCATAGTCTGTCACATACGGAATGCCTCCCTTATTGGTAGCAGTACTTTCATCGTATTGTGCAGCATACATATTTATTAAGAGCCAATGCAGATAAGCTCTCATTATATGTGCCTCGGCAGAAAGTTGGGCTTTTTCGGTTTCGGCACCTTCTATAGATCCAAGTTTACCAATGATGACGTTCATGTAATAGATATACTTATAAGAATTAGTGTAGCGTATATCTGATGAAGTAAGCGCCTTTCTATCAGTTTGTTCGTTATATGTGAGCCAAGCACATTGCAATGTATTTGTACGAGTTGTTAGTAATTTGACGTTATCACCCAGTGTATAACATTCGTTGCAGATACATCCCAGTGAATAGATTGGTGTCCCTAAATCATAGTTCTGATTCAGCAATGTTTCTATATCACTGATATTATCGAGTACTGTTTCTCCTTTAGGTGTGATGTTGAGGCTGTTGTTGCAGGCACTCAAACACGATAAGAAAAATATAGCATATATTATCTTTTTCATATTCCTTACTATTAAAAATTAACGCTGAGACTCATAGTATAACTTTTGGGTGTTTTATTCAATGTCGTTCCTGTATAGGGATTTACCGCTTCTGGATCTACACCTGCACTATTTCTTACCCAAGTAACTATATTGTTCATCTGTACTCTCAAACGAATATTCTCTACGCCAAGCTTTTGACAGAATGAAGCAGGAAAATTATAACCTAATACAATATTGCGTAGCTTCATATAGTCAGCATGCACAACTAGACGATCCATATACGCCAATTCGCTACTCGACAGCAACATATTATTGGCAGCATAACCGTTTGCCAGATAAGCATTTTTATTCGATGAATTCCAATAGTTCAGATAGCTGACGTTTTCGGATCCGCTAAATCCAGTAAAAGAGCCGCTATGTGACCATTCTTCAGCATTAGCACGCATAAAGTGACCTCCATAATAAGAAAGCATAGCTGACAAAGAAAAACCTTTATAAGTTATTTGTGGTGTTAGGCTGAATGTATATTTCGGGTCAAGAGCACCAGAGAAAATGACATCAGCAGGTTCAAATTCGTTATCGTAAATGGATGTTGTGCGTAATGTTCCGTCGGCTTTTTTCCATTGTACTTGTTGGTCTCCGTTTTCATCTGTCGTGAGACCTCCGTAGGCTACTGAATAAAGAGAATTGACAGGATGCCCTTTGTGTAAGGTAGTCAGATTGGAATAGCCTGCATCATCGATGTGATCAATAGCCACCACCTTATTTTCATTGTAAGCGAATCCGGCTAAAACACTTATGCCTAAACAATTACTTTTAGGTTGCATAAGTATAGCGTCCAATTGAAGTTCTAATCCTTTGTTTACCGCTTTTCCATTATTGATATTCAGTGAAACCCATCCTCTTGTAGGGTCTATATCTGTTAGTGTCAGTAAATCGGAACTGCGTTTATAATACCAGTCAATCGAGCCATTTAAGCGACTATTAAATATAGAGTAGTCGACACCTATATTCCAAGAAGCGGTTTTCTCCCAACGCAAATGGTCATTTGGAGGTGTATTGACTGTTCCGACTTTATCACCTGTGACGTAGTTTGTCGATATGGAAGCTGTTAGAAAAGAAGATACAGAGGAATCAATATTGCCGGTCAAACCATAACTCGCACGGAGCTTAAGGACATCAATCCAGTTTTGTAATTTCATAAATTTTTCATTCTGTATATTCCAGCTCAATCCGGCAGACCATAATGGACGACCACGAAACTTTGGGTCAGCGCCGAACAAATCTGTTTTATCGACACGGTAAGACAAAGATGCACTGTAACGGCTATCGTAAGTGTAGTTGCCAGTAAAATAATATGAATGAAAACGATGTAATACTTCTTTCGTATAAAAATCATCATCGAATTGTGAACCAGTAGGAGAGTAAAGAGTTCCTAAATCAGATGATTGCAAGTTACGCATCAAGTCGAAATTGACTTTAGTATTACTGTTTGTTTGAGTACGATCATCATATCCCAATAAGTCACTTCCTACATTTCGGACTAAAGTTTGTCTATATTCTAGCCCTGCAGCTATTTCAACAGCATGCTTTTTGGCAAAGATTTTTTCATAGTTGGCTTGCAAACGAAAGGTATAATAAGAACCTTCCGAAGTTTTAAGATTCAGCAAACCTCCTTCGGGAAAATAATGAATTTTTTGACTTGAAAAAAGATTGTACGTATTGCGCATATCATAAGAGTCCGGCTCATAGTAAGTTTCACCTTTCGTGTAGTTGTCTTCATATTGAAACTGACCGCTCAAATTTAGTTCGGGCAATATATTAATATTAGCATGAACAAAAGTACGGATATTTGTAGTACGCATTTTGTTGAAATTCATTTTCGACTCTGTCACAAGGTTATAGTCTTCCGATTTTAGTCCGAGTGATGTATCCTGTAGTGCAGGATTATTCAATCCAACCATTGCTCTCATCGCTTTGAGCGAACCATCATCATTATACATCGTTAAATAAGGCTGAAAAGCATTTTGTGCAGAATAGCCGTACATATCTGCGTGTTGCTTGCTTCTTTCACTATTCAAATTAAGCCCTAAAGCAAAATTTAACCATTTCGTGACGGTCAGGTCGCCTCTATAACTCAAGACCAACGTTTTGTCATATTGCCGTTTATTGCCTGTATTATCGTTCTTGTAATCTATAGCAATGCTAGAACTCAAATAACGCCCTTTGGTGCGAAGAGCAAGATTATATTGTTGCACTACTTTATTGCATAACATAAGGTTGCGCCATTCTTTGCGGTAATCTTTTCGTCGCCAAGTATCCATCTGTGCTTTGTAGTCATCATCTGTAACCGTGCCGAGGTAATGGTTCATCATCAACTGCATGGCAGGACTGAACAGCTCCCCATACAAAGCATACATTCCTTCAAGAGTCGATTTTCCGACTTCGTTATTCATAATATAGTCGAAGTTGTATTTTTCCAAGTTTAATACTTGCGAAGAATTCAGCCAATGATAATTGTCAAAATTCTGGCATTCACTAATATCAAGATCCGCATTAAAACTGACTGATAATTTTTCAGAGACAGCTTTCTTAGAGACTACAACAATAACACCGTTTGAGGCACGCGCCCCATAGATAGAAGCAGCTGCTGCATCCTTTAATATTGTGATGCTCTCAATTTCGTAGGGATTGATACTCTCGATACCTCCTTCGATAGGGAGACCATCAACAACGACAAGTGGGTTTGTTTTTGCTTGAAAGGAACCAATACCACGAATAGTCAAAGTCGATTCGCCGTCACCGTTCTTACCATTTTTATAGCTTACCAAACCAGGTACCTTACCTTCAAGGTTACTGACAATATTCGTTGTATAACGTTCTTCCATATCTTTGGAAGTAATCTTTTGGTAAGCACCTGTAGCATTTTCTTTCTTCAAGGTCTGATAACCAGTAACAACAACTTCTTTAAGCAGATGTTGGCTCTCTTCCAAAATAACATGAAAGATACTCTTGCTCCGCACATCTATCGTTTTTGTTTCCATTCCAATATACGATATATCTAGCAGATCTGTTCCTAAAGGGATATCCAAAATAAAATTACCATTTGCATCAGTAAGCGTACCGATTCCTTCTCCAGCAATCCTCACCGTTGCGCCAATCAATGGCTCATTATGATTATCCTGCACATTACCAGTAATATGGCGAGTTTTTCCTTTTCCGCTTCGTTGAAATTGCTGGGCTAAAGAGACGCTGATAAACTTCCCCTTCACTGTATATTTCAAAGGAGTGTTTCTCAGAACCATTTGCAATACTTTACCGACCGGTTGTTTTTTGGCAGAAATATTAACTTTATAACTCTGCACTTCGTCATAGGTAAATAAAATTTTGAAGCCTGATGCCTTTTCTACTTTCTTCAAGGCGTTGGCAAGTGATTCGTTGTCACATTCTACAGAAATTTTCTTTTCTATAGATTGAGCAAAGGTAGGAACTGTCCACAGTACCATGAGTACTGCTGCGATTGTCATGCAAAAAGAATAGGTCCACAAATTTCGTCGTTTGTCATTAAAGGTTCTCATAAATAATGCTTTGGGTTTTTACGATTATTTATAAGATAAACGACCAAGTCTAGAATTTAGTCACTCTTTAAATGCATTTTTTTTGAAATAATAATTTTTTGCCCCTGACGAGTAGCAGAAAGATAACTGAATCCATTGAGATTCTCTACCACTTGATCAATACTAGCCTGACGTTCTGCTATAAAATGAAGTCGATAACTTAACAATGAATTATCACAGATTTCAATATCTACATTATACCATCGTCCCAGTTCTTTCATCACCTCCACGAGCGGAAGATCGTCGAAATAGAAATATCCGTCTTTCCACTGTACATAATAATCAGTATCTACAGTCGTGATATCAAAATCTTTGTTTCCTAACAATGTAGCATCTTGTCCCGGACATAATTTTATAGCTTTATTATTAGAGCGATTGCACACAATAACAGAACCACTTATCAAAGTAACATGAGTATCGGATGTAGGATAAGCCCTCAGGTTAAATTCAGTACCCAATACCCGTGTATTCACTTTTTCTGTCTGTACAATAAATGGATGAGCCGTATCATGTTTCACCTTAAAATATGCTTCACCGATAAGACGCACATTTCTCTGCTTTCCTACAAAAGAGGTTGGAAATATTAATTTGCTTTCGGCATTCAACAACACCATCGTTCCGTCGTTAAGTATAATTTTATACGATTTACCTCGCGGAGTCGCTATGCTACGTATCATCTTTTTAGCAAAAGAAGCATGCGTAAAGTCAGCTTCCTTATCATTGATAAGTATGCCGTCACGTTGTTGTCGACCTTCGATAATGTTCGGACGACTGCCATCTTCAGTTATTGTAATAAGTTGAGGAGCATGGTCGGCAGTAAAAGCCATAAAAGGTCTGCTTACATCAATATCCGACGAATTGAGATGAACAAATTTCAATATAAAAACAATAGCTAAAATAGCAGCTATAGTTGCCAATGGATAAATCCATATACCCATATGACGACGAGTTGTTTCGGGAACAATATACGAAGTATGGAAATGCTGCCATGCCTTTTCAGCATTGGGCTTTATAGCTTCTTTGCGGAGCTTCGCTTCCTTATATCCTAACAAGAAACTACAATCAGACATACTATTCTTGTCCGAAAAGAATTCATTCCATTCCTCATCAGACATAGTTTCCAATCTTGACATACAGTCCAATGTATGTTCCATTGGTTCTTCGGCAACTTTATGTTTGTCTTCTTTTTTGTCCATAGTTCGTTATTATCTAACGATTATTATTCTTTTTTGGGTAGTACCCTTTTTTATAATTAACAGAAAATTCATTTCTTAACATAGCAAGTGCTTTCATAACATGTTTCCGAACACCATCAGTAGAAATTCCAAGTATCTCAGCAACCTCAGCATATTTCTTATTTTCAAAATAGCACTGGTCCATTACAAAGCGAGTGCGCAACGGCATCTGCTCCATCACTTTATAAATAACTTCAAGCCTTTCGTCCTTTTCGTCATCTTCGGCCAACAGGCCTTCGCTATTTAATTTTAAATAAAGTTGGGCATAACGATTTTTGACCTCAATATGACGTAAATAGTCAATACAACGATTATGTACACTTTTCAGGAGATAAGAACTAGTATACATTTCAGAATCAGCGCCAAAATTCTCCCAGAGTTCGGTAAACACATCATCAACCATATCTTTTGCTGTTTCTGAATCATTCAACATATATAGTGCAGCGTAATAGAGCCGGGAATAGTTTGTCGTAAACAATTCCTGGAAACATTTCTCTTTCTTAGTTGCACCCATTGTATTATACAATTTTAGATATGACTTTTGCAGGATTACCGGCAACGGTTGTATCCGACGGAACGTCTTTCGTCACAATACTACCGGCACCGATAATACATCGATCACCGATCGTCACACCCGGCAAAATAATACTTCCGCCTCCTATCCAACAATCGTCACCTATAGTAACGGGCGATGCCGTCTCTTTCGTCTGCCGGCGTTCCAAATAATTCATGGGATGATGGGGAGTATAAATTTGAACATTCGGCCCTATCAAGGTATGACTTCCTATAGTGATAAGTGCCCCATCAAGGAAAGTACAATTAAAGTTAATAAAACAATGCTCTCCTACAATAATTCCGTCACCGTAATCGCAATAAAAGGGGGGAGTTATACTCGAACTGTCAGACAGATGAGGTACCAATTGTTTGATGATATCACGATAATCAGATGAATGCAAATACGTTTGGCTATTAAGTTGATTAATTAATTGTTTCGCCCTATCAAGCCGAGCTCGTAAATCCGGGTCTGAAGTATCGGCAAGTAGACCGCTACGCATTTTTTGAATTTCGGTAAGCATAATCTCTATCTTTTTGCAAAAGTAATAATATTATTGTACTTTTGCAGCGATTAATAAAAATAATGTTGAATAATATGGAAACTGTATTAAGCGGGATTCGCCCAACCGGTAACTTACATTTGGGCAACTATTTTGGAGCAGTGAAAAGTTTTGTACAAATGCAAAACGAGTACGATTGTTACTTTTTCATTGCTGATTGGCACTCTTTGACGACGTGCCCCAAACCCGAAGATATACAGCGTAGCGTCCGCACTATTCTGGTAGAATATTTAGCCTGCGGTATCGACCCCGAGAAAGCAACTATTTATATGCAAAGCGATGTGAAAGAAATTCTTGAACTATACCTTTTCTTTAACATGAATGCTTATCTTGGTGAATTGGAACGGACAACGACCTTCAAAGAAAAAGCCCGCAAACAGCCCGATAACGTTAATGCCGGACTGCTGACCTATCCGACGCTAATGGCAGCGGATATTCTGATTCATAAAGCCGACAAAGTTCCTGTAGGTAAAGATCAGGAACAGAACATGGAAATGGCACGTCGATTTGCACGTCGGTTCAATACGATATACGGTGTGGAATTCTTTAAAGAACCCCAATCGTTCTACTTCTCGGAGAAGGCCCTCAAGGTTCCTGGACTTGACGGCTCAGGCAAGATGGGCAAATCGGAAGGCAATTGCATCTATCTGAAAGATGAGCCCGATGTTATCCGCAAGAAAGTGATGAAAGCCGTAACAGATAATGGTCCACAAGAGCCGAACAGTCCGAAACCGGAAGTAATAGAAAACCTATTCACCTTCCTCGGCATCGTATCAGACAAAGAGACTTATGACTACTTCAATGAGAAATGGAATGATTGTTCTATACGCTACGGGGACCTCAAGAAAAAGATAGCTGAAGATATCGTAGCCTTCAATACTCCTATTCGCGAAAAGATTCAAGAATTCTCTGCCAACCAAGCACTTCTTGATAAAATTATCAACGAAGGTGCCGACAAAGCGCGCGAGCATGTGCAAAAAACGATACGTGAAGTCAGAGAAATAGTAGGATTCAGAACATACTAAGTCTACTCTATTTATTATAAACCACAACAAAGGAGCATTGCATACACTTGCAAATGCTCCTTTGTTTTTCCAATAAGCTATCTCGAAATTGTTTTTCGGATTAGAGAGGTGAACATTCGCCAACATTCTGAGACTTTCTTATCAGAGCCCAAGAGAAAAAGCCTTGTAAAGCACTATTTTTGTACTATTTTCACCGATCGAGTGTAAACCTGATCAGCATAAGCACATAATCACAGCACCTGCAACACATTGATAAACAGCGAGTGTGTTTGTCCTTATCATTTTCAAAACCACATATGGACCTAAAATTGTTGACGTCCATACGTTTTTAAAAAAACTTAAGGACGTCACCGAAAAAACTAACATACGACAATTTTGGGGTTCACCAATAAAGTGAGAGGATGGTGATGTAACATGTGCAGCAAGTATCACAACGATAACCTTCGGGAAAGTATTGCATTTCCATGCCCACCAATTTTCATCGAAAATGAAGTGCGTATCAAAAAGAAGTGGAGCACACTCGTCTATATACAGACAAGGCCCTCAGCTATCTGCAGGCTGTCTTTTAGATCGATTTTAAAAAGGGTCTGCTGAAAATAACGTGTCCACGATATGCGCTTGAGCCGATTTTGAGGCTTCTTTTCGCTGGCATTGTATATGGTGTATCATTAACATACTGTGCAACAGCACGGTATGGTGTAATACGGAAATAACAAAGTGTCGTTGTGAATCCATTTTGGTTCATAGTTATAAGCCGCACCAAATCACAAAAGGCCTACATTAAACAAATGCAAGCCTTTTGTGATTTATATAAATTTTAATGAGATGTAGGATGGAATGAATGTTTCCTATCCCATTCGTTTTTCAATTTCTTCTTCTTTAATAATAGTCAGTATATCGTGTCCGTCGGGTGTTAAAGAAGAATTAGAGCAAGAGAATAAATCATCTATAAGAGCGGTAATCTCTTTTGCCGAAAGGATTTGTCCATATACGATAGCTGCGCTTTTGGCTAGTGATAGAGACAAAACGTGATTGATCTCTTTCTTCGCACTATCTGTCTCTTCGAGTGCCGAGTGAACCATACTCTGCACCAATGTAATGGGATTAATACCTTGAGTGTCTGCAGGAACTCCATTTATAGAATAACTTCCTCCGCCTAAATTTGCAAGATCGAAACCTACAGCCCCCAGCTCTTCCATCATCTCTTTCAGAATAGTCTCTTCGGTTGGAGAAAAATGAATCACATCTGGAAATAAGACTCGTTGCGAAACTCCGGTTCGATTTTCTAGCTGCTCCATATAACGTTCATAGAGAATACGAATATGTGCCCGCCGCTGATCAATAATCATCAAACCAGATTTGACGGAAGTGAGTATATACCGTCCTTTGATTTGCATTTGTTGAAGTGCTTCGTCAACTATTTCATTATTGTCTTGATATAATGATGTCGTATCGTTTTCAGAAGCAACCTCCATATCGTCTAATGAGCTTGTTATTTGCTCGGCTTTGCTATCTGCTTTTTCCAATCCCCCATATAATGTTTCCCAATCTACTTTTTGTCGCGAGTAGTTTGAACCGCTTTCTGTAGACTTAAATTGGTTATAGTTTTGATTGATATGCACACTTGGCATCTCTATCGGGATATTATTATCCTGTTCATATACCGGAATATCGGGCATGCCTTCAGTATCGAATTCGATAGTCGGCATGGCATTGAATTTATCGAGCGATTCTTTTACTGCAGCAAGCAATATTTTCCATATAGAAGTTTCGTTCTCGAATTTTATCTCGGTCTTAGTAGGATGGATGTTTACATCAATATCGCCTGGATTTACCTCGAAATACAAGAAATAAGGCACCTGCGCATCGGCTGGTATAAGATGATTATACCCTTCCATCACAGCTTTGTGAAAATAGGGATGACGCATGTAGCGCCCATTGACGAAAAAGAATTGTTTCGGACCGCGTTTAATAGCCGATTCGGGCCGCCCTATAAAGCCGGATATGCGTGCCAAAGAAGTCTCTACGTCGAGCGTGAGCAATTGTTGGTCGAGATGTCGGCCAAATACAGCTGCAATACGCTGACGAAATGATTGCTTGGGTAGATGATATAATTCGGCACCATTGCTTTTGAACGAAAAAGAGATATCGGGGTGAACAAGCACGATTCGTTCGAATTCAGTAGTAATATTTGCTAATTCCGTACTGTTGGATTTCAAGAATTTCCTACGAGCGGGAACATTAAAAAAAAGATCATTAACAATGAAATTACTTCCTTTGGAGCATGATATAACTTCTTGACTTTCGATTTTTGAGCCCGCTATAGATATTTGAGAGCCCAACTCTTCATCATCCATTCTAGTCTTTAGCGTGACATGGGCTACTGCAGCAACAGAAGCGAGAGCTTCTCCTCTGAACCCCATAGTGTGAAGTTCGAATAAATCTGCAGCTTTGGATATCTTAGAAGTAGCATGCCGCTCAAAAGCGAGACGTGCATCGGTTTCGGACATTCCCTTTCCATCATCGATTACTTGAATAGAGGTTCTCCCCGAATCAATGACTAATACTTGTATGCTTTGTGCTCCGGCATCAATAGCGTTTTCTACCAATTCTTTGATAACCGACGCCGGACGTTGTATCACTTCACCGGCAGCTATCTGGTTGGCCACGGAGTCGGGCAATAAATGAATAATATCACTCATAATTTTTAGTTCTCCCCAAATTATGTCTTATTTCAGTAAGTCGCGTAATGACTTGCCCTTCATGTCTGGTGTTTCTTCATGAGTAGACTTTAGCTGCTGGTCTGCTTTCTTTGGAATCCAAACGAAAAGGTCATTTTTGCTCTTCGGTCTAATATAGTCGAACCAAGCAAAATTTGCTAATCTCATTTTATCTTCGGGTAGCTGTTCCATGGGATATAACACCCCCGTAGACTGCGGGCTCATCACCATCTTATTGATTTTCTTATCCTGCATATAAAGATTAAGCAGACTAGTCTCTGAAGTATTCATGAACATCATCGTGCTGTCTTTGTCCAGAGGATAGTATACGACTTCAACATTACTGATTACATCAGCCTTGTCCAATTGTTTGTTCTTGAAATATGCTTTTATTTCTTTTCCGGCTATCTGATTATAATGTATACTATCCATACGTTCTACCGTCAACGCCTGATTGATAACATGTGCCCATTTGATGGTACTATCATTAAAGTATGCATGGATAACTTCGCCCAGAACCTGCTGATTGCTATTCCACATAATCGGATCTTTATACATTGTCAGACAAGAATCCTTTGTACTGTATACTAGCGAATCACAGACAGCCTGGATGTCTTTACGGAAGATTCTCACCTTATGAAATCCCTTCATCATACGGTACATGGAATCTGTTTTCTGATTGAATGTACGCGTCCAAAGCGTATCGGCATGGACAAACATCGTATCTTTCTGCGAGTAGTCGATAGCCAATGCCTTTCGGGTAGCATAAGCACTATTGGTCTTTTCGTTATAGTAACAGAAATGGCCGGTAAGCATATTTTTGTTCACGGAATCCTTCATGATAACGTTATGAAAAGCTTTTCCATAACCTTTTTTACGATCATAATAAATGCTGTCTCCAGTCATTCGTTTGGTACCGCTCGTCAATATGGAACGATCGAACAGCCAACCTTGATCTTGCACCGTGTTGTAGTGCCCCCGTTTTGAATAAATCACATTCTTTGAACTGACAATCGTAGATGGGCCTAATATAGTTGCCACTTTCGTTTGCGTGCTGTATTTCAATGTGTCCGATGTCAATACAAATTTGGGGTTGACGAGTTTTACATTATGATTGAATTTGGCTATTTTGGTTGTCGGACTATATTCTCCCCAATCAGAGGTAAGAATATTATTAGCATCCAAAACGGTTCCACCTTCGTAATAGTAAGCCAAGTTTAACAATCTATCATAATTAAGACTGTCCGTAAGAAGTGTTGTCTTGCGATTGACCAGTTTGACGTTGCCACGCAATCTCGCCAGTAATGACATACCATCATAGTGCAGATAATCGCCATAGATAAAAAGAGTATCACCCTGAGTCATCCTGACATGATTGAAAGCCTCTACAGAATTAGTTT
Source organism: Bacteroidales bacterium (assembly GCA_012517855.1). GTDB lineage: Bacteria > Bacteroidota > Bacteroidia > Bacteroidales > Bacteroidaceae > JAAYUD01. Next base: position 51,368 of record JAAYUD010000088.1, read on the forward strand.
TTTTATGAATCAAAGCACTGTCACAAAACATATACATGTGTCCATGAAGCAACTTTACTTTACCTACCAGGACCTCAACATCTGGAGCAGCAAAATTATCTTCTCGCGCGATGTCTGCATGTAACAGATCGATTCTGGTAAGCCCTTTCCGTCTGTTTCGTTCAGCGAAACTTAAGGGACGTCCTTTCTTCCCTTTTTTTTTGGAAGCAGCAGGAGTTCCTTTTTTCTGTTGAACGGATTTCCGGAGCTGTTGATTCTTGGGAGTCGGTTGCAAAGAAGCAACCAAGGCATAGGGATGTAGAAGAGGAGATTTTACTTGAGCTATAATGCACATGCAAAAGAAACACAGAAATCCTACAATAAGGAATTTCTGTCCTTCGTAAAACGAATCCTTCTTATTGTCGTTAGGCATGATATCGTATTAATCCTTATCTTCATTCTGACCTTTTGCCTGATTCTTTTTAATCCATCCCGGATATTTGAAGTTGCATTTTATCCAAGCTGGATTAATACGAATGTAAGTCCTTTTTTGTTTATCGGCAATCCATTTGGTAAGCACCTCTTCGCGGCGTTTACCCAGCAGCATGTCTTTCACGCTTTGATAATCGTCGGTGATAGTTGCTTTGTGTCCGTTTATACGATTCTTTAATTTCGCAATAACGCAAACTTCGTCACCATCTTTGTTTATCATGGTATATGCCTTTGATATTTCGCCGACACTAAGTTTGTCGATTATTTTTGCGGTCTCAGCAGGTAATTCTTCCATTTGGAATTTTGCAGTACTACTATTCTGGTTTACCATCAGACCGTGGTTCAGACGTGTATCTTTGTCCATTGACAAGATTGTAGCACCTTCATCAAAAGAGAACTTCTTGTTTCTAATATCATCTCCAATAGAATCTAACCTTGCTGTTGAAGCTGTAATAGATGCATCTGGAATATGCGGTTTCAGAAGTATATGGCGTACTTTGATGCGGTCACCACGCTTCTCAATAAGTTGTATGATATGGTAACCATATTCTGATTTTACGATCTTCGATATTTGATTGGGAGTTGTTAGATTGAAAGCGACATTTGCAAAGTCGGGATCCAATTGTCCTCGTCCCATAAACTCCAATTCACCGCCTTGTAGTGCAGACCCCTTATCTTCGGAATACATTACGGCCAGCGCCGAGAAAGTTGTTTCTCCCTTTTCGACCCGCTCCGTATAGTCTCTAAGCCGACGTTTTACATCTTCAATTTCCGATTCCGGGATTTTTGGTTTCTGAGTTATGATTTGTACTTCAACTTCAGTCGGAACAAAAGGAATACTATCTTTGGACAACGATTTATAAAAATCACGAACTTCTGCAGGTGTTACTTTAATATCACCTATAATCTTTTGCTGCATTTTCTGCACAGTAAGTCCAGTTCGGATATTCTCTCTCCAAATTTCTCTCATTTGCGGAAGCTTCATATTGAAGTATTCTTCCAGTTTCTCTTTCGAGCCGATGGCTGCAATATATTGGTTTTCTTGAGCATCCAAGTGGGGAATAACATCCGCATCAGATACGGTAATACTATCCAATGCAGCTTGATGCATATAGAGTTTCTGAATAGCGAGTTCTTCGGAAACGATACAGTTTGGCTCACCGTCAAATTTGCGGCCTTCTTGCAAATCAAACATTTTCTTTTGTTCGATATCCGACTTCAGAACAGCTTCATCACCAATAACCCAAACTACTTGATCAATAACATTATCTTGTGCAAAAACAGATAATGTGGAAACAATAGATAAAGCTATGGTAAGTATCCACTTGTGGCTTATAAAATTCTTCATTATATAATATTAAATTACATCTTTAAATAACAAGTTACGAAGATAATGCAATATTTTCGGGTATCAGTGATTATTAACTGTTTTTAGTACCTCTTCGCTTATTTCAACCTTCGTTGTCGTTCTGAGATGATCTATCCATTCTTGTTTCATGTATTTCTGGTAATCGTCTCGAACTTTCTCTTTCACATCTTTGTAGTCGTTGGGGGACTTCTGTTTTTTCCCTAATACAAATGCGTAGGGCAACTCTGTTGCAGTTGCATGTGGTCCTCCAAAAGCAAGTGCATCGACATCGGCATTGTCACCCACCTTAAAGATTCCTTGTGTCAGTTTTATGCGCTCGGTTGTCTTATTGAATGGTTCGATAAGCTTATCCCAATCTTCTTGAGATTGCTTCTTCAATATTTTTTTTATCTTTTTCGCTGTTTTCTTGTCAGCACATTCAAACAAAGCACCATTAAAACGAGGGGTGCTCCAACGATAATTGGATTGATTCTTCAAAAAAAAGTTCTGCAATGCAACACTGTCAGGTGCTGTGGTTGCGATTCTGTCTTCTTCTTTCGATAAAAGCTCATCCTTGTAGAATTTCAGTTGCAGTTCGAGCTCGGGATGCGAACAAGAAATCTTCTGACTCTCACGATCGAATAACGATTTAGCTACAAAGGCATCTATTTGCGCAGATATTTCCATCGGATGGACGTTTGCAAATCGTTTAAAATCTTGTCCTGTATAAGCCTTTCCATCAAGCGTGAAAAGAGTCTTTACCGTTTCGCCATTTCGCCGCACTTCACTCATAGCCTCATTGTCAGCCATATAATTCATCTCTCGCTTCAAACGTTCTATTATGGGCCCGTTTGTAGTTTCACTCCTTTTATTATTATTGATCTGCTTAATAAGCTCCGGTAGCACCTGTTCATACGGAGCAATATCTCTTTTGCCTATTACCTTTATTATATGTATACCGGCAGGTGAATAAAACGGTTCGGAAAATTCATTGATATTCATACTGAAAGCATGTCTTTCTATAATTTCCGGACAATCTAATGACGCAATCCAGATTGTATCTTTATTCGCAGAAAAACGTTTTATCATCTCGCCGAAGAGTTTTGGATTTCGTTGCAAGGCCGAATAAATCGAATCAAGGCGTAATTTGTTCGCCTCGATCACTTGTGAAGACGCCATTTGGGACAACGGTTGAAAGATTTGTACAACTTGTACTTCTCCCGTTCCCTTCTGTTGCTTTTTGATGTCGTAAAGCTCTTTTGCCTTGTCCTCATCCGATCTACCATTGGTAATGTATTGTCCGATAAGCTGTTTACGATAGTTTGCAAGCAAGTTGCGCACCGCAGGCAGGGTATCTAATCCTGCCTGTTCGGCAGCGCTTACCTTTATTTGTTCCAATACATAACCTTCAAGATATGCTTTCAGCTCCTTCCCTTTCAGATTTTGTTTACGATCTTTGTTCAATCGATATTCAAACTCGGTTCTCGAGATCGTTTTACCGTTGAGATGTACAAGTATCGGTTCTGCCTCAGGAGTGGGAGGGCAGAATAAAGAAATCATTAATGAAAAGAGTAAACTGAAAAACATATTTTCTGTTTTTATTCGGGACGGCTGTAATTTGGCGATTCGCTTGTGATTGTTACATCATGCGGATGGCTTTCCAGAACGCCCGCGTTGGTTATTTGAGTAAACTTAGCTTCGTGCAATTGTTCAATATTCGGTGCACCGCAATATCCCATTCCGGCACGCAGACCACCGGTCAATTGGTAAATAACTTCATACAGCGTTCCTTTGTAAGGAACACGAGCAGAGATACCTTCCGGTACAAGTTTCTTTGCATCTTTCTGTTCACTTTGGAAATAGCGGTCTTTCGAACCATTTTCCATTGCTTCCAAAGAACCCATACCACGGTAAGTTTTGAATTTACGACCATTAAAGATAATGGTTTCGCCGGGACTTTCTTCCGTACCGGCAACCAGTGAGCCGATCATGACAGAATATCCTCCAGCAGCCAAAGCTTTTACTACATCACCCGAATAGCGCAAACCGCCATCGGCAATCAGAGGGACACCTGTTCCCTTTAAAGCTTGAGCTACATCATAAACAGCAGACAACTGAGGTACACCGACCCCCGCAATAATACGTGTCGTACAGATAGAGCCCGGCCCTATACCAACTTTCACTCCATCTGCTCCAGCATCAACTAAACATTTGGCCGCTTCTCCTGTTGCTACATTTCCGCAGACAATATCAATATTAGGAAAGAGCTTTTTAGCTTCCTTCAGTTTTTCAATTACATGTATCGAATGCCCGTGAGCCGTATCAATAACGACCGCATCAACACCAGCCTCAACCAATGCCTGCATCCGTTCAAAAGTATCGTTAGTTACTCCGACTCCTGCAGCGACACGAAGACGTCCTTTAATATCTTTACATGCATTCGGTTTGTCTTTAGCCTTTGTAATATCTTTATAGGTAATTAAACCTATCAATTTACCTTTATTATCAACGACCGGCAACTTTTCTATTTTATGCTCTTGCAGTATTTGTGCCGCAGCAATCATATCTGTTTGTTGGTGGGTGACCACCAAATTCTCTTTTGTCATCACATCATCAATCAGTTTATCCATTTTCTTTTCAAAACGGAGATCACGATTAGTGACAATACCGACCAAATTGTTATCATCGTCTACCACAGGAATTCCTCCGATATGATATTCGGCCATCATATTTAGAGCATCAATCACTCTCCGACCCTTGTGGATGGTTACCGGATCGTAAATCATGCCGTTTTCTGCACGTTTTACTATCGCAACCTGACGGGCTTGCTCTTCTATGGACATATTTTTGTGAATCACGCCAATACCTCCTTCACGAGCTATGGCAATAGCCATTGGAGCTTCAGTTACAGTATCCATCGCTGCTGTAGCAAATGGTACCTTCAACTCAATGTTTCTTGAAAACTTCGTCGTTAGATCGACTTCGCGTGGGAGTACTTCCGAGTAAGCTGGTATTAACAATACATCGTCGTAAGTTAATCCCTGCATTACAATCTTATCTGCAATAAATGACATAGTGCTATATTTTTTATTGCGTGCAAATATACAAACTTTATCCAACACTAGGAAATCATCTTCTTGTTTTTTAATCTTCCAGCAGTGTTTTTGTACATCTTTGGTCTATTGGCATCACAAAAATTAGATTTATTATATATATAAGGTATAAAGTCCACAAAAATTATTGTACGATTTTAGGATGGTGTATAGGATTAATGATTTAATTGGATAGTCATTCGAATATATAGATATAATATTAAGAAGGATTAAAATAATAACGAACGCTCTTTAAAATTAACAAATTATAAAGAGTTTGAGATCATATCAATGTTACTAGAAAATATTTTATATCCGCCACTATTATCCAAACAAATGAAATATTAATACTTAGGGTCTGCTGAATAATTGTATTTAATATTATTTAAACTGAATATCAGCATATTAGATTCGCTTATTTTCGTGATTTTAAATAAGAAAGGCTATCTTTAGGTGTTAAAACGAAGTAAAATGAAATACAGCTCTCAGCATAAACAGCTCAGTATTGATGTCTTCCATTCATCGCTATCCGAGCTTTCAAAAGAAAACCGTTGGGTCAAATTAGGAGACAGCCTTCCATGGGATGAAATAGAGAAGATCTACAACAGACGATTGAATAACACTCATGGAGGTGCCGGCAACAAGCCTGCTCGTATGATAATAGGTGCGGTGTTGATCAAACACAAGATGAATCTTTCCGATGAGGAGACTATTCAGGCCATCCGTGAAAATCCCTACATGCAGTATATGCTTGGATTGAAAGAGTTCAGCGATAAGCCCGTATTTGATTCGTCCTTATTCGTTACCATCCGTAAGCGAATAGGTAAGGATGACTTTAATGATATGAGTGAATCCCTGCTCAAGCTTCAGATAAAAATGGCAGAGGAAGAAAAGGAGAAGTCAGATAAAGAGGATGATGAGAATAGGAGTTCTTCATCCTGTGATGCATCCACAAATGAGACTTCCTCTTCTATACGTTTGGAACCGGAGGTTGATTCTTCACATAAGGGAATATTGAAAGTTGATGCCACTTGCTCCGATGCCGAAATGAGATATCCGACGGATATTGATTTGCTCAATGATGGTGTCGAGGTCATTGACAGAATCATTGACCATATTTGTGCAAAGAACGATTTTTTCCGTCCCAATACCCATCTGAAAGAGATTCACTCGAAATATCTGAATGCCATCAAACTGCGCTCCAAACCGACGAAAAAGGTGCATGAATGTATGGAATACCTACTGACCATGCTTTACCGCAATATCAACTCCTTTCTTAAGATGGTGGGGCGCACTTCCACCGCTGTTTTTGATTCCATGAAGAAAAGGTACCGTGAGTTGTTTATGACCGTATTGAAGATGTATCATCAGCAGAAGGAGATGTTCAGGGAAAAGATCCATGTCTGTAGCGACCGTATAGTGAGTATCTTCCAGCCGCATGTGCGTCCGATAGTCCGTGGTAAGGCAAAGGCCAAAGTCGAGTTCGGCGCCAAAATCGGAGTAAGTGTGGTGGATGGCTACACCTTTATAGACCATCACAGCTGGGATGCGTATAATGAGTGCGAGGATCTGATACCTCATTTGAGAGCTTACAAGAAACGTTTCGGTTGCCTGCCCGAGAAGTTGGAGGCAGACAAAATATACATGAATCGGCGGAACCGGCGTATACTCCGATTCTTAAAAATAGAGGCCGGAGGTAAACCTCTGGGAAGACCTTCGAAAGAACAGCAGAGCGAAGAATATCGGAAAAAGATGGCAAAGAACGTTGGAGAGAGAAATGAAGTGGAGGCCACCTTTGGTACCGGTAAACGAATCTATCGGGCGAACAACATCAGAGCTAAACTCCCTGATACGGGTGAGGCGTGGGCAAGTGCATGCTATTTTTCAAAGAATGTGATGAAGTTCCTCAAAGAGCTTCTTCATGTGCTTACTGAAATGATGCGAATGTTGAGAAGTATCAGGCTCACACTTGATCTATTAAAAAATCAAAGGCTAGTGATGACATCTGAGCTAATTAAAGTAATTTGTGGATAAATATTATTCAGCAGACCCTACTTAAAATTATAAAATAGCAGCATGATGATAAATATTTTATTTAATATTTGCATAAATAATAAAAATGCCATATCTTTACCGCCGATAGAAAGACTAATATTTTGTGTTGAAAACCGAAAACTAAAGTTAAGTGTTTATAAATAAATCGTTGAAATTACTATAAAAACAAAACTACCTTATTCCCTTAAGATACTTAATTACGAACCTTTAATTATAAGTTATGAGACAAAAATTTAATTGTAAAACACGGCTTAGCAGGCTTGTCATCGCTCTTTCTGTAGTATTGGGCATTGGAAGTTTTTCTATGCAAGCCTTTGCTCTACCACGAGTAGAGATTTCACAACCTAACAAAATTGTCAAAGGCCACATTGTTGATGAGAGCGGCGAAGCCCTTCCGGGTGCCAGCGTTGTTGTCAAAGGCCAAACATCGGGTATCATATCCGATATGAATGGTAATTTCTCGCTTTCTGTTGCCAGCGGGAATGTTGTTATCGTTGTATCCTCTGTTGGCTATAAAACTCAGGAAATAGCTCTAAACGGAAGAACTACTGTTAATATTGCAATGGTAGCCGCAGTCTCCGAGTTGAAAGAGGTTGTTGTTACAGCATTGGGTATTAAGCGTGAAAAGAAATCATTGGGTTATGCAGTACAGGATGTTAAAGCTGATGAGCTCAATAAAGTTGGAAGTACGGGTTTAACTGATGCTTTGCAAGGTAAAGTCGCTGGTCTGAATATTTCTGATAGTGGTACTGGTGCCGGTGGTTCTTCTAAAGTTGTTATCCGTGGCAACTCTTCTTTAGTAGGTAATAACTCTCCTTTGTGGGTGGTTGATGGTGTGCCTTATGATACAGGTATTGATACTAATAATATGCAATGGGGAGGATTTGATAGAGCTGGTGGAGCTTTTGATTTGAATCCTGAAGACGTAGAATCTGTTTCAGTGTTAAAAGGCCCGACTGCTGCTGCTCTCTATGGCTCACGTGCCGGCAATGGTGTTATTATGGTAACCACAAAAAAGGGGGGACATAATGGGCGTTTAGGTATAAGTTATACAGGAAAATTCACTTCTTCTGCTATTGCCTACACATTAGATGAACAGAATACTTATGGAGAAGGCCGTAATGGAGTTATTGATGTTAATTCGCCTTACTCTTGGGGAGCAAAAATGGAAGGTCAGTCAGTTCCTGCGTGGTGGGATAAAACACAAACGACTAAATATTCCGTTCAAAAAGATGTTATGAAGAATTTTTATCGCAATGGAGGTATTCAGTCTAATGCTATTTCGCTAGAAGGTGGTGATAAAGAAAATCCATATCGTATTACTTTATCCCACGAATATACAAAAGGTAATGTAGAATACAATAATATTAAAAAAACGGATATAGATATTGTTTCGCGTTACAAAATAAACAAATGGTTGACGTTAGATATTAAGGCTAATTATACTAATACTATTGGCGAAAACCGTCAAGAACTCGGCGCCTACGGTACTGCTTATTATTTGTATACAATGCCACGTAGTATTCAATTAAGTGATTTGAGTGCCAATAAATTTAATCCTACGCTATTAGCTCATGGAGAATATGAGCATTTTAACTTTTATGGTCCCGACTCGAATCATCAGAATCCATATTTTATAATGGAGCAATGGAAGAATAAGGATAAAAAAAATCGTTTATTTGGTTATGCTTCAGCAACAATAGCTATTACTCCAGAGTTAAAATTGAAGTTAAAACAGGGAATGGATTATGCCGACACACAATATGGACAGAATTATAAATATAATGATCCGGTATTTGATACACGTCCATTGGTTGAAATGACTAAAAATACTACACGCGAAATGAACTCGGAATTTTTACTCTCTTGGAATAAAACATTGGGCGATTTCCAAGTTGGCGTTAGTGGTGGTGGTAATCGGATGTATTACCATTTAGAAGGTCTATATGGCTCTAGTGGAAAGATAAATATACCTTGGGCACAATATATTAATGCTGGAACTAAAAAGAATGCTTATAATTCTATCGATGAAAAAGAAATTAATTCTCTATATGCTTTTGCTAATGTAAGTTATAAAGACTATTTGTTTTTAGATGCTACAGCACGTAATGATTGGTCTTCTACATTGCCAGCTGATAATCGTTCTTATTTTTATCCTTCCGTCAGTTTGAGTGGTATTGTTACTAGTTTTATGGATGCAATGAATATTAGTTACAATAAGAGACTGATTAATTATGGTAAAATTCGGTTGTCTGTTGCTCAAGTAGGTAAGGATGCTGGTACTTACCAGTTACTTAACACTTATGATACTACAACTGATGATGCATTCGGGCATTTATATACTGTAGAGCCTACTGATATGGCTAACATTAACTTAAAACCAGAAATTGCAACCTCCTATGAATTAGGAACCGAATGGCGATTATTTAATAATCGTTTAGGCATTGACTTTACCTATTATAATACAAAAACAAAAAATCAGATAGTACCTCTAGCGATGGTTTATTCTTCGGGGTGGGCAACTAAGTTTTTAAATGTTGGTAAAATTTCTAATAAAGGTATTGAACTTGCACTGAATGGATCCGTGGTGCGCACTAAAGATTTCAATGTGGATTTGACATTAAATTTAGCTCATAACGATTCTAAACTTGATAAACTGACTGAAGGTGTAGATCATTATCTCTTCGATCAATTAAATGGCAACGGTGGAACGATGCAATTACGTGCATATCCTGGTGGAAAATTTGGAGTAATTTATGATACAGGTTATTTAAGGGATGCTAAAGGGAATGTAATTGTTGGTACTGATGGTATTCCTAAAAAGACATCTAATCAAATTTGCTTGGGGAATATTGTACCTGATTTAACAGGGTCTTTTGGAATTAATTTAGGTTATAAGGGGCTGTCTTTATCTGCATTATTTAATTTCCAAAAGGGAGGTGATATCTATTCTTATACTGAACATCAGGCTGCTATGGCTGGTGTGGCAAAACGTACAGGTAATCGTGCTGATTTTGTATATAAAGGCGTGACAGAATCTGGGGCTGTTAATACAAAAGCGGTTAGTGCTCAAGATTTTTGGATGAACGCTCCTGCAGAAGAATACATGTATGATGCTTCGTTTTTGAAACTGAAAGAATTGTCATTGGCTTATGTCGTTCCCAAATCTTTCTTATCGAAGTATACAAACAATCTTGTTGGCAATATTAAGCTTTCGGTATTTGGTTCTAATCTATTATATCTGGTTAAACATACTCCAGGTACAACACCTGATAATAGTGCTTTTTCTGCAACAATGTTTGGGCAAGCTTTAGATTATGCACCAATGCCTAATACTCGTACTTTTGGCGTTTCTATTAATGTTGGATTTTAATTGATTGACTTATGAAAAAAATTATATTACCCATTCTTTTAAGTGGATGTTTGGCTTTTATGTCAGGGTGTACGAATGGATTTGATGAAATGAATAGGACTTCTACGGCCTTGACGAAATCACAAGTCCTACCTAACTCTTTGTTAGTAAGGTCAATGTGGAAAGGGGTTTCTGCTGATTATCAACGTAATTATAACTTATATGATGATCAGTATGCTCACTATTTCTCTAATTGTGTCGCCAGTTTTCCAACTGGTTATTATGAATACAATGATGGTTGGGCTCAATGCGGGTGGCAAGCTTTTTATACTGAACGCCAAAAGGAATATCTTGATATAAAAGATATCTGTAGCACTACTGAAATGTATACGAATTTGCTCGCAATCAATGATATTTGGAATATTATTTTGTGGCTACGGGTAACTGATCGGTGGGGAGATGTTCCATATAAAGATGCTAATGGCCATTATGCCACTGCGACTGCTTCTCCAATAGCATATAATTCTCAAAAAGATATTTATATTGATATGATGAGTCGTTTGGATAAAGCAGCTTCATCTATAACAACGGCTTCATCTCAATTTGATCTGGGAACGGAAGATCTAGTTTACGGAGGTAATAGTAATATTGACAAATGGAAAAAATTAGCTTATTCGGTTATGCTTCGTATGGCAATTCGCATTGCGAATGTTGATCCCGTAGATGCTAAAAATTATGCTGCTAAGGCTGTTTCAGGAGGTGTAATGGCTAGTATTGATGATGATGCAAGAATTAAATGTGATGTGTCTCGCTGGGAAGATTATTACGATCGTTTATCTGGAGATTGGGCTAATACAACTACTGATAAAGAATTTATGGAATTTATGGCTGGAACTAAAACAGGTTATGTAACCAATGCCGTAGATCCTCGCCGTTCAATGTGGTTCTCTTCTGGCACTAAAGGCTATGTTGGTTTCCCAAATGGTATTACTGCCTCTAGTCCCTCTTATACTGGATTTTTGTGGTCAGATTATGCTGAAATTAATGAACATAACACAAAAGGGTTCTTCTATTATAATCGCGACGACATCTCTAATAGTCATTTATCATATCCAATCATGGACTATTCTGAAGTCTGCTTTTTGAAAGCTGAGGCTGCTCTTCGGGGATACATTGGAGGGAATGCCGAAGATTATTACAAAAACGGGATAACTGCTTCTGTAAATAGTGTTGCTAAAGTATCTGGTGTTAGTGATCTGCAGGATGCTGATATAACAAATTATATTAACAGTTTGCCACCTTTCACTGGTAATAATGAAGCAAAATTACGTCTTATTTGTATTCAAGAATGGATTGCTCTTTATCCGAATGCACAAGAGGGATGGAGTCTTCTTAGAAGGTCAGGGTATCCTGAAAACCTTACTTGTCCAACTGCTAGCTCTAGCGCTTTGGTAAATGATGGAAATTGGATACAACGCATTGCTTATCCAAATAACGAATATGAGAATAACAATAAGAATATACCCTCTAATTTTCAAAGTAGCTCCTCAAACTATGCAAAACGTGAACAATACGGTGTATGGTGGTCGCTCGCAGGTGATGGTAAAACCTATGCAAAGGGAACAACTCCTGCCAATAACTTCTAGAAGTTTTAAAATTTAATAGTAAAATTAATTGGGAAGCGTATCTTTAACGGATACGCTTCCTTTTTATATAATGGTAAAAAAACAGACGTATGTCACCGCCGTAACTAACGCATGTTACTGCGGTAACTAACGGAAGTTATCCTGACAACTAACGTTAGTTTCTCCAACAACATCCGTTAGTTACCGCTGCGACATACGGTTGATTTTTTGCAAGGCAAGACAAGTCACAGCCGCCGTTGTCGTATGTTAGTTTTTTCGGTGACGTCCTTATGTTTTCGGAAAAACTAACATACGACAACATTTTTAGGAGCATATGTCGTTTTGGAAGGATAAAGACAATACGGATTTATTGAAGTCGCCGGTTGTTACTGATACTTAAAGATACCTAGTGTAGATATGTAAAACCTCGTTTTTTCTATTTTAGTTACGAAAACGTTTCTGTCACCGTTACTGGTTGTATATCAGACACATACGTGCATACGACGCAAAAAATGGGACACGAAAAGCATGTCTTCTCAGTGAGAATCAATGCGTTATGATTTCTCTCGAATTCGCCCTGATAATGGGCGATACAAGGGGGTGATGAAAGTGGCGTGCGAGAATTCTTTTTCTAGCCTCGTTTTCAGAAGTGAATATGGAGAGCAATACTGATACTATTTTAACCATACCGAAGTGATACTTTTCAATGTGGGGAATTGATGCTGTGTTTCCCAAAAATGATAACGACGAACATAAAAATTCATAAGGACGAAACTAAAAGTTTGTAACTAGAAACATTTAGTTTCGTCCTTATGAATTTCTCGTTGTCTATCAACAAATTACATCCAATGCGTCTATGTTGTGGCTCTAATTCGAGTTACATTCGAGCGATGGAACAATAGCAAAAATAGTGCTCTACAATGGTCTGTGGCTTATGTTATGATAAGAAAGTATCAGAATATCGGAGAATGTTCACTTTGAGATCTGTTATGAAAAATGATTGTATTCAAAGCATTTTATCGCTGTATCCTTCTGCTGAAATGAGGTAAATACTTCAATTATTTACATGGAAATAAGACAACATATATGCGGCTATTCATCGATTCTTTTTTTCTGAAATACAACTCTATTTTTCAACCTTTGTCACTTCAGTATGACACCATTACGCGCTATAATACAGCATGTTAATGATGCACCACATACAACGCCAGCGAAAAGAGGTGTCAAAATCAAGCCTGTAACACATTGCAGGAACGTTATTTCCGGTAGGGGTCTATTTAGACTCGGTCTAAACGCACTCTTACAGATAGCTGATTGCCCGATTTGTGCATAACGAATGTGCAGCATCCGTTTTTTGAGAAGCACTTCATTTATAACAATTATTTTTACATCTATCTCCTATATTTTACGGATGGACCTTTCTACTTCAGAAGGTAAGTTCACTATGATTCATCAAAGATTTATCATCGTTTGCGACAGCTTTATCAGAACATCCCTATAACACAAGTCATAAGTTGTATTTCTAGAATTCAGTCTACCTTTTCATTTTTTCTTAATTTAGTGCTTTTGTCAGATTTAATTTTTATCTTTGTCCTTATTGACAAATTATATAGAAAATATGAAAAAGAATCTTTTATTACTACTATTCCTCTGTTGTTCTGCAATATTTACCTCGTGCGTAAACAATGACAATTTTGATGAGACCAAAGCTATAATAGGAAATTGGGAAGGTATAGGAAAGAACACGATGGGATGCGAATTTGTGGAAGACATTAGCTATGGACAAGGATATGTGATGACGAGCAAAGATGGCGGTAATATAGACGATATTATCTTAAATTACTGCAGCAGTACGTGGGAATTTAATGAAGACACACACATCGACTATATCGTCAATACACAAAATAGTTCAATAAAATTTTTATTGTATAATGTAGACCCGAAAACAAAGATAACATATAATCAAGACGTCGTCACAGTGAAGTACTATTTCGAAGACTATAACCATTTGGTCATCGATGGTGCCGAATTTGAACGACAGTAAAAACACTAAAAAATGAACCTTAAGTCATATATTCTCGTATTACTATTATTCTTTCCGATAGCAGGATTTGCCGGCGATTGGAATGATTATATTATAAATTACAACAAAAGTTTATATGGTAATGGTTCACAAACATGGCAAATAAAATCATTCAATAACCGTTGGATGTTTTTTGGTAACCAAAATGGACTCGTCCAATTCAGTGGTTCGTCCTGGGCACTATATCCTTTGCATAATGGCACCTGCCTACGTTCAATCTGTTTTTCGCAGAATAGGCAACGTATTTATGTTGGAGGCATCAATGAGTTTGGGTATTTTGCCCCCGGCAAAAATGGGAAATTGGTATACACTTGCCTTTCAGATCTGATGCATGGCAAACAGAATTTGATTGGCAACATTTGGAATATCTTCGAAAACGAAAATGAACTTTATGTAGTAGGAGATGGCCTAATACTGAAATATGTTGCAGGAAAGTTTTCTTACATAAATGCAAAGGCAAAAATAGACTGTTCGGGCATATCAAATGTAGTACTCTATTTAGGCACGATACACGGTATCTGCATATTGGCAGGGAATAGTGTACTACCCCTGCAGGGGGCTTCAATCCTGCAAAACAAACGCATCCGAAGCATTCTACCCTATGGCAATAAGATTCTCGTCGTAACAGCATTCGATGGTGTATACTGCTACGATGGGCAACGAGTATATCCCTTTATGACCGGCATGGAATCGTTTCTGAAACAAAATGAGATTTTCTGTGCTGCAATATCGGGAAAGAATTTTGCAGCGGGAAGTATTCGCAACGGTATCGCGGTTGTGGATTTACAGACACATCAAATAAAATACTTCAATGAGATGAGTGGTATGCAAAACAATACCGTATTATCGGCTGCATTTGATACCTCAGGAAATCTGTGGGCAGGGCTCGATAGCGGAGGTTTAGACTATATATTGCTTAATTCTCCATTCACAAACCTTTATTCTTATCCCCACTCTTACGGTACAGGATATACAGCTTTGCTCTCGGACGACTTGTTATATTTAGGGACGAATAGAGGACTCTTTTTCATGCCTTTCAATACAAACATCAACGGAAAGCTACCCGACATGACAGCTATAAAAGGAGCTGGAGGACAAGTTTGGGGACTCAACAAAATAGGAAGTGATATATTCTGCAGTCATGACAGAGGATTATATCTATTACGCAAGACATCAATGCAACGCATCGGCTACATTACAGGTGTGTGGAATTGTCAACAGTCGATAGGCGATCCTAATAAAATATTGGTCGGAGTATACGACGGTATGTTTGTTTTGGAAAGAAAAGGAAGTTCGTGGAATGTATTAAGTAAGATTTCAGGTATCAATGAAAGCTGTCGATGGTTTGCACAAGAAGACGTGCAAACGGTGTGGGTTTCAAATGGTAGCAAATTATCATGTTACACTCTGGACAAACAGTTAACGCACGTTATAAAAACCCAGAGCTTGGATTTGCACCACTTTTTACAAGTCAATAAAGGTTCTAAAGTCTTTCGAATAGACGGACATATCGTAGTTACAACTCCCAAGGGAGAATTTTATTACAATAGACGCCATAAACAATTGAGTTATATGGACCTGATTAAAAAGGATAAAAAAGAAAATATATCCGCTACTACTAAATTCAAGAATTCAGTCATCAGTTTATCACCAGATAAAATAAGTATTTACGATACCTCTTTGAAAAAAGAGACAAACTATTTTTTTGGCACACCTTCTATACAGCTAGTATCGGATGCTGAAACAATAATCCCGGTATCAGAATCTTCGATAATCATTCCAAACGATAATGGATTTGCACTCTTCAACTCACCTCAACGGAAAGACATCAGCAACTACAAACAAATACTCCATATTCGAAATGTATATATCACTTATCCTAAAGAAGCATTAATCTATACCGATAACTTTTTATCGAAGAAGGATACTCCCAAGATATCTTACAGCCACAATTCTATTCGATTTGAATATGGCATCACATTATTCACAAACATTCAAGGCGTAGTTTACCAATATCGTTTGAATCAAGAAGACTGGTCTGGTTATACCTATTCCAGAATTAAAGAATACAGCAATCTGCATGAAGGGAAATATACTTTTGAAGTAAAAGCGACACTGCCAAATGGCGTAATCCTATCATACGACAGCTTTAGTTTTCAAGTACTACCACCATGGTATCGTACAGGCTGGGCCTATTTCATCTACTTAATATTATTTGCATTGCTACTGCGCTACATTTATTTATGGGATGACACGCGTGTAAAACGCAAGAAGCAACAAGCTATAAAAGAGAAAGATCATCAAATAAAAACGATGGAGAGAGAGTATGAAGAAGAGAAAGCCCAGAAAGAGCGCCAAATTATTCAGCTCGAGAAGGATAAGCTGGAGTATGAATTAAAACATAAAAGCCAGGAGATGGCAAATTTAATGATAAACTTTGTCAGAAAAAACGAAATACTCACAGAGATAAGATCCGACCTCTTTAAAGTTTTAGGTGTGCTGAAAGGCGAAAGTGCAAAAGAATCGAAGCAGATGTTGATACTCGTTCGCAACAAAATCGAATCGAATATTCAAGGTGATGAAGTATTGAAAAAGATAGAAGATCAATTTGATGTGGTACATAATAATTTCATGAAAAGATTGCGAGAAACGCATCCGGATCTCTCAAATAATGAACGAATGATGTGCGCCTACTTAAAAATGAATCTTTCGACCAAAGAAATTGCACCTCTACTTAATATCTCGATACGTGGCGTAGAAACCATACGCTATCGCTTAAGAAAAAAATTTGGATTAGAACGCGAAGACAGCTTAACCGAGTATCTAAATAATCTATAACACGCATTCTTCGTATTTTAGTAAAATTAATCTTTTCATTTTCTATTGTTGTGCGTATTATTATTAGCCTATAAAACAGCGTATTAATAATTAATGACGTAATATAGACGTATTAAAAAAATGCAATTGACGTATTAAAAAAGTCTTAATTATAGTTTTATAAAGTTCAGTAATTAATATGTTTGCATTGTCCAAAGAGGGACAAGAACGTTAATCTTAAAATTTAATAGAACACATGAAGAAGATTATTTCAATTCTATTTTTGTTAGGAATGTACTTATCAACATTCGGACAAAATGTACTGATAGAAGGTACAGTAAATGACGGTTCGACTAATGAGCCATTAATCGGCGTAAATGTGGTAGTAAAAGGGAATGCCAATATTGGCACTGCTACAGATATGAATGGTTCTTTCAAGCTCAAAGCGCCTGCAAAATCCACATTAATTTTCACCTATGTAGGCTACCTTACGAAAGAGGTGCAAGCCACCAAAGGTAAAATGAAGATTATGATGACAGAAGATTCAAAATCACTGAACGAAGTTGTCGTAATCGGTTATGGAATTCAGAAAAAGAGTGTTGTTACGGCTGCTATCAGCAAAGTAACATCAGATGAGTTGAACGCAGCAAAGCCTTCCCGAATTGAGGATGTACTAAAAGGTAAGATTTCTGGTGTACAAATAACTCAAAGTTCAGGGCAACCGGGTTCAGACTCAAAAGTACGTATCCGTGGTATCGGTACTATTAATAATAGTGAACCTCTCTATGTTGTCGACGGGATGCCTGTAGATGGGGGAATAAATTATCTAAACCCGAGTGATGTCGCTTCTGTCGAAATTTTAAAAGATGCTGCATCAGCAGCCATTTATGGTACACGTGGTGCTAACGGCGTTATCCTTGTCACAACCAAATCCGGTTCTAAAGGAAAAGCTACAGTCAGCTACAACGTTTCTTATGGCTGGCAGAATCCTTGGACTCATAAATCAGTATTAGATGCAAAAGAGTACATGGTAATCATGAACGAAGAAAGTCTCAATGACGGTGGCAGTGCAATCTACAGCAATAAGCAAATAGCCGAAGCTGGAAAAGGTACCGATTGGCAAAAAGAGACTTTTTACAAAAATGCTCCCGTACAAGATCATCAATTAAGCATTAACGGAGGTACGGATAAAATGCAATATTATTTATCGTTCGGCTATTTCAAACAAGATGGTATTGTAGGTGGCAATCACGGTAAATCGAACTATGAACGCTATAGTTTGAGAACCAATTCAAATTATACCGTATTTGAAACTAAAGAACGCAACTTCCTTAATAAATTGGATGTAGGTGTTAATGTGGCTTACTCAAGAGTAAATAGCACCGGTGTCGAAACCAATTCCGAATATGGTTCAGTTTTGGGTAGTGCTTTAGCTTTTTCGCCATTAGTATCCGTTTATGCAAACAAGGCAGATGCAGCAACAATACTAGCCGCACATCCTTATGCAGTACAAGATTCTCGTGGTGTATTCTCTCTTCCGCCAGATGGCTTTCAAGAGATTGCCAATCCATTAGGCATGCTCAATCAACCTTCATCCGGGAAAAACAATTCGGATAAATTTGTTGGAACATTTTATGCCAAACTCGATTTACTGCCAGGATTGTCCTTCAAAAGCAGTTATGGATTCGATCTAGCTTTCTGGGGATATGACACTTACACCATGCCCTACTATTTGGCATCACAAGGTAAATATCAAGATTATAGCACAGTTCAAAGCGAAATGAATCGTGGTTATAAGTGGCAAGTTGAAAATGTTTTGACCTACAACAAAAGGTTTTTAGATAAACATAACCTGACAGTTGTATTGGGTCAATCAGCACAAAGATATACTTATCGTAACTTAGGTGGTAACGATCGTGATCTATTAGAGACTGATCCGATGAAAGCAAACATCAATTCATGTATTGCAGACGAAAAATTATCAGTTCTTTGGGGTGGTACAGGAGGTTATAATAATGCCTCTTTAGCTTCATACTTCGGACGAGTTGACTACAACTTCGATGAACGCTACATGGTACAGTTAACAGTACGTCGAGATGGTTCTTCTCATTTCGGTCCAAGTCATAAATGGGCTACTTTCCCAGCTGTATCTATCGGTTGGAATGTATTGAATGAACCATATCTGAAAAATCATCCTGATTGGTTCAACGCATTAAAAGTGCGGGCAAGCTGGGGTAAGAACGGTAACGAAGCCATCGGAAACTTCACTTATGCCTCATTAATGAGCGGTGGTCAAAATTACTATTTCGGAGGAGGCTATTCCGTTAATACAGCCGATCCTTCAAAAGTTGGAGAAACGGGAGGTAGTATGCAATATGGATCTTCTCCTGGAGCTTTGGCCAACAAAGATGTAAAATGGGAGGAATCAGAACAAATAGACTTAGGTTTTGACGCTTCATTCTTCAACAATGCCTTAACATTCAGCACCGATTATTACAAGAAAAAGACCAACGGTATGCTGATGACAGTACAAATACCAAGTTATGTAGGACAAAGTGCTCCTACCGGCAATGTAGGCAAGATGCAAAACTGGGGCCTTGAATTTGAATTAGGCTGGAAAAGTCATATCAAGGATTTGAACTATAGCATTAAAGGTAACGCATCCTATTTGCACAACAAACTTATTCACCTAGGTACAGCATCGGGTAGTGCTATTTATGAATCAGCGGGAGCCAGTGGTGTTGGCGATATTGTAAAAGGACAAGATGGTATGGTTTGGCCGTTCTTTTATGGCTACAAGACCAATGGAATATTCCAAAACGCCAACGAAGTGTCAAGCTATGTCAATAGCAAAGGAGAGATGCTTCAACCAGAAGCTAAACCGGGCGATGTTCGCTTTGTAGATGTAACTAAAGACGGAACAATCGATTCTAACGACCGTGTAAAAATTGGCAAAGGTATGCCCGATTGGACCTATGGTTTTACAATTACAGCTGATTGGAAAGGTTTCGACGTAAATTTGCTTTTCCAAGGCACAGTAGGCAACGATATTTTTGACTTTTCACAGCGCGGTGATATTCCACGTATGAATCGTCCTACATGGATTCTTGACCGCTGGCATGGCGAAGGAACATCTAATTCAATTCCTCGTATGACATCTGCCAACCCTAATAAGAACTGGCGTTGTTCTGACCTATATATAAAGAGCGGCGATTATATGCGTCTTAAAATTGCACAAATCGGTTACACATTACCACAAAGGCTAACAACTAAATTTTCTATTCAGAACCTACGACTCTATGTCTCGGCCGAAAATCTCTTCACACTAACAGGATATAACGGTTTTGACCCTGAAGTAGCATCAGGTGGTTATACAACAATAGGTATCGACCGAGGTGTTTATCCGCAGTCACGTACGATATCTCTTGGAGCTAATATTACTTTCTAACCACAAAAATTCATAGAAATGAAAACATATAAATTATTAACATCAGCCATTTTTCTAGCAGGGGCATTAACAATATCCTCTTGCAGTGATGACTTTCTGACTTCAAAACCAACAGAAAGTCAGCAAGCAGGAGCACCGGCAACAGAAAGTGCAATTCTTTCAAACCTCGGTGCAGCCTATCAGATATTACTTTTCGACAGCTATGCCGATAACAACTATAATGCAGTGTTGCTAATGTCGGATCTCCGCTCAGATGATATATGGAAAGGTGGAGGTTCTGCCGGAGATCAACAGCAATTATATTCTCTCTCGCAATTCACATCTACTTCAAACGAAACACTCAATGGATTGTGGAGTATTTATTATTCTGGAATCGCACGTTGCAATAATGTTATTATGGCTTGTGCAAATGCTGTAAATGTGCCAAGCACTAAATTAAAACAATATAATGCAGAAGCTCATTTCCTACGAGCATACTATACACATTTGCTCTGGAAGTTTTGGGGAAATATCCCTTATTTCGAAAAACCTCTAGATGCTCCATATATGGCTAAACAACTTACAGCCGACGAAGTGTATGCAAAAATTATGGCCGATTTGGATGTTGCCTGTGAAGATGGTGCAATGGCAATGACAACAACAGGAAATGATCTTGGCCGCGTCAATCGTGCAGCAGCACTCATGTTAAGAGCCAGGGTCGTAATGTATCAAAAAGACACTAGCAAATATCCCCAAATCACTCAAGATATGGCAGACATTATCAGTAGCAATAACTATTCACTGATGAGCGATTTTGCCGGGATGTGGACAGATGCCGGTGAATTCTGCAAAGAGTCTATTTTTGAAACAAATCAGATACCAATAGGTAAAACATGGTCAAGCGGCTGGCAAGGTTACGGAACAAACCTTCCTGCATTTATTTCGCCAAACGGTCTTTCTGCAGGTAATAAGACAGGAGACTTCAAAGGTGGTTGGGGATTTGGTCCCGTTCGCGAATCCACGTACAAAATCTTCGAAGATGGTGATATACGTCGCGATGCCTCTATCAACCATTTCGAGTCGTCACAGTATACGGCACGTTTTCAAGACACCGGTTATTTTCAAGCTAAATATGCTGCTCGCGTAGGTTACAATCCACAAGGAGATGTCGATCTTAATTATTGCAACAATCTACGCCTCTTCCGGTACGCAGAAACATTATTGAATTATGTGGAATTAATTAAAATGGATGGTCAGACTGAGGTAAACAATATCACAGCACAAAGTTGCTTCAACCAAATTAGACAAAGAGCTTTTGGTTCAAAAACCGCTCCTGACGAAGAAATGAATGCAAACAACATCAAGCTGGAGCGCCGTCGTGAATTTGTTGGAGAAGGAATGCGCTTCTGGGATTTAGTTCGTTGGGGAGATGCTCCTACAGTACTCACAGAAAACATATCAGCATTTAACTCTGTCCGTACTTTCTCCGATTGGATGAAATACTTGCCAATCCCGCAATCTGAATTGGACAAGACAAAAGGTACTCAATTCGAGTTGAAACAAAATGGAAGTTGGAAATAAACCATCAAATTGATAATAACATGAAAAAGTTTATTAATTCTATATTTTGGATGTTGTGCGCTGTCGTAGCACTAACTTCTTGCAGCGCAGAAGACGGAGATACAGGACACAGTCTCGGCAATATAGCGTCAATTACTGCTGATCAGATAACCTTCAGCCAGACACCATCGTCAACGAGCAAAAACGTTATTACTTTTGCCAATACGACCAAGATAAATGGTGTTTATTCCGTGAAATGGGACTTAGGTAATGGCACAACAGGAAATACATCAAATCTTACAGGAAACTACCCTCTTGCCGGTAGTTACAATGTTACTCTCACGATTACGACTGCTGACGGAGCCAGTGCTTCTAAGACAGAAGTTCTCACTTTAGATACCAGCGACTATACACTAATCAATACCCCTAATTATGTACATCTGACCGGAAGTCAAACCCCAGATAAAAGCAGAACTTGGGTACTAGACCAATACAACAATTATGCTGCACGAATAGCCAAAGCTACAGGCTTAGCTATTAATGGCCACGAAGGTTTAGGACCGGAAGGTAGTTATGGACAATCTTGGTGGGCTGCAAAAGCCGATGAGAAAAATACATGGACACTCTATGCACACAAATTTACTTTCACTCTTGATGGACTGAAAGTACATATTGCCAATCAAGGCACAGGTTACGGACGAAAAGCCTGCGCTACAGCAGGAGGATTCACTGTATCTTCAACAAGTGGCGATGATTGCCTTTTCAGTTATTCGGGAGGTGATTATACATTCTCACCGCTTGACGAAACCGGTAAATATCCTTCATTCACCCTCTCGAGCAATGGATTCTTAGGATATTATTGTGGGTCACAGAAGTACGAAATACTCTATTTGGACGATGAATGTATGGCTCTACGTGTAGATGATACTATTGAAGGGCAAGATTGGGTATTTGTTTTCTGCCGTGACGATCTGAATGTGGCAGCCCCTCCAATAGTCAAAAAGCCCCAAGCAGTGCCTTTGAGTGAGGACTTCGAGTCTGGAACTCTCACTGTACCTTTTGTCAGTCAAGATATGGGTACTCGTACAGGAATCACTGATAATATTGCTCCTAGTGATAACAACAATACATCATCCAAAGTTTTTCGTTATCAGAAATCGACCTCATTTTATAGTAACATCTATTTTGTAGCCCCAACATATAAGTTCGATTTATCGAAACAGAATAAAATTACACTAAAAGTATTTATTCCTTCGTTTAATGACTACACTTCCGATTGGGCAGTAGCAGGGGATTGGATTACCAACAAAAAGCTACAAAACAAAGTGGCTGTGAAACTACAAAACACGGACGATGGAGACAATGCGTGGCAAACACAAACTGAAATTGACAAAACAGATATACCATTTAACACATGGGTAACACTTACTTTCGATTTCAGTAGTGTGTCACAAAACACTAATTACGACAAAATTGTTATTCAATTAGGTGGTGAAGGTCATGCGGGACAAGGTATATTCTATCTTGACGATTTTTCCTTCTCTGAATAATCCTATAACTCATGAATAAGTACCAAATGATAAATACTTGGCTACTGTCTCTGGTTCTCTTTACCGGATGCGGGAGTTCCAATTCGGACAACGGAGGGGGGACGCCCCCCTCCCCTTCCGATGCGGGAAATATAACACTATCCCAATCATCATTATCGCTAACGGCCGATGCTACCGATAATTCTACAATAATAGTGACGTCAGATAACGATTGGAATGTTACATCGGACCAAACATGGTGTATTCCCTCTCCTACAAACGGACATAATGGGCAAACCTCTTTGAAAATAGCTACACTATCCAATAAAACAGGTAGTGAGCGTAATGCGACCCTTTCCTTTTACATTAAAGAGACAAAAAAGGCTACACTTACAATCAAACAAGCGACGCTCCCTATCGAAAATTATGTGCCAAGTGGATATAATCTAGTATGGTCTGACGAATTTAATGCGGCGAGACAGAGTGATGGGAAACCTAGTTTGCCCAACTCAACAGACTGGAGCTACGAAACCGGCAATGGAGGTTGGGGAAACCATGAGCTAGAAAATTATATCGCCGGATTCTCAAGCAAAGACACTTGTGCAGTAATTTCTGACGGGACACTTAAAATAATTGCTAAAAAGGTTGGAACGCAAGTACTCTCCATTCGTATGAACACACAAAAAAGCTGGACTTATGGATACTTTGAAGCACGTCTAAAATTACCTACAGGAAAAGGTACGTGGCCTGCTTTCTGGATGATGCCCAAAAACTTCACCGCCTGGCCGGACGATGGAGAAGTAGACATTATGGAAGAAGTAGGATACCATCCCAACTATGTATCATCAAGCATTCATTGTGCTGCATACAACCATACATTAGGGACACAAAAGACAGCAGAGAACTATTGTGCTACGGCGCAGTCGGATTTCCATATCTATGGATGCTTGTGGACAACAGATTATATAAAGTTCTATGTTGACGGTGTAAATACACTTACATTTCCAAACGATAACACGGGCAACAAAAGCACTTGGCCTTTCAATGCTCCTTTCTACTTAAAGCTAAATTTAGCATGGGGTGGAGATTGGGGCGGTGCCCAAGGAGTAGACGAATCGATATTACCCGCTACTTACGAGATTGATTATGTGAGAGTTTATCAAAAATAACAGGCTTCAATAGGTAAGAAGGTGCATCAAAGGTTTCATAACTCTATAATGATTTATATGATGCACCTTCTTTTTTAAAACATCAATTTACAATCAGAATTTGTAATATGAAAAAAATATATATTATATTTCTCATCCTTATCATCCCGTTAGGTATTAACGCTCAAAAGGTTTTGAACAAGCCTTATTCCAAGAGTGAATTCATATATATCAAAGGTCCAAACCTTTTTTCTCCAAATGGTAAGAAATTCTTCATTATGGGAACCAACCTTGGTAATTGGCTAAATCCCGAAGGCTATATGTTTAAATTTACCAAAACCAACTCTGCTCATTTCATCAATGAAATGTTTTGCCAAATGGTCGGGCCTGATTTCATAGCACAATTCTGGAAATCTTTCAAAGATAACTATATTACGCGAGAAGATATTCGATTCATCAAAAGTACAGGTGCCAATACGATCCGATTGCCTTTTCATTATAAACTTTTTACCGACCAAGATTATATGGGGCTGACATCTCAGCAAGACGGGTTTGCGAGAATAGACAAATTGGTAGGTTGGTGCAAAGAGTTTGGTCTACATCTTATATTGGATATGCACGATGCTCCCGGAGGACAAACAGGAGATAATATTGATGACAGTTACGGCTACCCTTGGTTGTTTGAAAGCGTCCAAAGCCAACAACTTCTTTGTAATATATGGCAACGAATTGCTAGACATTATAAAAACGAACCGACAATCTTAGGCTATGAATTGCTCAATGAACCGATACCTCATTATCTAACAAATAAAGAGACATTAAATGCAAAGCTGGAATCCATTTACAAGATGGCAACTGCAGCCATACGCAAAGAGGATAAAAATCATATTATCCTAATTGGTGGAGCACAATGGAATAGTAATTTTAAGCCATTTAGAGATTCAAAGTTTGACAGCAAACTCATATATACCTGCCATCGCTATGGCGGCGACCCGACAAAAGCAGCCATTCAAGAATTTATAAATTTCAGAGACAGCGTTAATCTTCCTATGTACATGGGAGAAATCGGACACAACACAGATGCATGGATGTCAGCATTTTGTAAAGTAATGAAGGAGAATAACATAGGATATACCTTCTGGCCCTACAAACTAATGGGAGAACAATGTTTTGTAGGAATCAAAGAACCAACAGATTGGAACATGGTAACTACTTTTTCCGAATCACAACGCGATACTTACGAAAACATCCGCAATAATCGCCCTCAACAAGCTGTAGTTCGAAAAGCGATGAAAGATTTCATAGAAGCGTGCAAATTCAAAAACTGTAATATACAGAACGAATATATCAATGCATTACAAATGAAATAGATTAGCTTTTTGTCAAAATAAAGACGCCCGATTAGGTTAACTAAATCGGGCGTTATTTATCAACACATTAATGTGTCTTCATCCAAAAGTTACTAATTAGCCATTTCCGAAATAAATTTAATACGTACCAAGCGAATTTCCTCTTCAGTGAAATCACTACCCAATTCATCCATAGCATCGCTTATTTTATCCGTCGTAGATTCTTTAAAATAGTCGTAAATATCAAGCATGTGGTCTTCATCCATTATCTCGTTCAAGAAATAATCAATATTTAGTTTAGTGCCCGAATAGACAATAGCTTCTATTTCCTCCAGCAACTCATCAAACTCAATACCTTTAGAAAGAGCTATATCGTCAAGTGCAACTTTACGGTCGATAGCTTGTATGATAGAAACCTTCAGCTTTGATTTATTAGCAACAGTACGTACACGTAAATCTTCGGGACGTTCTATTTCATTCTCTTCACAATGTTTTTTAATGAGTTCACAAAATTCAGTTCCATATCTCTTAGCCTTTCCCTGTCCTACTCCCGGAATATTTTGCAATTCCTCCAATGTAATAGGATATATAGTAGCCATTGATTCTAGAGAAGGATCTTGAAAGATAACATAAGGAGGAACACCAAGATGTTTTGACATTTTCTTACGAAGATCTTTCAGCATCGAGTAAAGTGCAGGGTCAACAGCACAGCTACCACCTCCACGAGCCGGAGCCTCTTCTTCTGTTTCTTCAAAATCATTATCTTTCGTTATCTTAAACGAAATAGGCTTTTGCAAAAACTTCCTACCCTTATTCGTCACTTTCAGTATACCGTAGTTTTCGACTTCTTTACTAAGGTATCCGGCTATAAGAGCTTGATGAATGACAGCATTCCATGTTTTGTCCTCTTCGCCCATGCCAGAGCCGAAACATTCCAAGTCTTCATGCAAATGAGCTGTCACTTCGGAAGTTTCACGACCCTGAAGAATATCAATCACATAGTCGGCTTTAAAGTTCTCTTTCAAAGCAATAATAGCTTCAATAACAGTACAAAGCATTTCTTGCGCTTCAACCTGCTTCTTTGGATTCAAACAATTATCACAATTGCCACAATTTTCCTCATTATATTCTTCGCCAAAATAATGGAGCAGTGTCTTGCGGCGACAGACAGACGACTCTGCATAATTGGCAGTTTCAAGCAACAACTGCTTACCTATTTCCTGTTCAGAGACAGACTTGCCCTGCATAAATTTTTCCAATTTCTGAATATCTTTATTCGAATAAAACGTTATACACTGACCCTCACCACCATCGCGCCCTGCACGACCGGTCTCCTGATAATACCCTTCCAAACTTTTTGGAATATCATAGTGTATAACAAAACGCACATCCGGTTTATCAATACCCATGCCGAAAGCAATAGTAGCAACGATGACATTGATTTTTTCCATCAAAAAATCATCTTGGGTTTTACTTCGACTGGCACCATCCATACCAGCATGATAAGCCTGCGCACTGATTCCATTCGCACGAAGAATAGCAGCAAGTTCTTCAACCTTTTTACGACTCAGGCAATAGATAATACCAGATTTATCGGAATTATTCCGAATAAACTTTATGATATCTTTATCTACATTGATTGTTTTGGGACGAACTTCATAATACAAATTAGGCCTATTAAACGAAGATTTGAAAACTATTGCATCGCTCATTCCTAAATTTTTTTGAATGTCATGCTGCACTTTAGGCGTAGCTGTCGCAGTCAAAGCAATAACCGGAGCTTTACCTATTTCATTTATTATCGGACGTATCCGACGATATTCCGGACGGAAATCATGTCCCCATTCGGAAATACAATGTGCCTCGTCAACAGCATAAAACGAAATCTTTACCGTTTTAAGAAATTCTACATATTCGTCTTTTGTCAAAGACTCAGGAGCCACATATAGTAGTTTTGTCTTTCCGGTACGAATATCTTCTTTTACCTGCTCAATAGCACTTTTATTAAGTGATGAATTGATAAAATGAGCGATACCATCTTCTTCACTGAAATTGCGCATGGCATCGACCTGATTCTTCATCAATGCTATAAGCGGAGAGATTACAATCGCTGTACCTTCCATCAACAAGGACGGTAATTGATAACACAACGACTTACCCCCTCCTGTAGGCATCAGCACAAACGTATCGTTTCCTTCCAATAAGTTTTCAATAATGGCCTCTTGATTACCTTTAAATTTATCAAATCCAAAATTTTTCTTTAATTGTTCTAACAGTTGATTTTTCTCTGTCATATTCTAATAACTTCTTTTACCCAATTCAAAATTTAAAGTCGATATATACTATTAGAAACAAAGTTATAAACAACTTTGAATATAGCAAGCAATTTTTAGAGAAATATTTTATAAAAAAAGAAGAGCTCTTTTGAGTTCTTCCTTTTTCTATTCTATTCTGACAATTGTAAATGCCTTAAGTTGGCTTTCCCCAACTGTTTACAAGCATATTCAATAGTTACGTTATATGTTTTCTTTTTTTGTGAAGGAATTTCAAACATTACATCCATCATAATTGTTTCTACAATAGAACGCAATCCGCGGGCCCCTAATTTATACTCTATAGCTTTATCAACAATAAATTCATAGACATCATCAGCAAAAATTAATTTCACTCCGTCCATTTCAAAAAGCTTGATATACTGCTTGATAATAGAATTTTTCGGTTCCGTTAAAATACTACGCAATGCATTCCTATCCAACGGATTGAGATAGGTAAGTACCGGCAGACGACCAATAATTTCAGGAATAAGTCCGAACGACTTCAAATCTTGCGGTGCAATGTATTGCATCAAATTGTCCTTATCTATCATCATCGCTTTGCGGTCAGCGTTATAGCCTACCACATGCGTATTAAGACGTTGCGCAATCTTCCTTTCGATACCGTCGAAAGCCCCACCGCAAATAAAGAGTATGTTTTTGGTATTCACTGGAATCATTTTCTGATCAGGGTGTTTACGCCCTCCCTGTGGCGGAACCAGTACGACCGATCCTTCAAGCAATTTGAGCAGTCCCTGCTGAACTCCCTCACCACTGACGTCCCGAGTAATAGAAGGATTGTCGCCTTTCCGAGCTATTTTATCTATTTCGTCAATGAAAACAATACCTCGTTCGGCTTCGGGGACATTATAATCTGCAACCTGAAGTAGGCGGGTCAGAATACTTTCAATATCTTCACCCACATAACCGGCCTCGGTTAACACCGTAGCATCGACAATAGTAAATGGCACATGGAGCATCTTGGCAATAGTTCGAGCAAGTAATGTCTTACCCGTACCGGTGCTGCCTACCATAATAATATTAGATTTCTCGATCTCAACCTCATCAGCGTCATTGCTTTGCAACAACCGTTTATAATGATTATACACCGATACAGACAAATACCTCTTGGCATCCTCTTGCCCAATAACATACTGATCTAGAAAAGTTTTTATATCTTTCGGTTTGGGCAGCGTTTTCAAATCCAATGTAGTAACATCAGCAGACGTTTTATTTTTGAATCCTAACGCTTCTTGCGTTATTTCATAAGCCTGTTGGGCACAATCCTCACAAATGAAGCCGTTGAGTCCACTAATCATAAACCCTACTTCATCTTCAGTGCGGCCGCAAAAGCTACATCTATTTTTTTGTTTCCCCGCCATCGTTATTTTTTTACCAGCACTTCATCAATCATTCCATAGTCCTTCGCCTCTTGAGCCGTCATCCAATAATCACGATCTGAATCAGCCCATACTTTTTCAAAATCGGTATGAGAATGAGTAGCGATAATAGTATAAAGTTCTTTTTTCGTTTTCTGAATCTCACGAGCCGTAATTTCTATGTCCGAAGCCTGCCCTTGCACGCCCCCCATCGGTTGATGAATCATAACACGCGAATGAGGTAGAGCAGAACGTTTCTTCTCTGCACCTGCCACAAGCAGCACAGCAGCCATCGACGCAGCCATACCCGTACAAATAGTAGCCACATCGCTCGAAATAAATTGCATCGTGTCGTAAATGCCAAGTCCTGCATAGACCGAACCACCAGGCGAATTTATATAAATAGAAATATCTTTACCTTGATCAACAGAATCCAGATAAAGTAACTGAGCCTGCAATGTATTGGCTGTATAATCATCAATCTGAGTACCCAAGAAGATGATGCGATCCATCATTAGTCGCGAGAATACGTCGAGCTGCGTTACATTGAGCTGACGTTCCTCCAAAATATAAGGATTCAAATAACCGTTTTGTGCCTTGACAACATCATCAAGCACCATGCTGTTCATCCCTAAATGCTTAGTTGCATATTTTCTAAAATCATCCATTTTGTTAATCCTTTCTTTTTAACAAAAAAGGCATAAGTACGTCATTGATAGACTCCGCACTTATACCTTATTATAACTATTTATCGGAGTATTACTTCTCTAACATTTTTTTAAATTCTTCGTCCGAAACAGTCTTATTGTTCAGTGTAAGTTGCTCTTTGAAGATAGCCATCAATTTATCTTCTACTACACGATCTACCATCTCGTTCACGGTTTCTTTCTTCGACATCATTTGTTGAATATAGTTCTTCAAAAGATCCTCAGGCACATTGGGCATACCATATTGAGCAAACTGAGCACGTGCTGTATTTTCGCACATCTTAGTAATGTCGTCGTTTTCTACCTTAATTTTATTGGCATCTACCAATTGTTCCTTTATAAGTTGCCACTGCAAAGCCTTGATACTGTTGTCATAATTCTCGTCAACGAATTTCTCGTCCTTATCCTTATTATTCAAGAGCATAATCTTCTTCAACAGTTTGTCAGGATATTCAAGCTTGCCCAGTTTCTTTTCAAACATCGCTTTTACATCAAGCAATAGTTTATAGTCACTATTTGGAATCAATTGGGCAGCAATATCTTCTTTTACTTTTGCACGAAATTCTTCTTCGCTCTTTACAACATCCTTGCCATAAACAGAGTCAAACAACTTTTGATCTATTTCTCCCGGCACGAAACGAGTAATTTCCTTTATGCCGTAAGAGAAATCCGATTTCATATCAGCAATTTCTTCCTTTTTCTTTTTCAAGAGAGAAGCGATTTCAACCTCATTGTTGTCATAAGCCTTTCTCGGATTGAAATTTACTTTAGCACCTACTTTAACGCCTTCAAAAAGTTTTTTATCGTCATCGCTGTGCATGTATTCGGGCATCATCACAGCATCTTCTACAACAATACCGTCCTCTTTAACCGCACCATTTTCATCCAATTCGACAAGAAGTCCCTTCAACATATCTTTTCCTTCGAAAACCTCAACCTGCTTGTGTTCTCCTAGGCGGTTACGATACATTCCTATCTGATCATCAACCATTTTATCGCCCACCTCAATTGTATAGTAGTCTACTTTATCTTTCTTAGAAATTTCTGCTTTAAAATCGGGAGCAAGAGCAACATCGAATACAAATTCGAAGTCATCCATCGTATCGAAATCTATCGGTTGTTGTTTTTCTTCATCCGACAGAGGCTCTCCCAAAGTTTTCAGGTTGTTTTCTTTGATATAATCGTAAATTTTCTGACTGAGAATTTTGTTGATTTCTTCCGACTTAACGGCTGCTCCATACATCTTAGTCACCAATCCCAGTGGAACCATTCCTTTGCGGAATCCGTTCATTTGCACTTTCTGACGGTAGTTTTTCAACGATTTATCAACTTCATTCTGATAATCGGCTTTCTCAAGCTTTATTGTAAGCAGTCCGCTTACGGCATCAATGTTTTGAAATGTAATGTCCATTCTTGACAACTATTTATTTGATTTATAAATCTAACCAATTGCATTTTAAGCGGACAAAATTAGTGCTAATCTTTCAAATAACAAAGGAATTTAATGAATTATGACTTATATAAATGATTTTATCATCCGCTATACGACATTTACAAACCACAAATCTTCACTCTTGCCTTTCAGCACCTATCCGCATTTATATTAGCTTATTGCAAAAAGTATGCCAAGATGAGTACATCGTGTAACACAAAAAGCGTACAGAGCAGCAAATGAATGGTACGAGATTTTAAGTAGATATTCCGATTACCCAACTTTATCCTTTTGCACAAAATACGAAATCATAAGATTATGCCCCCTTTTTCTTACAAATTCGCAAGAAACGAGACGCCCTTCAAATAGTCTGAAAGCAGCCACACCTTTGCCGAAAACTTCTGTATGATTCTATAAAAACAAAAGAAAGAAATCGTATTTTTGTCCTGATCCAATTATGGTCTCACCATGGTGGGACGCACGTTTCAGCCCAGTGGGACACACATGCCACCCATATAGGACGCACGTCCCACTAAGGTGGGACGATAACAACAACTTAACCTTTTAAAAATTACTACCTTATGAGCAGAAAGAAAGTATACTATGACATTTACGAAAGTCCTCAATCAGAACATTCTAGACCCAGTTATCACGTACGGGTAGCCAAATCAGATTTAATTGATTTTCAAAGAATAAAAAGGAATATAGCAAGCCAGTGTACTGCAAGCGAGGGCGACATTTCTCTATCCGTAGACCAACTTTCGTGCAACATGGCCAATGAAGTAGGTAGCGGCAACCGCTTTCATATAGAAGGCATCGGGTATTTCTACCTTATCATAGAGGCCGAACCGGCAAGCAGCGCCAAGTCTATCAACAACCATCAGATACGAGTACGGACAGTGGGTTTTACCCCAGACAAAATTTTGATGTCGCGACTGGCGGGTATCGATTTCTACCGCTCACCAATCAAGCGCCATTCGGCCAGCACCACTTACGCCGAGAAGCAACTAATTTTGAAAGATTTCTTTAAACACCACGGCAGCATTACCCGTGCAGAGTTTCAGACACTGCTCGGGCTGACAAGAACAACAGCCATACGCCAACTGAACGAGTTGTGCAAAGGGCCTAGTGCTATATTTAATAAAGAAGGAGCTCGAAATTCGCCGGTCTACATACCCCTAACGACTTCCTCTTTCTGGAAAGACTAAGCCATATAAAAATTACCCGATCATTTCAAATGATGATCTATCAAATAGCGAACTCAATTCATGAGTGAAAGTATACCTTACTTTTCTATGTTTTGAGAGGTTGTTTCGTCTTCTTTCTTAATCTGCGATTGGCCCTTTTTGCTTTTCAACAAATCAGGGATAGAAAACAAATGTATTTTTCTCTTCGAATGATGCTCGGCTTCGGCCAGCTCTTTTGCTTCTACAGCCTCTTCAACAGCTTCTTCCTGACGATGGTTGAACTCTTTCTGACGACGATCCTCCTCGGCTTGAAAATCTTTGCGACGCAACACAAAACTATTACTAAGGTATTTCTCACGAACAATCTTATTGGCTGCAAGTTCTTCGGGAGTACCTTGAAAAAGGATTTTACCTTCGAAAAGTAAATAAGCCCGATCGGTAATGCTCAATGTCTCCTGAACGTTATGGTCTGTAATGAGAATCCCTATATTCTTATACTTGAGCCGATAGACTATCTGTTGAATATCCTCAACAGCAATAGGGTCGACACCGGCAAAAGGTTCGTCGAGCATAATAAACTTAGGATCTATAGCCAAACAACGAGCAATCTCGGTACGGCGACGCTCACCTCCAGAAAGTTGATTACCTTTGTTCTTGCGTACCTTCTGCAGGCGAAATTCGGATATAAGGCTTTCAAGTTTCTCCTTACGGTACTCACGGGGTTTATCTGTCATTTCGAGTACAGAAATAATATTGTCTTCTACACTCATTTGACGAAATACAGAGGCTTCTTGAGGCAGATACCCGATACCAGCCTTGGCTCGTTTGTGTACAGGAAATTTGGTAATATCCAAATTGTCTAGAAAAATGCGTCCTTCATTACCTGTTATCAGCCCCACTGTCATATAGAAAGAAGTAGTTTTGCCAGCACCATTAGGCCCTAGCAATCCAACAATTTCTCCTTGCTCTACATTTATCGACACATGACTGACAACGGTACGCTTTCCATATCGTTTCACCAGATTCTCAGTGCGAAGAACCATTTTTCTATCTTCCATAACCAAAGTATTTTGCAGCAAATGTAGCAAAAATCTATCTAAAAGCGTAACTTTGTAGCTGCAAATATTACAACTTATGTTTTTACTAAATGGATTAAGAACTTTCGGAGAATATCTCATCTTGATGAAACGGGTATTCGGGCGCCCAGACCGAATGCGGATGTCCCTCAAAAGATATGCCAACGAAATAGCGGAATTAGGTATCAGTTCTATTGGCATAGTGCTGCTTATTTCGCTATTTATCGGTGCAGTCATTACTGTTCAAATCAAGCTGAATATTTCTAATCCGCTGCTTCCACGCTGGACAGTAGGCTACGTGACCCGTGAAATCATGTTATTGGAATTTTCCTCCTCCATCATGTGTCTGATATTGGCGGGTAAGGTAGGTTCGAATATCGCCTCTGAACTTGGCACTATGCGGGTGACCCAACAAATAGATGCGCTTGAAATTATGGGAATTAATTCGGCAA
Source organism: Bacteroidales bacterium (assembly GCA_012517855.1). Lineage (GTDB taxonomy): Bacteria > Bacteroidota > Bacteroidia > Bacteroidales > Bacteroidaceae > JAAYUD01. The sequence goes on from JAAYUD010000088.1 coordinate 85,769, forward strand.
ACTTCCTAATATTACCCAAAATTGCAGCAATGGTAACCATCATTCCCATATTAGTCACTTTCAGCATATTTGCCGGAATCATCGGAGCTTATTGTTCTTGTTGGTTTCTGCACATCATGACGGCTATTGACTTGGAATATGGCTTGCAATATGAATTTGCAGAATGGTATGTATGGTCCAGCTTTATCAAATCACTTTTCTTTGCTTTTATTATAGCTAGCGTGTCGGCATACTATGGTTACACGGTAAAAGGAGGATCTATTGATGTAGGAAAAGCATCGACTGACTCGGTAGTATCGAGCAGTGTATTAATTCTTTTTTCGGATTTAGTGCTTACTCAATTATTAATGGGATGATAGAAATTAAACATTTACATAAGATTTTTGACGATAAAGCAGTGTTGAGCGATATCAATACAACATTTGAAAGCGGCAAGACCAACTTGATTATCGGACAAAGCGGTTCGGGGAAAACCGTACTGATGAAATGCATTGTAGGATTACTTACCCCCGAAAAAGGAGAAGTGCTATACGACAATCGTAATCTGCTTGACATGAATAAGCATCAAATAAAAGATCTGCGGCGCGAAATTGGCATGATATTCCAAAGTTCAGCACTATTCGACTCCCTTGATGTATTGCAAAACGTAATGCTTCCGCTCAACATGTTCAGTAGCAAAACCTATATAGAACGCGAAAAACGAGCAAAATTTTGCCTTAACAGAGTGAAATTGAGTGAGGCGAAAGATAAGTTCCCCGGTGAGATAAGTGGTGGAATGCAGAAGCGAGTAGCCATTGCAAGAGCGATAGCTTTGAATCCGAAATATTTATTTTGCGACGAACCGAACTCCGGTCTTGATCCAAAGACCTCTTTAGTGATTGATGAACTAATACATGGTATCACAGAAGAATATAACACGACGACCATTATCAATACTCACGATATGAATTCGGTAATAGATATAGGAGACAGCATTATATTTATCTGTAAATCACACATTGAATGGTCGGGCAATAAAGACGAGGTCCTTCACTCAAAGAATAAAGAATTGAACAATTTTATATTCTCATCGGATATACTGAGGAAGGTAAAAGACTTGGAATTTAATAAAGAATAGCCCTCCTAATATAAAGGGGAAAAGACAAATAGCAACGATATATTGGTAACTAAAATACCCGACAAAACGTACAAACTAAATACGTATTTGTCGGGTATCTTTTTATTTTTGCCGAATGAATACATTAATAGGTGTTCCTGTGAATTGCCACTTCTCTCGAATTTTATTTTCCAAAAAGCGCTTATACGGTTCTTTGACATATTGCGGCAAATTGGCAAAAAACACGAAAGATGGAATACGAGTATTGGGCAACTGCGTAACATATTTTATCTTGATATATTTCCCCTTGATTGATGGTGGTGGATATGCTTCGATTTCGCCTAACATTGCTTCATTAAGTTTAGCTGTAGGAACTTTACGAACACGATCTTGATAAACAGTAATTGCCGTATCAATAACCTTGAATATACGTTGTTTCGTTTTAGCAGAGACAAAAAGAATCGGGAAATCGGTAAATGGAGCAAAACGTTGACGAATAGTGTCTTCGAAAAATTTCATTGACTTGGTGTCTTTATTCTCCACCAAATCCCATTTATTAACAGCTACCACAAGCCCTTTTTGATTGCGCTGTATCAGCGAAAAGATATTCAAATCTTGGCCTTCAATGCCTCGGGTCGCATCAACCATCAAGACACAGACATCTGCATTCTCAATGGCACGAATAGAACGAATGACAGAATAGTACTCCATATCTTCATTGACCCTATTTTTCTTTCGAATACCTGCAGTATCAACCAAATAAAAATCAAAACCAAACTTATCGTAACGAGTATAGATAGAATCGCGAGTTGTGCCGGCAATTTCGGTAACGATATTGCGATCTACGCCAATGAAAGCATTGACAATGGAAGATTTCCCAGCATTAGGACGACCGACAACAGCAAAACGGGGAACATCTTCTTCGAGTTCCTCTTCTACTTTTTTCTCAAACTTTCCGACAACCATATCGAGCAAATCACCCGTACCGCTCCCAGTCATAGCCGAAACACAAAAAGGATCGCCCAAGCCTAATTTATAAAATTCGGCAGCGTCGTATTGCAGGATATTTGTATCAACCTTATTGGCAACGACGATAATAGGTTTTTTGACACGCCGTAGTACCGATGCCACCATCATATCCAAATCAGTCATTCCGTTTTCAACATCAACGACAAACAAGATTTCATCGGCCTCGTCAACAGCGATCATTACCTGCTTACGAATTTCTTCTTCGAAAACATCGTCCGAATTGACTACCCAGCCACCGGTATCGATGAGTGAAAAAGTATTGCCCTGCCATTCACACTTGGCATACTGTCTGTCACGGGTTGTGCCGGCTTCATCATTGACAATAGCACGGCGGCTTTCTGTCAATCGGTTGAACAATGTCGATTTACCCACATTGGGGCGTCCTACGATTGCGACTAAATTTCCCATTTTTTTCTTCCCTTACTTAATATTATGTTCACATACATGGCCTAAGGCCAAAGCTAACGCAAGATCTATTTATCAACCTGCTCATATCCGAAATTACGCAATTCTTTATCAGAATTACGCCAATTTTTATCGACTTTGACAAAAGTTTCAAGGAAGATAGATTTCCCAAAAAACTTCTCCAAATCACGACGAGCTTCCGAACCGACTTTTCGCAAAGTAAGCCCCTGCTTGCCTATAATAATTCCCTTTTGAGAATCGCGCTCCACATATATTGTAGCATGAATCACTATTCGTTTTTTATCTTCATCAAACGAATCAACTACAACTTCAACCGAATACGGTATTTCTTTATCATAATACAACAAGATTTTCTCGCGAATAATCTCCGTTACAAAAAAACGTGCAGGCTTGTCAGTGAGTTGGTCTTTATCAAAATAAGGAGGCGAATCGGGCAATAGAGCCTGAATCCGTTTCATTACATAATCGACATTAAATTTTGCCAACGCTGAGATAGGGATAATTTCTGCTTTAGGGATCAATGCTTGTAAAACCTCTACCCTATCGGTAAGATCTTCCTGGTTGCTCAGATCTATTTTATTAATAAGTAGTAAAACCGGAACTTCAATTTTATTGACTTTTGCAACAAACTCTCCATTTTTGTCTATCTGTTCTACCATATCAGTGACATACAACAAGACATCAGCATCTATAAGTGCCGACTCCGAAAAGTTAAGCATTGATTCTTGCAACTTATAATTCGGTTTCAGCACACCTGGAGTATCGGAAAAGACTATTTGAACATCGTCCGTATTGAATATTCCCATAATACGGTGCCGAGTGGTCTGTGCCTTGAATGTAGCGATCGACACTTTTTCGCCCACCAGCACATTCATAAGGGTAGACTTACCCACGTTTGGATTACCAACAATATTAACAAAACCCGCTTTATGCATATACAATTTTTATTGGACAAAAAAACGCATCGAATATTTAATAGGATGCGTTTCTTCAAAACTATTATTATTATTTCAAATAATTTCTAATCTTCTTCGGCGTCTTCCTCTTCTTTACGCTTCTTGCCGTCATATCCCCATTTCACGTAAACAGCTCCCCACACAAAACCGGCTCCAAAAGCAGTGAACAATATATTGTCACCCTTCTTTAGACGATCTTCAAAATCCCATACACACAATGGAAGTGTAGCAGCGCTGGTATTACCATATTTTTCAATATTAATGAGGACTTTCTCGATAGGAACTTCCATCCGATGAGCCACCGCATCAATGATACGAAGATTGGCTTGATGAGGGATAATCCATTGGATATTATCCTTATTCAATCCATCTTTTTCAGCCAAAGCTGCTGTTACATCCGACATATTCTTGACTGCATACTTGAAGACCGTGCGCCCATCTTGGTAGATGTAGTGCATTTTGTTTTCAATCGTAAAATACGAAGGAGTACAAACCGAACCTCCTGCTTTCATATGAAGGAAAGGCAAGCCTTTTCCATCGGTACGCAACAGACTGTCCAAAATACCGAATTCTTCAGTTGTAGGTTCCAACAAGAAAGCAGCTGCTCCATCACCAAATATCGGGCAAGTAGAGCGATCGGTATAGTCGACCATTGACGACATTTTATCGCCACCAACGATAATCACTTTCTTATATCTTCCAGAACGGATAAAATTAGCTCCTACTTCCATCAAATAGAGAAAACCACAACAAGCTGCTCCAAGATCAAATGCAAAAGCATTCTTAAGTCCCAGCTTATCGCACAAGATAGAAGCCGTTGAAGGAAAATGGTAATCGGCTGTAGAAGTCGAAACAATTATTAAATCAATATCATCGGGATTGGTATGAGTGCGGCGAATTAGCTGTTTACAAGCCTTACGACACATATACGATGTACCTAATCCTTCTTCGTTTAATATTCTACGTTCTTTGACGCCAATACGTGTCATAATCCACTCATCGTTGGTATCGACCATTTTAGACAACTCATCGTTAGTCAAAACATAATCGGGAACATATCCACCAACTCCGGTGATTACTGCATTTATCTTCTCCATTAAATAAGTCTTAAGTTTGCAATATTTACTGTAGCGGATGACAAACAAAAGAAAATTGATTTGTCATCCGATAATACGTTTTCATAAAAGGAGAAACCGATTAAACAGCTGCTTCTTTTTCTATTGCAACTTTACCTCTGTAATAACCACAAGAATCACATACAGTATGATATACATGCCATGCACCGCAATTAGGGCAGAGAGCCAATGTAGGAGCTACTGCATTATCATGAGTTCTTCTTTTTGCTGTTCTTGTTTTAGATTGTCTTCTTTTAGGATGTGCCATTTTTCTATATTTTTAATTATTATCTATTATTTCTTTCAAGCCTTCCCAACGTGGATCAATAGGTTGTTGTCCATTGCTTTCTTCTTCCACACTGCCGTCTTCTACAGCACTGGTTTCTTCATCCGACATCTCTTCATCCGACGTTACAAGATGCTTTCTAAGCTGCCCCGTCATCGACTTGTTACACTTTCCTACAGGATGCACATGTTTCATCGGAACAGCCAAAACAATAAACTCATATAAAAACCACGCTACGTTGATAGCTCCTTCCGACTCGGGTATAATAACTATATCATCACCCTCATCAGCATATTTATCACCGAACTTCACTTTCAACTTGTCGTGTGCAGTAATGGATTGTTCCATTTCATCCAAACACCTATCGCATTGGACAATGACATAACCCTCACAATGGAAAGTCAATTCAAATGCCTGAGATTGACGGACGACTTTCAGTTTTGCCTGTATATTCCCCTTCTGAATCTCAGGAGCATCAATATGAGTAAAAAAGAGACTGTCTAGCTGAAACTCAAATTCGGAAGTATCAGTCTGTAACCCCTTCAAATCGATATTATACTCATCAAACTTTCCCATTTTCTTTTATTTTCTAACACACAACGAAGTATTTCATTATGAATATCGGGCTACAAAGTTACAAATAAAATTATTATTGCCTACTATATTTCATTAAAAATCTTCGTCTTGAATGTTTTTATATGCCGTTATATCGCCACTTTGAGTAGCAGTTTTATGTTTTCTTAATATATAAAAATTCGCACTGCTTGCCCCCCCACATTCCCACATTATGTACTTTAGCGTCAAAAGCGACGTATGCTCCTAAAAAATTTCAGGTCCATACGTTTTCAGAAAAACTTAAGGACGTCACAAAAGAAACTAACATACGACAATTTCGACTGACAAAACTCTGTTGAAAATGTCTGTATATTATCATCATAGCAAACGACAGGAGCCACCTTCTATTGATTTATATTGCATCGGACATAGCACGAAACATCATTGACTATCAGATATTTGAATTCGAAGATGCTTACCAAAACGTATTAATGAATTCTTATGGCAAATTTGCTTACAAAATTCAAGTAAAGGAAAAACGACACAAATTAATCATAAAAAAATACTATTTTTGTCCCTGCAACTAATCAATCAAAATGCCATGATATCTTTAAAAAAAATCTTTTTAATAACAGTCGCACTATACTTTCCTTTTTGTGCTTCAGCCGATCGATATTCTACTAAAATTTATACGTCCGGCGTATCGCTTGAGTTAGCTCAAAAAAGAAAAGCAGAAATTAAGAACGTACATTATCGATTATTGTTTCAAATCCCCGAGACAAAAGAGACTCCGATTAAAGGAGAAGAAAGTATCTCCTTCACATACAATAAAGACATTTCTGATATAATACTAGATTTCAAAGCAGAAAGTACACAACTGAAAAAAGTGGAAGTAAACGGGCGCCAAGCAGCTTTCACATTCAAAAATGAACATATCATTTTAGACTCCACGCTATTCGAGCATGGATACAATAACATCAGCATCTTATTCGTTGCAGGCGACAAACCCCTAAACCGCAATATTGATTATCTCTACACCTTGTTTGTACCTGATCATGCCCGACAAGCATTTCCATGTTTCGACCAACCCGATATAAAAGCGCGTTTCAGCCTAACGCTCGAAGTACCAAAAGGCTGGAAAACAATAGCAGGTGGTAAGCAAATAAAAGAGACTGATTATGAAAATAGAAAAACTGTATCGTTCAAAGAAACAGAACCCATATCGACCTATCTTTTCTCATTTGTTACAGGCAAATTTGAGACAAAGAGTTGTCTCCGAGGCGGCCGACAAGTGAATGCCTATTATCGAGAAACAGATTCTAAAAAAACAGCACAACTGCCTATCATCTTCGACCAAGTGTTTTCATCCATAAAATGGATGGAAAACTACACAAAAATACCATATCCTTTTTCAAAATATGATTTAATTATTCTGCCGGGATTTCAATTTGGAGGCATGGAACACGTAGGAGCCATTCTTTACAACGATAAGCGAATGTTCATAAGTGAGCGCCCCACCCCAGACGAAGAATTGAACAGAGTAGAACTTATTGCACACGAAACAGCTCACAGTTGGTTTGGCGACATGGTAACCATGAAATGGTTCAATGACGTATGGACTAAAGAAGTATTTGCCAACTATATGGCATCAAAAATCTCGACACAGCAATTTCCGAACTTCAACCATCAGCTCAATTTCTTAAAAGCATATCAAATCAATGCCCTTGAAGAAGACCGAACAGCAGGCACCCACCCCATCCAGCAACAGCTGGACAACCTGCAAAACGCGGGACTGCTATACGGTAATATTATATATCAAAAAGCCCCTGTGATGATGCGGAATTTAGAACTCCAAATGGGAAGCGAAGCTTTTCGTAGAGGGCTTCAGAAGTATCTGCGTCAATACGCTTTTTCCAATGCCGATTGGGACAACTTAATTGATATATTGAGTAAAGAAGCACCGCATGCCAAATTGAAAGAATTCAGCGAAGTATGGGTGAAACAAAAAGGCATGCCCGACATCACAGCAAAACTATCAAACGGTAAAATGATTGTCACGCAGAACGACCCTTTTAATAGAGGATGCCTGTGGAAACAACAGTTCAAAATGGCCATTTTAGCAAATGGCAATGTCACACAAATAGTAGACATTGACATGAAAGGCAGAACAGCTACAGCCAAAGTAAAAAACGCTCGCAGCGAAAACATTATCCCAAACTATGATGGAATAGGCTATGGGAGATTTATAATAGACAACAATAACACACAACGTTTACTTAGCGAATGGGATAAAGAAAAAGAGATTAACCGAGAAGCAATCTTAATGACCATCTACGAGAACTTTCTGATGCACAAATTACAAGCAGATGATTGTGCGACATCATTATTAGAAGGACTGAGAAAAGAAAAGAATGCCCTAATCGCATCCACCTGCTGTAACTATCTTTCAACGATTGTATTCCAGCAAAAAGGGCAATCAAGACTCACCTCCGAACGCCAGATGTGGGAAATGAGCAATAACCACACCATCCCTTCTTGCAGACAGAAACTAAAAAGAGCCCTATTTACTCTCGCCACTGATCCTACAGTTATTGCCAATTTGTACAAACTCTGGAAAGAACAAAAAGATGAATCACTCAATGAAGACGATTACATATCACTTTCGTACCAACTAGCTTTACGCAAACAGACCGAATGGGAATCGATCATCAACGAAGAACGTGGGCGAATAAGCAATATCGACAGGCGCCGAGAATTCGACTATATAAGTCGTGGATGCACGCCGAATGAAGCAGAACAAAATAAATTATTCAACTCGCTTCTTCAACAAGAAAATAGAACGGTGGAGCCATGGGCAGAACGATTACTGACATTGCTCAATAGCCCTTTACGCGAACAGTTCGCTAATAGATACATCACCCCAGGACTTAACGCATTGCAGGACATACAACGCACAGGTGATATATTCTTTCCGAAAGGTTGGGTCACAGCACTTTTGTCAGGGCACCAAAGCAAAGAAGCCAAAGGACTTGTCAAAACGTTCCTCATGTCTCACCCTGATTATCCCTCTGCACTAAAGAACAAACTACTACAAGCAGCCTATTATTTACTCAACGAATAAAATTATCTATTATTAAATACATACTTCATTCTGCCACAAAAGAAAACTGCCGTGAAAAGATCTTTCCACGGCAGTTTCTCTATTAAATAGTAACAGACTAAAATTGTCTGCATGATTACCTTAATGGCGATAAAGTTCTACATCTTCCAAACTCAAGTTCAATACAAAACGACTGTTTTTCTGAACTTCAGCTTCGGCATAACGTACATATACATTCACTGTTTTGCCAAATAGATCTGCGTCAGACGTAGCCGATTGCAAAAGCAAATGGCTCATAATAATATGTCCGGCCATTTCAACCAAATGACGAGCACAGAAATCCAAATAGCACTGATTTTTCACCTCTTCTACCTTAGCAACACTCTCGGCATATTTTTCAGTCATCGCAGCGACACGTTGTTTCAATGTTTCAAATTCAGGAGCTACAGTAGCAGCCTCGAAAGTCTTAATCTGATTAAGATAAGAGCCATTCGTCACATAGCGGATAGCCGCAACAACTTGTAATTGGGTTGTCCCTTCATAAATAGAAGTAATACGTGCATCCCGATACAGACGTTCACAAGTATAGTCTCTCATAAATCCCGAACCGCCATGAATCTGAATACAGTCGTATGCATTCTGATTAGCATATTCACTTCCCATTCCCTTTGCCAACGGAGTAAGACTATCAGCAAGTTTGGAGTAGGTCTTTTGTTCCTGACGTTCTTCAGGTGTAAGCTTGCGTTCTTTCGATATATCATCAAGAGTCTTATACACATCAACCATACGAGCTGTCTCATAAAGCAAACAGCGCGAAGCTTCGAGTTTGGCTTTCATCAATGACAACATTTCGTCAACAGCAAGAAAACTAATAATTTCCCTACCAAATTGTTTGCGATCTTTAGCATAAGCTAAAGCTTCGTTATAAGCAGCTTGTGAAATTCCCACACTCTGAGCAGCAATACCTAGACGAGCACCATTCATCAGAGCCATCACATATTTGATGAGCCCCAATTTACGTTCTCCACAAAGTTCGCATTTTGCGTTTTTATACACCAACTCACAAGTAGGAGAACCATGAATACCCATTTTATCTTCAATACGGCGGACAGTAACACCACCATCGCGCTTGTCATAAATAAACATTGAAAGACCGCGACCATCAGTTGTTCCCTCTTCCGAGCGTGCCAAGACCAAATGAATATCAGAATCACCATTGGTAATGAAACGTTTCACTCCATTCAATCGCCAGCAATTATTAGCCTCATCGAAAGAAGCTTTCAACATTACGGCCTGAAGATCTGAACCTGCATCAGGTTCGGTAAGATCCATTGACATAGTCTCACCTTCACAAATTCTGGGAATATAGCGTTGTTTTTGCTCTTCATTGGCAAATTCGTAAATTGTCTCAGCACAGTCTTGCAATCCCCATAAATTTTCGAAAGCAGCATCAGCACGACTTACAATATCGGCTGCAATGATATAAGGAGTAACGGGGAAATTCAATCCACCCAATCGGCGAGGCATATCAATACCCATCAATCCGGCTTTACGGCAAGCATCAATATTGGCCTTCGTACCAGAAGCATATTCTACTCGACCATTAGCACAATGAGGTCCTTCATCATCTATATCTTTTGCATTCTGCGAAATAACATTTTCACAAAGATCGCCGATAATGGTCAGCACTTTATCATAGCTGTCCATAGCATCGTCGAAGTCTACAGGAGCAAAGTCGAAGTTATCTTTGTCTGCGAAATTACGCTCTTTCAGTTCGACAATTCTCTTCATGAGCGGATGGTTCAAGTGGTGCTTGAGTTCCGGAGTATCTGTATAAAAATTGCTCATATTATTTTTCTGTTATTAAAATCGTTTTTATTTGCTGTGCTGTTTGTAATACTTGATCATCTTAGGAACAACCTCTTCGATAGAACCTGTAATCACATAATCAGCTATTTTATTAATAGGAGCATCGGGATCTGTATTCACAGAAATAATAATGCTACTATCTTGCATACCGGCAATATGTTGAATCTGTCCGCTAATACCGAAAGCGATATAAAGTTTAGGACGAACAGTAAGACCTGTCTGGCCTATCTGACGGTCGTGTTCAATAAAACCAGCATCAACAGCAGCACGGCTAGCACCTACTTCGGCGTGAAGCACATCGGCAAGCTTATAGATCAAAGCAAAGTTCTCTTTTGAACCGACACCGTAACCACCCGCTACAACAATAGGCGAACCCTTCAAGTTATTTTTAGACTTTTCTACATGACGTTCAATAACTTTTACTAAATAGTCCAAAGAATCAGTATAAGCTTTCGGATCGTGATTGATCACCTCACCCTTATAATTAAGATCAAGAATCTCTTTCTTCATGACTCCTTCACGAACAGTAGCCATCTGAGGACGATGTTCTGGATTAACAATCGTGGCTACAATATTTCCTCCAAAAGCAGGACGTATCTGAAGCAACAGATTATCGTATGTCTTACCTAATTTTTTATCTTCATGGCTGCCGATCTCCAGTTCTGTACAATCGGCCGTCAAACCACTTGTAAGTGCCGATGAGACACGAGGGCCAAGATCACGACCAATAACAGTAGCACCCATCAGAGCTATTTGTGGTTTTTCTTCTTTGAATAGATTTATCAGAATAGCCGAATGAGGAGCAGAAGTATAAGGATATAAATTCTCTCCATCGAAGATATGCACTCTATCAACACCATAAGGCAATACTTGCTTCTCTACATCTTTAAGATTGGTTCCAATAACCACAGCCTCGAGTTGACAACCCAATTGGTTGGCTAACGAACGGCCCTTGGTAAGAAGTTCCAGACTAACGTCTGCAACGATACCATCTTCTATCTCACAATATACAAATAAGTTGTTCATATTACCCTATTATCTTGTTATCTAACAGTTCAACAATAAGACTTTCTACATCACTTTCGCTACCATTGAGCGTTTTACTCTCCTTCGCCTGAAACACGATATTGCGTACCGCCTTCACTTTGGTAGGCGATCCATTAAGACCGCATTGTTGCAAATCTCCATCGACATCTGCCACACTCCACTCAGCAAGATTAAGATAAGGACGTTGATCATAAAGTTCAGCATAAGGGAGTTGATCACCAAGAGCACTTTTCTCTTGTACGCCAAGAGCACGCTTGTATTTCATCACCAGGCGTGCATTACGAGGACGACAAGGAGCTGCCGAACTATTAATAGTAATAAGGATAGGAAGGGGGGCAACCACCGTCTCTACACCTCCATCAATATGACGTTTGATAGTAATGTTTTTATTTTCTACTTTAAGAATTTCTTCAGCATAAGTAACCTGTGAAAGTCCCAATTTCTGAGCAACCTGCGGACCTACTTGAGCAGTATCACCATCAATAGCCTGACGGCCACCAATAATAATATCATAATCACCTATTTTGCGAATAGCTGTAGCCAGAGCATAAGAAGTAGCTAAAGTATCGGCACCGGCAAAAGCCCTATCGGTAAGCAGATAACCATTATCTGCACCTCTATAAAGTCCCTCACGGATAACATCTGCCGCACGCCCTGGGCCCATCGTAAGAATAGTAACGGTTGAACCGGGGAAAGCATCTTTAAGTCTGAGAGCCTGCTCAAGAGCATTCAAATCTTCAGGATTAAAGATTGCAGGTAGAGCCGAACGATTGATTGTTCCTTCGGCTGTCATGGCATCTTTCCCTACGTTGTGTGTGTCGGGAACTTGTTTTGCCAATACAACAATTTTTAAACTCATACTATAAATCTTATTTTATTAAAAATCGATATTTTTGAGGTGCAAAGTTACTCATTTGCTTCATACTGACAAACTAACTTTGTGAAAAATGCACAAATTACATCATTTTGAGCAAGAATAAAACAGATTATTGCATAAAATAAAAAATAAGGTGCAACATTTTCAAATGCTACACCTTATTGATTATAATAAAACCTATTCGGTCATTTCCTTTTAGATGGTAGGTTCGGGAGTAATCAATTTATACCCCTTGCCGTGAATGTTGATAATTTCTATAGAATCATCATCTTTCAAGTGTTTGCGCAACTTTGTGATGTAAACATCCATGCTGCGAGCATTGAAATAATTGTCATCTATCCAAATAGTCTTCAGAGCGAAATCGCGTTGAAGTATCTCATTGGCGTGAGCACAAAGCAAACTTAAAAGTTCAGATTCCTTTGTAGTAAGCTTCGTCTGCTTTTCTCCACAAGCTAAGATTTGCTTCTGAGTGTCAAAAGTAAATTTACCGATTTTGTAGATATTGCTTTCTCTGCTCTTTTTACCACGAACCCGACGAAGTATCGCTTCAATACGGAAAGTAAGCTCTTCCATACTGAATGGTTTGGTAATATAGTCATCAGCACCAATCTTAAAGCCAGCCAAGATATCATCTTTCAATGTTTTTGCCGTCAAAAAGATAATAGGTACATCAGCATTAATAGCACGAATATCTTGAGCTAATGTAAATCCATCCTTTTTCGGCATCATCACATCAAAAACGCAAATATCAAATTTGCTTTTCAAGAAAGCTTTGTAGCCTGCTTCACCGTCGGGATACAATTCAGCAGTATAACCTTTTGCCTGCAGATACTCTCTCAGGAGCATGCCAAGATTTTCATCATCTTCGCACATCAAAATACGTAGTTTCTCGTCCATATTGCTAATTATTTAAAGGTAATGTAATAACAAATTTTGTTCCTTGTCCAAGTTCACTTTCAACTCGGATAGTCCCCTTGTGGGCTAAAATAATCTTCTTCACATAAGCCAACCCCAGTCCAAATCCTTTGACGTCATGAATATTACCGGTATGTACTCGATAAAATTTATCGAATATTTTTTTCACATCATCTTTCTTAATACCTATACCATTGTCTTCTATTGATATCATAAAATTATTCGATTCATTCCATGTTTTGACGTTAAGCAACAAATTGACATCCGGATTCTTATATTTCACAGCATTGTCCATCAAGTTGAATATTACATTCGTCAAATGCATTTCGTCTGCAAAGATTTCTGAATTCTGAGCTTCAAGACTTGACGTAATTTTTCCTTCATAGCGTTCCACTTTCAATGCGAAAGTATTAGTTACGCCTTCTATCAGTTCATTCCCGTCAAGTGTCTTTTTCTTAAGCATCGTCTGTTGACGATCGAACATAGACATCTGCAACACCTTTTCTACCTGAAAACGAAGCCGTTTTGTTTCATCATTGATCACCGTAGAGATATGCTGAAACATTGCAGGCGACTTCCCTACAGCCGGATCTTTCAACATCTGCGCCGCCAATGAAATAGTCGAGATCGGCGTTTTAAACTCATGAGTCATATTGTTCACAAAGTCATTCTTCATCTCAGTAAGTTTCTTTTGACGGAAGACTATAAACAATGTATATATAAAGGTAATAAGCAACACAATAGTAAATATCAACGAAGGAACCATAAAGTTGATCGAACTATAGATATAATCTTTACGTGCCGGAAAATGCACTTTCAATATATTCATTTTCGACGGAGGGTCATTTTGAAAAAGAGGTTGGGTATAAGAGATATCACTGCCTTTATCCTCATAGTCAGAACAACGATACACTTCTCGCCCGTTTTTATCGATTATCGAAAAATGATACGGAAGTTCAATTCCTTCATTAAGCAAATCAAGTTTCAGATAATTATCAATATCCTTATAACGGATACGCTCACCTATTGCTTGATCGGCAGAATGATAAATCATTTGCCAAGCCACTTCATCAAGTAAATAACGCTGATACCTGTAACGATTACGAATAGCCTCTATCAAACTTTGCGACGTTTGTGGTATTGTATTTAGCCCATGACGCCGAGAGATCATTGCCTGAGGCAACGTAGTCGAATTAGCCGGTATTGTTTTATATTCTATAGCACCTCTCGAGCTGCCAGGAGACTTAAGCATATAGTCTTGTGTTTTTTGAACAAAGTCCGAACCCGGCTGAGAAGACTGTAACGTTTTGCGTTCCGCACCAGAAGTATCTTCGATGAGCCAGCGTTGAGTTTCGTTATATTCCACATCTTTCGATACCTGAAACAAACTACGTTTCACAGCTGCATCAAACTGCTGATTGCGCATTTTAACCATCTCCTCGATATAGCTGACCTGCAAATAGAGCAGACCCAGAAAAGATAGCCCCATAATGATACCTAATATCCAAATAGTGGTCTTCTTCATGACAACAAAATTAATATATTACTTTTAACAATCCTAATTAGTTAAACTGATTTAACCATAAAATCATCAAAATTAACTAAAAACAAGGCATAATTAGCGAAAATATGCTCAATATAGAAAATACAAGACCTTATTATAAAGAAAAACCGTATCCTTTTTAAGAGAATACGGTTAAAATATTAAAGAACAATTAATCTTTATTCTTCTGTTTGCTTCGCTTCAAAATCTTTGATCAATTGAGCCTGTACATCACTCGGCACAAGCTCATAATTGGAGAACTTCATAGAAAAAGAAGCTCTACCACCCGTAAGCGAGCTCAAAGCCGTAGAATATGAAGACATCTCTTTGAGAGGAACTTTAGCACTCAGTTTTTCATAACCTTTTTCACTATTCATTCCCATAATAACGGCACGACGTCCCTGCAAATCACTCATCACATCACCCATTCTATCGGATGGGACATAAACCTCCACATCGTATATCGGCTCCAGTATCTTAGGGCCAGCATTCTTGAATGCTTCACTGAAAGCATTACGTCCGGCAAGCATAAAAGACACCTCATTAGAATCTACCGGATGCATCTTTCCATCGTAAACAATCACTCTGACATCGCGAGCATAAGAACCTGTCAAAGGGCCTTGTTCCATACGAGCCATGATGCCTTTCAATATAGCCGGCATGAAACGAGCATCGATAGCGCCACCCACGACGCTGTTAATAAACACCAACTTGCCGCCCCATTCCAAAGGAATTTCTTCGGTTCCTCTTAAGGTAATCTTGTACTCTTGTCCATTAAACTTATATATTGTCGGAACAGGTACACCTTCCTTGTATGGTTCTACTATAAGATGAACTTCACCAAACTGTCCGGCACCTCCCGATTGTTTCTTATGACGATAGTCAGCACGAGCTGCCTTCGTAATAGTCTCGCGATAGGGAATGCGAGGTTCTTCGAACTTAACAGGTATATGTTCGTTATTCTCGAGACGCCATTTCAACGTCCGAAGATGGAATTCTCCCTGCCCGTGGACTAACGTTTGACGCAATTCTTTAGACTGCTCAACAACCCATGTAGGATCTTCTTCGCGCATCCGATTGACCAGAGCCATCATCTTCTCCATATCACCGGCATTGACCGGAAGAATAGCACGAGTATACTTAGAGTTGGGATATTTAATAAAATTAAATTTATAGTCAGAATCTTTACCATTCAGAGTATTGCCTGTCTTCACATCTTTGAGCTTCACCATAGCACCAATATCCCCCGCTTGAAGTTCTTCAATCTTAATACGATTGGCACCTGCCACTACATACATTTGCGCAACACGTTCTTTTGAACCACGATCGGCATTAAGCAAATCATCTCCTTCATGCACTTTACCACTCATTACTTTAAAATAAGAGACTTCACCGATATGAGGTTCCATGCTGGTCTTGAAGAAATAAAGCGATTCAGGTCCGTTTACATCAGGAGCAACTTCTTTATCATCAGTATTTTTTATTTTTGACATTTCGGTCACAAAAGGAACTACATTTCCCAAAAATTCCATCAGCCGACGAACACCCATATCACGACCTGCACAAACACAGAAGACAGGAAAGATTCCCCGAACAGCCAATCCTTTGCGAATACCTTCACGCATTTCATCTTCAGTCAATGTCTCTTGAGAGAAAAATTTATCCATCAGTGCTTCATCATTTTCAGCCGCAGCCTCAACCAATGCTTTATGCATTTCCATTGCCTTATCCATTTGGTCAGCTGGAATATCTTCTATATCAGGAGTGCCCCCCTCGGCTTTCCACGAATATTTTTTCATCAGCAAGACATCGATTACAGCATTAAAGTTGGGTCCCGTCGCTACAGGATACTGAACAGGAATAACCTTGGAACCATAAACATCTTTCAGTTGTGCCATGATACTATCATAGTCACACTTATCATTATCAAGCTGATTTACTACGAAAATAACAGGTTTATTATATTTTTCGGTATAGCGAAAATGATTCTGAGTACCTACTTCTACACCATATTGACCATTCAACAATAAAATTGCCGTATCAGTAACATTCAAGGCAGTCACTACCCCGCCAACAAAGTCATCCGAACCCGGACAATCAATAAAGTTCAACTTCTTATTATTCCACTCCACATGATAAATAGTAGAGAACACCGAGTAACCGTATTCCTGCTCTACAGGGAAATAATCACTCACAGTGTTCTTTGCATCAATTGTACCACGACGTTTTATAATACCACCCTCGTAAAGCATAGCTTCAGCGAGGGTGGTTTTCCCAGCGCCCATATTTCCTAGCAGGGCAATGTTTTTAATTTCACTTGTTTGATATACTTTCATGATATAAAAATTTAATGTGAATTATCAAATAACATGCTGTTTCTCTTAATGAGTCCGCAAAATAGAAATTTATATCTTTAAAAACAATTAAAAGCCAGTGTTACTAAACAATGTTATATAACACTATTCACTCTTATTTAATAAAATAATCATTTTATATCGTACTAAAATTGTAATTTTGCCGTATCAAAAAATATCTAGACATGGCAGGCATTTATCTTCACATACCTTTCTGCGAATCACGGTGCATCTATTGCAATTTCTATTCAACAACTCGATTTGACGTTTGGAAAGATAGATACGTAGCAGCCCTGTGCCAAGAAATTCGCGAACGAAAAGACTATCTCAAAGGAGAACTGATACATACAATATATTTAGGCGGTGGAACTCCCTCCCAACTAAGTATTGCACAGTTAAAAACCATCTTTGAGTGTATTGAAGAAAACTACGACCTCAAGCAATGCGAGGAAACAACGTTCGAAGCCAACCCAGACGATCTCACTTTAGAATATCTGTCGGAATTAAAACGCTTACCGATCAACCGTATCAGCATGGGAGTACAAACATTTGATAACCGAATGCTAAGATTCCTGCGCCGCCGGCACGATGCCGAAGAAGCCATCCATGCTATTGAATGCTGCCGAAAAGTAGGATTCGACAACTTCAGTATCGACCTGATATATGGCCTACCAGAAGAGACACCCGAGCGCTGGAAAAGTGACATTGCACAAACCTTAGCATTAAGACCGCCACACATCAGCGCTTATTGTTTGAGCTACGAGTCGGGGACTCCACTAGATAAGATGTTGAAAAAGCATCAAATAAAAGAAGTAGATGAACAAAACAGCTTGTCATATTACAATCTTTTGATGAAAGAATTAAAACAAGCTGGATACGAGCACTACGAAATATCCAATTTTTGTTTACCCGGTAAATATTCCCGACACAACAGTTCCTATTGGAGAGGTATCCGTTATCTAGGATGTGGAGCTTCTGCCCATTCTTATAATGGCAATGAGCGGGACTGGAATACGGCAGATTTAAAACAATATATCACAGGCATCGAAAATAGAAACAGAATATTCGAATCGGAAATTCTCAACGGTACAACAAAATACAACGAATTAATAATGACTGCTCTACGCACGTCCATAGGCATAAATATGAATAAATTGGAAGAGACGTCAGGCAAAAAAGCCCACGATTATTGTCTCAAGATGGCAACTCCTCATCTGAAAACGCATAAACTGGAATATACAAACGGATATTTGCGACTCACGCCAGACGGAATCTTTGTTTCTGATGATATTATAAGTGATTTGTTTATTGTTTCTCTTTAGCGGCACACTCCGCACAAAGTCCTTTCATTACATAATTGATACTGTCAAGCGTAAAGCCTTTGGGTATTTTTACCACAGGAACAGGTTCATTTTGAATACAAAAAGTGCGATGGCACCGCTCGCAATAGAAATGGGTATGTTGATCGGCCACCGAACAAGTGCAATGATCATCGCATACACCGTATTTCAGCGATCCGCTTCCATCATCAACACTGTGTATCAACCGATGGAGTAAAAACAAATTGATGGCACGAGAAATTGAAGACTTATCGACCGTATTATCCAACAGATTCTCCAAATCGAAAAGTGAAACAGTGCGCTTTGCCTCCAGCATCGCACGAAGCACCAAAAGCCTGATAGCGGTAGGTTTGATATGCCGCAAAGACAATTTCTCTAAACATTCATTATTAACATCTTCCATTTTTATATCAGTTGTATGTTTGCATCGAAAAGGGCACATTAGGCATATATAAGCACCACTTAGTATCAATGCAAAAGCATTATAACATATATATTATCTACAAAGATAAGTTGATTATCGCTAATCTGTTGTGGTTTCGTAATATTTTTGGCATTACAGTCAGAGAATAAGTAAGAATAGAACATGCCTTAATCCATAGAACAGAAAAATTAGACAAGAATTCAGATACAGCTTCTTTCCAAAAAAGTTTCCCCCTTTTTTGTAATATCAAATCATTTCATTAATTTTGAAAATTGTTGACGAATCTACTTTTATTCTGCACGAGCAAAATATTCTTATGAGATTTCAGAACTCTTGATTAAAATTTTATTATTGAACTACACTTAAATATTATTGCCATGAAACATTTATTATTACTTATCCCTTTAATCACAGCATCAGTATTTGTAGTCAACACAGGTGCATCAAAATGCACTAAAGCTAGAAGTTCAACAACGAACATCGCCCCAAAGGCTCTTGATATGCCCACAGCAAGAGTAAAAACGAACGACAACAACCAATTCGTTTACCCTCTTACGGCGAACGAAGCAAATCACAACGGAGATGGTAGCTATGCGGATGCATCTATTATAGAACATCTAAAGGTCTTTTTATCCATAAAAGAGAATACGGATTCGGTACAACGGCTTATAGACACACATCGCTTAACTAGAAAAGAGAAGATTGCAGTTCGCAATAAAATAAAGGCTATCAAAATATCAAACGATATTAGATCTCGTTTTAATTCTTTATTTTCCAGTTGGGAACATTTCATCAATACAGACTCTAGAATAATTTACAGCAGTAACTTGGGAGATAGAAAACAGTCTGAATATTATACACAACTACTGCAAATGGGAAAAGATATATTACCCTTGGTTGTTGAAAAAATGCTCAATGAAAAGTATTTCTATGCCATCATATTGTATGATGATTTGCAAAACAACGATCCTCGGCTATGTTACAAAGCTGGAGATAAAACAACTGTTGGAGTCATAGTCGGTGAGCAAACTCGAGCAGCAATGACTGTATTAAAATGGTATCGCAATGCATCTGAATCTAAATAAAAGCAAAAGCCCTCGATAAACGAGAGTCCCTTTAAATCATAAAAGCTCAACCGTATGTCGCCACCGTAACTTTTGTTAGTTACAGCAACAACATACGGTTGATTTTCTGCAATATTATCGTATGTTAGTTTTTTCGGTGACATACTTAAGTTTTTCCGAAAACGTATGGACGTCAACAATTTTAGGTCCATACGTGGTTTTGAGTGGTAAGAACTCACCGGTAAAACCATGAAAAGACATCTGCATTTCAACCTTTACCACCTCCGTATGACACCATTACGCGCTATCCCACAGTAGGTTAACGATGCACCATATACAACGCCAGCGGAAAAAGGTCCGAAAATCGACCCTAGAGCATACTGTAGAGTCCTTGTTTTCAGCGGACCTCTGCTTAGAATAAGTCTAAACGATAGCCTACAGGTAGCTGAGTGGCCGTTTGTGTATATACGAGTGTGTCTCATTTATTTAGTTCTTCATGTCCCTTATTCTTCTCATTTTTACTGATGAACTCGAGACGTACATTTTTATTAATACCAGATTTGTGAATCTAAAGTAGTGATGTTGATGCTGCTTTTCTGAACATTTTGGGAGGTGAATATTGAAGACGATACTGATACTATTTTAACCATACGGAAGTGGTACTTATTGGCTTACTCAATCGACCCTGCGTCCTCAAAAAATGATAAGGACGAACATAAAAATTCATAAGGACGAAACTAAAAGTTTATACTTACAAACATTTATTTTCGTCCTTATGAATTTCTCGCTGTATATCAACACATTGCGCAGCTTATCTTTATTTATTGTATTAATCTGATTTACACTTGAGCAGTAAACATATAACAAGAATAGTGCTCTACAAGGGTTTGTTGCACCTCTTCGGATAAGAAAGTATCAGAATGGCTAAGGATATTCACTTCCTGAAACAGACAAAATGGCTAATTAACAACAACGCGATGTATAATAGATAGCTCCTGTGTTAATAGATGCATGCATAATGATACTTTAAAAGTTCAATGATGCTTAAAAAATAGGGCATAAATAGTTTTCAACAACCAATTATTACCATAAAAGACAGGAATAGGAAGAAAATATTGATTCTCTTCCTATTCCTATCTAATTGAATATGTTAGCTTTCTAGCCCAAGAAACCGAGCAACACACCTGCTGCAACAGCAGATCCGATAACACCGGCCACATTAGGCCCCATAGCATGCATCAGAAGATAGTTTGTCGGGTCATACTCAAGCCCCAAATTCTGAGATATTCGTGCCGACATAGGTACGGCTGAGACACCAGCGTTTCCAATAAGTGGATTCATCTTGTTGCCCGTTTTAAGGAACAAGTTGAAGAACTTAACAAAGAGCACACCCGATGCTGTTGCAATGATAAAGGCGCAAAATCCCAAGAAGAAGACACCCAACGTACTGGCTGTCAGAAATTCAGAAGCTTGCGTCGATGCACCTACCGTCATACCCAAAAGGATTGTAATTACATCGGTCATAGGGCCGGCAGCTGTATCTGCCAAGCGGCGAGTACAACCACTCTCCTTCAGCAAATTGCCAAAAAAGAGCATACCAAGCAACGGTAATCCGGATGGGACAACAAAACACGTGAGCAAAAGCCCGATAATCGGAAACAATATTTTTTCGGTGTGCGACACTTGTCGAGCAGGCCTCATTCGTATGAGACGTTCTTTCTTAGTAGTGAAAAGGCGCATAATAGGCGGCTGAATAAGCGGAACACACGCCATATACGAATAAGCCGAAACGGCAATAGCTCCTAACAAATTTGGCGACAGCTTTGAAGAGAGAAATATAGCGGTGGGGCCGTCAGCGCCACCGATGATGGCAATACCCGCAGCTTGATTGGGTTCAAAACCTATTAACAGAGCAATAATATATGCTCCGAATATTCCAAACTGCGCAGCAGCTCCGACCAAAATTAACTTGGGATTTGATATCAGTGCCGAAAAGTCGGTCATGGCACCGATTCCCAAAAAGATAAGCGGAGGATACCACCCTTCTCTCACACCTTGATATAAGATGTTCAACACCGATCCTTGTTCATAAATACCAATTTCGAGCCCTGCATCTGCCTTAAAAGGAATATTACCGATAAGAATACCAAACCCTATTGGTATTAACAATAACGGCTCAAAATCTTTTTTAATGGCAAGATACAAAAAGATCAAACCCACAGCAATCATTATAAAATGCTCATAAGTAGCATTTGCAAAGCCTGTGAATAGCCAAAAATCTTTTAGGTTATCGGCAATAAATGAAAAGAAACCACTGTCGCTCATATTATTTACCCGATTAAAATAAGATCAGTACCTTCAAGAACAGAATCACCCTTGTTGACCTTAATAGCGGTTACGGTGCCTTCTTTGTCTGCATTGATATTGTTTTCCATCTTCATAGCTTCGAGTATAACGACTGTCTGCCCAACTTTCACAACATCACCAACAGCAACTTTAACATCTTTGATAACTCCAGGCAACGGAGACTTAACGCCTTTTCCTTTTGCCGAAGCAGCGGGAGCGGCCTCTTGTTTAACCGGAGTTACGGGAACTGCAGGAGTCTCTACAGGAGCTGCAGACATTTTGGGCATAGCAGGAGCAACGACATTGTTGTCTAGTTCTACTTCATACGGTGTACCATTAACCTCTACATGAGCGATTTTATCTTCTACATCTTTGATGGTTACATTATAGAGGTTACCATTAATTTTATATTTATACTGTTTCATCTTTTTTGTTTTGTTAATTGAATATTACCGTTTAGGAGTATGACGGAGAGTAAGTACTTTAGATCCCCAAGGCTGGCTATGCTGTTTGGATGTATCCATCGTCAACATGCAAGTCTCACCGTCGTGAATATTGCTCTCATCATATTCGTAAAGAGCCATACTGATTGCAGCATAAACACTGTCGAGAGCAGTAAACCTCTTCTCGTCCGAATTTAAATGATTCTTTTCCATTATTTGTTTATTCTTTGTTTATACGAATTACCGTTTAGGAACATGCCTTAAAGTATAAATTTTGGAACTCCACGGAGAATAATTACGTTTGGTACGTTGTATCGTCAGTAAAGTCTCTTCAACATCATGAATATTATTTTGATATTCGTGGAGCGCCATTGCAATAGCTGCGTAATATTCACCGGATTCATGGCCTACAAGCTTTTCTTTGGCCATTTCTTTGTCAGTAATGCCACGAGCTTTCATAGCATTCTTCCGTAAAACATTCTCACCAATCTTGCCGGTAACCTTAAATGCAGAATATAAAAGTATCAAAGCAAAGAACACAACCGACATAGCAGTAATAGCCATACTGATACCAATAGGATCTTTTTCTTTAAACTTCGTTATTTTCACATTTGAATCAAGTGTTACATTATTAGTATTAGGAGTAACATAAGTACCGGTTTTGAGTCCCTTTATTTCCCACCCTTGAGACTTAATGCCATCTTTACGCAGAGCGAAAGAACAGTCAGCTTTTAGAGGAGGGACCGTGACGGAATCGATAAGAGTAACTCCATTGGCATCATACAATGCTATCCAATTGGAGTGATTGGAATCCAGCGAAAAATCAAGATGATTATTACCTCGCTTTGGCATAGCATCCGCCCAAAAAAGGGTGAATTGACGTGGCGGTATATTAGAGTACACATCACCTTTAGGTATCATATACATCATTGCCATTCGTTGCGTAGCCGCCAAATGAGGATTCAGCACAGCTTTATTATTAGTGAGGAAACAACTTTTTATATCAATATTTGAAAAAGAAGTATTGAATATTTCTATCCACGGTTGATGCAATCCATAGTCGTCTATCACATTTGAAGCATTTTTAGTCATCACTTCATTTATGCACAAACCCTTAGTCTGACAGTAAGAGAAATCCCCAACAATCAATACCAAGAGAACAAATAATCCAAAACTTCTTTTTCTCATAATACTTACACAATTATCTAATTTATA
Source organism: Bacteroidales bacterium (assembly GCA_012517855.1). Lineage (GTDB taxonomy): Bacteria > Bacteroidota > Bacteroidia > Bacteroidales > Bacteroidaceae > JAAYUD01. The sequence continues at coordinate 109,769 of JAAYUD010000088.1, forward strand.
AAGGTATGTTACCATGCTTTTTATCAGGCACAGTTTCTTTCTTTGTCGCTAATTGCTGCAAAGCACGAATGACGCGGAAACGAGTATTACGGGGTTCAATAACGTCATCGATATATCCAAGTTGTGCAGCCTGATAAGGATTGGCAAATAAATCGGTATATTCTTTTTCTTTCTCTGCCAAGAATGCTTTTGGATCTTCTTGCTCTTTCGCCTCTCTTGCATAAAGAACCTCAGCAGCACCCTCTGCACCCATTACAGCAATCTGAGCCGAAGGCCAAGCATAGTTCATATCCCCTCTAAGTTGTTTACAACTCATTACGATATGAGAACCACCATAGCTCTTACGCAAAGTAACTGTAACTTTAGGTACGGTAGCCTCACCATAAGCATAAAGCAACTTAGCACCGTGAAGAATAACACCATTGTACTCCTGACCTGTACCAGGTAAGAATCCGGGAACATCAACAAGCGTAACCAAAGGTATATTGAATGCATCGCAGAAACGAACAAAACGAGCAGCCTTACGAGAAGAGTTACTATCGAGCACACCAGCCATCCAATTAGGTTGATTGGCTACAACGCCGACACTCTGTCCGTTCATGTGAGCAAAACCTATAATGATGTTCTTTGCATAATCCTTCTGAACTTCGAAGAATTCACCATTATCGACAATTGCTCCAATAACACTGTACATATCATATCCTTTATTCGGATCATCGGGAATAATATCATTAAGAGTATCTTCAAGACGATCAATAGGATCATTACAAGGAACCATTGGAGGCTCTTCCAAATTATTCTGAGGAATGAAGCTAAGCAACTTGCGAATTAAAGCAATACCGTCTTTTCCGGTAGGAGCTGTAAAATGAGTAACTCCCGACTTGCTGGCATGAACACGTGCGCCACCCAAATCTTCAGAAGAGACGTCTTCACCGGTAACGGTCTTTACTACTTTAGGACCTGTAAGGAACATATAAGACATCCCTTCGACCATCAATGTAAAGTCTGTCAAAGCTGGTGAATAAACGGCACCACCGGCACATGGACCAAAAATACCGGAAATCTGAGGTATAACGCCAGAAGCCAGGATATTGCGTTCAAAGATTTCACCATATCCTGCCAACGCAGCAATACCTTCTTGAATACGAGCTCCACCCGAATCATTGAGACCGATAACCGGAGCACCCACTTTCATGGCCATATCCATTACTTTGCAGATCTTCTTTGACATCATTTCACTGAGCGAACCACCGAATACGGTAAAGTCTTGTGCAAAGACATATACCAAACGGCCGTCAATTGTACCGTAACCTGTTACGACACCATCACCTAAGAAATGTTTCTTATCTTGCCCGAAGTTGGTACATCTATGTTTTACAAACATATCCATTTCTTCGAAGCTCCCTTCGTCGAGTAGCATGGCGATACGTTCGCGAGCAGTAGCCTTACCTTTGGCATGCTGTTTGTCGATAGCCTTTTGGCCACCACCCAAACGAGCTTGGGTACGTAATTCTACAAGCTCTTTGATTTTCTCTAACTGATTACTCATGAATTCTGATTTTATATAAAATAATTAAATTAATGTTCACATAATTCGGTTAAAATACCGATAGTCGATTTCGGATGCAAAAAACCGATATGGAGAGACTCTGCTCCCAAACGAGGTTCTTTGTCAATAAGCCGAATGCCCTTCTCTTCAACTTCTTTTAATGCTTCGGCAACACCGTCTTCTACACAAAAAGCTACATGATGAACCCCCTCGCCTCTTTTTTCCAAATATTTAGCGATTGTGCTTTCGGGACATGTAGGCTCGAGAAGTTCTAACTTAGTTTCGCCACATTTCAAGAAAGCGGTTTTTACTTTTTGATCTTCTACCGTCTCAATATTATAGCATTTCAACCCTAATACATTTTCGAAGTAGGGCAACGCTTCTTCAATACTGTTCACAGCAATTCCTAAATGTTCAATATGAGAAATTTTCATAATTGTATTGTATTTAAGTTCCTATATAATATTAATTATTGCTATTTTAAATGGTTACAAAGTAAACAAATTAAAGTCTAATAATGAAATTTTTCCGCAATAAATTTAGTTTTGATTATTACATTTATTACTCTTTATGAGTACAACAGATCAAGAAATCTATTAAGCCATTTCCACCTAAAGCGAAACCAACGGCGGGTACTACTTTGCTTTCCGCCGAAGCGAAGAACAAAGTCGCGAAAGCCATGTCGCCTAAACGGGAGTCCCACATCCATAAATTCAAAATGCTGATATCCATTTTCTTGAGCATCTTCCAAAGCCTTCCATATAGAAAGTACACCGGGATATTGCGAAGGATAAGTTTTGCGCATTCCACCCGAAAACCACAAGTAAGCGTTCTCTCCCGAATACAAGCAGACTGCTCCACCAATAATTTTTTGTTTATAACGTACAATAATGATCTTAGTCTTACCGTCATTATGCCACACATCAAACAGATGATGAAAAAAATCTTTGTCAGGGAAATACTTCCTTATGTGCGACGAATACACTCTCTTAAGCATTTGTGCAAAAGCTTTGACATCGTCAGTTTTATGAGCAATCTCAACAACCGCTCCATTCTTTATTCCTTTTCTTATTTGCCTCAATCGAGATGTACTGAAACGTTGATCTACATTTTTATTTCCATGCAACGAATTGCGTACTCGAAGCCAATTAATCGGTATAAAATGATTATCATGGAAAGCCTTGTATCCAAAGAGCGCATTATCTAGATTCCGAAACTCCATCACAAAAGCTTTCTTCATCATCTGTTGAGTGAACTCATTTAGCAAAAACTCAAAAGCCTTATCCTTTTCTTCTGGCAATAAGTCTGGGGTAAAATCACCGCAACCATAAACGACGCAACGTTTGACAAATGAATGAGAGAACACGCTCCTATCGCGCTGAACATACGTCAAAAGACGTACCAAACAACGTTCTCCATCATAAACAGCAAACATAAAAGGTTTAAAGCCCGATGTTTTCTCGAATATCAGAAACAACTCCTTCGAATGGAATATGTTTCTTTCGACAACGTCAGGTATTTCTTCACCTTTATTATATATATCAATTCGTAATGACATCTATTAATCTCGAATAAGACGAAGAGAAGATCCCTTCATGTTATTCTCCGCTTCAGATTTCCCTGTTGAGAATTCCTTCTTTTGAAGTTCTGTACTCACTTTCAATACTCGGTACCGACCTGCAACCTTACGATTTGAATCCGTATACCAATAGGTAATTCCTGATCTGCCACTCATAAATCGCCCTTCCATATCATCTTTGGTCACATTGGCAATACATCCCTTTCCCGAGGCATGAAAGCCAGTAATATCATTTGAAAGTATACCTTTATATACCCAATCCGAAGCTCCTAGCTTACTCGTATCATCTTTTATATATGATTGAAGCATTCCCCACTCTCCTTCGTTTGGAACCTTCCATCCTCTAGGTACTAATTTTCCAGTATTGAGTGCGACAAAGTTATAAAATATTGAGCCGTTATTAGATAAAAAGCAGGCTGTTTTTTCAGTTATGTTGAGTACATCTCTTTTTTCTATCTTTGTCCCATCCACATATAACGTCGTCTCAACATCTTCTGCAGTCCAATATTGAGTACCAATTTTCACGATAGGATACGACCGTATTTCACTTCCCCGCCTATCGACCATCATCTCAGGCAGGACTTCTACCGTTTGCATATCTTCGGGTTTGGCCAGTACCAATTTATTTTTAGTATTCACATAAAATCGATTTGTTGCATTGATCTTACCTGGAGTATATTTCAACGTATTATCTGTTTTGCTCCACTCCACTGTTCCACCAACAGTAGCATCGGGGCGTCCTATTATTTTTAAAACAACCCCCTTTTCATTATCAACTTTACCATCCAATGCCTGATATCCAACGATAGCCTGTGAATCGATATCAGTTCCAGAAAGATACTCCTTACAAACTTGAGCGATTAATTTGCCGCCTTTGTCAAAGACATTGCAGACTTTTGATTGATCGAAAGGAAGCGAAGCAAAAGAAACCCCACCATTCAAATCAATCATCTGCATATTCTCATCAAGACCTTTACTCCAATCAGAAATAGAAATAGTCATTTCACCTATGGCTGTGTTCGAACAAGGTATTGTGAGAACACTACGTTTAGTCGGTTCGAAAGTAAAATCGGCAGCTAATTCATACACTAAGTCTCGACCACCGATATTGAGCTTAACAAATGAAGTATTGGCTAATATCTTTTGTGGAATAACAATAACAGACTGTCCCACAAGGCATCCATCTTTTTCGACCCATGTACCATGGGGAGTCATGTTTCTAGTGATATCCAAATGCCCCAAACTACCTGATTCCAAATCATAATTTCCACGAGTAAACATATCCAATAAAGCTATTTTTGGATCTGCACTGAGCAAACTTTGGGCTGTAGAACCAGCAGTGGGCTGGAGGACAAAATCGACCAACGAGAACTTATGAGTATGATGAAGAGTTACCGAATTCTTGCTAGGGACAATATCTTTCGATACAGCCAACATAAAATCCGAATAGGTATAATCAGTATCCTCTTTTTGATTATCACAGACAGATACAGACATCATGCTGCTACCTACTTGAATAGCATACGGTCTAAAAGGATAATAGCTCAGAAACGAACATTTTTCGGCATCGTATGGATAGTATAACTGCTCCTTAGATACAGGTTTTGAATCGGCAAAATAAAAAGGCTCGTTGTCCAAATATCTGTTCGTTGATAATGTTTCATCTCCAGAAAGTAAATAAACGCCAATGGTATCTTGCACTTCAAACGTATTATTTGCTACTCGACTTTGAATAGGAGCGGAAAGCACAATAGGTATAGTACCGGACTTCGACTCATCATCTGCAATAGAATTTACGCATGAGGACAGGAATGGCATAGAGCTGATAGCTGCTATGGATACAATAGGATAAAATAGTTTTGTAGAAAGAGACGTTTTTTCCATAGTAAATATTTGTTGGTTATCCCAACAAAGATAAGAACCGAATACATATTTTAAAAATATCAGGTACTAATGATTGTTAAACATACCAGAAACGCAAAGTTAGAGATACCTCTGAACAACAGCTATCAAGATCAATATAGAAAAAATAGAGATTTCTACATACCAAATGGCATTGATATGCCTAAATGTATCTTTTGTCTTGAAATGAAAGAAATGATTAAACCCAGAATAAATAGCAATGGCTCCCAATGTTCCTATTATTGCTCCAACTAATATATCGCCAGGATAATGAACTCCAAGATAGATGCGACTATACGAGTGAATAAAAGCCCATAAATATATAAAGAGAGTCAATTTCCGATTTCGAAAAAACAGAAAAACCATTGTAGCAAGTGCAAAAGAATTGGATGCATGACATGAAGGGAAGCCGTAATGACCTCCTCTATAGTTATTCACTATATGAACTAAATTACAAATTGGACTATCGGCATTGGAGGGACGAGGACGATGAATAAAGGAACGAATGATAGAACCACAAGTATAATCGGAAAATGCGAAATTGACTAGAAACAACGAAACAGCAAAAAGTAACGTGATTTTAAAACCATACTTTACAAACAACACATATAAAATGGCAGCATACATAGGTACCCATGCCCATTTGTTTGTAATAAGGCTCATCAGAATATCCCCAAAAGAATTGTGAAAGCTATTGAGCCATAGCATCAACGAAGCATCTGCGTTTTGTAATATATCAATCATTGTAATTATCTTCTAGAGAGATCATCATATAATTTCTGCAAGAAAGCTTTTCCATAAGGTAAATTTTTACCCTTAAGCCGCCCCTTATCAGTCAGCACTTTGTTCGTTTCGCAATTAAAGAATACTGAATCATCGGAACTAACCATAGAAAATGCATTTGGAATTGTAGAAAATCCAAAATGAGGTACATGAGGATTCATTATATCCTTACTAAATTGAAACATCTTATATGATAATCCCAATTGAGAAAGTAACGTTGCAGCAATATCTATCTGAGAACCGTAAGTCGCTATTTTGGCAGGAAACTTAACTGCACCACCAACAAAAATGAGAGGAATATGATAACGATCGAAAGCATAGTTATCAATACCTTCGGGATAAACGCCCAAATGATCAGGGACTAAAACAATAAGTGTATTCTTCCAATATGGAGTCGCTCTCAACTTATTGACAAACTCCCCAAGACAATGATCGGCATATGCAAAAGCGTTGAGTCGCTCATTACGTAACCTATGATAAGGCACATCATAAGGTTCATGGCTACTACTGGTTTGAATTACTTTCAAAAAGGGAGTACGTGCTGCAGATTGATGCAAATCATCCAAGACCTTTTGGAAAACATATTCGTCGGGGGCCCCCCATTTACTCAACCTCAATTTTGCAGAAAAATCCTTATCGCAAACAATTTTCTCGAAACCTGCCGTAACAAGGAAAGAGCGCATGTCTGTAAAGTCGGCATCCCCACCATAATAATATTTCAAATCATAGCCGACTTTCAGCAGTTCTTTAGGGAACATTGGCAAAGTACTAGTCTTACTCGGATATTTCATAATACTTGTAGTAGGCTGCGCCGGATATGCCGCAAGGATAGAAGCCAGTCCCCTATCAGTACGAAAGCTATTGGCATAAAAATTAGTAAACAAAACCCCTTCTTGACCAAGACGGTCCATATTGACAGCAACCCCGGGAGTCCCACCCATCGTTGCCATAATCTTAGCAGAAAAACTTTCCAGCACAACGACAATGATATTAGGGCGACGAGTATTAAGCAACTGAGGTATCTTAGTATTACCGGTCACAGTCGTCGTATCACGAAGCTGGGCGAACAATTTGTTTGCTTCCTCCGGTTTCATGAAACGATACATATCGTCAGTCTTCATATTTCCAATAGCAGAACTTAGCAAACTAAAACAAGGATTGATAGCAGCATGATTGAGTCGCTGATTCTGACTGAAATAAGCTCGCCCCAAATTCATTGTTGAAGTAGTAAGACTCCCTCTTATAGGCAAAAACAACAAAGCAGTACATAAAAACATCACCGCGGTAGTTTTGTATTTGCTTTTAGAGTTAATTACAGGGCTACAATCAGCTACAAAAAATTTATTAAAACATAAATAAAAAATAAAGGCTAGCAGAATATAAATCACAACTCCAAATATAACAAACCAGAGACTAACACTAGCTATCGCATCTTTTGGCGATGTAAAAAAATAGAATAGAGGCGTTGTATCAAGGCGAAATCCCCAATAGCTATACAACACCATATCAACCAAATAGATAAGAGGAAGTAATATCGATATAAAAATGAAATAGATTCTTTGCAACAAACGAATAATATCCGATCTGAGCCAAACTGAAACAACAATCAACAAAGCCGGAACAATGGTAAGATATCCGGCAACAGACATATCCATAGAGAGCCCGTGATAAATAACCTTGAAATAATCAACAAAAGAAACTGATTTATAAAGAGAGTAGTTATAAATCATAAACATCGGCTTGAATAATATCGACAATAGGATAAATCCCAAGAATGTTTTAAGTAATAAATAGAATCTTTGCTTCATACTTTCGTTATATAATACAGCAAAAGTAATACATCAAATCGAGATAGACGATTTTATTAATTAATTTTATATGATTCTTGATACCCACAGGATCTTTGCACAAAAGCCCTAGTAAAACAACGATTGTAAACACTTGATTGTAATATCATTGTTGCCATTTTGTAATATCGAATAACGATCTTTGCAATGTTGAACAAGAAAAATTGTTCTTATTGAAGGACTATCTATCGTCAATGTGTAGAAACTATCGCCTTATCAATGGTGAATAGTTTCATTAATTCCGTTTCAGTAATATATTGACTGTGTGCATTCGAAGTGAATTCGAGTGCACATTTTGTTTTTCACCTTAGAAAAAGAGAATATTGAAGTATATCCTATTTTAATCTATAAATTACCCGGTTTCATTTAATTTATTGTTTAGGATAAAACAGATTTACTATTTTTATAACAAAATGACAATATAAGATGATGTCACATAAAAAGGATTAGTTTATTTATATTGATATTAATACTCGTCCCAACGGCAGCATTAGTTCAATTTGATGGAAAGTCCGAAAACTGCAAATAAAGACGTCTACAATAAAAATAAGAACCTAAGTAATTACTTCTCTCTTTTATCTTTGATTTCTTAAACAAAGTAATTACTTTTGTAACACTATGGATATGAAACAAATCCGCAAACAAAATATATTGGAGCAGTCCATCTATTGGACACTTTGGTTGATTGTGTTTTTAACTCCAATGCTCGGAAATTTTTTGGCTGAGAAAAATTCTACTAATCACTTACTAAGCTGGGACATGATAGGCAAGGGGTGGTTGAGAATTTTGCCTTTTTTCGTGCTATTTTTAGCCAACAACTATATTCTACTTCCTCACCTATTCATGCAAAAGAAGTACTTGCACTATATTTTTCTCGTGCTCATATTAATTGGTGGACTCGACACCTATAACCGACATAGCCGACACGAGAACCATTTTTATGAAAATCGATTGAAAGAAAAGATAGAGATGCAAAATGCTTCTTCCAATTCAAACCCTCTTTTTAACACATCTGCCTGCCCGGCACAAACACTTAATCAAAATAACGGCTCCCGACAACCTGATTTTCCTGTCGACCGCAATGATCATGCAGCAGATAATATGGACGCCAACAGAATGTGGGCTAATAGGCCACAGCCGGAAGACAAAGATATGCCTAAAGACGAAAAAGAGGAAATTGACCATACTCTTTCCCCCAGAATGAGGCAAGATTTCAAGATGAAAAACCCACCCAACTTTCCAAGGATACTTTTCACCTTGATATATTCACTCATTGCGATATTAATGGTAGGATTCAATATTGCCATAAGGTTAATATTCCAATCGTTTCGCGACGAAGAACGGATGAAAGAATTGGAAAGAGAAAAATTAAGGACTGAATTACAGTATCTAAAGTATCAAATGAATCCTCATTTTTTCATGAATACGCTAAATAATATCCACGCATTGGTCGATATTGATACAGAAAAAGCCAGATCAAGTATTATCGAACTCTCAAAGTTAATGCGATATGTGCTCTATGAAGCTAACAACACCATGATTTCATTGGCTAAAGAATTGCAATTTCAAGACAATTACGTAACTTTGATGAAGTTGCGTTTCATTAATAAAGTACACATCGAAATAGATGTCCCAGAAAGTATCCCGGATGTTCAAGTGCCGCCTTTGCTATTTATAACTTTTATAGAAAACGCCTTTAAACATGGCATAAGCTATCAAAAAGATTCATTTATCAAATTAAAGTTACAAATAGACGAGACAAATAATAAAATCATCTATTATAGTTCAAACTCCAATTGGAAAAAAGTGGAAGATAAACACCACGGTATTGGACTCGACAATGTAAAAAAACGGCTAAATCTTATTTATGGCAGTGACTTTACATTAAGCATTAACAATGACAAAGAAAAAAACACTTTTGACGTTTTACTTATAATCCCATTAAGACGATGATAAAATGTATAGCAGTAGACGACGAACCATTGGCATTAACTCAAGTTTCGTCTTATATTTCTCGAGTACCCTTTTTAGAATTGATAAAATCTTGTTCTGATGCATTCGAGGCGATGCAGCTTTTGTCAGAACAGAAAATAGATTTAATGTTCATAGATATCAACATGCCCGATTTGAACGGCCTCGACTTTGTACGTTCGCTACCAGAAAGCCCATTGATCGTTTTCACTACCGCATATTCTGAGTATGCGATAGACGGCTACAAAGTAGACGCAGTAGACTATCTGTTAAAGCCCTTCTCTTTTCAAGATTTATTCAGAGCTGCCGAAAAAGCACGTCACCGATACGAATATTTAAAACAGGCGCAAACGCCCACTCTTACAGACAATATAGAGATAAACACCCCACAAATTGAAACAGATGGTTCGCTCTTCGTTAAAAGCGATTATCGCATTGTTCGTATCACCATCAATGATATAAAATATATCGAAGGGATGAGTGAATATGTGCGCATATTTCTTGCAAATGAGACGAAACCTATCATTTCGCTGCTCAGCATGAAAAAGCTCGAAGAGATGCTACCTGCATCACATTTTCTAAGAGTACACCGATCATATATTGTCAATATGCAAAAAATTGTAGAAGTTTCACGGCTCCGTATTATTTTTGACAAAAACACATATATACCTATTGGAGACAACTACAAAGACAAATTTAATGAATATATTAACGGCAGGAGCATAACCCCAAAATAGATCTACAATTAAACAAATAGGGTCGATAGTGTTATGCTATCGACCCTATTTGTTTAAATAAGAAAGGGCTTTTATTTAATTCCCAACTTTTTAGCAATATCTTTTGGAATAGCATCTTTGTGAACTAGAATATTAATTGTTTTATAAGAAACAAATGCTTTCGATGCATACCATGTTCCGTGGTATTTACCACTGTCACCCCATGAATTCTTTACCATATAATATTCTTTACCATCTTGATCTTTAGCAATACCATAAATCAGCATACCATGATCATCTGTCGTTTCCCAATCGTCAAAACCTTCCTGACGTTTTTCTTGTGTGATTGTCTCTTCAGGATAAGGTTTATCAGTCATAGCTCTGCGTTTGTCTGCAGTTTTCATCCCCGTCCAGCGAGCCATGTCAGTGCCATCAATATTTTTCGAATTAACATCAGGAACAACAGCAATACCGTCACGAGTAAATCCAGGTTCGCTTACATCACTTCCCCATGCTACACAATAACCTTTTCCCACAGCATTATCGATAACTTTCATAAACTCATCAAGCGGCAAGTTATACGATTGTCCATTGCGCCAATTGTCTTCTATTTCAAGAGCAAATTTGGAATAAAAGGGATGATGAGTGAAAGAAGTCAAAGAAATATAATCATCCAAGTTTAATCCTAAAGATTCCTCAAAAGTCTTGGGAGTATAAGTTTTTCCATTATAGGTAAAAGTTGTCGGACATTTACCCAAATAGTTATCATAGATCTGTGACAAGCCATTGAGCCATACAGGAGACAATTTAGTTTGCTTACCTTTTGCAATTGCATCAACATAGGCTCCCGCTACTGCATCCAACTCGCTGTGATTGTGCAAAGAATCGCCATACATAATACCAGGCATTACCGTTTGTGGTACTATACCGTAATTTTTAAGACAATAAACGACATCATAAAAACTTCCACCAGGTGCAAAAGAACTGCTACCATGTAAACGGACATAATTAATTGCCCTATCTTCCATTGTTTTATGCACAACATACATTTCAGATAAATCATAAGTTCCTTTATTCAGGCGGAGCAACTCGCTTTCGAAAAAGCCAAGACTCGAAAACGCCCAACAAGTGCTAGAATGACTTTGATTTTTGATAGATGTAATCGGATTAGCCTTAACCGTCGTAAAGACAAAGCCTTCATTTTTAGTTGCCTCTTTTTGAGCAAAGATACTCAAAGACAACATCAAAACAGCTGATAAAACAAAACCTTTTTTCATAGCTTTAAATTAATGATAAAAAGTGATTGAACATATTGTTAATTACAAAATTATTCGATTACTGGATCTTACTATGCCATACACGTTCGTTGAACGAAACATTAAGGAAGAAAGACAGCGCACGGTCTTTTTGCATATTCTTAGCACTATTGAACTGGTCATTGTATTTCACTCCAAAAGAAACAGTGTTGCCTCCTTTAAACATAAAGTTCAGACCGGTACTCACATAATAATTTTCTGCTTTCTTACCACTGATCACAACATAAGAATTGTTTATCCCCGCTCCTAATAGTAATTTTACAGGATACCTATAAAGATTGCCAAAAGCACGTTGGGCACCGAACATTAAATAATGCTGATTCTTATATTGAATGTATGATTCATTCGTTTCTGTTTTGCTCCAATCATAAAAACGATAATCGGCAGTAAGCAACCAACGGGCTGTCATATACGAAACACCGACACCATAATATCCGGGCAAGTAACGCTTACCATGAGCGGGATTAGTCGTAACAGCCGTTCCACCAGAACCACTAACAGCCGTCAATGTATTGGACTGATGCAATGGTTGCGTCAAACCATATACAAGACCGATCAACATCGAACGTTTCTTATCGATATTCATTTGATACTGCGCACCTAAATCCAAGTAGAAAGACTGCTTCTTCGAAACAAGTTCGGCAGTTGCCGTGCTCTGTATTTCATCTTGCGTTATCGTTCCTGCCACATAGGACGCACTAGCGCCAACAGAAAAGTTTTTAAAGAGTAAAGCGGCTCCTGTAAGTCCCATTTTCGACAATCCCCCCGATCCTTCGAAGAGTGAAGCCACTTTGGAACCATTAGTACTGCCAACAACATCTTGATCAATAGTAGCGGCATATCCGCAGCTGGTTACCGGATTAAGGAAAACTCCAACATAAAATTTTGGATTCAAGCGAAACCCGATACTCATATTGTTCAAATTACCAACAACTGAATTACTATTAGAACCTGTCTGACGATAGATACGATAAGCACCTTTTACACCCATATCGAAAATAAAGCGTGCACTGTCAAGAGCTGTAATAGCCGAAGGATTGGCATAATTAATAAAAGTACCGCCTCTTAAGGCTATACCTGCTCCTCCAAATCCCGCATATTGCCCGCCTTCCCCATAAGCTATTTCACCAATACCGAACATTGAAGTCGGCGAATTTGTCGTATTTTGGGAAGAGAGTGAACAATACGGCAATATAATAAGGATTAAGATCAGGAATTTTCTCATTGCTTATCGTTATATGTTTTATAAAGAATAGTCAATTTGACTTTATTGTTTTCATTCGCAAAATTTCTATCACCAAAGAGAGCTCCTTGGCAGGTCGAAAAGAATTGTGCAGTCGGAAGCATCAATTTCAATTTCTTTTTGTTGGTACCTATTTTACCGAAGATTCCTTGTAAGAAGGACGTTATATCAAACGTATAATAAGTATTAAGATATGTATTGTAATCAGTCACCAAACTACCGGTCTGAACTGATGTTCCGGCAGCATTGTACACGACATCTTCGGTAGAGCCATTACTATCAGCAGTATACAACTGCAACTTGGAAGGTAGCGGTTGCGAATCACCATAACTAGATTTTACCGGATACAACTGCAAAGCAGCACTTTCAATACTCACCATCTGCCCGCTAGCCATCAAATCATTTAAATATGGGAAGTCAATCATAATATATAGTCCGGTAAGACCTTGCAAATGAGCTATATTACCCGTTAAAGAAGTCGAAATAGCATTATTGATTCCCGGTTTCATCGTAGCCAAAGGAGTACCGGTACGATCAAAATTGACTTTATTGAACGACTGTGTTTTATTGGGAGTGAAGACCATCTTCTTCGCAATAGGCTGATTGGTTATATCATGATAATACATGGCGACAACAAAACTAGAGTCATTTACCTGAAAGCCATTCAACATGCCACTTGATGTCGGCAAGAAAGCAAATCCCTTGAAGTAATCACGAAAATAAGTTTGCTGCCTAAAGTGAAGTTCATCATTCCGCATCATATCGAACCATTCTTGGCCAAGGGCATCGGGCAATCTTACTTCTATATCCTTTTTACGCTGTCCCGGATGTGGAGTAAAGTTGATAGTTGTAATTGGAGTCGGCTGATAATTCACAGATGATTTATTATACAAATATCCTTTATCGTCCATCTCTACATTTTGTGTCAACTTATGAACTGCTATTTGTTGAGGACCAGCCAATGTATCACCCACATAATCACCCGAGGCCCAAAGCCGAACCGTTATAGAGTCAAATCGATATCGGTTATCGTTATTAACTGCATTCGACGCCAGATTATACTCGGTATAAAATGAAGTAGTTATATCACCTCTCGTAGCATCCTTATAATGTCCTATTTGACACACCGTATCGGACGAAGTCGCTAAAGAATCACTCAAGGCCGTCGAAAGCAATACAGTACAGGTGTCTGTCTGGATGTTATTAAATTTGCTATCGAACCATTTTTTACCTACCGTACTATCTTCATCTCGGCACGAAGAAAATAACACACTACTTGCGGCTAATACAAAAGCAAATATATAAATTAGTTTTCTCATTCTTTAATTATTAAAATTGAGTCGCACTAAAAAGATTTGCAAAGAAACAAATTTTATTCGTCTTTCTCAAAAAACTATAGACAAATTAGCTAATTTTATAGTCTTCATTTTTTTTAGTCGATCTATTTAGCTTTTTTGTCGTTTGTTTTTTTGTTTGCATTACCTAATTATCTATATTTGTGGCTCAATTATAAAAAGATATTAACGATAAAAGAATAAAAAATGAAAGTAATGAATCTCCGAAAGAGCACAAACTACATGCTGCTCTCGTTATTAGTGCTGTTGTCAACGGCTTGCACAAGTAGTACTGAATACACATTGGGCTATTGGCATCAGCGCTCCGATTTCGATGGCAAATCCCGTGCCGGCGCAGCGTTCTTCACCATTGAAGATATGGGATATATTTTCGGCGGTGGTAACGGCAAGAACCAACGTTTCAAGAGCATGTACAGTTACGATATAAATAAAGACTTCTTCACGGAACTCTTCAGCGAGACCTCTACAGCCACTATGCCAAGTCCTCGCGAACTTGCTACAGGATTTGCCGTTGGCGGTAAAGGATACATTACTTGTGGTTACGACGGTGTCAACCCCCTTAATGATACATGGGAATATACTCCGTCTTCCAATTCTTGGAGAAGAGTAGATGATTTCCCCGGAGATATCCGTTACGGTGCATTATCATTCACAATCGATAATTATGCTTATGTAGGTTGTGGTTACAACGACGACGGTAGCTTGAAAGATTTCTATAGATACGATCCTAATCAAGCAGACGGTAGTCATTGGACCAAAATAGAAGGCTACGGAGGTTCGAAACGTGCTATGGGTATGGCTTTTGTTATCAACAAAGTAGCCTATATCGTAGGAGGAAAAAATAACAACAGCGATTGCAAAGACATGTGGAAGTTCGATGGAACAACTTGGACACGTCTTCGTTACATTACCAATGATGACGACTTGGTAGAAGGTACAGACAAGAGCTTCAACGACGATTATACAAGCATTGTACGATACGGCGGTATAGCATTCGCATTAAATGGTAAAGGTTATATCGGTCTAGGTGCAGCAGCATCGGGCAGTTATCGTAGTAACTATTGGATTTATGATCCTACTACAGACTTATGGAGCAACAACGACGGTGATGTAACCGACTTCGCCGGTTCTACCCGTATCAATTCCGTATACTTCACCAATAAAGCAGGAAATCTTGGATTTGTAACAACAGGAGGTAGCGGTTCATCAAGTTTCTTCGATGACACTTATCAATTCTCACCTGACGAATACAAAGAAAAATAATCTGAATTTTATTATATAAAAAAGAGGCGGATAAAAGATTTTATCCGCCTCTTTTTTATATCTACTTCTATACCTTATTATATATAGAAAAAAACTATTTGATTATTTCTTCTAGTTTTTCAACCAACCGTGCAGAATTTACTGTTGCAAAAACAACCTTTCCCTTACGATCTAAAAGGTACATGCTCGGTATCCACTTGATATGATACGCTGCCGATATGGATGTTTCCTTCCATTTCTTTAATTCGCTGACTTGTGGATACTCAATGCCATATTTATTGATAGCATTTCCCCAAGCTGTTTTATCAGTATCAAAAGAGATTCCGATAAAAGCTACACCTTTATCTTTATATTGATTGTAGGCTTTGACCATATTGGGGGCATCTGCTCTACAATCGGGACACCAAGAAGCCCAAAAGTCCAATACAACATATTTACCTTTATAAGATTTCAGATTTACAACTTTCTCTTTAGAAGTTTTCAACACAAAGTTTGGAGCTACGGTTCCCACTTTCAATAGATCTGCCGTATATTGACTTTCGTCATTCGCTTCCTGCCCCATTGCCGATAAGCAAAAAAGAGACAACACTATAGGCATCGCAGCCTTAAACAGGAAATTCATTTTCATATGCAAAATAATTAATTGGTTGATACGCTTCAAAATTAAGATATTATCCGCAAAACGCCAACAATATAAAAGCAAATCAGCATTTCGATTTATCTCCAAGAAAAAACAGACGTATGTCGCAGCAATAACTAACGGAAGTTTCTGCGGTAACTAACGGAAGTTATCACTGTAAGTAACGTTAGTTTCTTCAACAACATCCGTTAGTTACGGCTACGACATACGGTTGATTTTTTGCAAAGTTGTCGTATGTTCCTTTTTTCGGTGACGTCCTTAAGTTTTTCAGAAAACGTATGGACGTCAACAAATTTAGGTCCTTATGTCGTTTTAGAAAGATAAATACGATACTGATTTGTTGAAATAATCTTATCCCACTGACGACTTAAAAAGAGCTCGTACCGGTATGAATCATTTCGATGTTTTCTATAATAGTTTTAGAATCCATTACCGTCATGGTTATCGGCTGTATATCAGATAGATATTGAGATTCGATAGCAAAACGGGACCTGAAAAGTGCATCTTCTCTCTGAGAATCAATGAATTATGATCTTTACAAAAGTGCACTGAGAATGAGTGATATAAGCAGCTTTTGAAGATTCGTGTACAAGA
>JAAYUD010000089.1 GCA_012517855.1 Bacteroidales bacterium
AGTTAAGCCCCGCTACGCCGATGGTACTGCCCGCAAAGTGGGAGAGTAGGTCGCCGCCGTTTTAAGAGGAAGGGTTCCGGTAATGCCGATCAGGCTGCCGGAGCCCTTTCCTTCTTTTTAGGCTATTTAGACTTTCATCCTCTTCCTCCTTTTCATTATATCCATCTTCTTTATCCTTATCATTTTATATTCCTCTTTATCATCATCCTTCTTTTCTGTATCCTCTTTTGGCTCACCGGTAAAATCAAGGTCTCCGTCTTTTGTCTGTTCTCCTCTTCTTTTACCTCCTTCTTCGTATCGTATCTCGGTTCACAAGTAAAACCATAGTTATTTATAATCCGTAACTGCTAATCTATAAAGAAATAATAGTTTGTCACTTATTTGTATCTTAAACTTCCTGTTTGTTATATCTAGTATAATTTGCTGATATTTATTATTCTTTTATTTATTTTCTCTTGGTTCTTAATTAGCTTAATTTGTATCTTTGTCCGTCAACACTTAGATATTACTATGAAAATTCTATCCATAGAAGATCTTGAAAAGATTAGAGAAAGTGCGAAAAGTGCACTTTGTTTGCGCGAAGTGAGCAATAAAGTTGTGGCGGAGAAAAGCTGCGGCTTGGCGTGTGGCACCAAACATTTGCAAATTCTTATTTGTGGAGGTACTGGTTGTAAGGCTTCTTCGAGTCATCTTATAGCTGATAATCTTAAAAAATGTATTAATGATGCTGGCATTGCCGATAAGGTTGATGTCATCACTACCGGTTGTTTCGGTTTTTGTGAAAAAGGCCCTATAGTGAAAATTATTCCCGATAATACTTTCTATATTCAAGTAACTCTGGAAGATGTAGAAGAAATTGTCAAAGAACATATTATTGCTGGGAAACGAATTGAACGTTTATTATATGTTGATCCTAAGACGGAAAAATCCGTTAGTGATTCGAAGCATATGGATTTTTATCGTAAACAGAAACGTATTGCTTTGCGTAATTGCGGTTTTATTGATCCTGAAAATATAGAAGAATATATAGCGCGGTATGGCTATTCTGCATTAGCAGACTGTTTATTAAAACGTAAACCGGCCGATGTGATTGATATTATTAAGAAATCCGGTTTGCGTGGACGTGGTGGTGGAGGTTTTCCTACTGGTGTTAAATGGGAGTTGACAGCTCGTCAAAAAGCAGATATGAAATATGTGGTATGTAATGCGGACGAAGGTGATCCTGGTGCTTTTATGGATCGTTCGATTATGGAAGGTGATCCTCACTCCATTGTAGAAGCAATGACTATTTGCGGATATTCGATCGGTGCTTCTCAAGGTTTGGTATATATTCGTGCTGAATATCCTTTGGCTGTACGTCGTTTGCAAGTAGCCATTAAACAGGCTCGTGAATATGGATTTTTGGGTGAACATATTCTCGGGACCAATTTTGGTTTTGATATCAATATTCGTTATGGTGCGGGGGCTTTCGTCTGTGGTGAAGAAACAGCTCTTATTCACTCAATGGAGGGCAAACGTGGTGAACCTACTTTAAAACCTCTTTTCCCTGCCGAGTCGGGTTATAAGGGAAAGCCTACGAATGTGAATAATGTGGAAACTTTTGCCAACATACCTATTATCATTAATAAAGGAGCAGAATGGTTTGCTTCTATTGGTTCTGAGAAATCTAAAGGTACTAAGGTGTTTGCTCTTGCAGGTAAGATTAATAATGTAGGACTGATTGAAGTTCCTATGGGAACAACATTGCGTGAAGTGATATATGAAATAGGAGGAGGGATAAAGGATGGTAAGAAATTTAAGGCTGTTCAGACCGGTGGTCCTTCTGGAGGATGTCTGACAGAGAAGCATTTGGATACGCCCATTGATTTTGATAACTTGATTAAGGTAGGTTCGATGATGGGGTCGGGTGGTATGATTGTAATGGACGAAGATGACTGTATGGTTTCTGTAGCTCGTTTTTATCTTGATTTTACGGTTGGTGAATCATGTGGCAAATGTACCCCTTGTCGCATAGGCAATAAACGTTTGCTTGAAATCTTGAATAAGATAACTCAAGGTAACGGTACAGAAAAGGATATACAGACTTTGCAGACATTGGGAAAAGTTATAAAAGATACGGCTTTATGTGGCTTGGGACAGACTTCTCCGAATCCAGTGCTTTCTACGTTGGATAATTTTTATGACGAGTATTTGGAGCATGTGTACGATAAAAAATGTCGTGCCAAGCAATGTAAATCTCTTCTTACTTATCATATTAATCCAGAACTTTGTATAGGTTGCCATTTGTGTGCAAAAAAATGTCCTGCGGATGCTATTGTTGGAACGCCACGTAAACCTCATACCATACTTCCTGAAAAATGTATAAAGTGTGGAATGTGTATGTCGCATTGTAAATTCAAAGCAATCTCTGTATGTTAATCAGAAAAAACTATGGAACAGAAAAAAGTTACATTACGAATAGACAATCATTCAATTACAGTTCCGGATGGAACCACTATTCTTGAAGCTGCTCAAGAAATAGGTATCAATATACCTACTCTTTGCCATATTGATTTGAAAGGTATGTGCATCAACAATCACCCTGCGTCATGTCGGATTTGTGTTGTTGAAGTGGAAGGCAGACGTAATTTGGCTCCTTCTTGTGCTACCAAATGTATGGACGGTATGGTGGTACATACTAGTAATCTTAGAGTAATGAATGCTCGCAAGGTTGTTGCCGAATTAATCTTTTCGGATCATCCTAACGAATGCCTTACTTGTCCCAAATCCGGTGATTGTGAGTTGCAAAGTCTGGCAAAACGTTTTAATATTTGTGAGATGCCTTTTGCTGGTGGTGAGCTCTCTTTAAGAAAGAGAGAAGTAACTGCCTCTATTGTTCGTAACATGGATAAATGCATCTTCTGCCGTCGGTGTGAAACTGTTTGTAATGATGTCCAGACAGTAGGTGCTCTTGGAGCCGTTCGTCGTGGTTTCAACACAACTATTGCTCCCGCTTTCGATAAGAATTTAAGCGAAAGTGAGTGTACTTATTGCGGTCAGTGTGTCGCTGTTTGTCCTGTCGGTGCGCTCACAGAGCGTGATAATACTAATAAACTGATAGACGATTTGGCCGATCCGGATAAGGTCGTTATTGTTCAGACGGCACCGGCTGTTCGGGTGGCGTTGGGCGAAGAATTCGGTTATCCGGCTGGAACGATAGTTACCGGCAAGATGGTTTATGCACTTCGTGAATTAGGTTTTGATTATGTTTTTGATACAGATTTCGCTGCTGATCTTACTATCATGGAAGAAGGGGCTGAATTACTCGACCGTTTGACGCGATATTTGGATGGAGATCGTTCTGTGTGCTTGCCTATTTTAACCTCTTGTTGCCCTGCGTGGGTGAACTTCTTTGAACATCAATTTCCCGATTTGTTAGACATCCCTTCAACAGCGCGTTCTCCGCAACAAATGTTTGGTTCGATTGCTAAATCTTATTGGGCCGAGAAGGTAGGTATTCCTCGTGAGAAAATAGTTGTTGTATCTGTTATGCCTTGTTTGGCAAAGAAATATGAATGTGATCGTGACGAATTTAAAGTGAAAGGTAATCCTGATGTGGATTATTCTATATCTACTCGAGAGCTGGCAACATTAATTAAACGGGCTAATATCGGATTCCGCTTATTGCCGGATAGTGATTTTGATCAACCTTTGGGCGATTCTACAGGGGCTGGCGTTATTTTTGGTACTACCGGTGGAGTAATGGAAGCCGCCCTCCGTTCCGTTTATGAAATATATACCGGTTCGAAATTGAATAAGGTAGATTTTCAGCAGGTGAGAGGATTGGAAGGTATTCGTCGTGCAACGATCGATTTAAATGGCTTTGATTTGAAAGTAGGTATTGCCCATGGTCTGGGAAATGCTCGTCACCTGCTTAATGATATACGACTTGGCATTAACGATTACCATGTGATAGAGATAATGGCCTGTCCGGGTGGATGCATTGGTGGTGGCGGTCAACCCCTACATCATGGTGATGTTGATATTATTTATGCCCGTCAACGTGCCTTGTATAGAGAAGATGCCAGTAAGCCTTTGCGGAAATCTCATGAGAATCCCTTTATTCAGAGTTTGTATGAAGAATATCTCAGCAAACCTCTTAGCCAGAAAGCTCATGCTTTGCTGCATACTCATTATTTTAATAAGTCTATAGATTAATTTCAATAGAATAAGTATTATGGCAGATATAAAAATTGCATGTACGGTTATAGCTCAAGTTAAATCCATTTGCGATAAATATGGAAATGATCCAGGCGAATTAATAAATATACTTCATGAAACTCAGCATTTGTTGGGGTACCTTCCTGAAGATGTGCAACGTGTTATTGCGCGTAAGCTGAATATTCCAGTTTCAAAAGTATATGGAGTTGTTACATTCTATACTTTTTTTACAATGTCTCCTAAAGGGAAACATCCTATTTCTGTTTGTTTGGGAACCGCTTGTTATGTTCGTGGCTCAGAAAAATTGCTGGAAGAGTTTAAACGTGTGTTGGGGATTGATGTTGGTGAAACAACTCCTGATGGCAAATTTTCACTTGATTGTTTGCGATGTGTTGGTGCTTGTGGATTGGCTCCTGTCGTAATGGTTGGAGAGAAAGTGTATGGGCGGTTACAGCCCGAAAGTGTAAAGAAAATCATTGAAGAGCTTGAGTAGAAGATTTTTTGTTGTTAGTCAATATAATAATGTGTTTGTGTATTACATTTTGTACAAAAGCTTCGGACTTTGTGAAAAATCCGAAGCTTTAGAAAGTCTCTTTTCTAACGCTGAAACAGCTTTGTGTATGACTCATTCTTTTTTCTTATTTTATAAATTTTGATTAAAGAAATAGCAAACGTGAAAGAGGTAATTCGGCATTTTGTATAAGTATGTGATATGAAAGAAAGAGGGATGCTATGATAGATTTTCGTGGAATAAGCAAATCTGGTGATCAATTAGTTGCTAGTGAATTAAATAGATCTGTTGCTCTGTATTGAATATTAGAATGTGCGTCTGGCCGATAATATAAAAAAGAGAGTGTGTCTCTCGACAATCTCTCTTCTAAAATTAACTTTAAATCTAAATCTCTATGAAAAAAACGTGCCGTAAAGGTACGTTTTTTTTTGAAAGTTGTTATTCTCCAATTTGTATTTCATAACGATTTAAGATTTATTATATTTCTTCTTTTTCTCAATATTATGAAGAAATAAAATATATTTCTGTTTCCTTCTTTTGCTTATGCAGTATTAAGCTATTGTTTGTATTTAATAATATAAAGACACTAATAAACATAATTGATATGATGAAAACAAAAACTCTGTGTAGAACACTTTTTTTGTTGCTTGTGTTTTTTATGACAGCTTGCAGCAATGATGATAACGTAGATATTGATCAATTGGCTGGAGAATGGGGTGTAGTTAATAATGATCCCAATATTCCTATAGATTGTCCTAAATGGTATTTATTTAAGCCAGACAATGTATGTATTGTGTATTACAATAGCTTTTTGGATACAGAATCAAAGAAAGACAGTTGTATTTATATTGTGAGCAAAGATGGAAGACTTCTTACAATATACAATCTCAATAAATATGTTGAACAGTGGAAAATATCCAAACTAAATTCTAGCAAAATGACGTGGAAAAGTCTTTCGGCAATCAATGGATTCTTAAACGAGGAATTGGTCCGGTCGACTCATCGAGACTAGAGATCTATTGAATGTTGTCTTTCTCTGCGGAGCGTATCTTGTATCATATTTTGGAGTCGCAAGACTTTTTTCAGATATACTAACTATCTTTTAAAGAAAATGACCAAGTGTTGTTGTCATTACTTATGGAGGTATTTTCAATTATCTATTTATAGACCTTGCGACTCACGGGCGTGAGTCGCAAGTTTCGTCCTTATGTTTTTTCCGACTCACGCCCGTGAGTCGGAAAAAACATAAGGACGAAATGATCATGTGATCATTTCGCAGTTTTGAAAACGAAAGAATGTTGCATCCTTTGATACATGATGTATGGATGTATGTTCTTTGGTCGCTTTTGTTTTATAGATTGGCGAGGAATTATGTTGCCGTATCTCAACAATCTTTGGATGCGGGGCTAGTCTTCTTTTATTTTCAGCTGCTCTGCCACTTTTTTCATTTGTTGTTCAGAGTATCCTCTGAGTGATTCAAAAAAGTGAGCGTGAGAGATAGTTAGAGGTTTAAGATGCCCGGGATATACTATCATTGAAGGATATTTTATGAATAAGGAGTAGAAGGCGAGAGTCTTTCGTAGGTCTTCTTTAGAGCCTCCACTCAGATTGGTATAGGTACGGATGTTTGGCACATAGTTGTCTCCCGTAAAGAGAGCTTCATTATCAATGCGAATGGTTGTAGAGCCAAGACTGTGTCCTAGAGTTAAGTAGAAATAG
This sequence comes from Bacteroidales bacterium, assembly GCA_012517855.1. Lineage (GTDB taxonomy): Bacteria > Bacteroidota > Bacteroidia > Bacteroidales > Bacteroidaceae > JAAYUD01. The sequence goes on from JAAYUD010000089.1 coordinate 6,431, forward strand.
ATAGAGTGGCCTCTCCAGTTGAGTTGTTCTCCGTCTTCAATTATTTTATCTGCCGGCGCCACCTCGAATGGTTTACCTTCTGTCCAGTATGCCGAATAGTTTCCTCGCGAATGCTGAATTAGTTCGTTGCACTTTTCGCTACAGTATAGTGGGGCATTTGTTTGCTTGTGTATAGCATTGACTCCGGCACAATGGTCAAAGTGCTCGTGAGTTAGTAGAATAAAATCGATCTTTAAGTCTCTTGATTGGATATAATTCAGTAGCTCTTCGCTGTCGGCTGTTCCTGCATCGATAACAATAGCACCGCTGCCGTCCGATATGATATAGCAATTGGACGACACCGGTGCATTGATTAATCTTTCGATTTTCATCGATTTTATTTATTCTTCTCTATCCAATGACGGGCATTAACGAAAGCCTCCAACCAAGGAGTCACTTGATCTTTTTCTTTTCTGTCGGCAGGATAGCAACCCCATTGCCAAGGATAGATGGCACGTTCGAGGTGAGGCATCATAGCTACATGGCGCCCGTCGGCACTTGCCAATGCTGCAATACTATAGTCTGAACCATTAGGATTGCCGGGATATTCATCGTAGCTGTATTTTGCTACAATATTGTAGTGCTTTTCTTCATAGGGAAGAGAGAACTTACCTTCTCCATGAGCTACCCAAATGCCAAGCTTGTTGCCTTTGAGCGAATCGAACATTACGCTGTTGCTCTCTTGTATGGTAAGACCCAAGAACGATGACTCAAATTTATGAGAATCGTTGTGGAGCATTTTTCCTTTATTCTCGTCATTCGGGGTAATCAATCCTAATTCCATCATTAGTTGGCAACCATTGCAAATACCTAATGATAACGTATCTTTGCGTGCGTAGAAATTCTTTAGGGCTTCATTGGCTTTCTCGTTATAAAGGAAGCCGCCGGCCCATCCTTTGGCCGATCCTAATACATCAGAATTAGAGAAGCCACCGCAGTAGACAATCATATTGACATCGGAAAGCGTTTCGCGTCCGCTAATTAAATCGGTCATCGTTACATCTTTCACATCAAAGCCTGCCAAGTAGAGCGACCACGCCATTTCTCGTTCGCCATTTGTGCCTTTTTCGCGGATAATAGCTGCACGTACACCTGTCGGTTGACGACGGGCAGCATCTAATTGATACTGTGACAACTTGCCTGTGAAATTATAATTGAATTTGAATTTGAGAGGTTGCGACTTGTAATTCTCATAACGCTTATCGGCGCATCCGTTTATCGATTGTTTACGGTCGAGCAGATAGGATGATTTATACCAAACGTCGCGTAGTGTATCAATCTCGAAGATATGTGTCGCCTCTTCTTTTTCGATAACCAGATTGCGCTCTTCGCATGGATAGCCTATCTTGATAAAACCGACGCCAGCTTCTTCGAGCATCTTTTTTACATGGGACTGATTCTTATCGCTCACCTGAATCACAAGTCCCGGATTCTCGGCAAAGAGAATCTTAACTAAGTCAGATTCCTGAATTTTGTCCAGTTTAATGTTCATACCACCATTCTCATTGGCAAAGCACATTTCCAACAATGTGGTAATGAGACCTCCAGCAGATATATCGTGCATTGCCATAATCAATCCCTCGTGAACCAACTCTTGTATCGCATTGAAAGCATCGACAAAATAATCTGAATCTTTCACCGTAGGAACTTCGCTGCCTACATATCCCAAAGATTGAGCGAAAGCAGAGCCTCCGAGTTTTAAGTTATCGAAGCTGAAATCGATGTGGAAGAAGTTTGATTCTTTGTCGTTAACCATTACGGGTGATACAGTCTTCTTGACGTCATCTACTTCGCTACCTGCCGATACGATGACCGTGCCCGGAGAAATTACTTTCTCGCCGTTAGGGTAAACTTGAGTCAGAGACAGAGAATCTTTCCCTGTCGGAACATTTACACCTAATTGGATGCAGAATTCACTCAATGCTTCGACTGCTTCATAGAGTCGGGCATCTTCTCCTTCTTGCGAGCGGCATGGCCACATCCAGTTGGCCGAGAGCGAAATACTCTTTAGTCCATCGCTGAGTGAAGCGCCTATGATATTCAATAACGATTCGCTGACAGAAAGGATAGAACCCGCTTGGGGATCGGCAAGTCCGGCTTGCGGAGCATGACCGAGAGCGGTAGCAATACCTTTCGTTCCTGTATAGTCGAGAGCTACGACACCACAGTCGCTCAATGGCAATTGAAAAGCACCTTGCGTTTGTTGACGCGCTACTTTACCTGTTACGGAGCGGTCTACTTTATTAGTCAACCAATCCTTACATGCCACGGCTTCAAGTTGCAGCACCTTATTGAGATAATCATTTATTGTTTTCGTATCATATTCCGGCATCGTATAATGTCGGTCTTTTGTTTTGTCCACCATATAAGTCTTGGGAGATGAACCGAACATTTGCTCCAGACTCAGGTCGTATGGCTTCGTACCGTCTGGCATTGTGAACGAAAAACGCTGTTCGCCAGTCGCTTCACCAACAACGTACATCGGGGCACGTTCTCTTTCAGCCACCTTTTTCACGTGTTCGAGAGATCTTTCGTCAATGAGTAATCCCATTCGCTCTTGCGATTCGTTAGCAATGATCTCTTTAATAGACAATGTCTTGTCCCCAACGGGAAGTTTGTCTATTTCGATGTTGCCACCACATTCGTCAACAAGTTCTGAGAAGCAGTTGACGTGACCTGCTGCACCATGATCGTGAATTGAAACAATTGGATTCGTCTCTTCTTCGCAGAGGGCACGGACAACATTATAGTCTCTTTTTTGCATTTCTGCATTGGCACGTTGCACGGCATTTAGTTCAATTCCTGTGCTATAGCGTCCTGTATCTACCGAAGATACCGAACCTCCTCCTAATCCGATGCGATAATTGTCGCCTCCGATCAGTACTATTTTATTTCCTTTTTGGGCAGTTCCCTTTTTGAAGTCGCGTTTGGCACCATAACCTATACCCCCTGCCAACATAATGACTTTGTCGTAGCCATATTTTTCGCCGTTTTCTTCGTGCTCGAAAGTCAGTAGCGAACCGCAGATCAGCGGTTGTCCAAACTTATTGCCGAAGTCGCTGGCTCCATTTGAAGCTTTGGTCAGTATTTGTTGTGGCGTTTGATATAACCATTTGCGAACTGGAAGCGCTTTTTCCCATTCGCGTTCACCGTCTGTACGTGGATAAGATGTCATATATACTGCTGTGCCTGCAATAGGCCAAGAACCTTTACCTCCAGCCATACGATCGCGAATCTCCCCTCCCGTACCGGTTGAAGCTCCATTGAATGGCTCAACGGTTGTTGGGAAGTTGTGCGTTTCGGCCTTATAAGAAATGACGCTATCAATGTCTTTTATTTTGAAGAAGTCTGGTTTCGAATGGTCTTCCGGAGCGAATTGCTCAATTTTGGGTCCCTCGGCAAACGCTACATTATCTTTATATGCAGAGACTATATAATTGGGATTCTCTTTTGTCGTATTTTTGATGAGCTGGAAAAGAGATGAAGGTTTCTCTTCACCGTCAATAACAAAAATACCTCCAAAAATTTTGTGGCGACAATGTTCCGAATTGATTTGTGCAAAACCAAAGACCTCTGAATCGGTGAGGGGGCGTCCACAATCTTTTTCTACTTGTTTGAGGTAATTAATTTCTTCGGGCGAAAGAGCCAACCCTTCTTCTTCGTTGTATTTTTCGAGATCTTCGATGTGAACGATGGGTTCGGGCTTGTGATCGAAAGAAAATACTTTCTGGTCAAGTCCCTTATACATGCGTTGTAACATCGGGTCAAACTCACAGTTCTCGTCTTTTACCGGAAAATACTCTTCTATACGAACAATGCCGTCGAGACCCATATTTTGAGTAATTTCGACGGCATTCGTACTCCACGGAGTAATCATCTCTCGGCGTGGCCCGACGAAATAACCATGAAGGTTTTCCTCGTTCTCGACTTGAGCCTCGCTGAATAGCCAGCAAAGCTTATTTATTTCTTCTGAAGAAAATGCGTGATCGCTCTCTACGGCAATGACGCTCTTTAAAGGGGTTTTGAAAAAAGAAATCATTGAATTGTATTCATTACTTTGGTACAAAGATAAAGACTTTCTCCCGTTTTCTGGAACTTTTGTGTGACTTTCTTAGTTTTCTTACTGATTATTTTGTTACGTCGTTCAAATTAATTTAATTTGCAGAATGAAAAAAGTGAATATATGAAAGGTATTATTTTGGCAGGTGGAAGTGCAACCCGTCTTTATCCTTTGTCTAAAGCAATATCGAAACAGATAATGCCTGTTTATGACAAACAGATGATATACTATCCACTTTCGACTTTGATGCTTGCCGGTATTCGTGATGTGCTGATTATTTCAACGCAGCGAGATTTACCGATGTTTGAACAACTCTTCGGTAGCGGAGAGAAGTTGGGAATGAATTTCACTTATAAGATACAAGAGAAACCCAATGGCTTGGCCCAAGCTTTTGTTCTTGGCGCCGAATTCTTGCATGGCGAATCAGGATGTCTTATTTTGGGTGATAATATGTTTTATGGGCAAGGCTTCTCCGAAATGTTGCATAGAGCTTCTGCTTTGAAGCAGGGGGCTTGTATCTTTGGATATTATGTCAAAGACCCTCGAGCTTATGGCGTTGTTGAATTCGATGCCGAAGGGAAAGTCCTTTCACTTGAAGAAAAACCAGTACAGCCGAAAAGTAATTATGCTGTACCGGGACTTTATTTTTATGATTCGACAGTTGTCGAAAAAGCTGCCTCACTCAAACCTTCGGTGCGAGGAGAGTACGAAATAACCGATTTGAATAAGCTTTATCTTGATGAAGGCTCACTGAAAGTCGAGCTTTTCGGGCGTGGTTTTGCATGGCTCGATACAGGAAACTGCGATAGTTTGCTCGAGGCTTCCAACTTCGTAGCTACTATTCAGAATCGTCAAGGATTTTATGTCAGTTGTATCGAAGAAATTGCTTGGCGTAATGGATGGATAGATGATGTCCAACTTCGGCAATTGGGCGAAAGTCTTCAGAAGACAGAGTATGGCAAATATTTGCTCGATTTAGTACACTAAATAATATAATATGAAAACTTATCTTGTGACCGGTGCTGCTGGATTTATTGGTTCAAACTATCTGAAATATATATTGAATATCCACGATGATATTAAGGTCGTTGTACTTGATGCGTTGACTTATGCTGGCAATTTGGGGACGATAGCCGATGACATTGATAACGAACGCTGTATTTTTGTCCGTGGTGATATCGGTGATGCGGAACTTGTTGGGCGTCTGTTTGCTACTTATCGTTTTGATTATGTAGTGAACTTTGCAGCCGAAAGTCATGTAGATCGCAGTATTGAGAATCCACAGCTTTTCTTGCAGACTAATATTTTGGGTACTCAAAATTTGCTCGAAGTAGCACGTCGGGCATGGACCAAAGGCAAAGATGAGACTGGTTATCCTACGTGGCAACGTGGCGTGCGTTTCCATCAGGTATCTACCGACGAGGTTTATGGCTCATTGGGCGTTGAAGGGTATTTTACAGAAGATACACCACTTCAACCGCATAGTCCTTATAGTGCCTCTAAAACAAGTGCCGATCTCGTGGTGATGGCTTATCGGGATACCTATAAAATGCCGGTATCCGTTACTCGTTGTTCTAATAATTATGGTCCGTATCATTTTCCTGAAAAGCTTATACCGCTAATTATTAAAAATATACTTGCCGGTAAGCAGCTTCCCGTATACGGTAATGGTAGTAATGTTCGCGATTGGCTTTATGTAGAAGACCATTGCAAAGCGATTGATTTGGTTGTTACAAAAGGACGCGATGGAGAAATCTATAATGTAGGAGGGCACAACGAACGAACCAACTTGCAAATAGTTAAATTGACAATTGCTACTATTCATCGTTTGATGGAGGAACATCTGCTTTATCGTAATATGTTGAAGAAGCAGGTGAAGAATGCTGATGGGTCCATATCTATTGATTGGATTAATGACGATCTAATTACATTTGTTAAAGACCGTTTGGGGCACGATCAACGTTATGCCATAGACCCCTCAAAAATTAAAGCCGAACTTGGATGGTATCCCGAGACTACATTTGAAGTGGGGATTGTGAAGACTATTGAATGGAACCTCAACAATCAAAAATGGGTCGAAGAGGTAACCAGTGGCGATTATCAAAAATATTACGATAGAATGTACGGGAATAGGTAGTCGAGTATCATACCCATTGCCGATAATAAACCGAACAATAGCATATTGCGGGATGTCTTCCCCAATATGCTATTTAATTTTTTACCTGTGCCTATAGTTATCATGCTTTTCCATGTAAGGTAATGTGGAATGAGATATATTATAGGAAGTAAAGCGGTAAACCAGTATATTCTGATAGAAGGTACCTTTATTCCCAAAGACCCGATGCTATATTGTGTTTGATAAAGCATTAGCATCATTAACATTGTTGCACTCCAACCCGATGATAAATATAAAATTTCTCCAAACCTTTTTCCAAAGCGTACGATCAATGTTTTTTTGTGACTCTCTTTATCGGCTTCGTAGTCTCGGTAGTTATTTACTATCAAAAGTGTCTCAATGACCAATCCGCATGCGAGCGCTGTCAATGTCGTATGGGTTGTCCATTGCAATGCTTGTACATAATATGTTCCCCCTACTGCAGTTAATCCGAAAAATACAATAACCATGATGTCGCCGAAGCCATAGTAAGAGAGGCATATGGTATAGAGGAAAGCGAATATAATACTTGCAATACCGATCCATATCATATTCCAACCGCCATAATAGATCAAGATCAAACCGATAATCCCTGCAAAAGCTATCGTGATAGCTATGCCCCATTTCATGGCATAAGGTGATATCCAACCTTGAGCACAGGCTCTTTCCGGACCGAGTCTGTCTTCGCGGTCACTTCCTTTTAGATAATCGTACAAGTCGTTGATAAAGTTGGCGGCAATCTGCATCAAGCCTGCGAAGAATAGACAAACTAAAGCAGGGATCCAGGAAAACTTTTGATCTAATAATGCTAAGGCACTTCCCATTAAAACTGGAATAATAGCGCCTGTTAATGTTTTAGGACGTGCGGCAAGAATCCACGCATAAAAAGAATTCTTTTGAATCGTATTGTTCATCTTAATTTGTTTTAATTATATGCCTATCTTAAGCCTATCGTTTACTCGATGAAGTGATATATACCGCATGAGGATGATAGGATTAATGGATATTCAAACCCTTTTGAGGCGGTAAAGATAATGAAAAAAGAAAAAAATCTTGCAATGTAATGTAGAGTAAGTTGTTTGTTAAAGATGAATCGTGCTTGTTATTTCTTTTTGTTGTAGTGGCAAAATGTTTTATTTGAATATATTGCTTGTCTTTTTTTGATAATAGTGAGTGCAAAGGAATTTGTTATTATTTGATTCTTAATTATGTTAATTCATTTGTTTCTGAGTACCTACTATTGAGTATTGTTATTTAAATACTGTCTAAATAGTTGTGCGATATTCAGCTTATCATTACCTTTGTTTCGAGAAACATAGATAAAGTAATAAAAAATAAGAGATATATGCGTTTATCAGAATTGAAAACAGGTGAGAAGGGAGTCGTTGTAAAGGTTTTAGGTCATGGCGGTTTCCGTAAGCGCATCGTTGAAATGGGGTTTATAAAGGGGAAAATTGTTGAAGTGCTGTTGAATGCTCCGTTGAGAGATCCGGTGAAATATCGTATTATGGGTTATGAGATTTCTTTGCGGCATGAAGAGGCGGAGATGATTGAAATTATCAGCGAAGAAGAAGCGAAACGATTGGAAGCCGAGCAAGAAGGCATCGGTTTGCCTCATTCAAATGGTCTGATAGATGAAGACGAAACGCTGACTGATGAAGAACTGAAAGAACTGGCCTTAAAAAAACGCCGCACTATTAATGTAGCGTTGGTTGGCAATCCTAATTGTGGTAAGACTTCTCTCTTTAATATTGCGTCTGGGGCACACGAACATGTGGGAAACTATAGTGGTGTGACCGTTGATGCCAAAGATGGTTACTTTGATTTTGAAGGGTACCATTTTTGTATTGTTGATCTTCCAGGTACTTATTCACTTTCGGCATACAGCCCGGAAGAACTGTATGTACGAAAACAAATCATTGAAAAGACGCCTGATATAATTGTAAATGTGGTCGATGCGTCAAATTTGGAACGCAATCTTTATCTTACTACCCAGCTCATTGATATGAACCTCCGTATGGTGGTTGCTCTGAATATGTACGATGAACTAGAGCAAAGTGGTAATAAACTTGATTATCGTTTACTCGGTCAATTGTTTGGTATACCAATGGTACCAACTGTCTGTCGAAATGGCACAGGTATTGAGTTGCTTTTTCATATCATTATTAATCTTTATGAAGGTATTGATTTTTTGGATGAAAAGGGTAATATAAATCCGGAAGTAGCACAACAATTGAGAAATTGGCACAAACAATATCATGGCGATGATAAAGGGCAAGAGTCCCATGAAGAAGATTTTGCTCAAGGACCCCGTCCACACGGCAATGTGTTTCGTCATATCCATATCAATCATGGTAAGGAAATAGAGAAGGGAATTGAAGCGATCAAGAAAGAGCTCGAGAAAGATGAAAATATCCGTCATAAATATTCCTTGCGCTATTTGTCTATCAAGTTGATGGAGAGAGATAAAAGCGTCGACCAGTTTGTTAGCACATTACCCAACGGCAATGAAATTACCGCCATTCGCGATAAAGAAGCTGCTGCTATTCTGGAAACACTAAAAGAAGATAGTGAGACGGCGATAATGAATGCTAAATATGGATTTATTTCGGGAGCGTTGCATGAAGCTTATGTCGATGTTCATCGTAAAGATACCCGCCAATTTACCAAAATGCTTGATTCGATTGTTACTAATCGAATCGTGGGTTATCCTATCTTTTTCTTTTTCTTATGGCTGATGTTCGAGACTACTTTTGTTCTTGGTCAGTATCCGATGGGTTGGATAAATATGGGTATCGGGACGTTAAGTGCTTTTGTAAAGGAAGAAATGAGTGCTGGCCCGTTGCGCGATCTTATTACTGATGGAGTATTGGGTGGGGTAGGAGCCGTTATCGTCTTTTTACCCCAAATATTGATACTCTATTTTTTTATCTCCCTTATGGAAGAATCGGGTTACATGGCTCGGGCTGCTTTTATCATGGACAAAATTATGCATAAAATGGGGCTTCATGGTAAATCATTCATACCTCTTATTATGGGCTTTGGTTGCAATGTGCCCGCTGTTATGGCAACTAGAACCATCGAAAGTCGAAAGAGCAGGTTAATCACAATGCTAGTATTGCCTTTGATGAGTTGTAGCGCTCGGCTCCCTATTTACTTGATTATAACGGGAATCTTTTTTGCGCATTATCAGGGCCTCGTCATTTTGTTACTTTATGTCGTTGGCATTCTACTTTCGGTAGCAATGGCAAGATTGTTTAGTGCCGTTTTTATTAAAGGCGACAATACCCCTTTTGTAATGGAATTGCCACCTTATCGCATGCCGACGACGAAAGCCATTTTTCGTCATACATGGGAGAAAGGACGCCAATATCTGAAAAAAATGGGGGGAATTATTTTAGCAGCATCTGTTATTATTTGGTTTTTGGGGTATTATCCCCATCATAATGCATATAATTCTGTTCAGCAACAGCAAGAACATTCTTATCTCGGTATGATAGGAAAGGCTATCGAACCGGCCCTTCGTCCTTGTGGCTTTGATTGGAAGATGGGGGTCGGACTTCTTTCTGGTGCAGGTGCTAAAGAATTGGTAGCAAGTACAATGGGTATTTTATATGGCAATAATACTGGTTCTAACAACACACAGATGGCTGCCAATATTCGTGCTGACGGGATCACTTCTTTGGGAGCTTTTAGTTATTTGCTTTTTGTTCTTATCTACTTCCCTTGTATCGCGACGATTTCTGCTATTAAGAGTGAATCGGGACGTTGGAAGTGGGCGCTCTTCGCCGCAGGTTATACTACGATATTGGCTTGGTGTATATCATTTATTGTTTATCAAGTAGGAGGATTGTTCTGATGGGAATTCAAGAGATTATAGTCTTTATTGTTGTGGTGCTTTGCATCGCATGGGTTGTATATAGACGTTTTGTCAAAAAGAAAAACGGATGTGGCTGTGATTCCTGTACCGCCGATTGTCAACTTCGTGGCCTGATGCAACAAAAACAAAATGATTGTTGCAAACAGAAGAAAAAATAAAGAAAAAGTTAGGCCTAATAGTTGGAGATTAAAAAAAATGCATTACCTTTGCAACCGCAAATGAAAGTATAGGGTACCTTGACCGAGTGGCTAGGTGGCGGTCTGCAAAACCGTATACGGCAGTTCGAATCTGCCAGGTACCTCAAAAATAGGTAAAACGGCGATAGACATTAGTCTTTCGTCGTTTTTTTATAAGAGTGGAACGATGAGCCCTAATTTGCGCAAAGTGCAACAGTTTATAGAGAAGCATAGGCTATTATCGCAAGGTAATAGTGTGTTGGTGGCATTGAGTGGTGGAAGTGATTCTGTAGCATTACTTCTTATGCTCAAATGTTTGGGCTATCATTGTGTGGCAGCTCATTGCAATTTTACTCTGCGTGGTGCCGAATCGGATAGGGATGAGGCTTTTGTAAGCGATTTTTGCCGTCAGCAACAGGTGGCACTCGAAGTTATTCATTTTGATACCCGTACTTATGCAGCAAATAAACATTTGTCTATTGAAATGGCTGCTCGCCAATTGCGTTACGAATGGTTTGAACAACTTTATATTAAATATGGTGTATCAGCGGTTGCTGTAGCTCATCATCGAGATGATAGCGTTGAAACCTTTATGCTTAACCTCATACGTGGTACCGGTATTAATGGGCTTTGTGGTATTCGTCCTCACAATGGACATATTATTCGTCCTTTGCTTTGTTTGTCACGGTTAGAAATACTTGATTATCTTGACTATTGTCATCAATCATATGTTACTGATAGCACTAATCTTCAAGATGAATTTACTCGCAATAAGATAAGATTAAGATTGTTACCACTTATGGAAGAGATAAACCCTTCTATACGAGCAAGCATACAACAAACGTCATCTAATATCAGTGATGCCGCTATGATATATAATCAAGGTATCGCCGATGGAAAAGCGAGAGTGATGAAGGATGGGCATATTTCTATAGCTGCATTGCAGGCTGAACCTTCTCCGCGCGCATTGCTCTTTGAATTACTTTATCCTCTAGGCTTTAACTCTTCGCAGACAGAGGATGTTTTTGAATCATTATCCGGTCAATCGGGAAAGGTGTTTTCTTCAGAAACGTACAGAGTTGTAAAAGACAGAGAATTACTTCTTGTTCAATCCATTGAAAAGGACGTTGAAGATCCTCCTTTCGATCTTTGTTTTGAAGAATTGCCTTATACTTCTTCTTTTATCATACCGAGGGGTACAGAAAAAGTATGCTTTGACGCCGAAAAGTTAAGTGGTCACATTTTTTTGCGTAAATGGCGTCAAGGAGACAAGTTTGTGCCGTTTGGCATGAAGGGACAAAAATTGATAAGCAATTTTCTGACCGATAACAAACTATCTGTTGTGCAAAAGGATGCTCAGTGGGTAATGTGTTGTGATGAGAAAATAGCCTGGGTTATAGGGTTACGTACTGACGACAGATTCCGTGTTAGCGCTTCTACGAAGTGGATAAAAGTTGTGACTATAGTAAAAAAATAAAAAAAATAGTCTTTGGAATGGTGTGAAATCATTATTTGTTTATATCTTTGCACCGTTAATAGAAAAGAAAGTCGAGTATTCTGGAAAAGAAAGCGACATTATTTATCAATCAATAAAATTATATTTATTTTTTTTCCATCAAAAGCGGTGGATCGTACATACCGAAAAAGTCTTCAGTATGTGCTGACTGTCCAGCTTTTATCTTTTGATAGAAACAAAAAAGAAACATCATTCACATATTATGTATAACATTATGCAATTAAACGGCAAACAATTGCCGGAACTACTTGCAATTGCTCAATCTTTGGGCATAAAAAAAGCAGACTCTTTTAGTAAAGAAGAATTGGTTTATTCCATTCTTGATGTTCAGGCAGAGAACGATGCTCCTCGCTTGGCAGCCGAAGAAGACGCGCGTCTAATTAAAAAGGAGGAACGTCGTAAACGTCAACGGGTATCGCAGAAGAAGGATGTCAGTAAGGTCTTTTCTTCAACGAAAGAAGGAGCGCTGACAAAGTCGGGTAATGAACAAAAATCGCCCCAACTTTTCGATACAAAAGATTTATCGACTGCAATAGACAAAAAGAAGAATGAAAATAAAGGCATAGAATCTTTATTTAAAAGTAAAGTTGATTTAGACCAAGCTAAAACACTTGTTGCTGCTGCACCGGAAATTGAAGAGAAACCGGCGGAAGCGCCGATAAAAGCTTCGGCTCCTAAGCGTAGAGGTCGCCCCCGTAAAACGAAAAATCAATCTGTAGCGCAGACAGAAGTAAAAAGAGTTGAAGAAAAGAGGCCGGTAGAAGTCTCTGATGTGAAAAAGGAAAATGTTATTCCCAATAAGCCAAAGGATAAACGAGAGGTTATTGATTTGGAAGCTAAAAAGGAAAATATTGATGATGATTTTTCAGTAATAGCTGCTGCCGATGATTTTATTCCTATTGAGGAATTGCCGGATGATGGGAAAGTAGAACTTCCTACAGAATTAATTACTAAATTTGATCAGTTGAAAGAGTCTGCACCGGTTGTTGCCCAACCTCAACCTCGTAGGCCACAGAATCTACAGCGTAATAATAATAATAAAGGGCGGAATCCCAATTTTAATGCTAATATTAATAATCCGAACAATCCTGCTTATCAAGGCGGTAAGCGTAATATAAATACCCCAAATACCAATAATATCAATAATAATATAGTATCCGAAGCTCCCAGTAGCTATCAACAGCCTGTCTCTCCGATAGAGCCTGTTAATAATGTAGTAGAAAGCCGTCCGGTTGAAAAAGAGAAACCTTTTGATTTTGAAGATATTTTGACTGGAAATGGCGTGCTCGAAATAATGCCTGATGGTTACGGTTTCCTTCGTTCGGCAGATTATAATTACCTTTCTTCGCCTGATGACATTTATGTCTCTCAATCGCAAATTAAACTTTTTGGATTGAAAACGGGTGATGTGGTAGAGGGTTCTATTCGTCCACCACGTGAAGGTGAGAAATATTTCCCGTTGGTTAAAGTTTCAAAGATAAATGGACGTGATCCGGCTTTTATTCGTGATCGTGTACCGTTTGAACACCTTACTCCGTTGTTTCCTGAAGAAAAATTTACTCTATGCAACGGTGGCTCTACAACTAATACTTCTGTACGTATCGTCGATTTGTTTTCACCCATCGGTAAAGGACAGCGCGGACTTATTGTTGCTCAGCCCAAAACCGGTAAAACTATTTTACTGAAAAATATAGCCAATGCTATTGCAGCCAATCATCCTGAAGTATACATGATTGTATTGCTTATCGATGAGCGTCCTGAAGAAGTTACCGATATGGCTCGTAGCGTTGATGCAGAAGTTATTGCTTCGACATTCGACGAACCGGCAGAACGCCATGTGAAGATTGCCGGCATTGTGCTCGAAAAAGCTAAGCGTCTTGTTGAGTGTGGTCACGATGTCGTTATTTTCCTCGATTCTATCACTCGTTTGGCACGTGCGTACAATACGGTTTCTCCTGCTTCGGGTAAAGTTCTTTCCGGTGGTGTTGATGCCAATGCTTTGCAAAAGCCCAAACGCTTTTTCGGCGCTGCTCGTAATATAGAAGGAGGTGGCTCGCTTACTATTCTTGCTACAGCACTTATCGAAACCGGTTCGAAAATGGATGAAGTTATTTTCGAAGAGTTCAAAGGAACTGGTAATATGGAATTGCAACTCGATCGTTCTTTATCCAATAAACGTGTCTTCCCCTCTGTTAATATTGTGGCTTCTAGTACTCGTCGTGACGACTTACTTCTCGATAAAATGACACTTGATAGAATGTGGATTTTACGCAAATACTTGGCAGATATGAACCCAATAGAAGCAATGAATTTTGTGAAAGACAGACTTGAAAGAACCAAAGACAATGAAGAATTTTTGCTCAGTATGAACTCATAATTCTTGTCTTGTAGTATTATTTTGTCTATTTTTGTATCGCTGAAAAAAGATATTATAGAATATGTTCGATAATTTGTCAGAAAGACTGGAACGGTCTTTCAAAATATTAAAAGGTGAAGGAAAAATCACCGAGATTAATGTTGCCGAAACGCTGAAAGATGTGCGTAAGGCGTTACTTGATGCCGATGTCAATTATAAAGTAGCAAAATCGTTTACCGATAGAGTAAAAGAAAAGGCAATCGGACAAAATGTCCTGACAGCTGTTAAGCCAAGTCAGTTGATGGTTAAAATAGTTCACGATGAACTCGTTGAACTGATGGGTGGAACGGCTGCCGATTTTAATGTCAAAGGCCAGCCCGCTGTGGTTTTGATGTCTGGTTTGCAAGGTTCCGGTAAAACGACCTTCTCGGCAAAACTTGCCAATTTGCTCAAATCCAAGAAAAGTCATAAACCAATGTTGGCTGCGTGCGACGTATATCGTCCTGCTGCTATAGATCAGCTGAAAGTATTGGGTGAACAAATAGGAGTGCCTGTATATAGCGAACCCGAAAGTAAAGATCCTGTTAAGATTGCTCAAAATGCTGTTAAGGAGGCACGAGCTAATGGCTACGATGTGCTTATTATCGATACTGCAGGTCGTTTGGCTGTCGACGAAGAAATGATGAATGAGATTAGTGCCATCAAAGATGCCGTTAATCCTACAGAGACATTGTTTGTTGTCGATTCCATGACAGGACAGGATGCTGTTAATACAGCCAAAGAATTCAATGATCGTCTTGATTTTAATGGTGTTATTCTTACCAAACTTGATGGTGATACTCGTGGTGGTGCTGCCATTTCTATTCTTTCTGTAGTAAGTAAGCCTATTAAGTTTATCGGTACAGGTGAAAAGATGGAGGCTATAGATTTCTTCCATCCCGAACGTATGGCCGACCGAATTTTAGGTATGGGTGATATTGTTTCGTTGGTTGAACGTGCTCAAGAACAGTACGATGAGGTTGAGGCGAAAAAGTTGCAACGTAAAATCCAAAAGAATCAATTTGACTTTAACGATTTTCTTGCTCAGATATCCCAAATCAAGAAGATGGGTAACATTAAAGAACTTGCGTCCATGATTCCCGGCGTAGGTAAAGCTATTAAAGATATTGATATTGACGACAATGCATTCAAAAGTGTCGAAGCTATTATTCATTCAATGACTCCCGAAGAACGCACTCATCCCGAAATACTCAACGGGCAGCGTCGCCAACGTTTGGCAAAGGGTAGTGGTACCGATATTCAAGAAGTAAATCGTTTACTCAAACAGTTCGATCAGACTCGCAAGATGATGAAAGCTGTGACGGGTACCAAAATGGGTAAATTGATGGCTCATGGCAAAAAACTTCATTAATTAATATACCGAATATGACATTAATAGATGGAAAAGCTGTATCAGCTCAGATAAAAGAAGAAATTGCGGCTGAGGTTGCCGAGATTCTAAAGAACGGAGGCAAACGTCCTCATTTGGCAGCAATATTGGTAGGCCATGACGGTGGTAGCGAGACGTATGTGGCAAGTAAGATTAAGGCTTGTGAAATTTGCGGTTTCAAATCGACGCTTATTCGTTTTGAGGCTGACGTTACCGAAGAAAAACTACTTGATGCCGTTCGGCAGTTAAATGCCGATGCCGATGTCGATGGCTTCATCGTACAGTTGCCTTTGCCCAAACATATTTCCGAGCAGAAAGTTATAGAGACAATAGACTATCGCAAGGATGTTGATGGATTTCATCCCATTAACGTAGGACGCATGGCAATAGGGTTGCCTTGCTATATTTCGGCAACTCCGAATGGTATTCTCGAATTGTTGAAACGTTATAATATTGAGACTTCCGGTAAAAAGTGTGTTGTGCTAGGGCGTAGCAATATTGTTGGTAAGCCTATGGCACAGCTTATGATGCAGAAACGTGTTCCTGGTGATGCTACTGTTACTGTATGTCATAGCCACAGTAAGAATATCAAAGAAGAATGTCTTTCTGCCGATATTATTATTGCAGCTCTTGGACAACCCAATTTTGTTACTGCCGATATGGTGAAAGAAGGGGCTGTTATTATTGATGTAGGTACAACTCGTGTTCCCGATCCTACAAAGAAGAGCGGTTTCCATTTGAATGGCGATGTAAAGTTCGATGAAGTTGCTCCCAAGTGCTCGTTTATTACTCCTGTTCCGGGTGGAGTAGGTCCGATGACTATTGCTTCGTTGTTGAATAATACTCTTCTGGCAGGCAAAAAAGAAATATATAAATAAGATTCTAATCCAAATTTAGTCTTATTTAAGTGTAAATGCCATTAGCATGATAAGGTTTATAGACCCATGATGCTAATGGCATTTTTGTTGCATTTTGTTGGTAATCAGTATACATTATACACTCTTTTTCTTTTGTGATTGCCAATAAAGTGAATGTCTTTAAATATTCTGATACTTTTTTATCCGAACATGCCCGTGGGATGCTCTAGAATGCTTTTTTTAATTGATTCAGTGCCAAATGTAAACTGAATCAGTACAAAGATATAAATAGGGTATGGGGCAACATGCTGATATACAGCGAGAAATTCATAAGGACGAAAATAAAAGTTTGTAAGTATAAACTTTTGGTTTCGTCCTTATGAATTTCTATTTTCGTCCTTATCATTTTTCGAGGACATAAGCTCGATTTTGTATATCGAGGAGTATATTTTCGATATGGTTAAAATAGTATCAGTATCGCTCCCTATATTCACCTTCCAAAACGTTCTGAAAAACAGTATTCACATCACTACTTTAGATCAACACAATCTTGCGTCAATGAGAATGCACGTCTCGAACTCATCAGTAAAGCCCCAGGAAATTTAGTGACATGAGATACTCAATGGATGGAACACTCGTCTATGTGCAAAACAGTTCTACAGCTATCTGTAAGGTATCGTTTAGACTTGTTCTAAGCAGAGGTCCGCTGAAAATAAGGACTCTACAGTATACTCTAAGGCCGATTTTTGGACCTTTTTTCGCTGGCATTGTATACGGTGCATCGTTAACCTACTGTAGGATAGTGCGTAATGGTGTCATACGGAGGTGGCAAAGGTTGAAATGAAAATATAATTTGATGCATATTCCCGACCTTTATTGCTGAGCTTTTACCCTCCCAAAACCACGTATGTACCTAAATTTGTTGACGTCCATACGTTTTCAAAAAAACTTAAGGACGTCACCGAAAAAACTAACATACGACAATTTGGTAAGATAATGTTGTCTTCTATAATGCTCTCTACTGTATTAAACAATTCTAATTTCGTATTAATAGCTTCTAATTGATTTGAAAAAGGTAATACTAATTTATAATATAACTTTGCCGCAAGTTTTAAATTGTTTTATGAAAAGGTACATATTTTTTTGCGTTGTATTGTTTTCAGGATATCACTTAGCTTCTCAAAATATTTCGAAATGCGTTTTGAATATAGCAGAAGCTGATTCCATATTCCTTCATCGTAATGCTTGCCTATTGGCCAAGCATTACGATATTCATATAGCTCAAGCGCAAGTACTTCAGACGCGTTTATTTGATAATCCGGTCATTTCGTTTGATGAAAATCTTATAAATAGAGATAATCATAATCGGTTGCTCGATTTTGGTCCAACGAGCGAACAAGCTGTAGATATAGAACAAGAAATATCATTGGCCGGAAAACGCAACAAGCGTGTTCTGTTGGCAAAGGTCAATGCTGAAATGGCACAATATCAGTATCTGGATTTGATACGTACGTTGCATACCGAGCTTCGTACGCAGTATATCAAAACTTATTTTGATTTACGTAAAAGTAAAGTTTATGATGAAGAAATACAATCGTTGTCGAAATTGGTGAAAGTAATGTCTGCACAGGCCGATAAAGGAAATCTTTCGCAAATGGAACTTGTGCGACTCAAGGCAGAATTGTTATCTCTAAAAAAAGAGAAAAATGATATTGATAACGCTTGGGTGAACGATAGCAAGGCACTTAATTTACTTCTTGGATTTTTGCCCAATACCAATATAGAGCCGATGCTCGATGAATCTCTTCTGGAACAGGTCGCTGCCAAACAAATTGATTTTGCTTCTATAGATTCGACTGTAAACGAACGACCTGATGTGAAAACCGCGATTGCCAATATTGATGCGTCGCGGATAAATCTCCGCCTTCAGAAAGCGATGGCTGCTCCCAACTTAACCATAAAGGGGAGCTATGATAGAAGGGGAAGTGCTTTCAATAATTATTTTTCCGTAGGGGTAGGGGTGGCTATTCCGCTTTTCGATCGAAATCAAGGCAATATTAAGGCTGCCAAGTATTCTGTTCAACAAAGTGTAAGTGAGAATGATGCTGCTTTGATGAAAGCTCATTCAGAGTTGTACGAAGCATTTCAAGAGTATAAGAATGCTGTAGCTATGATGCAATCGGCAGAAACGTCTGTCGAAAAGGATTTTGACAAACTATTATCGGGGCTTATTTCCAATTTCAGTAAAAGGAATATTAATATGGTGGAGTTCTTGGATTATTACGAAAGTTATAAAAATACCCGTTTGCAGCTTTATGATATACATCAGGATGTATTCTTAAAGATGGAGAATGTAAATGCAATGGCCGGTAGAACAATATTTGGATATTAGAGATTAAATAAATGAAGAGAATAATGAATTGCAAAACAATTGTCTCAATTTCTATTTGTGTCCTTTTTCTTGCTGGATGTTCCCAAAAGAAAGATGCGAAAAATACGACAGAACAGACATTAAATGATAGTTTGAAGAGTGTTACTTCTGTGCAGTCGGTTGAAAGTCGTCCTATTTCGGATGAACTGACATTGAATGGAAAGATTGATTTCGATAATGATGAAGTTGCTCAAGTTTCTTCGATGTTCGGCGGATCTATCGCATCTGTACACGCCGAGTTGGGCGATTATGTCAGAAAGGGCAGTGTACTGGCTGTTGTACGTAGCGGTGATGTGGCTTCTTACGACAAAGAGCGTGAAGAAGCTCGCCAACAGCTGCAATTAGCTCAACGCAACTTGAATGCTTCCAAAGAATTGTATGCATCGGGTATGGCTTCGAAGAAAGACTTGATTATATCCAAGCAAGATATGGCAAATGCACTGGCCGAAATACGAAGAATAAACACGATTTATCATATTTATCATTTGTCTCCTAACGCTGTTTATCAGATAAAAGCTCCAGTGTCGGGATACGTTGTGCAGAAGAGTATTAATCCTCAGATGCAGATTAGTCAAAACGATTCTCCTGTTTTTACAATTTCCGGACTTACTAATGTATGGGTCGTAGCCAATGTCTATGAAAATGATATTAGCAAGATACATCAAGGTATGCCTGTAAGGATAACGACTTTGGCTTATCCGGATAAAGAATTCTCGGGTAAGATAGATAAAGTGTACAACATGTTGGACGAAGACAATAAAACAATGCAGGTGAGAATCACTTTGACTAATAGACAACATCTGTTGAAACCGGGTATGATGACCAATGTCTATGTAGAGTGTAATAATTCCGGGCAGTCTATGCCTTGCATCGATCAGCATGGGCTGATATTCGATAATGGCAAAAATTATGTGGTGGTAGTAAAGAACAATAATAAATTGGAAATAAGAGAGGTGGATGTTTACAAACAAAACAGTAGTTCTGCCTATATCTCTCGCGGATTGAATGTAGGAGACAGAATCATAGTAAAGAATGCTTTACTGGTATATACCTCTCTAGAAATATAATATAGTTAAAGCCAAGTAGTGTTATGCATAAATTCATCGACAATATTGTTACGTTTTCGCTGAAAAATAAATTCTTCATTTTCTTTTGTACACTTATTGCGATAGTGGCTGGTGTCTGTTCATTCTTGAATACCCCCATCGACGCATTTCCGGATGTAACCAATACGAATGTCACTATTATTACTCAGTGGCCTGGAAGAAGTGCTGAAGAAGTAGAAAAGTTCATTACTATTCCTATCGAGATAGCAATGAACTCGGTTGAGAAAAAAACGGATATACGATCGACTACCTTGTTTGGGCTTTCTGTGGTCAATGTGATGTTCGACGATCACGTCAATGATTTTAATGCTCGTCAGCAAGTTTACAATATGTTGAGCGATGCTAATTTGCCCGATGGAGTATCGCCCGACGTACAACCGTTGACTGGCCCTACTGGAGAGATATACCGATATACGTTGCGTAGCAAAATGCGGAATGTTCGCGAATTGAAAACATTGCAAGACTGGACTATCGAACGTAATTTGCGATCGGTGCCCGGAGTTGCGGATATTGTCAGTTTCGGAGGTGAAGTGAGAACTGTAGAAGTTAGCGTAAATCCGCACAAACTCACTCAATACGGCATCACTTCTCTTGAACTTTATAATGCAATAGCAAAGAGTAATATAAATGTAGGTGGTGATGTTATAACAAAGAGTTCTCAAGCTTATGTCGTACGTGGCATCGGGCTTATCAATAATTTGGAGGAACTTCGTAATATAGTAGTCAAAAATATTAAGAGAGTTCCTATATTAGTGCGCCAGCTTGCCGATGTACACGAATCTTGTTTGCCCCGATTGGGTCAAGTAGGAAGAATGAATGAAGACGATGTGGTCGAAGGAATTGTGTTGATGCGCAAAGGCGAAGATCCTGCTGCCGTAATTAAAGGGCTAAAGGCAAAAATCAAAGATATACAGCAAAATATACTTCCGAAAGATGTGCAGATAGTGCCCTTTTACGATAGGGATGATTTGGTAAATCTTTCGGTGCATACAGTGACACACAACTTGCTTGAAGGTATTATACTGGTAACGTGTATTGTGTTCTTGTTCATGGCCGATTGGAGGACTACGGTTATTGTCTCGAGTGTTATACCTCTTGCTCTGTTGTTCGCCTTTATTTGTCTGCACCTTATGGGGATGTCTGCCAACTTGCTGTCGATGGGAGCAATCGATTTTGGTATTATTATCGATGGTGCCGTAGTTATGGTAGAGGGCATTTTTGTTGTTCTCGATAAAAGAGCGCGCGAGGTGGGAATGCCCGTGTTTAATAAAATGTCTAAAGTAGGACTTATACGCAATACAGCCAAGGATAAAGCCAAAGCCGTATTCTTCTCCAAGCTGATTATTATAACTGCCCTTATTCCTATCTTCTCGTTTCAAAAGGTTGAAGGCAAAATGTTCTCTCCATTGGCATTTACCTTGGGCTTTGCACTTTTGGGTGCTCTGGTATTTACACTTACTTTTGTACCGGTCATGTCATCCATGCTTCTTCGGAAGAATGTGCGTGAGCGTAAAAATTGTTTTGTAAAAGCAGTTAATAAGACAGCTTTATCTATTTTCGATAAATTTCATGCACATCGTAAGCTCACTATTGTTTCGGCATGCGTTATCGCTATTGCGGGATTATGGATGTTCTCATGTCTGGGAACCGAATTTTTACCGCAGCTTAACGAGGGTTCTATTTATATACGTGCAACGCTCCCACAGAGCATTTCGCTAAATGAATCGGTGCCTCTGGCCAATCAAATTAGACGAAAACTGGCTGCTTTTCCTGAAGTTCGTAAAGTGTTGTCACAGACGGGTAGGCCGAATGACGGTACAGATGCTACCGGTTTTTATAATGTAGAATTTTTTGTCGATATATATCCCGAAAAAGATTGGAAGCAACATGTAACCAAAGAGGAGCTTATTAATGAGATGCAGAAAAAGCTATCTATTTATCCGGGTGTAGATTTCAATTTTTCTCAGCCCATATCCGATAATGTAGAAGAGGCGGCATCAGGTGTAAAAGGATCTATAGCGGTTAAGATTTTCGGGCAAGATTTGTATGCTTCCGAACATTCAGCAGAACAAATAGCCAAAGTCCTTCAGACGGTAAAAGGTATAGAAGATATCGGTGTGGTACGTAATATAGGGCAGCCTGAGTTGCGTATTGAGCTGGATGAGGGTAAGCTGGCGCGGTATGGCGTCTCGAAGGAAGATGTACAGTCTATTATTGAAATGGCTATTGGTGGAAAATCGGCTTCATATATGTACGAAGACGAGAAGAAGTTTAATATCATGGTAAGGTATAATTCGCAGTATAGAGAAAACGAGGATGAAATAGGCAAGATACTTGTACCTGCGATGAATGGGGCTATGGTACCTATTAAAGAATTGGCTGATATTCGGACCATCACCGGACCACTATTGATATTTAGAGAACATCATGAACGCTTCTGTGCCGTTAAGTTCTCTGTTCGCGGGCGTGATATGGGATCTGCCGTTACAGAGGCTCAACACAAAGTCTCTAAGTTAGTGAAATTGCCATCTTCTTACTATTTGAAGTGGGCCGGTGATTTCGAGAATCAACAACGCGCAACAAATCGTTTGGAACAGGTCGTGCCTATTAGTATTATTATTATTTTCATTATTCTGTTCGTTTTGTTCTCCAATGTTCGCGATGCCGTATTGGTCTTGTGCAATGTCCCATTTGCCGCTGTCGGTGGTATTATGGCTCTGCTTATCACTCGTTTTAATTTTTCTATATCTGCGGGTATCGGTTTTATCGCACTCTTTGGTATATGTATACAGAACGGAGTAATAATGATTGGCGATATCAAACAAAATCTTCGGCAGCATTTGCCTTTAGACGAGTCCGTGCGCAATGGAGTGAATTCTCGTATACGTTCTGTGGTGATGACTGCTGCGATGGCGATGATCGGTCTGTTTCCAGCGGCTACAAGCCATGGTATCGGGTCCGAATCGCAACGCCCACTTGCTATCGTTATTATCGGTGGACTGGTTACGGCAACTTTCTTTGTGCTGTTTGTTTTTCCGCTGATTATAGAAAAAGTATACCGTATGATGCTTTATGATAAAAAGGGAAAACTATATCAACGTAAATTATAAATTGTATCTTTGCAAGAACAAATAGATTATAGAGATGGCTCACATTTTGTTAGTAGAAGACGAAGTGAATATAGCCTCGTTTATACAACGGGGGTTATTGGAATTGGGGTATGAGGTATCTGTGGCGAATGACGGTGAAGGTGGTTGGTTCATGGCTCAAACCGGAAAATTCGATATGTTGATACTCGATATTATCATGCCTAAATTGAGTGGACTTGAACTGTGTTCTAAATTTCGGAAGACGTTTGGTTTTAAGGTCCCTGTTATCATGTTGACCGCATTGGGTTCTACCGACGATATTGTAAAGGGACTTCAAGTCGGGGCTGACGATTATCTTGTGAAACCATTCAGCTTTCAGGAATTGGAGGCTCGTATCCAAGCACTGTTTCGCAGATCTTTTGAACAAGTTTCGCAAAGTTTGTTGAAATGTAACGATTTGACGTTAGATTGTCAAGAACGGAAAGCATATCGTGGAAGCGAAGAGATTTTGTTGACAGTGAAAGAATACCGACTTCTGGAATATTTTTTGGTTCATCAGGGAATTGCAATCGATCGGTTGACATTGTTGAGGGATGTGTGGGACAAAAATTTTGATACTTATACCAACGTAGTAGATGTTTACGTCAATTATTTGCGTAATAAGATAGATAAAAATTTTGATCATAAATTAATTCATACAGTGGTCGGATTCGGCTATATGATGGTCGAATGAAATTGTTCAAAGTATCATGAAGATAGGTTCGAAAATTACCTTGTTTTATACCTCTATTACAATAGGTATAAATTTACTTATTATTTTGGCTTTCTATCTATTCACATCTAGATATATCAATTTGCTCTTTGATATGAATCTGTGCGATAAAGTATATCTCACGGCGCAAAAACATTTTGAAAAGGATGAATTGGATATGCGAAGCTATAATATGGTAAAGGATAAATACTTGTCTTTACTTCCGCAAGCTAGTGAGATTATATTGAATGCCAGCGACAGTGCATCGGCCAAAAAGGTGTTGGATAGATATCTTACATCGAAACAACAGCATCAGTTGTACCATAATATGGTTTTGTTTTCGAAAGATAGGCTCAGAGGGGTTGCTTTATATTATCCCGATAATGAAGGCAACTTTATTGTTTTGGTGACGGCTCAGAATGTATATGGGCAGAACCTTAAAAAACATATATTGTATTTGTCATTAGGCCTATTATTGTTTAGTGTTCTGATTACGTTTGCTGTAGGACATTTCTATTCCGAACGTATACTTTCGCCATTAAAACATATATTGGTGAATCTGAAAAAAATACGGGGTAACAATATGGAGCTCCGGCTCACCGAGACAGGCAATAAAGATGAATTGGATGATTTGGTACATTCTTTAAATGAAATGCTTGATCGTTTAGATAGAGCTTTTCAGTCCGAAAAATCGTTTGTAAGCTCTGCGTCTCATGAGATGAGTAATCCGCTGACTGCCATACAAGGAGAATGTGAGATTACATTGATGAAAGAGCGGGATA
This sequence comes from Bacteroidales bacterium, assembly GCA_012517855.1. GTDB lineage: Bacteria > Bacteroidota > Bacteroidia > Bacteroidales > Bacteroidaceae > JAAYUD01. Next base: position 31,058 of record JAAYUD010000089.1, read on the forward strand.
TAAAGGAGTATACTGATGCTTTGCAGCGTATATATTCGGAAAGTAAACGAATGTCATTGCTTATCAAGCATCTTTTGTTTTTGTCGCGCAACGGTGATGATCTATCAAATGATGAACTGATGCCTGTCAATTTGAATAGAATGTTGACCGATTTGGTAAATATCGATGCTCGAATCGTTTTCACCGACCAAACCTCCGGTCCTATATCTATTATGGGCAATCCGCATTTTCTGCAAATAGCCATTCAAAATATATTGAATAATGCGATTAAATATTCAGAGAAGCAGGTGGATTTGGTTTTGAAACTTGTAGACGGACATCCGCTCATTGAAATTGAAGATAAAGGTATTGGTATCCCTGTAAAGGAGATTCCGCTTATTTTTCAATCTTTTTATAGGGCTTCCAATACTCATGAATATGTAGGCAATGGTATTGGTTTGGCTTTATCGAGTAAGATTTTGCATATTTATCATGCACAGATAACCGTAGATTCGCAAGAAAATGTTTACACTCGATTTAATATCTATTTTGGATGAGGCTTGTCTTGAAACTTAAATTTGTGTTCGTCTTTTTTGTGAGTTATCAATTAATCTCTTAGCTTTGTAGCTTTATTTATTACTTATCATTAGAGTCATGAAAAATCTAAAGTGTTTTTTGGTTTTATCTTTATTGGTTGTTGTAACTTCTGGCTTTGCTCAAAACGATATCAAAGTTATTAATCTTACTACTGCCGGTAAGTTGACCGCTACTATAGGCTCTACCGATAAGTTGTTAAAAATTCAACAGCTGAAGATTAGTGGACCGATTAATGGAGATGATATTGTTACTATCCGTCGAATCACAGCCTTAACTTATCTTGATTTGAAAGATGCTAAAATTGTAAGTGGTGGTGGAATGTATGATTCTGATTATACTGGAGCAAATAGAACGGAAAACGATACAATCGGTAATTATATGTTTTGTGCAACTCGTTCTCTCGTGTCTATTTATCTGCCCCCAACGGTGCGCTATATAGGGAAAAATGCTTTTGAAGGATGTACTTCGCTTACAAATATTGTGATACCCGATGGTGTAACTGGAATTGATGATTATGCTTTTTCCAAGTGTAGTAGCTTGTCTAGCATAACGCTTCCTAATACGTTGGCTCGGATAGGAGAAAATGCTTTTCTGAAATGTGCTCAGCTTGCAGATGTTAAGATACCCGATAATGTTTTTTCGATAGGGGAGGGTGCTTTCGAAGACTGCGTGGCAATGAAAAATGTGTCACTCCCTGGTTTGTTAAAGGAATTGGGAATTCATGCATTTAAAGGATGTGAAAACTTACTTTCTATTTATTGTTATGGTAAAGAACCATTGGCAATAGATACTGACGATAATAGTGAGTTACCCTTCGATTCTGAAGAACCATCCAATACATACGAAAAGGCGACACTTTATGTGCCTGCGAATACGAAAGCAAGCTATTCTGCCGTGACTCCCTGGAAGCAGTTCAAGAATATAAAAGAAATGTAGTCCGAAATCATTCGAGCCAATTAGCTTTTTCGATCATTGAATATATTTGGTCGGCTGTAGCAATGCGGTCTATGTCGTCTCGATTAGAGAAAAACATGACTAATATGTCTTTTGAAGGAATCTTCCCCGCGTAAATGGTAAATCCTCCGTTGTCACCTAAATGATAAACTATTTTAGGCTTCCCTGGTATCTGTTGTATGAAAAAACCATAGCCATAACCGGTATCTTTGTTGTATCCGTACTCTGCCGTCTTTGGAATCATGATTTTAGGAGAATAGGCCATTTCTTTCGACTGCTCCGACCATACTTTGTCATCACGCAGTGCCTTTTCCCATTTTGCAAAGTCGGTTATTGAAGTATATAATCCGCCATCGGCTTTTGATGCAAAGAAGTTGGCTTCACCATAGTCGTTTTCTACATACTTTTCTTTTGTCTTGTCGAAACTATATCCATGTGCCATATTTTCTATTTTTTTGTTGGCTTCAAAATAAGTTGTATGTTTCATGCCTGCGATATCGAATATATATTTTTTCATATATGTTTCAAAATCAATTCCGGTCACTCTAGGTATAATCTGATAGACTAATTGGAATGTCGGATTTATGTATTCATATTGAGTGCCTGGCTCAAAATGAAGTTTGTCTAGGTCGATCATATACTTGCACGATTCTACATCTGTAGAGTATAGTACAAAATTGCGGTCGCTACGGTTTCTTGTGTCTGGAATCCCTGATGTATGACTCAAAATGTGGCTTAGCTTGATCCGACTATAAAAATCGGCTTTATATTCTGGAAAGAATTTTTTTAGATTGTCGTCTAATGATAGCAACTTCTTTTCGGCTAATTGCATAATGGCTACAGCGGAAAACTGCTTCGATACAGAAGCAATGCAGAAGTTCGTTCGAGGCGTAATAGGCTTTTGGGATGTGATATCAGCAATACCATAACATCTTTCGAATACTTTCTTACCATTTTTCATTATTAATACGGCGGCACCCGGTTCATCAGCTTTCTGATAAATACTAGAGAATAAAGAGTCTACTTGCTTATTAAATTCCATTTTAGCCTTTTTGCTTTGTGCATTTATTGTGATAGAAACGACTATCAGACTCCATGCGATTAGAGTTTTTTTCATGTTGTCTTAACTTATTAGTTGGAAATACTTATAATGATACAAAAGTATAAAAATAATAAGATTTTCATCTATTAGGGGAAAAATAACTGTCGAAAATTTGGAGCATAAAAGAATAATTCATACTTTTGCACCGCATTTCGAAAGAAACAGCATATACATGGTGGCCGTAGTTCAGCTGGTTAGAGCGTCAGATTGTGGTTCTGAATGTCGTGGGTTCGAATCCCATCGGCCACCCACCACTAAAATCCCTTAGAGAACCCCCTAGAGCCGTATTTCACAAAAGAAATACGGCTTTTTATTTTTGGCGAATTTGCCGTTTTTTACTACTTTTGCATGACAATGTTTCGCAATTGTTTCGCAATTTTTTAATAGGCATATTATGGCAACGTTTAAATTTGAATTGCAGAAAAAGAAGAAAGACGGTACGCGGAATGTCAAAATCATCCTCACGCATGAAAGAAAATTAAAACGCCTTCCTACAAACATCTATGTATCCGGTACGGATTTAACCAAATCCGGAAAACTGAAGAATCAGTTGGTCATAGATAAAATTGAAGATTTGATGAGGAAATACAGGGATAAATGTAATGCCTTATCAACTGGGTTGAATGGTATGGATATCCAAGCCTTAGCTTCTTATCTAGAAGAGGAATCCGGCGATTTGGATTTTATCAAGATCTTTCGAGAGTATATCTCATCGCACAAAGAAAAGAAAGGTATTAAAAATTACCGATCGGCTCTGAACGCTCTTATTAAATTTATAGAGAACGACAAACTTGGAATATCTGATATTAGTGTTTCCTTTTTGGAAAAATTGGAGAAATCGCTTACCGGACGTGCCGTATCTCTTTATCTGGGGAGCATCAGGCATGTATATATGTATGCCAAATTGAAGTATAACGATGAAGAAAGAGGAATTATACGAATACCCTACAATCCTTTTGAAAGATATAGAGTTCCCAAACAAAATGTGGCCGTTAAGCGGGCATTGGAGACCTCTTTGATACGTGAGATAATAGATATGCCTTATGATACAGCAAAAAAACGTGATGGAGACGAGAACCGCTTTAATTTGGCAAAGGATTGCTTTGTTCTCTCTTTTTGTCTGATCGGCATGAATTCGGTAGATTTGTATAATTGTGATCGGTTTCAAAGGGGTATGATCATTTATGAAAGGACAAAGACTAGAGATCGTCGGAGTGATAGGGCCGAAATACATGTATCCGTTTCCCATTATATTAAAAAACTATTTAATAAATATCGCGATAAGACGGGAAAGCGGGTCTTTGTATTTTATCAAATGTATTCAACCGACTCGACATTCAATGCCGCACTCAATAAAGGTTTGAAAAGGATAGGTGAAAAACTGGGGATAGAGAAATTGGAGTTCTATTCAGCTCGTCACTCATGGGCGACAATTGCTCGTAATGATTTGATGATTGACAAGTCTACGATCAATGATGCCCTGAATCATATTGATAATTCCATGGCAGTTACCGATTTGTATATCAAGAAAGACTTCTCCGCTATCAATAAAGCTAACGAAAAAGTCTTAGATTATATCTTTGGGAACTAAAGTAGATGAGATCGCTTTTAGGACTACTAATAAAGTGGCCCTGAATTGTTCTGGTCAGATTATTAGCTAAGGGCTACTGATTGTTGTTATCAGATTAGTCCTTAGCATGGAAGCGCCTCTCTCAGAAAGAAATTCCTGTCTTTTCAATCCCCTTTTTGGTTCACCACCCTTTATTCACGAGAATCTTAATCACTTTCCATACTCCGACTATAAAATCTTTGGGCAAGTCCTCAACCGGATATTCTTTGTTCAAGGAGACACATGTCACATATTCCTGCGAATTGGAATCGCACTTGATCACTTTCTTCAGAATTCTTCTACCGTCATTGAGAAGAAGTACGAAGATATTTCCGAATCCGAAATATTCCCTCCAGCACTCCACCTGTCTGATGAGTACGATGCTTCCTGCAGGGCAGGCCGGTTCCATACTGTCGCCCGATACTTGTATGCATTTGTCTCCTTCCTTGGCATCATTGAAGGCAACCCTTCTGATGATGTATTCGGGTTCGTCAAAAACTGCGTTGGGAGAATGCATGCCACCTACGGCATCCATGTTGATCATTGGTACAAGCTTGTAATCATTTGTAATACAAATCTCACTTCTCTCGAATGAAAGAGTATCTCCTGTTCGCATGCTCCCTTCACCGGTCAATAACCAAATCCTGCTGTAGTTTGGATATACGGATCTTATTCTGTCCGCGTAGGCATGGCTGATGTTCTTTATCTTGCCATCCCGAATATCATAGAGGGACTGTGATCTGGGAATTCCCATCTTTTGGGCAAGTTTGTTGTACGAAATCTTTTCGTTTTCTATGATTCTCTTTAAAATTTCACTAGCTGTCATTGTCATTGCTTCATTTATTTTACTGTATGATAATCAATTCAAAATAGAGGAAATGCAGGACGTCTTCTTTTTCTGCGTTTTTTTGATAAAGTCCTTTTAAGGCATCCTCTTGCCTCCTTTTTTTACTATTTTAATCTTTGGAGGTTTACATGTTTAAATAATGCTTTTGAGTAGCATTTTTCTTCCTCTTCCGCTTTTTAAAAACAGTCTAAAACTGTATATTTGCGTATGAAAAATAATCGCTTTACAAAAGTATCGATAAACTTTTGATAAAACAATGTTTATATGCTAAAAAAAGTAACTGAAAATGATACTAACTTAAAAAGAGCAAGATCATTCCCTTACTTTTAAAGATAAAAAGGAAGCAAGCCCATTCTTGCAAATTAAATCGTAGAAAAGTTGGAAAGGAAACCATGATTATTCATTTGGATGTTTTCGAATTAAAGAAGCTTTGTATGGAAATGGCAGAACTTGGTGCGGCGGCCAATGAAAAGCGTCATTTTCCGGTATCGGATCAACTCAAACAACGCGAAGCCCGAAGATGGTTGAAATCTTTGGGCTATAAACCTTCTCTTCTTGATCGGTTCGAAGAAAAGGGACTGGTCGGCAAGGAGCGGATTGGAACGGGTAGAAATTCGCCGTTATACTATTCCCGCCTGGAAATACAATCGGCCTTGAACGCTCTTAAAATGGACGGATATGTCAATAAATACCAAGGTGCATAAGGGGCTTCGATATGATTCTGCTATGCAGTGCTCTGTATTATGAGTAGATAAAGAAATAGGAATGGTAACGATCTGATAGACAAAATGTTTGTAGAAAGAAATAAAAAATGATTAACAAATAAATAGTGCCGTTCGTTCGAAGAGTTCAAAAGAGAAATAACGGAATACATCAAAAAGGTTTGAATAGCATATGAAAATCAAAAATAAATCTGAAACGGAATGCTTTTTAATAGGTGCTGCATAACATTTTTTCATCAGTAAATCATATTGCAACGTACTTAAAAACATTTATAATAACATGATCAATAATTTTATACCTATAAGCCGGCGACTATTTGAGCACCGTTTTTGGTGCGAAGAGCGCATATTTTCGCGATTCGAAGCATGGCTCGACATATTACAGTCGACACGATTTGAGGACA
>JAAYUD010000090.1 GCA_012517855.1 Bacteroidales bacterium
ATAGACAAAGCTGCACAGATAAGGATGGGCAAAGCTTTGGCGCGGCGCAATTATCAATACAAAAAAGATCGCAATAAGAAACTATACGAATGCTACTTGCTCACGGCGGAACAAGCCGAGTACTGTGTTCAGTATAAAAGTGCCACTACTTATCTGGATGTTCTTTTCGATAAATATGTGGCGAAAGAGATACTCTTAGCGGGCGACGATGCCAAGATTGCAGACATTTGCAAAGCGCGCGAATTTCTGGATCAGGTAAATGGCAACTTTAAAGAAGCTCAAAAACTATATAATGAATATATTCGAAACGAGAGAGGAATAAACCTTACAAATGACAACCTATTACCTTTCTGACCAGATTTTAAGGCGTTTTTGCAAAAAACGGGAATAAAGGGCTAAATGGCTCTTTTTGAAAAAAAGCAAATAGCGATATAAAGGCTTGCATGAATATCAAATTATCATTGCAAGCCTTTATTGTATATCAATATGAAAAATATTTGTCATCACACTTTTAAAGCACTCACATCATTTTTATGAAAAAGTGAAAAAAAACTGGTCAACTCAAAAATCGCTCTCACAATATGCTACGACTTCGAAAATCGATAAACCCTTGTCGCATGTGTCGCATAGAAATCCTATCTCCTTTATTTTTTTTTATTTTTAAATTTATGTAATTATATTTCTTATAATGATAGTATCATAATGATAAACGTATTATATGTCGATAAAAAAAATATTAAGTTTATAGGATTCCTATGCGACACATGCGACACTTTTAGTAAAATAAGACAACACAAAACGATTTCGCTTCACCCATCATTCGCACCGGTATCCGCACCTTCGCCACCTCCCCTTTCGGGGTCTGGCACGTACCGAGTCCCAAAAATCAACCGTATGTCGCAGCGGTAACTAACGGATGTCGTAGGAGAAACTAACGTTAGTTGTCATGATAACTTCCGTTAGTTACCGCAATAACTAACGGAAGTTATGGTCGCGAGATACGTTAGTTTATTGGGGCCCTACGTTCATAGGGCAATTTTTTCGGAAGCATTCTCTACTCCCAAACTTATTTTGTTAGGTACATTACGGCGTTTATTATATCGAACAAAGAATATTTTCGCTTCCTTTATTTGATTTCTAATATATTCTTAATAACTTGCAATCGTTTATCAGTGAAGTTAGTTAGATATCCTATTATCATGTTGCAAACTAAATAATTACGTAAATTTATTCAATTAGCGCACTGATATTTAATACTTCTTTTTATATAATTTTAAAGCTCCTAAATTAAATATTTAAATAGTAAATATGAATCATATAGAATTAAAACCAGTCATTGACCTGTTGGGCTTAAATTTTTATATTCCAGACTATCAAAGAGGATATAGATGGACGGAACGACAAGTAAAATATCTACTGGAAGATATAAAAGACTTTATTGAAAAGAAAGCAGATTCCTTCTACTGTCTTCAGCCTCTCGCTGTTATGGAGACTATACCAAATGGTGAATTGAATAAATTCATTGATAAGCTTCCAAAAGAAGCTATACTCCATGCATTAGAAACGACAAAAAAAGTTCTTTCTGAAAGTACCCAATGGGAGGTGATTGATGGTCAACAAAGGTTGACAACTATAAAAATAATACTGACATGTCTTTATCATGATAAAGACATCACCGAAAATAAGACTTTTGGACATTATTCTATAGACTATGCAACTCGCAGTGATAGTACAATTTTTCTTGATAATATTTTAGAAAAAGATGTTTCAGGTAAAGAGACATCGGAAAATATTGATTTTTACCACATGGTAAAAGTAAAAGAGACTGTTTTAAACTGGTTTAATAAATATGATTCTAAATTTAAGAGAACTTTCTTAGACGTACTTCTGAATGAGGTCAAATTTATTTGGTATGAAATCAATAATGAGGATCCAATACAAGTCTTTACCCGTTTGAATATTGGTAAAATAAGTTTGACTAGCTCTGAACTTATTAAGGCTTTGCTTTTGAATCGTTCTAATTTTGAACAGAATGACGATTATTCTAAAATACGTATGCAGCAGTCAGAAATAGCCGGTCAATGGGATAATATAGAATATACTCTGCAAAATGAAGAATTTTGGCTTTTCATCCATGATAAATCATGGAAGAACCCAACCCGAATAGATTATATATTTAATATTATTGTAAAATTAAACTTGTTAAATATTACTAAGATAGACAAGGGAATGCTTGATGATAGATATGGCTCTTATTATTATTTTGATTCTTATTTTAGGACCAATAAAAGTATGTCGCTCAGTTCTGTATTAAAAACATGTTGGAAAGAAGTTCTTCAAATTTATGATGCCTTTAAAGAATGGAATTCTGATTTGCTGTTATATCATTATATCGGATATATAATTGATATTGTTGAGGAAACAGATTTCGATTTCAACAATTCATTACAGACAACTGAACTCTTAAATAAGCTTCTAACAGAACTAGAAAAAAATAATCTGGAAGTTAAAGATGTTTCTCCGGTAGAAGTTTTGTACTATTTATGGAAATCTTCACTTTCAAAAAAAGAGTTTGTTAAAATTATCATCAACATAATTGATAACAGTCTATCTAAATGCAAAAATTTAGATAAACAATATACTTTGAGCAATAAACGTGAATGTATGCCCATTCTATTGCTACATAACCTACAGACTATCATTAATCAAAATCAAAAAATCATGGATAGTCAGAAATATGCTCTTCCAATATTCTACAAATTCCCTTTCCACTTGTATAAAAGAGAATCATGGGATGTAGAACATATTGACTCAAATACTACAAATGAATTAAAAAAAGTAGACCAGAAAAGAGAGTGGCTGCTTTCTGTTAGGCAAGAGAGCAATCAAGATGAGTTGAACACAGAGATTGATGACTTATTGGATCCAGAAAATGAAGAATTCGAGTTAGAATTTGATAATATAAGGGAAAAAATATTAGGAGAGATGGAGCGTGTAGAGGGCTATTTGAATCCAGAAGAGAAGAATAAAATATGGAATTTTACATTGCTCGATTATGGAACAAATAGAAGCTATGGCAATAGCATTTTTCCAACAAAGCGAAGAAAAATAATATCTAAAACAAAAGGTATCAGTTATGAATATAGTAATAAAGAGAATAAATTTGTAGAGAATGAGAACAAAGATGGATTTATAGCATTTGTCCCTATTGTTACCCAACACGTTTTTGATAAAGATTTCACATTAATAGGGGTAAAGCGTTTGGCTTGGTATAAGGAAGATGCTACCAATTATATCAAAGATATATACAACACACTTAATCCAATATTTAAATCAGTATGTAATACTTCATGTAACGAGGAGAAGAATGATGAACACATATAATAAAAATACCACAACCTTATGGAAGTTCCTATCAAAAAACCGTATAGAAATACCAATTATCCAAAGAGATTATGCTCAAGGTCGCTTTGGAAAGGAAGAGTTAAGAAAAAAAATTTTAAACTCCATAAAAGGAGCTCTTAATCCCAATGAAAAAGATGCCAAATTAAAGTTGGATTTTATATACGGTTCGAATTCAGGTGATAGCCTTAATCCCTTGGATGGTCAACAAAGATTAACGACACTTTGGTTATTACATTGGTATATATGCTACATGGCTACTGGCAAACTAACTGACGATGTGAAGAACAGATTGAAAAAATTCACCTATGAAACAAGAGTTTCATCAAGAACCTTTTGTGAAAATCTTATAGATCTGTCACGTTCTATTAATCCTGAAAAAAAAATAGTGCAACATATTGAAGATCAGACATGGTTTGATAGTACTTGGAAACAAGACCCTACAATTCAATCAATGTTGAGGATGCTCGGCGGAACAGAAAGTTCAAAGAAAACCAAAGATGGTAAGAAGGTCAACAACGGAGATGGTATTGAACAAATATTCACAGAAAACTATGATTTATACTGGGAAATGTTGACCCACGATAATTGTCCTATCCAATTTTATTATCTTGACCTGAATGGTCTAAAATTATCTGATGATTTATATATAAAAATGAATGCTCGCGGTGAACAACTTTCCAGCTTTGAGAATTTAAAAGCCGATTTACTAGGTTACATTAGAGAGCAAGCAAAAATAGAATCAAGTGTTCAATCCACTTGGAAGTCTTTTCTAGATCCCAAATCGGGTTTCCCGATGTTATTAGATAATAATTGGACTGATATTTTTTGGGAGAACAAAAATAATGAATGTTGCATTGATGAAATTTATTTTGCCTTTATCAATAGATTCTTTTTCAATGAACTGGTTGTTAAAACACCTGCATCTTTGAAAGAGCTAAAGGGCAGCACCATATTTGAGTATTTATATGGGAAGGACCCTCTTGTGAAATTAGATTCTGATGATAATAATGCCAAGGAAAACATAGATGACGGGAAAATAGCTTATACTGGTATAGAGACTTACAAGTATGCCATAAAGGCTGATGAAAATTATAGTTATAACAAGGACTATAAAGACGAAGGAGCTTTCATCCCTCTTGATAGTTTACAAAGTTTGTTTAATATTTTATCTCATTATGATGCCTTTTGTAAGTCAATTAGTGATAAAGACAAAATAAAAGATTTCTTTGAGAGTAGAAGGGATGGTAATGATGCAAAGAACTTTATTCCAACTTATAATAAAGAAAACATTATCAAAAATTGGGCCGGTGATGATATATGGGCTGTCAATAATATCACACAAAAAGAAAGAATTGTTTTCCTATCAATATGTAAGTTTTTCGAGATAAAAGAAATAGACGATAAAGATGCTAAAGATATTATAGATGAATTTAAAAGATGGATGCGAATAGTTTGGAATATTATTGATAACACAAATATTGATACTATTGATGCGATGGTAAGTATTCTTAGATTGATAAATGAATTAGCACAGATTTGTTGTAGCAATGGTTCTGTTTATCTCAATCTTTCAAAAGCAACTCACTCTGAAGATCGTCAAGCAAGTATTAATTATAATCCATTTATAAGAAAGAATATTCCAGAAATCCAGTCACAAGCTAATAGAGATCAAATCAAAGAAGAAATACAAAAAGCTAAACAAATCTGGGATGTTGATCATCTAAGAATAGATAGTAATGGAAAAAACTGGGAAGAAAAAATCATTAAAGCTGAAGGTTCTTTATTCTTTAGTGGTGCCATTAGGCATCTATTCATAGACGACGATTGGAGTAATTTCGATATTTGTTTATCACATGCACTAAAATATTTCAATGCAAATGGATGTAAAGAGAATTACAAAGTTCAGTGGATTAAAGCATTTATAAAAAATTGTACAGATTGGTGTGAGCAATGGGTGAAAGATACACAAATGTTTAACGTATCCGCAAGTAATCTTATGTGGTTCTTTAAATCGCCTCAATATAATGTTCCTGTGAAAAATTGTTTATCTGCTGATAATTTAGATCAGATGCCTTTATTAGAATGGAGTGACAATAGTAGGCCTTTTGAAAAAGAAATAAGAAACGAATTTATTGATGATAATTTTATTGAAGAAGTTAATCGTGAATCTCCTGAAGCCAGAATAAAATTTTTAGGGTCAGACATGTATTTGTATAAATCTTACGAAAGTGATCCCGATAAGTACATTACTCTTTATTGGGGTGAAAATCGTAAGTTGTCTATCTTAAGGAATTTAGTTGACAATCATCAAATAACCATAAAAAATAACAAAGAAATTGATGGACACAACTTAAAATTCTGGTGGGGTAAGAATATTGAATTTTCCTATAATGGACATTTATTTCGATGGTGGGGAAGGCCTAATGCTATCGAAGTCGATATCTATTTACTAGAAGATAATAATGAATGGGCAGAGAGGAATCCTCCTGTAGGAGCTAATTCTGATTTAGAAAAGTACTACTGTTTCCGTATTTCTGGAGAGCAAGGAAGTGCTGAGTTGCTGATTGATGGAATGAATAAACTGATTGATGAATACTCGAAGAAAAAATAAGCGGTCCAACGTTTAAAATAAGAAGTAGTGAAGAAACTGTCGTTCTCCCTAAAGGATTGGGCACAGATAGATAATCTACTGTGTTATATGATAGTAGAATAGAGGGAAATTTGTTTTATAATAAATAGATTCGTATTCGTGTCTCTATTAATAGCAAATTTAAAACTCACGACTCTAAAATATCGCCAGAATATCTATTCACTTCACAACATGGAGGAGTGGGATAATACACTTTTAGAGTATAGAGCGATACTGATTCGTCGAGATAATCAATTTCTCCATGTTCCACATCATAGATACCTTATCAAATGCACGTATATACTGAATGTCGTCTATAAGCTTCTAAAAAAGCTGAATATGGCGCAACCACAAAAGATATTATCTTTCTTATTCATCGAATTATCAGAAGATTTGTTTGGTTATATAAAGAAAAATGACGAATATTGCATATATTTATGACAGACATGTGATGGTTTTATCTAAAAAAGTTGAATACTTGCAGCAGATTAAACAGTAACGAGATGTGTAGTTCAGTATTAAAATTATGTGAACTAATCTAATTCTGCTTAGATTTAGTACTAGCTTATGATAGAAATGAAAAAATTCTTTACGCATTTTACCGCTGCAATTGGTGCGTTATCAGCACTTGTAACATTGATTAGTTGGCTAAACAGCATAGCATCTACATGTTACGTCATTATTGTTTCTTTAGTTATTTTGTTGTTAAGCACTGGATATGCGACAGTTCAAATTTGGCCTAAAAAGAAGCTTTCAATACAATTACAACCAGCATTAAAGATAACGATTGAAAATGGTGACTTATTTGAAAAGAAAGGAGTTATAGTCATACCTGTTAATGAATATTTTGATACAATCGTTGACAATAAGATTATTGCAGAAAATACAGTACATGGAATTTTTATAACAAAATATTTCCGCACACGAATAAAAGATTTGGACGATAAGATTAGCGACGCATTAGCTGGCATTTCTCCCATAGAGGAAACAAATAGATTACCGGCTAAACAAAAAAAATATCCATTAGGTACATGTGCAAGCATATCAGAAGGAGGTAATGACTATATTCTACTGGCTTTTGCACACTTTGACCACAATAATCATGCTCACATAGAAACTAACGAATATGAAACAATAATACAAGGATTAATGCATAATCTTGAATATATTGCAAACAACAGACCTGTTTATATGCCTCTATTTGGGACAGGACAAAGTGGAGTACCGAAGACCGCACAACGCATTTTATCATATATATTGGGTAGTATAGATTTTAATTATCCAATATCTCTTCCTGCTGGACTTAATATTGTAATAAAAGACATTACTAAACACAACATAAATTTAAGTGGCATTAAAGATCTATGGAAAGTCTACAAATCGTGATGTTATAGATATTTACCTACTGACAAAATTGAATTTACATGACACGTACAGGATAAGCTGACACCAAATTATTCAAAAGCTCTCTAAAGATAGGTCTGTTTTTTTTACAATGAAATAATCTTTGGAGTATTATTGAAGTTCTTTGGAGTCGGTATTACCTTATTATTAATGTGGTATTTCAGACCTTTTCCCTGATCTCAATTCCAAAAAATAAGGACATTTGGTGATAATGCCGCTAAACATTACCATCCCCTCTACTCCGATTCTGTACCGATTCCAAAATCACGTTTCTAACATCGATTCAATTCTCGGCACAAGGAGCTGAAATGATACAATAATCCTTACTGCGTAAGCATCTTACTTCGAAAAAGGCACTTCGTGTTTCGAATTATAAATAGCTAATCCTTTGGGCGTCAGTAAATATTTTTGGCGAGGATGCCTGAGACTGTCGGGATAGAGCATCGCAATAAATCCTTCTCGGATGGCAGGTGATAGGTATTTCTCCATAAAGTTTTCACGATCTTTCAAGTTCATGGCTACTAGTAGATCTTTGGTTGATCGTTGTTGACCGCCTATTATAAGAATCAAAGATAGAATGAAAGGTGAACTTGTCGGGTACTTGTCGGACGCTTGTCGGGTGTTGCTCTGAGATCCATTCATCGGGTGCACCAATCACCATATACCTGTTTTTCAACATTTATATATATAGCATTATAAATATATGATGCGAATTTATCAAAAAAAGACTAATAAAAAGAATATTATGGCGGAAATCAATTGCCTAAATGCTGAATGACATCATTAAGTAGCTATATGATAGCTATACGATAGTACGTAAAAGGGTAATTGTAGCATGCTTATTTGCTAATTATATCCAGATAATAAGAGATTTCAAAGATACTGACCTCGAAGGTTCTCATGTTTCATTGAGTGTTTTTGAGGCATTTTACTGATGCTTTTTGTGATTAACTTTTTTATCTTTATAATCTTATTTAGAGGCTGCATTCAGGCTCTAACGGACTGATAGAAAAGGGAATTAGGGACTAAAGATAATACACGGATAAAGAAGTAAGAAATCAAATAAAAATGGTTAACCGACGATAAAATAATGAACATTGTTTGTTTAAATGAACAGTGTTCACTATATTTGCACCATCAAAAATAAAAATTGATAGAATGAAAAATAAAGAAATTCAAGAAAAACGAATGAAAGAGTATTTCATTCAAGCTACTAAGGACATTTTGAGAGGAGAGGGTATAAAAAGTCTTAGCGTGAGAAATATAGCTAATCAGGCTGGATATTCTTATGCAACTTTATATAATTATTTCAAAGATATCAACGATCTGATATTTTTATGTGTCAGCGATTTTCAAGATGAATGTGATCAGTTTGTATATGACCAAATAAAAAAAAGTCCGAAAGGGCTTGAGAGACTTAAATTATCAGTTCTCTCTTATATGGATTATTTTGTAGAATATCCTGGAATTTTTGATTTATTTTATCTGACTAAAGTAGATGATTTTGGAACTAAACAAACAACAATTGATTTGATAAGTAAATCATTAGATAATGTTTGTAAGAAAGAATGGGATTATTGTATAGGTCATAATTTGATACCAATTGAAAAAGTGGAATCTATAAAGAGCCAATTAAGGTATTTGACAATTGGAATATTGTTATTATACATTAATAGAAGGACACCATCTTCTTATTCCGAATTTATTAATCAAGCAACAGCTCAAATAGATTATCTATTGGGTTGTAACAAAAGTAATATTGTATCAAGTGACAATCAAAGCAACACACTAAAAGTTCAAAATTCATTGATTTCAATAAACGTCAAATAGTAAATAAACAAGATACAAGACGTCTCCATAATATATAGAAGCTTAATAACAAGATAAAAAGTACAATGAAAGAAGTTTATTTAATGCCAACACAAGAAGCAGGACGAGACTTTGTAATGCGAAAGATTAAAGGTCATGTTGTTATGCTCAACCTACTTCGTTTTCGCAAAATTGCCGATTACTCAGCTTCACCAGAACTAATGCCCGACAAACCAATAAGTGGTAAAGAAGCGTATCAACTTTATATTGACCACACCCTACCTTTTTTGGAAAGTTCAGGAGGTGAGATTTTATTGATGGGAGAAGGTGGAAACTATTTAATTGGGCCAACTAATGAGAGTTGGGATTTAATGTTGCTTATAAAACAAAATAGTGTTGAGAGTTTCCTCGCTTTTGAATCAAATCAAGAATATATGAAAGGTATTGGACATAGAACTGCAGCTTTGGAAGACTCGCGGCTTCTTCCCATAAATGAGATAATAAATGAAAGAAAATGAAAACACAGAAAGAATTAAATAGTATCTATAAAGAAATGAAGTTTAGGATAGGAGTGTTTCAAATCAGAAATACTATTACTAACAAAATATATGTT
Source organism: Bacteroidales bacterium (assembly GCA_012517855.1). Lineage (GTDB taxonomy): Bacteria > Bacteroidota > Bacteroidia > Bacteroidales > Bacteroidaceae > JAAYUD01. The sequence continues at coordinate 9,861 of JAAYUD010000090.1, forward strand.
GGAAGTAGCACAGACCTTGATGCTATTTGGAATAGATATAAATTTGAATTGAACATGGGCTCGCATCCAAATCAGAAATTACAACAGGATTGGTCTGAATTTGGAGAAGCAAATTTCTCCTACGAGGTTCTCATTGAAATAAAACAAGATGATACTAAAATAGTGGACTATCGCAAAGAAGCAAAGAAACTTGAGAAAATGTTTATTGAAGAGTTACAACCCTTTGATGATAAAGGTTACAATACGAAAAGTAAAATACTATAATATAGATGTTTACACAATGTAGTGTCACTCGGTTTCCGTTAAATCAGTCCGGTACTTTTTTCTTTTGGTTTAGTCATTTCAAAGAAAGTAACGATCCGACTGGCACGGAAATTTCTGCCAGTCGGAGTTAGTCCTATGAGTGGCTAGATCCACTCGCTCTATCTCTCTACCCATCGGGTGAGATGATTGTTGGCCGTAACAACTGCAAACTTATAGAACTTGGATAGAGTGTATTGGGTGAGGTCTATCTTATACTTTTCTTGCTTGGCAGGCACAGTAGCTACTTTTATCCATTGATCGCTCCCACCCTCTTTATACTTGTTGGTGGTTGCCATGAAAATGGTTGCTTTCTCTGCCGTGCCGTCCGATTTCCAATTGAGAGTGATGGTATCGTCGTATGGAAACGCCGATAGCTGGTAGATATCGCGCTTACCGATAAATGAAATACCGTCTTCTTCAAAAAGAAGATTGGTGGGTACTTCGAAATTCATAAAACGGCAGATAGTAGGCAAAATATCGACATGAGACAATTGATCTTTACTGAATTCTTTGTTCACGTTCTTCATATTGGTAGACATCCATACACAACGTTCGCGCTGAGATTGTCCGCCATGGTCGTGTCCGTTTTCGGAACGTCCGTGGTCGGTAGTAACAATAATCATCCACTCCTCGTCATAGTTCTTTTCTCGATATTTGACGGCATCCCATATCTTCTGTAACTGCCGGTCGGTCTTCAGCACATAATCGTCGGAATAGCTACCGTTGCCGAACAGATGGAAAGCATCATCGGTGTACCACAAGTAAGTCCAGCTCAAATCGGGAGCGTTATCTTTGACACATTGTGCCGCCTTGTCTATGACCAACGAATCGATCTGCCATATCTCGGTGCTATTCTTTTGTTGCGGGAAGTGTACTTTGTCCAGTTCGTAACCATCGGCTACATAATCGACCTTCAAGTTGTTTGTTTCGCTTTTGCCAGCACCCAATAGGATAGTGCGGTTGTCGGTCCAGCTTGAAAAGATAGCCGTCTTGTACTCCTTCTTTTGCTCCTTTGCAATACGAAAGATAGTCCAATAATTGTAGTTGGGCTTGATATCCGAGTTGCCCTGTACATTGTGTTTGTTCATCCAAGTGCCGGTAAGGATATTTGAATAGCCGATTGCCGACACCGTAGGCGTTTGAGAATAGGTGCCTACTTCGCCACCGGCATACCCCCTGCTATAGCCACCAACGGCAGCAATATCGTAAATAGTTTGCGGATGAAGACGTTCTATGCAATCGGCAGGAATACCGTCCATGATGACATAAATGACTTTTCTAGTCTTGGCGGACATCTCTACCCAAGAGCTTAGAATCAATAAAGAAAGAAATAATAATCTTCTAAATTTCATAATCGTTGTATTTTATCTATTATTACTTTTTGTCATTTCCAACCAAATAATTGTGGACCAAGTTTAGGATTCAAATCCATTTGGTGCTTAGGTACCGGTCGATAATAATATTGAGGTTCTACAAAAGTACCCATGTCTTTTATTGTCAGGATATTGCCCTTTGTACCTTCTGTAAGATAAACCGTTGCATTCTCGTCATCGATTGTCCCGGTCTTATAATAGACCAGCTTTACTCCCAATGAATTTGATTCTTTGTTCTCTTCTGCCGGAATAGATTGAGAAGAAGGTATGAGATAGATATCGGGGACACCGTCGCCGGTAAGATCGTATTTGCCCAAAGCCGGAAAATAAAGTCCTTCGGGTTCTTTTTCGAGCAATTTGCCCGCCTTCCATCTCATCAAATCGTCAAAGCGAAAGCCCTCGAAAGCGAGTTCGACACGACGTTCGCGCCTTATCTCTAAAAGGACAGGTGATATATCGGGGAAAGCGGCTTGCATGACAGGATCTGCAACGGGATTGAGAATGAGCTGCGGCATGCCGGCACGACTTCTAATCAGGTTGACAGATTGGTCTAAATCTTGCTGAGTCAATTTACCGAGTTCGGCACGTGCCTCGGCATAGATAAGCAAGACCTCGGCATAACGGATAACGGGATAGTCGACACTGAGATAGTAGTTCTCGTCCTTATTGTTGATGAACCCTTTGATCTGATGATAGCCCGAAAAGTTTTTGTTGAGCGACTGAACATAAATTCCGGCACCCGGAGCATAGGTCATGGTATTGACAAGCGTCCAACCCGGATAGGCAAGTGTTTGGGACATACGTGGATCACGGTCTTTGAACTCCTCAACAAATTGTTTGGTCTGATAATCCTGTTGCGAAGAATAATAACTGCCATCCTTCATCAAATAAGCCTGAACCA
>JAAYUD010000091.1 GCA_012517855.1 Bacteroidales bacterium
AGAATGTCGTTCCACATATGTGATTCGATCAACTCACATATGTGATTCGATCGTTCCATATATGTGAGTTGATCGAATCACATATGTGGAACGACAAAACATTAATGAGCCGACAAAAATATCTTAAATACGACAATCCTAATTCAATAAGATGTGTACAAAACACCTTTTCCCAGATAAAAAGAACCGAACCGCTTCCACCCATAAGGAGTAAGCAAAAGAGTTTATACACGGTGCACACACCACAGATACCGATTAATGACTTAATCGGTTAACATACGAAACGGACGATCCGTATTTCATAACATACTAACAATAAACAAGATAACATCATTTTAGAGTCCCAAAAACAAACCATGCATACATATATCACTCATAGTTAATGAGATAAGATGATGGATAGAGTCTTAAAACTTTTTATGCGAAACATTAGCCTGAATAATTCATACTTGAATCGACATATAAGAAGAAAGGTAAAAAAGCTATTCATAATAGAAAAGGAACTCTATTTTACTTGTAACGACACAGGAGAAATCATCTTTTTTTGTCTGACGAGAGCGAATATTGATGATAAAAGTGACATTGTTTGAAGTGTTGAATTCTTATCCCGAACTCAAGTAGTATAATGAAGAATTATAAACCCTTCACATCGTGAATATCTACCAATTTGTTGACAATGGCATAAATGGTAAGTCCCGCCGAAGAATGAATATCGAGTTTGCGTGCAATATTGCGCCGATGTGTGGTGACGGTATTGATGGAAATAAAGAGTTTGTCGGCTATTTCTTTATTGGTCATCCCTTTTACCACCCAAGTGATAACTTCCTTCTCTCGGTCGCTCAATGCATTGGAATCGTCATTTTGGAGATCTGCGGGAGCAGCGGTACCCAATTGATGTTTGTTATATTCTTCCAAACGATGTACAGCCGGGATGAACAGCTCTTCTTCCATGCGATAATGAGTATGCAAATCTTCTTCGCACAAGAAAATATCGTATAGCACGGTGTTCAATAAATTGCTGTCACCAGGAATGTTATAAAAACGAATAATAATATTTTTCAGTTCAGAGAGCTTTTGTTCTACCGGATCTTGATGAAGCATGAGTTTATCGAATGATTTGTGTTCGATATACTTGCCCGCATCCAATTCGTCAACATAAGAAAAGACAGTATTATTTTCCAACTCCATGTGCTTATGAACCTCTGCCACATAAGCATCAAAAAACTTAAGGATCAGAAAGGCCACTTCGTTGCGTGCCGAACAGTCGATAGCCTCTATGAGCTTGCGCCGAATGGTAGGCAACAGAAAATCGAGAAAATAGGTATGAGCCTGTCGCAGATATTCGGTGAGCGCCTTAATGGATATCTTATCAATCCATATATTGGACACTTTCTCGCCTAAATGAGTGAAATTGACAACAGCCAAAAAAGTGGTGCAATCGACGTTCTGCTCATCACATACTTCTCTTACGGTTTTGTCACCGAATCCTAAGGATAAGCCAAAACGACTGATTACTTGTAACAAACGAAAATCATCGTTTATCAGTTCACTCATCTTGTCCGAAGCCACATACTTATCTGCCATTTTATTTAAAATTGATTATTGGGATACAAAATTAACGCTTTCTGCCTATACCCACAATCACTATAAATGAGTATTCGGTTACAAATTTAATAAAAATTCGGTAGGTTTAACCATTTCTAGATATACCTACCGAATTTATGATATTGAAACAGTCTGTTATTTATCGAGCGTTGCAGCAGAAAGTATCTCTGGGATAGCATGACCCACACATCCGTTGGGCATCTGAATATGAAGCAACGACGCAAGAGTGGGAGCTATATCCGTCATGTATACCATTCGATTGAGTTGTCCCTGCTTAATGCCCCATCCCATGAACAGCAAGGGTATATGGAGGTCGTAGGGAGCCCATACGCCATGAGAAGTACCCATTGACTCTTCGGGACTCCAAACCTCAAAATAGCCAGGTTTGACAAGTATTTGAATCTCTCCGCTACGAGCGCTATTGTACGAATTGTTTAATAGCACTTTCATCTCGGCAGGAAGAGTGGTAGAAGAAACCTTTGTCATATCGACTACATTGAGAACACCTTCTAAGGTTTTAACGTAATCCATAGCCACCTGCTTCAGTTCTTCCTTATCGATATGAGCTGCATTAATCTTGTCGTAATCCAAATTGAGCTGATAATTGTCGAGACCTCTTACCAATCCTTTCACTCCATACTTATTAGTGAGTACGCTATCGATCTTGGCATAGTCTTGTTTGATGTCGAACGCGCCGGCATTGATCTTGTGAGCTTTCAAGAAATTGTAGTTATGAGCGGCAGCATGATCGGCCGACAAAAACAACGTATAGTTGCCTTTACCTATTTTCTCGTCCAGATAATTGATAAAGTTGCTAAGGTCTTTGTCCAACCGAAGATAGGTATCTTCCGTCTCAATGGCATTCACGCCGAACTGATGTCCTACGTAGTCGGTAGCCGAGCAACTGATAGCCAGAAAGTCGGTATAATCGCCCGTTCCGAGCTTCTCTCCTTGGATTGTAGCTTCGGCCATATCGAAAGTCAACGTATTGCCCATCGGCACGGTTTTTATAGCATTAAATTGCCTTTCTTTGAGCAAACGTGGCAAGTCGATGGGGAATGTGGGTTTACCACCACTGAAGAAAGGACGTTCGAAGGGGTTGTCGTCCTTGCAACTTTGTTCATAGGAATTTATATCATAAAGAGTAACCCATGGTTTGCTCAAGTACTCTTTTGCCAATTCTTTTTTATTAAAATGGATGAGCCATTCCGGCAGCTTATCCATATAATAAGTACTAGTAATAAAATGCCCGGTCTTTGAATCGAGCCAATATGCGGCATTGGCACTTTTGCCGGCGGGGAGAATAGATGCGCGGTCTTTGAGCGAGATACCTACAACTTTTGAATGAAAGTTTGTAGCAAGACGCAATTCATCGCCAATAGTGGTTACCCACAAATTGTGAGGAGACTCCATACCGTCTTCGCTAGTGGTGCCTACAGATTTCACCTTGTCGTCGAATGTGCAATAAAAAGTTTTACCGGTCTTCTGATCAACCATATCATTGGAAGAAATACCATCGATAGCCGGGATAGAACCGGTGTAAATAGAAGAATGTCCTACTGCCGTATACGAAGGAATATGCGCCAACATGGTATTTTCGCAAGAAACACCTTCACGCAGCAAACGCTTGAAACCGCCATCACCATAACGATTGTAATAGCGATAAATGTAATCCCATCGCATTTGGTCGATGACGATACCTACTACTAACTTCGGGCGACCGACACTGCCTTGTTGAGCCATAATTGATCCCGAAAACAAAAGCAAAAACAATAAAATCAATGATTTTTTCATTTTATATTAATTTATATATAGTGTATCACTATAGAATGTTTTATTCGGACTTGATTAGTGCATTGATAGCGCGCACAACTTTCTCTGCAGAAGTGGTTTCTATCGTATATTCATCGACACCGGGACTTCCCATGAAGACGCGTCTATTGACGAAAGCCATAGAGCTCGGGAACTTCTCGCGTGCAGAAAAATGGTATTCGTGAATTCCGGTCTGATGATAAATGTCGGCGATATTTGTCTCGTTCACTCCACAACCGGCAAGTAAATGAATACGCTCTGCTGCTTGCTTATGCAACCGGCAGAGCAAATCGGTACCGATAGACGCACTTGCTTCGGCTCCGGAAGTAAGTATTCTATCTATTTTCAGACTGACAAGCTGTTCGAGTGCTTCTTCGAGATTGCGACAGCAATCGAATGCCCGATGAAACGTCACAGACATATTCCCTGCTTTTTCGCACAACCGTTCGATAGCATTCATATCTATGCTACCATCCGTATTGAGACAGCCTATCACTACCCCATCGGCCCCCAATTGTTCAGCCATACGGATATCGTTTCCCATCATTTTCAATTCGCGAGGAGAGTAATGAAAATCACCTCCGCGAGGACGTATAATCACGTGTAGCTTGATATCAAGCACCTCACGAGCCTCTTTGATGGTAGCATAAGATGGAGTTGTGCCGCCTTCTGACAGACCGGCACACAGCTCTACCCGATCGGCTCCACCCTTTTGGGCCTGTATGCAACTCTCTACGGAGTTGGCACAAACTTCAAATAGAAAATCTTGACGTTCCATATACGTATGGCATCTTTAGGGTTATCTGAAATTATATTTATCAGAAACGTACCTGTACTTGTGCTTGCACTGCATTCTGGCAACGACAAGCATCGGCTGTTTCGTAATCATAACTCAACTGAAAACGACATCTGGGATAAAACCAATACTGTAGTCCCCCGAGATAGCGATTGTGTTTGCCCGAATAGATACGCAACCAATCGTAAGAACCTATTAAATCGAGATTAGTAGCAATACGCTTGAGACAAGCAGTGGCATAATATCCTTTGCTTACGAAATCGGCGTCTTTGCCTTGCATATACTCGCTGCGGACACCTAAATGTTTGGTATCGACAGAGAAACCGGCGGCATAACGATTTCTGGTATAATTACCGTTGCCCTTGAATCCTGTAATGCCCGGAGCAACAGAACAAATATATTGATTGGGAGTTGTCGATAGCGGGGTGACTGCGATGTTGCCGGTACCCAATATCATAGAAGTACTAAGAGTGAGCCATCTAAGCGGATGTGCCGCTACAGTAGCTACAAAATCTTTTTGCGAATTGGCATCACTGTTATTTCGGCCCTGTCCGTTCATTATGGCAAGCGAGTAGTCCAATTTCTTTTTAAGAAAGCTACCGTATACGTTCAAACCCATATCACGACCGGAAGAACCTTTCATCATCAGCGCATCGCCACCGCCAACCATATAGCCTGTAACGAGTGAAGTACATGGAATCAATTCGAGTACGGTAGGCGACATCGGATTCTCGATAGAGAAAGGAGTTTTGAACTGCCCCATACGAACATTGAAATAGGGCGAAGCACTATAATTTCGATATAACTCATGTAATGAAGCCGACTTGAAGTCGAACATAAAATACATATTAAACTGTTTGTTGATGCGGGCATCGGCCATAAAAATGATACGGGCTATCTTAAATTCATCACGCGGCGATTCTTGACTGTTGTAATTGAAGCCCACGTGAGCATAGCCACTCAATTTGATCCGTTTTACTAAGGTATTGACCATTTGATTCACATCAATAGTCTTCGTTGTATCGGTAGAGGAACACTCTTGTTCCTGAGCGAATACATCCGGAGTGTAAGAAAATAATATTAATGCCAAGACTAATACTACTTTTCGTTTTCCAAAAAAATTCATCGTTGTATTTACTAAATTTAAATTCACGGCAAAGGTAAGTAATAAACTTTAGAAACGCGCCAATAATTAAGACGAATTATAAGTAAAGAGGGAGAGCCTTTCAGCCTATTTTTTATTATGAAATATCATATACGAAGTCTCAAATAAGAATAAATATCTTAATATAATATACAGAAAGAAAGGCTGAGAATAAACGACATAAGCTTTATGGATACAAAAAGATATTTCATCAGGAGATCTTTTTTTCTTACTTGTATTCGCTTATCATTCGTTTGATTGATTATCTTTGTAATTGAATTTTAATAATCTTCGATATAATAAAATGAAGAAATGGGGACTCTATATCTTTGCGACGGCGGTCATGCTCATAAGTATGGCTTCGTGTGGAAGTCGCCACGACGATATGGTGCCTTCGCCTTCGCCGGCAGTATATTATTGGAAAACGGTATTCAAACTGGATAGCATCCAACAACAGTTCTTGCACCGATATGCCATAAAGAAAATCTATTTGCGCTTTTTCGATGTCGATTTCAATGAACAACGTATTCCGATACCTATGGGAACTGTGCAATTTGATTCGAAAGCTCCTTCGGGAATCGAAATAATACCGGTAGTCTATATCGAGAATCATTGTTTGGAACGACCTCACGATCTTGCTCAAAACATCGTGAAGAGAGTACTGACAATGGCATCGACAAACAATATAAATATAAAAGAATTGCAGATAGATTGTGATTGGAACAATCGTTCGCGTCGTACTTATTTTGAATTGCTACACGACATCAAGGGGCAGCTCTACCGACGTGGTCACTTTCTATTGTCAGCCACAATCAGACTGCACCAGCTGAGCCAGCCTGTGCCACCCGTGGATTATGGCGTACTGATGTGTTACAACACGGGCAATATACACGACTACAATACGGCAAACGCCATACTTGATGCAAAAGAGGTTCGTCCCTTTATAAACAAGCGTTTGGCCAATTATCGGTTGCCTCTATGCGCTGCTTATCCTGCATTCGGCTGGAAACTTCTTTTTGAAAAAGGTCAATTCAGAACGATATTGAGGGAAATAGATTTAAAGGATTCTACTTTATACCGTCGAATATCAGATAAAAAGTACATAGTACTTCGCTCTCACTCTGTTGCAGTGCCCGATCCGAATAGTTTCGGCCTCATGGTTAGGGCAGGCGATGAGATTAAGATAGACGAAGTATCTGCCATTACCCTCTTTGAGGTAGAGTCGATGTTGCAAGCAAAACGCCCGAACATCAACCGTCAAGTCATTATCTTTAGTTTGAATTCTATCAATACCAATAAACTCTCCGCTTATGAAATGGATAAGATTTATCGCCGTTAGTATCGTAATGTGCCTATATAGCTTTCAGGCAATGGCATGTGCAGACTATTACACGCCCGAAATGTGCAATATGTTTAGTGTGTACAATCACAACGACTTGTATACCTTCAATAGAATGTACAGTTTCAACGAAGGGAATAAGATGGATGTTGCCCAATTCAATTTTTGGAAGTCTTACTTCAATAATAAGGTAAATCCGAAAACGATAAAAGATGCTTTATTCAATAACGAAACAAAAGCCTTAAGCGGTTTAATAAAATATCTGCAACAGCACAAAGATATGGATGGAGCTCATTATTTGATCTTGTTGCAACAAATGAGGAAGATCGATAATGGCAATGCATGGGACTATCCGACAAAGGAACAATTGGCTAACAATAATAGAATATGGACAAATATACTGAACGATGCTTCACGCCGTATCGTTTCTTCCAAGAAATTGGGCAGTCGGTATTGGTTGATGGCTATGCGGGCAGCTTTTTATACAAACAATAAAGAACAATGCCAAGGGCTTTGGGATAAGTATCAAGCCCACTGTCCTAGTAATGATATCAGGATACTTGCCGAAGGTTATCTTGCCAGCTACTGGTATAAGAATGGAGAGCGAGAAAGAGCTCGTGAATTCTATGCAAAGGTGGGCGACTTGCAAAGCTTACGATGGTGCTTCAGAAACGATATAGGACTCAAAGGTATTCAGAAGCTGTATGCCGAAGCTCCCAACTCGGTGGCCTTTCCCTATCTCATTCAAGATTATGTGAACTCCATAGACAACGATTTGCATCCGGCTTGGGAAGAACCGACAGAGAACGATTCGGTGAGACAAATAGTGACTGCGGAGATGAAAGAATTCCGAAGATTCGCAGACCGTGTACTGAATGAGAATAAAGTGGATAATCCGGCTCTATGGAAGTCGGCAGCGGCTTATTTTGCCTATCTGCTCGGAGAAAACAAAACGGCTATGGACGAACTTAAAGAAGCTGCCTGGCTGAGAGGTACTGACCGAATGAAAGAAAATATCCGTGTGCTCCAATTGATGGTAGAATCCGATGCGTCGGACTACAACAACCCATCGTTCGACGAATATGTGCTGAAAGAGCTGCGTTGGCTAATGGCGAAAGCCAAGAGTGAGCCATTATATACGGACTACAGCTATAAGTATTATGTCAGAAACCATTATACAGATGTGTTGCAACGAATCGTTCTCTACAATCTCACTCCCGGTTATTTGAAAGCCGGCAAATTTAATACAGGAACAGTTCTTACAGGAATGACCAACGAGTTTGTCAATATGTGCATACGAAAGAATAAGAGAACCAACAAATATTTGGCCGATTGGACAGAAGGATATTATCAAAACGACTATAACGACTGCTACTTTGCACTACTCGATACGGCTGATGTAAAAGAGGTGGTACGTTATCAAAACTTCCTCTCCCACCCTGCACAAGGCAGTGCGCTCGAACAATATGCAGCTTCTTACTGCCACAATGATATGAACTATTACAACGAACTGATAGGTACCAAATATATGCGAATCGAAGAATTCGAAAAGGCAAGCGAATATTTGAAAAGGGTATCGTTGCCGTTTATTTCGGCTATGAATATTGCTCCCTATTTACATGCAGAGAGCTCCTACCCCATGTGGTATGCTTGGAAATACAAGAAGACGCTGAATAAGAAAAAAATGGTGAGAGCGATGCTCACTGTAAATCCTAAACTATTGTTTTGCAACAGCATGTTGGCACTACGCCAACGCCTTATGTTGGCCACCGACGATAAAGAAAAAGGAAACCTCAACTATGAACTGGCAGAAAAATACATTCAGGCTTCTCACATCGGTTATTGCTGGGCATACTTGCATTATGCATGGAGTGCAGATTCTACATTTGGAGCCAGTAATTATAAGGAACAATACATTGCCCACGCCAAAGAGTGCTTACAACGGTCGATGCAACAGAATCTGACAACGATAAACAAGATAAAGTGTCTATTCGCTCTTGCTTCATTGGCCGATAGCCCTTGGAGAACATGGTTGTACGATGAACAGGCTGATAAAGAGATACCCGAATATCACAAAGAGAGTTCACAAGCCCAGCTATTTGCCCAACTATATACCTACCGCTCTACAACAGCATTTGTGAACGAAGGATTGAGTAGATGCGACAATCTCAAGTCGTATATAGAATACTATAGCCGAAAGTAGTACCCACACAAAACAATTATAACGGAAAAAGGATATGTCTTCATCGCTGAAGCACATATCCTTTTTCAATATAACTTTAACAGAATTCTTATTTATTGGCCTTGTTGAGCCCCCTGCTGAGGCATCTGCATACCGCCCGATGAAGCGTCGTTAGAAGATTGAGCGCTCATTTGAGGTTGCTGTTGAGTGCGCGTTGATTCGTTTTGTTCCATTCGCTGCTGTTCTATCATCAGCTTAGCATTCTCGTGAGCCTTTGATATAAATTCGTTAACCAAAGCATTGTTCTTGAACGATTCCGGAGCATCTTTCAACAAGTCTTCTATCTGCGGAGTCATCATAGGATATGGCATACTACTACAAATCATGATAAATACACTCGGCCCCAAAGCATTCTCATAATTATCTTTTATAAATTTCTTCACCAACGCGTTCAGCTGATTGTTTATAGACTCGGCCTCGCTCCCAAGCTGAAGCTGAATGGTAGACTCATCAATGCCTTGCATCATCATTTGAGTAGAACGATGGTCGAGATTCTGCAATTTCTGGTCCATACCGTTCTTCTTGGTAATGAACGCATATAATTTATCATTCAGTGGAGTGCCACTTACTTTCATATCATCGTCTGTAATATCTATCTTGATAGTGCCTCTCTCGAGTACAACCGGCATGAGGCTCTGATCGTCCATATAAAGCGAAGCAACCATTATAGAATCAATGCTGCCATTCATTTTGAAAGTACCATGAATAACCTCCGCCGAATCAACATTAATCCATTTGTCATTCTTCAGAACTTTGAGGTAAAGCGTTTTTCCATCCATATAAGAGACAGAAGTAGTGCCGCTCACTTTATAGCTATGACCACATGAAGTCAGTGTAATAGCCATTACAAAAAGTAGTGGAAGTAATTTATTAAATTGCATAATAATCCTATTTATTATTTGTAAGGCAACAAAGTTAACATGCTTCTTAAAATTTAAAAAACTTTTTAGCGTTATTTAAATCAATAACGATATTTTTCAATAAGTTGAGTCCGCTGAAAGATATTTTCTCGCAGAAAAATTATATTTTTGCAAAGACATAGCATAAGAGAAACATAAATAATAGACATAGATCATAAACTTAAACTCTAAAACGATAATGAAGTACAGATTTCTTTTACTATTCCTGCTTCTGGGTATTTGCCTTTCGACAAAAGCAAAAGTGGTATTGCCGGAATTATTTAGCGACAATATGGTTTTGCAACAGTCCACATCGGTCAAAATATGGGGCAAAGCGAAACCGGATGCTAATGTAAGCATTAAATGTTCATGGAGCAAAACTCCAGTGATGGTGAAAAGCGGCAAAGACGGTAGTTGGACTGCCCGGCTCAAAACACCAACCGGTTCGTATCAGCCGCAAAGTCTTATCATCTCGGATGGAGAGGCACTCAAAGTGAACAATATATTAATAGGTGAGGTATGGATGTGCTCGGGACAAAGTAATATGGAAATAACATTGAACGGATATTGGAATTGCCCCATTGTCAATGCCAACGACATGATTGCCGAAGCCGGTACACACAAAGGCATACGCTGCCTTACGGTAGAGAGAAATGGTGCTACTACCCCGCAAGATAATTGCAAGGGTACTTGGAAAGAATCTAATTCAAAAAATGCTCCGGGGTTTAGTGCAACAGCCTATTACTTTGCCATGGAACTCAACAAGACGCTCAACGTTCCGGTGGGAATACTTGTTTGTAGCTGGGGAGGTTCGACGGTTGAAGGTTGGTTGCCCGAGAGTATATTGAAAAGTTATAGCGATATAGACCTGAACCGCATAAAAGAACCGAAAGATGAATGGTTGAAACCCGAAATTATGTACAACGGGATGCTGCATCCTATCACAGGCTATACGGTAAAAGGTTTCTTATGGTATCAAGGAGAATCGAACGTAGGCCGTCATGCAACTTATGCCGATCGCTTGGCTACCATGGTAAAGTTGTGGCGCCAAGAATGGGGAGAAGGTAACATACCTTTTTATATGGTCGAAATCGCCCCCTATCAATATGGCGAAGGAGACGGAGGTGCTTATCTACGCGAAGCTCAATACAAGGCATCGACTATCATTTCCAACAGCGGCATTGTTTGCACCAACGACTTGGTAAAACCGTATGAACAATACAACATACACCCCAAAGACAAAGAACACGTTGGCAAACGCCTCTGCTATTTGGCACTGGCCAACACCTACAAACAAGAAGGAATAGAAGCCTATGGGCCATCGTATAAATCGATAGAAATAAAAGACAACAAAGCCATCCTTTCATTCAATCATGCACAAGACGGTTTCAACCGTTTAGACGGTATGCAAGGCTTTGAAGTGGCAGGTGCAGACAAAATCTTTCATCCGGCTACGGCAAAGATGGTAAACAACCAGCAGATAGAAGTTACATCTACAGAGGTTTCGACTCCGACAGCGGTAAGATATTGTTTCCGCAATTTCCAACTGGGGAATGTAAAAAACACGAGAGATCTGCCTCTTATACCTTTCAGAACAGACAATTGGTAATTCTATAGTAAGAATAAAGATAAAAGGCGCTGTCATAAGCGCCTTTTTTCCATCAGTCCGTATCGTTATATCGAAAAGGTAGGAACGAAATAAAATTTTCGACCTTATGTCGCTTGCGACTCACGCCCGGGAGTCGCAAAAAACGTCCATACGAAACTTGCAACTCACGGGCGTGAGTCGCAAGCGACATCAATACGACATCACAAAAACATATATAAGATTTATTACGATGAGCGTTGCGTCACCACCCTCCGATCAGAGCGACGCAGACAACACAGTCTCTAGTTGAGAAGCAAAGAAACCATCTCGTCCATCGAACCATTGAAGACATTTAAATCGACATCACCGCTGATGCCTGGTACATAACCTACATCGGTATATTGCCAAAAGCTCCACTTACCCTTGTATGCAATAGACGAAACATAATAGTGAGCAATCCAATAAGGATAGCGATTGAAGAAATCATCATCCAGATAGTCTAACTTAAACTTATAAGAGGTATACAAAATGGGCTTCACCCCATAGCGAGATTCAACGCGTTTTAGCCACTGCTTTACATCATTCTGGAAAACGGCTTTTACCAAATGACCGCTTTTCTCCACATCCAATACAGGTGGAAGATCGCCTTTCTTCAATTTCACAGTATGGATAAAGAAATCTGCTTGTTGCAATGGATCGATTTGAGGTTCGTAATAATGATAAGCACTCACAATGAAACCGTATTTTCGGGCTTGCGCCATGTTGCGAAAATAAGATTCATCGACTATATCGTTGCCATCGGTAGCCTTGATAAAAACAAATTGGAGCGGAATATCCGTGTAACGGTTTTTAGCAACCTTCCCCCAGTTGATATTACCTTGATAATGCGATATATCAATACCGCACACCTCGTATCCTCTAGGCAACTGAGTATAATATGGAGCCCTATTAAGATGCAAATGCCATCGAAAAGCATAAGGTCGGATAAAGAATAGATAGAACGCAGTAGAAAAGACAACCACGATCATCACGGTAAGTAAACTTCGGAGCCATTGAGGCATAGAATGTTCTTGTTTCCTTCGCTTGCGCGAGGTCTTACGGGGACGTGATGATCGTGATGTCGGCTTATTCAAAATAACTTATTTTATTTACTTTGTTCTAACAATAAAGTTTTTGTCGTTTGGTCGCAAACTGCTGATGGTCCGAAATATTGAATAGGACCCGGATATACATAGTCCGTTTCTTCAGCCCATTTTTCGCGTTGTGATGCAAATTTCTTAAAAGGAGCTCCGTCAAGTTCGACAAGCGCTTTCTTAATAACAGGTTTCATTTCGCCATTACGTTTCTCCATGTTGAGCATCATCGTGATAGGCACACCGCCGGCAATCCACTTTTCGGCAGGAGCTATAGTGTTGCGAACAGAAGCCATATAGCCGGTTTTACCGCTTACAATCAATGCCGAAGCGGCAACTCCAAGCGAGTAGCAATAATCCGCATCAAAATTGGATGGAGCAGCACAACGTCCTTCGTAGCCGAAGAAATGGTGCAATGAAGAGAATTTACCATTGTATTTGCCTTCTTCTTTCCATTGAGCCAATTTGGTAGCTACCATATCACTCAACAGCTTTTCTGTTTCAATCTGCGATACTTGGACATTTCCATGCGGATCGCGATCCAAAGCCAACTGGCGAGCGACTCCCGATGGAAGTGAAGAATAAGTCTCGGCGTTTTCTTTTGATAATTTACTAGCAATATATTCTACCTGATGAGATTTCTTGATGTGCGAGAATTCTTCGGCATTGTTTGCCAAGAAGTCATTGAGTTCGGCAATAAGGCGTTTAACAGCCGGAACAAACTCAATCAGACCTTCAGGAATCAAAACCGTACCATAATTCTTACCTTGTTCTGCACGTTTGGCAACAATACCGGCAATATAAGTAACAATGTCGTTGAGCGACATGTTTTTCTTTTCAACTTCTTCGCTGATAATACAGATATTGGGTTGTACCTGCAAAGCGCATTCCAAGGCTATGTGAGATGCCGAACGGCCCATCAGCTTGATAAAATGCCAATACTTGCGAGCGGAATTACAATCACGTTCAATGTTGCCGATAACTTCAGAATATACCTTTGTTGCCGTATCAAAACCGAAAGATGTTTCAATCATTTCGTTCTTTAAGTCACCATCAATCGTTTTCGGGCAACCGATAACCTGAATCCCTGTGCCGATAGCTTTATAGTATTCGGCCAATACACAAGCATTCGTATTAGAATCGTCACCGCCGATAATAACAACAGCCTTGATATTTAATTTTTTTAAAATTTCATGACCACTATCGAACTGATCTTTTTTCTCAAGCTTAGTACGCCCCGAACCAATCATGTCGAAACCACCTGTATTGCGATAATCATCAATAACATCAGCCGTCAGTTCTATGTATTTGTGGTCGATTAAACCCGAAGGACCCATCAAAAAGCCATAAAGATGACAATCTTTATTGAGTTTTTTAATACCATCGAAGATACCACAAATAACGTTGTGTCCCCCAGGAGCCTGTCCACCGGAAAGAATAACGCCTACATTAAAAGCAGGGATCTCAACCTTTTCAGTAGTAGATTCGAATTTAATGATAGGGAGTCCATACGTGTTAGGGAACATTTTTTTAATTTCTTCCTGATCGGCTACCGACTGTGTCGGAGCACCTTCAACAGCCTTTGCTAAGCCTTTGAGTGCATCAGGGAGTTTGGGCTGATATGAAGCCCTTTCAATTTGAAGTGCACTTTTAGTCATTTTTTTTGTTGTGTATTAAATTTACTAATTACCTATAATGTTCTGCAAATTTCGTGATTTTTTCCGAATAAAGAACCTTTTTAATTATAAAAGATGTATCTTTGACACAAATAAGTAAATGGTCATTTTAAAATTTCACAGTTATGGCAAACAAGAGAAACATCAAGAAAAATATTAATTATATTGCAGGTGAATTGTTCACTGAGTGTTTGGTACAAAGTATGTATGTTCCTGGTACAGATAAAGAAAAAGCAGATAAACTAATGGGAGAAATCCTTACTTGTCAAGATGATTTTCTTCGCCGTATAAGCCATGTTGAACCAGGAAATGTAAAAGGATTTTTTAAGAAAATCCGCGAAGATTTTAATGCTAAGACAAATGAGTTCGTCGAGGCTATCGGTAAACTTAACTAAGTTTGAATGAGAAAAAGTCTCTATCATTTTATTTATACCTATATACTAAGGTGGAAATACAAAGTGACTGTTCCAATGTTCGACAAGTGTGTTATATGTGCAGCACCTCACACCACAAATTCAGACTTATTTTTAGGTAAACTTTTTTTCGGAATTGTAAGTAATGAACGAGCATATTTTCTAATGAAAAAAGAATGGTTCTTTTTTCCGGTAGGTATCTTTTTTCGTGCCGTTGGAGGTATTCCTGTCGATCGGAGTCATAAACATAAGATCTCGATGACACAGCAGATGGCAACGATTTTTGCCAAACGCAAATGCTTTACTTTAGCGATTACTCCAGAAGGTACCCGCTCTGCAAATTCGGAGTGGAAAAAAGGATTTTATTATATTGCTCTCGAAGCCAAGGTTCCTATCATACTTGCTGGCATCGATTATGCTACAAGAACGATTGTGACAAGCAAATATATTATACCAAATGGAGATATCGATGCTCAAATGCAAGAGATAAAACAATACTTCGCTCAATTTAAAGGGAAACATCCCGAACGTTTTGCTATATAAAAATGCGTATTACTTTATTGCAAACTGATATTGTATGGGAAGATAAACAAGCCAACCTAAAGCAGTTGGAAAAATATCTTGAACAACTAAACGGACAAACCGATTTGGTTGTTCTCCCTGAAATGTTCTCTACAGGTTTCAGTATGAATAGTGAAACACTTGCAGAAAATATGGACGAGACTACCGTCTCTTTATTAAAAGACTGGAGCCAGAAATATCAGTTGGCATTATGCGGTAGTTATATTGCAAAAGGAAAAAACTTTAAAAACTACAACAGAGGATTCTTTATTTCACCGGATGGTAACGCATCTTATTATGATAAGCGGCATTTGTTCCGTATGGGCAAAGAATCCGATTATTTCTCTGCCGGCAATAGACAACAGATTATCAACTTCAAAGGATTTCGTATATCCTTATTAATCTGCTACGACTTGCGTTTTCCTGTATGGAGTAGAAATATAAACAATTGCTACGACCTATTAATATATGTAGCCAATTGGCCTGCTTCAAGGCGAGATGTTTGGAATACACTCCTAAAAGCGCGAGCATTAGAAAATATGAGTTATGTTTGTGGTGTAAACCGAGTTGGGACCGACGGCAATGGATTACCCTACAACGGAGGTAGCGTACTTATATCGGCTAAAGGAAATATTCTAGCATCTATTGACGATGATAAAGAAGGATTTGTCACTACAGCTATAGATTTGGATAGCTTAAAACATTTCCGTGAGAAATTTCCAGCATGGAAAGATGCCGATCAGTTTGTTCTTCATACGAGTGAAAGATAACAACTCTCCCACCTCGATATTTGAATTTTACAATAATTAAAAAAAATACTTAATGGCAATAACAACAGCCGCTGCAATAATTGCAAATAGCCAAAACATACGCCATGCCATTTTTGCCATAAACTTTAGAACAAACAATATCACTAAAATTGCTATAATAATTATTGCGGTCTTCATCGTCTCTTCGTTATTTTAATCCTAAAAATTATATTCAGAAATTTCATCACTGAACAGTAAGTTATATTCAAGCTTTTAGTAACCTGGCAAATAAACTGGGCGTATTAATCAACATTCTTTTTTCTGCAAAAATCAAGTTTCAAGGATCCCCCTATTTATGTCCCACCACTTACTTTCAATTCATTTATTAATGGAACAAAGGTATTTCTAATATTTTTAACATGCAATACTTACGATGAAAATATCGAATATTTAACGATTTTGAATGACTTCCTCTCTATCATTCTTTCAAAGAGAACTGACCCTATCACTTAAACGATAACATAAATATTTTTACCAGACACCAATAACTATATATTAATTAAACATCTTTTGAATTTTTATTCCGTACACTAGTGAATGACATTAATTAAAATGCAGCAACCGCCCTTATCGAACAGGCATAATTCTTATCATAGCTATTGATGTTACCGGCACGGAGCACTGCTACCCACGCACCGAGGAAACCCTTTGAAGAGGATGACCAATACATCGTAGGAGCTAAACCGATCTTTTCGTCTAAATTGCGTTGTGCCCTTTTCATATCATTGAAATTGCCATCGGCAAGTATTTTCACGTGCCCAAGATTCTCAATGATGTCATACCATTGTCCAATACTGGGTAGATACCAATCACTGGTCTTGGATTTAGACACCATATTTCCTCTAAAGTTATAATAGCGAGCTACCCCAAATGCATTATTAAATGCCCATACCCACGTATTCCAAATAGCATGGCTATAACTATATCCATTTTTATCTGCCCTACAATCTGCGATAGTCGCCGTTTTTACATTGCATTTAGAGAAATCAGCGTCTAGAGACATCCAACGATAGCCTTGTCCTTTCCCGGCATCTGCTAAAGCAACAATCTGCCCATGAGTCCAACCATTGGCACGCTCTGTTTCGGTCGTTTTCAAACTAAAGACAACACCTACGCACTGCTTATTCTCTGATAATTCATGAGAGATACTACCATCGGCAAAATAATAATCGCCAATCTGTATATCTGAGTAATCTATAAACTCATCTTTGTTTTTTGAAGTGGTCTGTGCAAAAATACTATTGACAAAGAATAGTATGATACACAATGATAATACACAGAACTTATACTTATTATTCATATCGCAGCTCTTAAAGAGATAATGATTTTCTTATTTTTATTGCCATGATATTAAATTTAGGTTTATCGCTGTGGTGCTTGTTAGTATTAAAGCAAACGAAGCACCCAGCTATAAACTTGTCAGATTTCCTCGGGAATAACTTCACACCAAGAAACAATACCTACAGCATCTGTATTGAAATGAATATATTTTCTCCCTTTTAACTTTCTTCCAGAAATGCGATAGAAATTTTTTGCATTTCTATTTTTGTAATCAATAGTTACAATTAAGGTGTCACATTCAGACACTTTTTCTACATTTATTTTATAAGAGGTAGATGGTTTTCCATTAGGAGAAATCGTTTTTAATCTGTTGATAATTGCCATAATAAAATATTTATAAGGTTTTACAATTTAAATTGAACGTACGCTCTTCCTGCTTTTTTGTGTTCTTTTCTCTATCATGTTGAATGATTCTACATTTTAATCGACGAGTCTAACAAATATAGAAAGTTTCAAAGCTTTACTTAATTCGGTTTTAAACGAAGGCTTAAGGTTTGAAGCCTGTATAATATCATTTGCAGAATAACCTTTTTCCTTTATGTAATTTGAATATTTAATGCCAAACAAATATATTGATGTAACTTTATATCCATTTTCAGCTTTAGTATACATCTGAAATAATTCAGTTCCGAGTTCCTTCAATGTCATCATTTTTTTATTGATACTATATAGTATTTATTATCATGTTATTAAATTCATATCTCCATAATTTTAAATAGAAATTCATCTATTGATGTAAATGCCCAAATCCATATAAAGGTGCAACAATAAAAGCATATTAATCTTTAAGAGAGATCTATATTACTTCTATCATTTTACTACTCAAAAAGATTCACAAATCATCTCCTTATCAATCCCTTATAAGTTATCGGAATCAATAAAGACTTACCATCATTACTTCCAATATCCATTCACGATACAACAATAAAGATACGAATTTCAAAGTTATGAATTATACTAATTGGAACCAAATTAATACATGAATATTTTACGTATTATATCATAATTGTAAACAACTTACTAATATGAGTGCCAATCAATTCATCAAAAGACATATTGATATAAAATGAAAAATACTTGCCTTATCCTCCTAAAACTACATATGCCCCAAAAATCAGTGAACGTCCATATGTTTTCAAAAAAACTTAAGGACGTCACCGAAAGAACTAACATACGACAATTTTGTCGAGGGCACAGGTTCGAAAGTTTTGTGGTGTATATTATTAATACTTGTAATGCAATTTATTAATAATACAGATTCTTAGTCCACCAACTTTTACTGATGAACCCTAAAACCTCTATAAACAGATATTTTTTAAGAAAAGGTAACAAAAAAGCAGCTACTTATTATCGTAACTGCTTTATTTTCAATGGGAGCGGTAAGCGAGATTCGAACTCGTGACCCTCAGCTTGGGAAGCAAAAATAATAGTTATTAATTATTTAATAATCAAAGCATTACATCAATATATAATTTTGATGTTCCCATTTTGTTCCCTTAGATGATAAAATCAAGCTCTTTAGGCTGTGTAAACAAGTGTTTTTGTCTCGCCAAATTTACCAAAAAATATTGTAATTCCAATAATACCAAAAATCATATAAGACTTTGGAGTCTTATGAGAATTATATCGAATTAGCGCTTATTTGTTTTCCTATAGGATAATGTTCCTTTTCATATGCAATAACAATATCGGACATCATAGATAATTCGAGAGCATTCTTATCTGTGGCAGGTGTTCTATCAGTGACGATGGGTAAAAGAACCTCCACCCTCTTCAAAGCATTTTCGTATTGTTCCTTTGTAATTTTATTCATCGTTATAATATTACTCAAATAAAAAATTATATAATCGGACTATCTTTTTAGGGTTAAACAATCAGATTGAATCCTCATCATTGTAAAGCTGCATCAATCATCATTTGATTATCAATGTATTCTAACATACCCTCTCCTGCTCCTCCAGCTTTTGCCATAGAGACTTCCTTAATGCATTTATAACCTGCATTTTTTTTATTTGCTTCTCTATAGGCTGAGTCATGGGATTTAATCCTAAGTTCATCAAATGACAATTTTACATTTTCCCTTATAGAATTATCCAACGCATCCTTTTCTGATTTAGAAATATAATCTTCATCAGGCAAGCGTTTAGATGACACAAAATTAGACGCATCCTCCGCTCCAACGTCAATGACATCTTTTAATATTTTATTCAATTCATGGCCTTGAAAATCACCCTTGATAGCATCATATAAAAGAGTAGGAACTGGCCCATATTGTAATGCACAGAACGCATCTGAAGTTATACGGAATCCCCATTTTGCCAAATGTTCCCTTTCAGCAAAATAAAGTATTTTAAATAAATGATAATAATCTATTGCCTCAGTCTTATGGAGAATATATAATATCACTTCAGTAAGTTTCTTCATCTCAAATTCATCCATAGTAAGAGAAACAATTTATTCAGATCTGTCTTCTATATTTTCGGCTAATTCTTTTCCTAAGTCAGTTAAATTAAGAGTTGGAATTACAATATTTCCCGTTCCAGATAAAGAAGTAAGCATAGAAATATACCCTCTAATATAAGGAAATATAATAGCTGGAGCGTTTACAGTGAAATATTGTCCAATTTGCTCACATGGTATATTAGCTTTAAAGAAAAATATACCATCAACAATAATATTTATAGTCACAATATTCTTATTATCACTTATTTTCACATCAAGAGTAAGGATGAATTTATCTTTATACTTAATCCCTTTAGGAGTAATAGAAATATTAAGAGAATCATTATCTGTAAGTTCTTCTTTTATATCTATCAAAGAATATTTGATTACATATTTTTCAAACCTAAAATCCGAATTATTTGCCTTATCCATAATTATGCTGCTAAAGAATAATTAATATTATCACGATGCCTAATCCATGTGCTCAATTCTGAATTAAATGTAGTTCTATTTGATTCGTATAAAGGCCTATTATCGTCATATCCAATTTTAAATATAACATTTTCAATTTTACAAATATCTCCCTCTGATACAAATATTATATCATGATCGACATTTCTGGACTCAAAAGAATTACAAAATTCCAATTCTCTTTTTGCATATTCCTCATTATTATATTCAGAAAGCGGCTCAACTTCTACAATATATGTAGTATCCGAAGAACCATATCCACATTTAAATTTTAATGCAGGATATTTATTATACATTTCAATAAGAAAAAACCTTATTTCATTTAAACGTTCATCCATAATCATCTTATTGATCTTATTATTCTTGTAATATTATTAGCTAATTCAATACATTTTTGACTATCCTCTGGCAAAATTCTCACCTCATGATAATCTGCATCTTCACGCTTACTTTTTAATTCTTTTATTGCTTTTTTATAATCTCGTTCGTCTATACAACTATCGAATTTAATTAATTTAGTTGTTTCTTCTATCAAATATTTGTGTGAATGACAATTATATCTACTATTTGTTATTTGTCTTTGTCGTTCTAAAGATATTCCTTTACTTATCAATTTATAACTCATCAATTGCAAGCAGGCATAATACGTAGGATGGCATACAGAATCATAATATGTTTTCTTTTGAAGAACTTCCGCAGCCAATAGGTTAATATCTGATTTATTTAAAAGATCATCCATTTTAAAAAATCATATCGTCATACCATTTTAGCTTTCTCTAAAATTTTGCGCGTTATTTTAGCTTGGCCACTAAAGTCGACAGTAGCCCGCTTACGTTCAGCTTTTTTAGCTGCGTCATTGAACCTTTTTGCATTTTCACCTCTTAGTGTAGGAATGCTTTTAATTGCCATTGCCATTTTTTTATTCTTAATCTATAGAATTATGTATACCATGTATACATTGTAAACTATCCATTATTACTTTGCAAAAGTAGTAATTATTATATTATGTTGTTTCAAAAGCAACATATATTTACATCATTAACATTAACTTATAGCTTTTCTAATCTATCGCTGTGGTGTTCGCCTGGGAACCGAACGAAGCGCCGCAGCGATACCAAATTACTTCGTGTTGCACGGGCGGCAGCAATAGTAGCAACCGTCTACATCCGAATAATACTTTTTAGCTTCTTCCAAAGCTTCTTTACAATTAGAGAAATAGCCAAGATAGATACGGTTTTCTGGCTCTGGTAAATACCGGCATGATCCCGTGTGTACCTCATGCTCACCTGTTTCTTGATCATGCCTGTTTACGTAATAATGATCCATGACTATAAATTTAAGTTTCAGCCACTATCTACATCCTCATTCGGCTGAGAAATGAGAACAAATATTCATATAGTATTATCTATTAGTTTATCCGTTTTCAAAACTGATTTATATTTCTATTTGCTCACTGGTCTTACCAAATCGCCTTTCACGTCCTTGATAATCAATAATAGCTTTATAAAAGTCTTCTCCATCAAAATCAGGCCAATATTTTTCACAAAAATATAATTCAGAGTAGGCCGATTGCCACAATAAGCAATTACTTAATCGATATTCATTAGCTGTGCGTATCAATAAATCAGGATCCGGCATATAGCTTGTTTTAAGATGTTGTGAAATACAATCTTTGTCAATATCAGCAACCTTTAGCTTACCTTCTTTGCACTCTTCAGCAATATTACGTACAGCTTCAGTTATTTCCCATTGCGAAGAATAGCTCAATGCTAAGGTCATACACATCCCCGTATTTGTGGCTGTACGTTGAATACAATGATTCATACTTTTCATGATGTCAGGATCCAATAGACTAAAATCACCAATGACATTAAACTTAATATTGTTTTTTACAAATATATCCTCTTCCAACAATTGTTCGGAAAGCAATTTCATAATGAACTTCACTTCTTTGTCTGGACGGCTCCAATTTTCAATAGAGAAAGTATATAGAGTAAGATATTTAATGCCTAATTCAGCAGCTACCTCAGCAATTACATGGGCATTGGCAGCTCCTGCCTCATGTCCCTTAGAACGTTCAAGACCACGTTTTTTTGCCCAACGTCCATTGCCATCCATAATAATAGCCACATGTGACGGTAATTTTTCTAAGTTTATTAATTCTTTAAATGTCGCCATGTTATTAAATTTAGGTTTCAGCCCCCTAGTACTTCGTCCTCATTTGGCTGAAAAATGAGAGACATATAATGAAATCACTCCTTTTCATGTTTTTCCCATATCTCTCTATAGATAGTATCTAAGCGCATAAAATCACGCCTCTGGTCAGGCGTAAAGTTTGGTGATTTACTCATTATTATTTCGTCTATCTTTTTATTTAATTTGTCAATATCAACATCAGCATAGTCATCATAGTCTGTCGCTGCTTTTCTTTCAGATAAACAAAGTTCCATATTATCCAATGTGGGTTGAATATTATTCTGAGAATCGCTTTTCAATACATAATAGATTGCCTGAACATAATAATTATAAATCATAAAGAATTTTTTCTCTTTAAGCGATTGAAAAACATGTCCTTGTAAGAAATTCATTTTCCCGATTAAATAATTTTCCTTTGAATTTCTTTTTCTTTCTTCATTGTCCAATTCATCATTGATTTTCTTCTTCTCCTCCTCTAAGAGGGTATTCATATTATCCACTCTTTTCTCTACATCACTCATTTTTTTCTCAACGCCGATAGTAGTAAATATTTGCCATCCGATTAATGCAGTTACTAAAGCAGCAAGGATACCAACAAGAAGCCCCATATAGTCGAATCCTAATATAGGAGTTCTGTACGCAGCAAAGCAAAGAGCAATGATACTTATTAATATTGCAGATACACTCAGACAAATTAAAAGTCTACGGTCTAATTTGTAACGGTCTTTTTTTTGTGTTTCCATGACTATAAATTTAAGTTTCAGCCTCCCAAATAAATTATTGATAAAACATATTGAAACCTTTCGGTATTTTACGCCTTATCCACCTCCAACCTAAATAGATGTAGATAGCTCCACCGCTAATAATTACAACTCTCGAAGTTATAAAATCATGATTGTATAAAATTTTATATTCATTTAATGATAAATGTTTAGGATCTGGATATGGGCATAATAGATTTGAATAAAGAATTCCCAACAAACACATTATCGCCCCAACAATCAAGACAGTATAACCCAATGTTATAATAAAAAAAGATCCTCTTATGTTGATATCAAAAGATTTTTTTAGATATCTTAGAGATAAAGGCAAAAATGTTTGATTTAATTCTTTTCTTTTAATTCTTTTCACGGACTTCACTCCCCCTTCAATTCTTATATCATCACTAGAAAACCCTGTATGAAATAACTGAATAATGATTCCTTCATTTGCATTTATATAATCAAATTTTATCCGTACGCTTTTTTTATTATCAGAGAGTTGTTGTTTAAAATTATTGTCTTTATTTTTTGAATATAGAATATCAGCTTCTAATATCTCATATTTCTGATCTATTGTAATTTTTATAGGATTTGTTTTTGCAACATCTGTATGATCTATTGTTTCGTTTCCATCATTCCAAAAAAGAATTTTTGTCGCAGATAAATTAGCTATTGTTTTATCTTCATATAATATTTGGATAGACCTTATTCTCTGGACACTTTCTTTTACTAAATTATTTGTTTTAACTATATATGTAGGTCTCTTTTTTTTCTTAGCCTTTATATAAAAATACACAGAAAGAATAATACCTAATATAGCCATAAAAAATGATGCTGTAAAGGCTAAGTCCTTTTTAAAAAAAAGCAATATATTAGAACAGATATTATAATCCATGTCGAAAATTTTAATTAGTTTTTGTTTTAATTTGCTTTATGGGCATAATTTCCTTTTTTACGCCATTATTTTCAATGAACACTCCAATTGTGTCGTTTTGAGAAAATAGAAATAATGGGATAAATAAGAATGGAAGTAAAATTATTTTTTTCATGTTTTTATATATTAAAATTGTATCCTACTGAAAAGCCTGCATATGAAATAATATCATATTGTCCTTTAATATACCACCTGTTATTTATTTTATCAGGTTTAAAATAATATATCATAAATTCTTTTGCAGAAATCCGACCTCCACTATTTCTAGTAATATTATAACACCCACTTTCATCTAAAATTTTACTATCGTCATATCGGTTTTCATACTCTGTATTCGGAGCATATCCTAGACCAATTCCCAAACAAAGATTAGGCATAAAATAATAACCCAGATCAAATTCATAAGCATCATAATAATTGCCACTCACACCATTAGAATCATCTTGAAAGTCGCTCCATCCAATATTGTCATAATATTTCCCTTTAGTCCCTGTGGGACATTTTATTTGTGCAGACATCCCATAATACCAATTATTGTGATTTATTCCCACTCCAAGCAATATATTTTTACCTGTTGAATATCCAGTATCTATATTCCATGAAATTTGTGAATATGAAAAAATAGGGAAAAGGACAAAAAAGGATACAAGTGCTTTTTTTACATTATCATTTGAACATTTACCTATATTCATATATTTCTAAAATTATAGTCTTTTCATACAGCCAAGCACTGAGAATACTTTATATATCATCTCCTTACCAATCTCTTGGGCACTGTAATCGGGATTCGTTGGAACTAATAAGTACTTGTCATCATTACTTCCCTTTTTGACACGTTTTACAGTCCGTAGTTCATTTTTTGTAACAATGGCATACACATCATCCAACACAATGAATTGATCCCATTCAGGCACCTCTTTGATAGCGAGAATATCACCACTGTTTATCTCTGGTTCCATGCTATGTCCTGTTATGTTACACCACATTACACCGTCTTTGTTATAAGGTGCAAAATCTATATTATAATCCGGGTTAATTGTTTGGTCATTGAGAATAAGGTCAAATCCACCTATAAAATCAACGTTATAATAAGGCCTTCCAGTGACATAAGAAATATGTGGGATTGCTTTAAGCATATCACCTTCACCACGTAACAGCCATTCAGAAGAAATATCCTCAAATGTGGATAAAATATTCTGCACTGTTTCATAGCTTACAGATCTTTTGCTGTTTATTTGTTGATTAAAGGTGTTTGGTTTACTTCCTATAATAGCAGCGAATTCTCTACCTGATAGCTTTTTAGCCTCTCTTATTTGATTAATCCTATTTATAATATCCACTTCCATTATTTTATTTTTTTAGAATCGTTCTAAATAACACACTTGAGAACAAATTTTATCTAAAAAGCTTGCTTTTGTTCTCAAATGAGAATATATTTGCATTACATAATTACAATGTCCATTTACAATGTAACTATAAACATACAAATGCCAAAGTTATTAATTATGAAAATTAAAAACAAATTTAATATGAGAAAATTTTATTTAAAAAACGGCCTCAGAAAAGAACTCGAAATAAAATTCAAGTGCTCGAGACAAACCGTCTATAACGCTTTAAACTACAAAACTAGCAGTGCCATTGCAAAAAGTATACGTGATTATGCCGTCAAAAATCTCGGCGCCAAAAGGATGAGGGTAAGATGAAACAAACAACAAACAGAGTCGGAATGGTAGCGGAAGTGGAAAAAGTCTGGCTATCAAACAAAGAAGCGCAAAAATATCTTGGAGTCAGTGAAACATGGCTGGAGCGGAAAAGAGTAACTCTTAGACTACATTTTTCCCATATAGACAAAAAGATTTGGTATCTGAAATCGGATCTTGATAAAATGATCAGACAGAACATGGTATGAAAGCCATGGCATCTCCGTTAGTTCAACAGGTCAGAATAAAGGTACGTATTACATAGGTGTTGGTTCGAATCCGACACGGAGAGCAATAGAGGATCGGAAAATACTCTTTAAATAAATACCGCGTGGAACCCATAGCCGTTTTATGTTGCGGACTTACACAATGGGAGCGAATAAAACGAAGTAGCAAGAAACGCCGTGATCTTATAGCCTGTTACTATGGTAGCGATTATTGCAGCGTGGAAAAGTGTCTCGACGATTGAGAACAATCAAAAGCGAACAGAAAATATGCTCGTTACAACATATGCCCGTCTTGACGCAGTGAATATTCGGGGCGGGAACAAGTATTAAAAGTCCCAATAATATGAAGAATAAAGAATTAAAAACTAAAAAGAAAAAGTATTTCAAAGATGAGTATGTAGATCTGTATACAATAAACATTCGACTCAAGTTTTTGGCACTAAACCTATGGATAGTAATGGTGATGGTTGGAAATATACTAGGCTTTTTACTTGCAATACTTTTGAAAAAACATTCCTAATACTTATTAGTGCTTATGGTAAGGATCGAACTTATCCAAAACGACCTTCTATAAATACGTGAAAGGAGAATAGATGACAAATAAGGAATATAGACATTATAGAAATACGAGTCTCTTTCATCCTTCGATTTTAAATATATTGTCGAAGGAAGAATATGAGGACTTTTGTATGAAAGAAGAAACAGATTACTTTTTCTGTAATTTTTCAATTATTATATCCGTCATTTCGATTATTATCGATGGAATAGCAATATATAACTCATTGCATAATATTCTGTAAATCATGAAAATATTCAGATTCTGCCTATTGTCATTACTGGCTTTGGCAGCGCTCGGAGTAGCCGGAAAGCATCCCTTTCTGGCTATCGGATTTATTCTTCTGACAACAGCAATATCCGTCAGATGGAATAAGGAAGGTAAACTCCCATCCGTCAAGGACAATTCCGACGATTTCAATTAAACCCAGTGTCGAAACATTTCATGGGAACCCGTTTAAACGAGGACACAAAGACGAATACCAAGCGGGGCTCTGGCAGGCTGGAACAGACAGCCTTTACAATGAACCGAACAAACCATTTAAATACAAGGATTATGACTTTAATAAGGAAACCGGCTGAACTGAAGGTCCAGCCAAAAATCAAGATGTTAGTTTACGGACAAGCCGGTATCGGAAAAACAACCATTGCGCTGTCAGCTCCAAGTCCCCTGTTGTTCGACTTCGACGGTGGTATCAACCGTGTCAATTATGCCCATATCAAGGACACGGTACAGATCGAAAAATATGATGACTTGCTTGAGGTCATCAACAAGGAAGATTTGTCTTCTTATGAAACGCTTGTTATCGATACCGGTGGCAAATGCATGGACCGTATGACTGACTATATCATTCACTCGAATTCCAAAATGGGTAGAGCAAATGGAACATTAACCGTTCAAGGATATAGTGAACGTAAATCGATATTCACAGCCCTCTGCCGGCTTATAGCAGAAAAGAATAAGCATATCATCTTTGTAGCTCATAGACAGACGCAACAAGACGGAGACGATATGCGTTATGTACCGATCTTCGGCGGCAAGAACTATGACAGTCTGGTTACCGAACTTGACTTGGTGGGATATATGGAAGCCAATGGCAGAAAACGTACGATCACTTTCGATCCGACTTCACGTAATGATGGTAAAAACACCTGTTACATGCCGGCTGTAATGGACATCCCACTTTTGGTGGATGAAAAGGGTAATCCTGTAGGAGAAAACAATTTCATTAGCGAAAAGATCATTAAACCGTTCATCCAACGCCTGAAAGAGCGTCAAAAAATAAGTGAAGCCTATCATAAAGTACTCGAAGAAATCAAGGAGCAGATCGTACTCATTACCGATGCGGAATCAGCCAATGATTTTTGCAACCGTATCAACGCTTTCAAACATGTGGGAAGCTCAAAGGCCATGGCTGCCAAACTCGTTTCGGAAAAGGCAAAGGCACTCGGACTCAAATTGAACAAGGAGACGCGTAAGTATGAACCCGCAGCCTGAGAATATCCGCTACAAGATTTATCCATCCCTGTTGGACGCCTTTCAAAATTATCTCGACAGCGAGAAAAATTGGGAAAAATTCTATGGGGATAGTGACGATCCCGAAGTATCAGAAGACGAATATGAATGGAAGGCAAAAGCGGAACTAATAGACCATATCAACCGTGTACCATTCGAAAGTAAAGCGGCCGATAAGGGCACGGCTTTCAATGAAGTGGTGGACAGTATCATTGAAAAAAGGGGAAGCGACAAAATGGATATTGTTTCCATAGAGAAAGACAACATAATAACAGCCACATATAAAGGCAATCGCTATGCCTTTCCCCTCTCCCTTTGTAATGAGTTTGCCGACTACTATGAAGGAGCCTTGACACAAAAGTTTGTCCAAGCCGTTCTATCCACCTCTTACGGAAATGTTCTTCTATATGGTTATATTGATGAATTAATGCCCCTATCGGTGCACGACATAAAGACGACTGGGAATTACGTCTCTCGCAAATTCCGCTCGCACTGGCAACACTACGTTTATCCTTATTGCCTGCTGTGTTCGGGTAATGACATCCACCTTTTCGAATACAACGTCACCAACTTCAAGGATACCTATACTGAAACGTATGTGTTCAAAGAAGAACGTGATATTCCCATTTTGAGAAATCACACGGAACGGTTTATCGAATTTCTGGAAGCGAACAAGAGTTTAATAACAGATAAAAAAGTTTTCGGAGGAGAAAAAGATGGCTAATCAAATAACAGGAAAAATAGAAAAAATCGGGGCGGTTCAGGTGCTGCATTCCAAAGACGGGAGCAAGACATTCCAAAAGCGTGAAATCGTACTGGACGCAACCCGTTATGATCCTTATACCGGAGAAAGAGGTTTTGAAAATTATCCGTCTTTCGAATTCGGTGGTGAAAAATGTGCGGAACTGGACAAATTCAAGCCGGGACAAGTGGTTACCGTTTCATTTGATGTCTTCGGGATGAAGTATGAGGACAAAACGACACATGAAACGAAATACTTCACAAAGGTGCGCGGCTATCGTATTGAATCAAGACAGGTATATACTCCGAGTGAGCAACCGGGCATTCCTTCGCAACAAGAACCTTCAGCGCCACCGGCTTCCTCCCTGCAGGAGAAGAAAACAACCGGTAGTTACGTCCCCTTCCCGCCACCTGTCGACAAAAACGGCATACCGTTAGATAAGACGGACGATCTACCTTTTTAAGCCATGCTTTACGACACTTCAAACCCGCTTGACAAAGCCAACTTCATACTTCGGAGCAAGAAGTTGGCCGAAAGCGGAAAGGTGGTGGAACTGAAGGAAAAGAAACCCAAAAGAAGCCTGCCACAGAACAGCTACTTGCACCTGATACTGGGCTACTTCGCCGCAAAAAGTGGTAATACACTTGAATATGTCAAACTCTATTATTTCAAATATCTATGCAACAAGGACCTTTTTGTAAGACAGAAGAAAGACAAATATATGGGTGACACATGGACGGTAAGAAGTTCGACAGATCTGGATACAGGTGAAATGACAACAGCTATCGAAAGGTTTCGTAATTGGTCGGTAAATGAAGCGGATATTTATCTGCCATCACCGGAAGATGAAAGGATGCTTGAGATGGCTGAAATAGAAATTGAGCGAAAGAAAAATTATATCTGAAAATTTTAAAATAAAACAATCATGATGCACAATTGGATGGAATGCAAAGTCCGTTATGAAAAGACATTGGATAACGGAGTTGAAAAATGTGTAACGGAACCCTACCTTATGGATGCTTTGAGTTTTACGGAAGCTGAAGCGCGGATGAACGAATATATAAAGCCGTTCATAAGCGGTGAATTTTCAGTGACGGCCATTAAAATTCAAAACTATGAAGAGGTGTTCGGATTAGAGAACGCTGATCAAGGGGATAAATGGTACCATTGCCGCTTGGCTTATCTCTTATTGGATGAAGCGGGAAATGAAAAGAAAACTAGACATGACATGCTCGTCCGTGCAAATAACATCGACGATGCTAAAAAATATTTGGACGAAGGAATGAAGGGAACGATGGTTGACTATGTCGTTGAAAAAATCATCGAAACACAACTCATGGATGTGGTCCCTTATAATCCGGACAAAAGAAATAATTAACCGAAATACATAAATGCCGCCACAAAGGATGGTGTGAGGTTGTGAAGCCCTCTTGATATATCATTTCAAGTAGAAAAATTGAAGTTTTAAGATTGCAGCCCTTCTTCAAATAGAGGGGCAACGGGGATATAGCTCAGCAGGCAGAGCAGGAAAGATAGCTGTAAAGGCTTGATCTATAGTCAAGGGTTCGATTCCCCTTATCCCCACAAGTGATAAATAAAATTCAGAAAAATGGATTATAAAGAATTTATTAAAAATCAAGCAACTTCCCGGAAGAGACCATCGGACGAAGAACACCGGTTACAATGCGCTTGCGTGCGCTGGTTCCGATATGTCTATCCGGATTTAAAAGAAGTGCTGTTTGCCATACCGAATGGCGGCAGACGTGATGTCGTGACAGGAGCACGACTGAAAGAGGAAGGCGCCACGGCAGGTGTCTCAGATCTGATACTTTTAAAAAGCAATAGCGCATACGGAGCTTTGTGCGTGGAGATGAAAACGCCCAAGGGCAGTCAATCACCCGCACAAAAAGAATGGCAGAATGAGGTTGAAAACATGGGAAACAAATATGTTGTATGCCGTTCGTTCGAAGAATTCAAAAGAGAAATAACGAAATACATCAAAAAGGTTTGAGTAGCATATGAAAATCAAAAATAAATCTGAAACGGAATACTTTTTAATAGGTGCTGCATAACATTTTTTCATCAGTAAATCATATTGTAACGTACTTAAAACATTTATAATAACATGATCAATAATTTTATACCTATAAGCCGGCGACTATTTGAGCACCGTTTTTGGTGCGAAGAGCGCATATTTTCGCGATTCGAAGCATGGCTCGACATATTACAGTCGACACGATTTGAGGACA
>JAAYUD010000092.1 GCA_012517855.1 Bacteroidales bacterium
ATGTCATCGGCTTTGCGTTATTATGGGTTGATACCAGAAGAAGTGTACACCAAGCAATCAATGACCTTGAAACATTCTAGAGATTTTGATACACCGTTGGGGAGGTTTGAATATACTCATATATCAAGAGAGGCATTTTCAGTAGGCCTGACCAGTATCAAAAAAGAAGATTATGTTTTCGTGATGGCAACCCCCGAAAAGGCATTGTGCGATTTGATAGCAAACTCTCCTAAAGTAAATCTCCGTTATCTGAAGGATGCTGAAATTTATTTGGAAGAAGACATCCGAATAGAATTAGAGGACTTCAAGCAGATGAACATTGAAATATTTGAGCAATATATCAAGGTGGGCAAAAAAATCGAATCAATACGAACATTACTAAGGTTGATCAAGAAATGAAGAATGATATTTACGATAATATGCTCTCCGCATTCGATTTATCTACGGAACAGAAAAAGCGTAATGCAATCTTTGAGGTAAACCAGCAGATCATACTTGCTGGGCTTTACAATGGTGGTCTCTTTGATGTGGCTGCCTTTTACGGTGGTACTTGCCTTCGAATTTTTCATGGGCTTCAACGTTTCAGTGAGGATATGGATTTTTCACTTCTTGCTCCCAATGATAAGTTTGATTTTACAAAATACTTTCAGCCTATTATAGATGAATTTGCTATTGTTGGAAGAAATGTAGATATAAAAAAGAAAGACAAAAAGACTTTTGATAAAGTAGAATCCGCTTTTCTGAAAGATAATACTGATGTATATGACATTTCTTTTCAGACTGATAAATCCATAAAAATAAAAATAGAAGTTGATACGCAACCGCCATTAAAGTTTAGAACAGAGCAAAAACTTCTTTTACAACCTCATTCTTTTATGACCCGCTGTATGGTTCTTCCAGACTTATTTGCCGGAAAGATGCACGCATTGGTCTATCGAACATGGAAAAATAGAGTAAAAGGTCGTGATTGGTATGACTTTGAATGGTATATCCGACACAATATTCCTCTAGATTTTACGCATCTTGCCGAACGTATTCTCCAATTCAATAATGAAGAGATAGAACGTGATGCTTTCATTGATCAATTAAAAGGTAGATTGGCTTCGACGAATATCAATCAGGTTAAGAGTGACGTATTGCCTTTTATCAAGAATCCCAAAGAGCTGGATATTTGGTCGAATGATTATTTTACTCAGTTGGCGGATATGGTAACATTTGAATAGACTCACAATATGAATAAGCCTAAAACGTACGAAGAGCTGCTTGCAGATAATCAACGATTGCAAACAGAGAACGAACGGCTTTGTTTGGATATTGAACATTTAAAGAACTTGCTTCCGAATGAATCGGTGGCTGAATATAATGCGACAAAATCGAATTATGGGTTTATTGAGAATCCACATAAACAAAAAGAGAAGAAGATTGCTCCTTCTTTACAAGAAAAGGTCGCTTTATTCCGAGGTTTATTCAAAGGCCGTGAAGATGTATTTGCTAGAAGATGGTATAGCAAAGCAAGTGGCAAGTCAGGTTATCAACCCGTATGTTTGAATGAATGGAATCCGCAATTCTGTAATAAGAAACAGTATAAGTGCTCTGAATGTCCGAACCGACAACTCAAAGCATTGACGTATGATGATTACTATAGAGATCTTGAAGTGTATCGTAAAATTGTAAAACATCCAGTCCGGATATAATATTTTCAATGCGATTACAAATTAGCCGATAATCTTTTTATAAATGTTTCGTTATGAATCGGGTATGTTTACTATATTTACATTGCGTAAAAATACTCACCCCACTGCGTAAAATGCAAGAGCATGTATAAAAGAGCAGAATATCACGCAATTAAAATCAGACTTGAAGAACTAAGAAGATTCATTCAGGTTGTGATGGGGGTATTGGTGCTGATGATTAGTTAGGTATTAACGCGGATTAAAAGTCACTATAGATTGTTTGTAAAAACAAAATTTACGAATAAAGATGTTGCTCGCTGAAATGAATAATTAGGATTATGATTTGTTAAACAGAATGGTCCCATTCTTTTGCACCATTTCCATAGAAGATGGTGCAAAAGGGGGAATTGCGTCTTATGATTTATACCCCACGAAGGAATGTACTTATACCGTAGAGTGGCACGTTCTCCATCCATTCTTGGTCAACGTATGGAAGCATAGAGAAACGGGATCCCTTCAGATTGAGTTCCTTATGATCCTCTTTTATATAGGTGGAGAGAGATTTGGCTTTTACATTTACTTCTGCTTTTACTTCAATAGGTATAACACGCGCAGATACCTGTACTATGAGGTCTATCTCCATCGTAGAGTTGTCTTTGCTGAAATATTGTATAGGCATATCGGTGAATTCCACGAGTTGCTCGATAACGTAATTCTCCGTGAATGCGCCTTTGTATTCTTTGAAGATGTCATCACCTACAAGAATTTTTGCAGGTGGGGTAGATGAACTTGCGCCCATCAATCCACAATCAAGCATATAAAGTTTGAAAGCACTCTCATCCTCATAAAATTTCAAGGGTACAACAGGTTTAGTATTCTGGCAAACTTTATATACTAATCCTGCATCAATGAGCCACTGAATAGCGGACTCAAAATCTTTGGCTCTGGCACCTTTCTTTACTGCTCCGAAAATAAACTTTTTGTTCTCCTTGGCCAATTGCGAAGGCACAGAGGCCCACACCTGTCTTATTTTTGCAGCTTCAGCTGATGCATGTTTAGGGAAATCTCGGATATATGAATCCAAAATATCGTTTTGCTCTCTCCTTACTTTCTGTAGGTCTTGCGTTTCACGGTATATCTTTACTGGTTTAGGCATACCTCCCACGAAATAATATTGGCGCAGTATTTCTATCAGCTGTACGCTAAGGGCATCTATGAGTTGCCAATCACGCGAACGAAGCAAGTCGAGCATCTGATCTTTGTGCAAACCACCAAGAAATTCCTCAAATGTCATGGGATACATTTTTAAAATGTTCACCTTGCCCACAGGAAATGATTCATCTTCATGGTCAAGAAGTCCCAGCAATGATCCCGCCACTGTTATGTGTAGTTCGGGCATATCCTCACAAAAGTATTTCAATGAAGCTACCACTCGTGGTTCCTCTTGCACCTCGTCAAGAAACACAAACGTCTCACCAGCTATTATGGTCTGAGACGCAAAGGCCGAGAGACCTCTCACGATGCGCTCTACATCAAAATCTTGAGCAAACAGGGTCTTGATAAACTCGTTGCGATGGCAGTTAACATACACCATGTTCTTAAATTCTGATGTCCCAAACTGCTTGAGGATAAATGTCTTTCCTACCTGCCGCGCACCTTCAAGCATCAGGGGCTTGCGATAGTCATCATTCTTCCATTCCAGAAGCTTATTATAGATGTTTCTTTTCATGTTATTTACATTTTTATGGGCGAATATTACCCACAAAAATACATTTTTATGGGCGAATATTCAAGATATTTAATCATTTTTATGGGCGAACGCCATGAAATTGTAATTTGCTGTAGGATAGAAAAAGGCGTATTTATGCAAAAATCTATTCTGCACATGTTCCGATATATCTTCGCTTACGTTGTATTGTATTATTATATATACATCTAGAAAGTAAGCACTAATGACTTAAGGACCTGGCACATTCCGCTTGTATTCCCGACTATCGTCATCAATCCCTGATACTGCATAGTTACCGCAATATGCTTCATCAACACATTGGTCAGATTCTTTGTGGTTACGAGCATACCAACGATTGCGACTTCCTACGGGAAGACAGCTTCATCAAGAAGATCATACTAGACGCGGTACACATAGTCACTCATAAAGATAAGCTTTACCAAAGACCATCATTACTTGAGTTCGGTATAAGAAATCAACACTCCAAACAATGTCACTTTTATCATCAACATTTGCTCCCGTCAGACAAAAAAAGATAATTTCTCCTGTGTAGTTACAAGTAAAACAGAGTTCTTTTTGTATTTGAATAGCTATTTTACCTTTCTTCTTATCCTGAACTAAAAATGAATGATTCAGACTAAGAAACAGTTTTAAAACTCTTTCCGTCATATTATCATATTGACTATGAGCGACATATACGAATGCGGTCTATTTTTGGGACCTCGAAAAGACATCATCTTGCTCATTGTTAGCGTGTTATGAAACGTGGATCGTCCGCTTCGCCTATGTCATCACCCGGTATCTGCCGTGTGTGCATCGTGTGGAAACTCCCCGGCGTGGGAAAATAGATGCTGCTGTTGCGTGGCCCTTCTCGCGAGAGTAGAGGATATTTCCCGCTGCACAACTCTTTGAGGCGTCGTACGGCGGTAGGGCGTGTGAGTCCGCACAGACTTTCGAACTCCCGGCGAGTGATGAAGGAATGGTCTTTGAAAAAATCGGTTAGCAATGCTTCAATCTCAACGTCCGAAT
>JAAYUD010000093.1 GCA_012517855.1 Bacteroidales bacterium
ACCTCCGTATGACACCATACAGAGCTGCCACACAGCATGTTAATGACACACCGTATACAACGCCAGCGGAAAAAGATCCGAAAATCGGCCCTATAGTATACTGTAGAGTCCTTATTTTCAGCGTACCTCCGCTTAGAACGATTCTAAACGATAAGCTAAAGATAGCTGAGAAGCCGTTTTGTATATAAACGAGTGTGTCCTATCCATTGAGTACCCCATACCTGTTAGCCTTCCGATTTTTACTAATGAGCCCAAGACGTACATTCTCATTGACGCAAAACTGCGTTAGTCTAAAGTAGTGATGTTGATGACGTTTTTCAGAACGTTTTGGGAGGTGAACATAGGGGGTGATACTGATACTATTTTAACCTCATCGACGTGGCACTTATTGATACAAAATTTGAACCTTTGCTTTCAAAAAATGATAAGGACGAACATAAAAATTCATAAGGACGAAACTAAAAGTTTATACTTACAAACATTTATTTTCGTCCTTATGAATTTCTCGCTGTATATCAACGATTTGCGTACGATACATTTATATCTCGCTCTTATTGAACTTACATTCGAATACTGAATCAATAGCGAAAACAGTGCCCTACAATAGCCTGGAACTGATATTTGGATAAGAAAGTATCAGAATTTCTGGAAATATTCACATTGAAATACGTTCTAAAAAATGGATTGTAAGCAAAGTGTTGTATCATAGCTCCTTTCTATGTCAATGGGGGTGAGCACTCCAACTATTTACATAGAGCAAAACGAGATCTATTGGGGCGGCTTATACAAAGCCAACTTTAAATAAATAGCGTCCAAGACAACC
This sequence comes from Bacteroidales bacterium, assembly GCA_012517855.1. Lineage (GTDB taxonomy): Bacteria > Bacteroidota > Bacteroidia > Bacteroidales > Bacteroidaceae > JAAYUD01. The sequence continues at coordinate 824 of JAAYUD010000093.1, forward strand.
TTAAACATTGCCTTAGACGCTATTAGTATTTAGTTTACAGCCCCTTTCTACGAAAACATTAAAGAAGTCATATCCAACGAACCTCCTACAATCGAATCATTAAAAATACTCAGGTGATCATCTTGTTCTTGAAGAGCCAATGCATAAAGCAATGGAATATAATGTTCGGAAGTCGGTATGGCAAGATGGTACTCACGATTTCGACCGACATCATCTATCAGATACTGATGATCGCCCGTCACGATCTTATCAATCATCTCCTCATGCACTTTCTGAGCCCAATCATATCCATAATTCGGTGTATCAATATGAGGCCAATCAATAGCACGCAAATTGTGTATGATATTGCCGCTGGCTATAATCATTACATCTTCTTTTCGCAAAGGCAACAACTCTTTGGCAAGAGCATAGTGGAACGACGCCGGTTTGGCATAATCGATACTCAACTCGACAACAGGCACATCAGCCAAAGGGAATAGATACTTAAGAACAGACCAACATCCATGATCGAGCCCCCAATCATAATCCTCACCTACTTCTACCGAATGGACAAGTTGTCTGATCTCTTGTGCCAGCGCTGGATCTCCGGGAGCCGGATATTGCAATTTGTATAGTTCACATGGAAATCCGCCGAAATCGTGGATAGTGCGAGGGTGTGCCATAAAAGTAACAAAAACACCATGCGTCTCCCAATGAGCCGAAATACAAACAACGGCTTTAGGTTTGGGAAGCTCTTTAGCAATAGTCTCAAAACCTTTAGTAAAGATGCTTTCCTCTATGGCAATCATAGGACTTCCGTGTCCTATGAATAATACCGGCATGCGATGGTTAATGCTATTCATGACGCTTTGTTTTTACTTGTCCGGGCTGAACTCTACATTGGCAACAATGTTTATATCATTACTAACCATTGCATTCGGGAATTTAGGCCCTAGATCGTAATCCGTACGTTTCACAACTCCCGTAACTTGGAATCCGGCGGTCGTCTTGTTGTTCATCGGATTGGTGAGCATACCAAAGAAAACGACATTCAGTTTAACATCCTTGGTTATACCATGAAATGTAAGTTTGCCATACATAACGCCTTTCTTAGGTCCGACCTTCTTAATAGAAGTACTTACAAATGTCAGAGTAGGGAACTTTTCCGCATCAAAGAAATCGGCAGAACGTAAATGATTATCACGAGCTTCCACATCGGTATCTATACTGGATACTTTGGCCGTGAGTACGATTTTGGCGTCACTATAATCGGCCTTCGTCGTGGTAACGACAGCCTTAAAATCGGCAAACCTCCCGTTGATCTGAGAGATCATCAAATGCTTTACTACAAATCCGAGACGAGAATGTTGCGGATCATTAGTCCATACTTTGGTTTGTGCATTTACAAGCAACGACAACATTGTCAATGCTAAAAATAGAACTTTCTTTTTCATCTTTCCAATTGTTTTAATTGTTATTAATTATGTCACAAAGTTCAGGAAAAACAGAAAGCAGAGGATAACAGTTTTAGGAAGAATAGTTGTGTTATTCGGAAATTAATGACGCCATCTCCTTTCGAAAATCAGATGGAGACATTCCCGCTCTCTTTTTGAAGACATGAGTAAAATAGGTTTTCTCATTAAATCCCAATTCAAAGCCGATCTCCGCAATAGTCTTATCTGTTGTTACAAGCATATTTTTAGCTTCAACAAGCTTGCGTGTTTCTATAATTTCCGAGACACTTTGGTGAAGGACACGTTGGCATATCAAATTCAAATTGCGAGCTGTCATAAACAGTTTATCCGCATAGAAATTGACTCCTTGGGGTTCGCGATAATGCTCTTCGAGAATGCGCAAGAAATTCTTAAATGTAGCATTCCTCACGATAGCATTATTGTCACTATCCAATTCTTGTTTCCCCCGTTCGGATTCGATGATAGATATCAACGTATTTAAAAGTTGGCGAACAACAGAGTAGTCCACCGTGGGCTGAGCACACTCCTTACTGATAAGATCGCAAAGAATATCAAAACGGACAAAGCAACTATTAAAAGGGATGCACATATTTGCTTTATCATGAAATTCGGTATACAATCTGAAAATAGTATCGGTAACAAAATCTCTTTTAAATCGAATGACCCATATATCGCATTCTCCTTCTTTGGCCAAAGGTTTCAGGCGGTGCATCTTGCCCGCAGTGATAAAGCTGATAAAAGGTGCGTCGACTATTTCGGAACGAAAATCGATAAAATGCTCTATCTGACCATGTATACCTATCAAAAGTTCTTCATAATCATGAACATGTGCTTCGTTTTTAGAATGAAGCACTTCAATAGAATCTTGAATTCCAAATTTGTATATCGAAAAAATATCTTCCATATGGGTAAATGATATCATAGCAACTAAATATCAGAGCTAAACATGACGATAAAAACGATTTTAGAACAAAGTGTTTAAGGAAACAGCAACTACATAAAACAGTAATTGTAATTTTCGTTTTCGCCGTCCCAGCGAAATCCCTCATATTCAAAGTCGCGCAACTCTTCAGGTGAAGTCAATCGATTTCTCAAAATATAACGAGCCATAGCACCGCGACACATCTTTGTATAAATAACAATAGTCTTCGGTTTTCCATTTTTTATCGTATAGAATTGAGGGGTGATAACTTTCACCTTGCTCAACACACGTTTCCAATCAAACAAATCTTTCATTTCACCACTTGCCAAGTTTACCAAGACGCCACCATTCGACTTGATATGACGAATAAAATAGTCCGTCAACAAAGGTTTCCAATAATCAAACATACTCTTACCGTTATGAGCGGGTAAAATGACATTGCCCTCCATTCGATACTTTTTTATCAAATCCAACGGACGAAGCAATCCATACAAAAAAGAAGCGATAAAAAGATGCGAGTTGAGAAATTGCAATTCATCATCTCGAAAGCTTTCGGGTGCAAGTTTCTTGAACACCATCCCATCGTAACAAAAGGCCGCCGGTATAAGTTCTTCGGCATCGTCGAAGAAGTGCTGGTATCTCATCCAGTTTTCTCTCGCAATTTCAGCATTAATACCCAACAAGTCCATCAACACGCCTGATGAATACGAAGCCATTTGTACTGCATTTTCATTCGCTTGAAGTTGAAAACGTGGTTCTGTCACAAAAGGCAACGAATGCAAACAAGTGCCTGTCATGATCTTGGCACAACCAATCAATATAATCATAACTCTTTATCTTTTGTCCATCTTTTCATCCGCCACTACAAATATATTGATTTAATTGCAAAATTACCAGTCGCACTCTAATTATTTTTTGGCAAGCGTCTATAAAGTGGATGCACATAAGCGCGCTGATACTTTTTTATCCCAACATACCCGTGAATATGCTCCAAAACGCATTTAGGTGCAGATTCGCCACCAAGATGTAAATAATATAAGGATTACGCATAAAAGGAAACGCTGCAACAGACTGATAAACAGCGAGAAATTCATAGCTATAAAGATTTATTTTTGTCTTGATGAAAATCAATCTTCATCAAGGAGATCTTTTGTGTTTCGTCCTTATCATTTTTCGAAAGCGAAGCTTCGACTGACATGTTTGCAAAGCAGGCAACCTCATACGGATAAAGGAGTATCAGTATGCGGTAAATATCCACTCCATAAGAGGTTCTGAAAAACGAGGCATCAATAACCGCCTATCCATCCATCGATATCCATGTCAATGAAGTGTGTATACCATGAAAACAAAAAGGGACTATTGGAACAGAAAATTGTCGGATGTTAGTTTTTTCGGCAAGCCGCATCTTTTCGGCTATCAGAAAAGCAATTAAACAACAAGATGATGTGACGGGAGGTACCGGATAAAGTCATATAGAAAAATAGTATTTATTTATCCCAGGCACAACACTTAAACGACACTAGCCCCGACTTTTTAAGGGTCGGGGCTAGTGTAATATCTTAATTTAATAAATGAAAGTCACTCCCACTCTATTGTTGCGGGCGGCTTACTCGATATATCATAGGTAACACGATTCACACCTTTTACCTTATTAATGATATCATTCGAAACCTTACCAAGAAATTCATAAGGCAAATGAGCCCAGTCTGCAGTCATGGCATCAACACTAGTCACTGCACGAAGAGCTACAGCTCTTTCGTAAGTCCGTTCGTCGCCCATGACGCCGACACTTTGCACAGGCAGCAAGATGACACCGGCCTGCCAAACCTTATCATATAAACCAGAGTCGTGCAACCCTTGAATAAAAATATCGTCGGCCTCTTGCAGAATAGCTACCTTCTCGCGTGTGATATCACCCAAGATGCGCACGGCTAGTCCCGGTCCAGGAAAAGGATGTCTGTTAATTAGATTTTCGGGCATATTCAATGCGCGACCAACCCTGCGTACTTCATCCTTAAACAACCATTTGAGAGGTTCACATATTTTGAGATTCATCTTCTCGGGCAAGCCACCTACATTGTGATGACTCTTTATAGTCATGCCCGTAATAGAAAGTGATTCGATACGGTCGGGGTAAATAGTACCTTGAGCCAGCCATTTGACATCCTTCAACTTTTGAGCCTCGTCGTCAAATACGTCGATAAATCCTTTACCGATAATCTTACGTTTCTTTTCCGGATCGGTCACTCCAGCCAGTTCGGCAAAGAATTTCTTACTGGCATCTACACCAATAACGTTCAATCCAAGCGTAGAATAGGCATCCATCACCTTATTGAATTCGTTTTTGCGCAACAAGCCATGATCGACAAAGATACAAGTAAGATTTTTGCCGATAGCCCGATGCAGCAATGTAGCACAAACCGAAGAATCGACACCTCCACTCAGGCCTAACACAACTTTATCATTCCCCAATGTAGCTTTAAGTTCGGCAATGGTCGTATCGATAAACGACTCGGACGTCCACGACTGTGAACAGCCGCAAGCCTCAACTACAAAATTCTTTAATATACGAGTGCCATCTACCGTATGGAATACTTCGGGATGGAACTGAACCCCCCACAATTGATGATCTTTCTGTCTGTAAGCAGCGATAGCGACCTTCTCGGTCGAAGCAATCACTTCAAAATCTTCGGGAATTGCAGTAATCGTATCGCCATGGCTCATCCAAACTTGAGAATTGGAACCGACACCTTTAAACAAAATATCATTGGAATCGAAACGGCCCAAGTTGGCACGTCCATATTCACGGGTTCCGGCAGATTCAACCTTGCCACCACTCACATACGAAATATATTGAGCGCCGTAGCAAATGCCAAGTACCGGATACCGATCACGTATAGCTTGCAAATTATCCACTTTAAAAGCATCCTTATCGTATACAGAGAAAGGACTGCCGGAAAGTATCACACCTTTAATTCCCGGTTCGTTTTCGGGAAATTTATTGTATGGTACAATCTCACAATACACATTAAGTTCCCTGATTCTACGACCAATCAGCTGAGTGGTCTGAGAGCCGAAATCGAGGATTATAATCTTTTCACTCATAAAAATTTAAAGGATTATGAAGAATAAAATTGCTGCACCAATCCACAGCTTTAAATTCTTTGTTATTTTGAATTGCAAAGATAATGTAAGTTGTGTGTAAAATCAAAGAAAAGTCTATTTTTTTATAATTAACAAAGAAAATGTGTGCACATATAAGAATTATTTTGTAATTTTGCGCTGCTTTTTAAAAGAAGATATATTGAATTTTATTATAGAACTCTTAAACGTTTAAACAAAATGATTAAAGTAGGTATTAATGGATTCGGACGTATCGGACGTTTCGTATTCCGCGCTGCTCAAAAAAGAAACGATATTCAGATCGTTGGTATTAATGACCTCTGTCCGGTAGATTATTTAGCATACATGCTGAAATATGATACAATGCACGGACAATTCGACGGCACAATCGAAGCTGACGTAGAAAAAAGTCAATTAATCGTAAACGGTAAAGCCATCCGCGTAACAGCAGAAAGAAACCCGGCAGACCTAAAATGGGATGCAATCGGTGCTGAATACGTTGTTGAATCTACAGGTTTGTTCTTGACGAAAGAGAAAGCTCAAGCTCATATCCAAGCTGGTGCAAAATATGTTGTAATGTCTGCTCCTTCTAAAGACGATACTCCAATGTTCGTTTGCGGTGTTAACGAAAAGACTTATGTAAAGGGTACACAATTCGTATCTAATGCATCTTGCACAACAAACTGCTTGGCTCCTATCGCTAAAGTATTGAACGACAGCTTTGGCATCGTTAACGGTTTGATGACTACAGTTCACTCTACAACAGCTACACAGAAGACTGTTGACGGTCCTTCTATGAAAGACTGGCGCGGTGGTCGTGCAGCTTCTGGCAATATCATCCCTTCTTCTACAGGTGCTGCTAAGGCTGTAGGTAAAGTTATTCCTTCATTGAATGGTAAACTTACCGGTATTTCAATGCGTGTTCCGACTTTGGATGTTTCTGTTGTTGACTTGACAGTAAACTTGGCTAAGCCAGCTACTAAAGAAGATATCTGCAAAGTAATGAGAGCTGCTGCTGAAGGTGAATTGAAAGGTATCCTAGGTTATACAGAAGATGCTGTTGTATCTGCTGACTTCTTAGGTTGCACATTGACTTCTATCTTTGATGCTAACGCAGGTGTATACTTGACAGATACTTTCGTAAAAGTTATCTCTTGGTATGACAACGAAATCGGTTATTCTAACAAAGTATTGGATCTAGTTGCTCACATGGCTACAGTAAACGATTAATCGTTAAATACAATAGAATAAAACAAAAAAAGCTGCCTTCGATATTCGAAGGCAGTTTTTTTTGTATTTCGTGATTCTTTGTTAAAATGAGAGATTTACATGAATTATTATAAGCATTTTTAGTACTTTTGTGCTTCATAGATTTGATGTAGATAACAGTAAATAAAGAATGATGAAAAACGATTCTCTGATTATAAACAATCCACTCACGGAGCCCTTTCAAACGCCGCATGCGACGGTGCCTTTTCACCTTATCAAAACGGCAGATTTCGAACCGGCCATTAAAGAAGGTATCAAACTTCACAACGCCCAAATATCTTCAATTACCAATAACGAAAACAAGCCTACATTTGAAAACACGATTGAAGCCTTGGAAAACAGTGGAGAGTTGCTGGACAGAATTACATCTATCTTTGGTAATCTACTCAATACAAACGCTGACGAAGAATTGCAGACCCTGGCTTCTTCTATTATCCCATTACTAAGCGAACATAATAACAACATAGGTCTCAACCTACAGCTGTTTAATAGAATAAAAGCTGTTTATGACGAAAGAGACGAACTGACTCTGGACAAAGAACAATCCAAACTATTGGAAGACACCTACACGGGATTTGTTCGTAGTGGTGCCAATCTAGAGGGGACAGACAAAGATAACTATCGAAAACTGACCAATGAGTTGAGTCAACTGGAACTTCAGTTCGAGCAAAATTGTCTAAAAAACAATAATGAGTTCCAACTGTCCATAGAAGACAAAGCGAAGCTAACAGGACTTCCAGAAAACATACTCGAAGCGGCCCAAGAGACAGCTAAAGAGAAAGGCCAAACCGGCTACTTATTCACGCTGAAAG
>JAAYUD010000094.1 GCA_012517855.1 Bacteroidales bacterium
AAAGAACTGACCAACGATATTCTTAAACTATTTCACGAGTTAATTATACAAAGTGAACGTTTCAAGGATATACTTATGCCCGGTTATACTCACCTGCAGGTGGCTATGCCTTCATCTTTTGGACTTTGGTTCGGCGCTTATGCCGAAAGTCTTGTTGACGATCTCACATTCCTTCAGGCAGCATATCGTATCTGCAACCGCAATCCTTTAGGTTCGGCAGCAGGCTATGGTTCCTCATTCCCACTCAACCGAACAATGACAACTGAGTTACTAGGTTTCGACTCCATGAACTACAATGTCGTTTACGCCCAAATGGGACGTGGCAAACTAGAACGCAATGTGTCTTTCGCCTTAGCTTCCATTGCCGGAACAATATCCAAACTCGCCTACGACGCTTGCCTCTTCAATTGCCAGAACTTCGGATTTGTGAAGTTGCCGGATGAATGCACTACCGGATCCAGCATCATGCCCCATAAAAAGAATCCGGATGTATTTGAACTCACACGAGCCAGATGTAACAAAATTCAGTCCCTGCCGCAACAAATCATGATGATATCCAACAATTTGCCCAGTGGATATTTTCGCGATCTACAAACACTAAAAGAGGTCTATTTGCCAGCCTTCAAAGAACTTGCAGACTGCATTGAAATGTGCACATATATCATCAAAGAAATTAAAGTCAATGACCATATACTCGATGACAGCCGATACGATTTGATGTTTAGTGTCGAAGAAGTAAACAGACTAGTGCTTCAAGGCACTCCATTCCGCGATGCCTACAAAAAAGTAGGTTTAGAAATTGAAGCAGGCAAATTCGTACCCAATAAAAAGATTCATCATACGCACGAAGGAAGCATTGGCAACCTTTGCAATGATAAGATTATTGAGCTAATGGAAAAGAACTTCGAAAGCTTCAATTTTGAGCAAGTAGAACAAGCAGAAAAAAAGCTTTTAGCTAACATTTAATATAACACTCAGCATTCTATTATTATGGATACCCAATTTGCCAACAACAGATATGATGGCAGAATGCCATACAAATATTGCGGTAATAGCGGATTGCTTTTACCAAGTATTTCTTTAGGTCTATGGCACAATTTCGGAGACGCAGACGACCAAATTGTTGCCCGTGACATGTTAATTTATGCCTTCGATCATGGCATTACCCATTTCGACTTAGCAAACAATTATGGTCCTGCTCCAGGAAGTGCAGAACGTAACTTCGGCCGCATTTTCAAAGAAGACTTCAACTCTTATCGCGATGAAATAATCATCTCGTCAAAAGCTGGACACGAGATGTGGCAAGGACCTTATGGGAACGGATCTTCTCGTAAAAATCTTATAGCAAGTATTGATCAAAGCCTTCAACGTACAGGACTCGAATATTTCGACATTTTCTATTCCCATCGCTACGACGGAATCACACCGGTAGAAGAGACAATGCAAGCACTAGTAGATATTGTTCATCAAGGTAAAGCCCTTTATATCGGCATTTCCAAATACCCAACAGAAAAACAAATAGAAGCCTACAAATATCTTACTAGCCATGGCGTGCGTTGTCTAATCAGCCAATACTGTTACAATATGCTCGATCGAAAGATCGAAGAAGGCAATCTTGAAGCAGCCGACAGTTATGGTTCTGGTGTCATTGCCTTTTCCCCATTGGCGCAAGGATTGCTCACCGATAGATATCTTAACGGTATTCCTCAAAATTCCAGAGCCGCTCGCAGTACGGGATTCTTACAACGTTCAGCAGTAACGCCCGAAGTCGTTGCAAAAGCTATAAGCCTGAATGAGATAGCAAAACGTAGAGGGCAAACACTGGCACAAATGGCATTAGCATGGACATTGCGCGACAGACGCATGACATCTGTCATCATAGGTAGTAGTTCAGTACAACAACTTGCCGACAATATAAAGGCCGTCAATAATCTCAACTTTCAGAACGAAGAACTAGAAGCCATAGAAAACATACTCAAACAAAAAGAGTAATAGAAAACCCATAAATATAGGCTTAATCAAGAAGAAAAAACTGCCATTATTTTGTTAATACCGAAAAACAATTTATCTTTGCACCACAATTCGCGGAAGTAGCTCAGTTGGTAGAGCACGACCTTGCCAAGGTCGGGGTCGCGGGTCCGAGTCCCGTTTTCCGCTCTTTCTTTGAAATGATGCTCGGATGGTGGAATCGGTAGACACGAGGGACTTAAAATCCCTTGGCTATTGCAGCTGTGTGGGTTCAAGTCCCACTCCGAGTACCAACATTAACAGAAATCCCTGATTGAAAAGCTCTTTCAGGGATTTTTTATTTTTCTACTGCCAAATGACAGGCAAAGTTTCAACAACCTTCCCTATAACAAAAGTGTTGAAACTCTTTCCGTCATATTATCTTATTGACTATGAGCGATATATACAGACGTGGTCTGTTTTTGGGACCTCAAAAAGGCATCATCTTACTCATTGTTAGCGTGTTATGAAACGTGAATCGTCCACTTCGCCTATGTCATCACTCGATATCTGCCGTGTGTGCGCCGTGTGGAAACTCCCGGGCGTGGGAAAATAGATGCTGCTGTTGCGCGGACCTTCTCGCGAGAGTAGAGGATATTTTCCACTGCATAACATTTTGAGACGTCGTACGGCGGTGGGGCGTGTCAATCCGCACAGACTTTCAAACTCCCGGCGAGCGATGAAGGAATGGTCTTTGAAAAAATCGGTCAGCAATGCTTCAATCTCAATGTCCGAATATTCTATTGAATGATGCTTGAGGCGGGTACTCTCGAATTTGGCTTTTCTGTTGATATCGCGAATGAGTTTTTTGCGAGGCCTGAAATAGACGTCAGTCACTTCGAGGTTGGTCGCGTTTATGGCTTTCCTCTTTATCGCATTCGGCCCCGAAATTCCTACCGAAAAAGTACCGAGATCGCCCAGTTGCACACTCTCTCCTTCGGAAAGATGGCGTTTGATTTGCGAAACGATTCCGTCCATAATGAGCGATACGTCACCCGGCGTAGCCGATGAAGCATACTCCAAATCAGTTTTCAATTGGGCGTAGGTGATGACTCCTTTGCTTACCGCCCGTGCATGGAAATGGTCGGGCTCTTCTTCTCTGGGAGAAGGTGTTTTGTACACATCGTATTTAATCATGGTTATCGTATTTAAGATATTTTTGTCGGCTCATTCAGGTTTTGTCGTTCCACATATGTGGAACGACACTCTTCTCAGGACAAAGATATAAAATCTTTCTGACATGAACCAACTTTCGTCCGTATGTCTCACAGACCTCATGAGGGTACTTACAGCTATTTGGAAAACCCCTTTATTGTGTTATATATTTGCCGAAAATTCATCAAATTAATAACGATATGAAATTAAACATGCAAAACGGCATTGCTGCCGAAGGAGTAAAAGAAGCAAATGGGTCGCACTGATAACCACGAATAGAAGTCTCTGCTATGTACAGGCTCTTAAAATATACTCCATGAGATGATCCATCGAAGTCTTTTTCAAAGAAATTAAAGGTTTGTTAGGCTTGGGAAAGTACCAAACAAGAAACTTTGCATCTCTAATTGCCGAGATCTGTATCACTGCTCTACAATTTAATATATTGAGTACTGCAAAAAGGTTTACTGACTACCAGACTTTGAGAGGACTCTTCAGAGATGTCAGTTCCGATACCGCCAAACTCTCTGTCACAGATAGAATATGGAAGACCGTTACTAAAATTCTCCGGAAAATAACTGATATTTATCTTATCGATATCAAAGAGATTATTGACAAACTGATTGACGATGATATACATCTAGGACCGCTAAGGCAGATAATAATAAAAAAACAGCTATAAATATATTTTACTTGAGAAACTTGAGCAACGCGAGACTCAACTTTCATAAGTCTCTGTATGACAGATAAATAATACCTTTTTCAGGTCCCGTCTTAGCCTCATACATCTATAACATATTGATTAATAGGCGTTTGTCGTGACAGGGATGCATACCATTTGAAATATAAAAATACGGGCGACACTATTTAATTAGTAATTAGAGAAACAAATATGAGACTATGCCCCAATGTGATTACCTTTGCCCATTAAGACACCATATCATTCTTCTTTCGATACTGCTTAGGAGTGCAACCGTATCTTTCGTGAAAAAATTTAAAAAAAGAAACCTTATTGGAAAATCCGGACTTGAATACTATTTCTGAAACCGTATCTTTGGTTGTAAGCAATAGCTGTTGCGCAAAATTAAGACGGCACTCCCTAATAATTTCCGCGGGACTCTCCTCTCCTATTTCGTCCAACTTGCGATATAAATTTCGAGTACTTATATTCAACTCTTTAGCTATAAAAGTCGGGGATAGATCGACATCGGAGAGATGTTCCTTAATAATTTTAGACACCGATTGCAAAAACTTCTTTGATTCTCTGTGCAGATAATGCCCATTGGTCTTCTCAAAGGAGCTCATGGACGAGGTAAAATAAGTACGCAAACTCTCTTCACGTTTTATGATCTGCGACACAGATACTTGCAGCATACTCACATTGAACGGCTTGGTGATATACATTTCGGCACCAGCCGAAAGGGCCTTCGTCTGTTCTTCTATTTCATACTTATTGGAAAGTATAAGAATAGGTATATGCTGAGTTTCTTTTTCAGATTTCAACTTGCGAGTGATATCCAATCCGTTCATTCCGGGCATTGACATATCACAAATAATTAAATTCGGCAAATCGTAGCCGAGCACTTCATCAAGCTTCGACGAATCTTGCAAAGGTATAATATTGAATTCAGAAGAAAAGATATCTCCTATAAGCCATAATATATCTATTTCGCTTTCGATAACAAGCATCGTAGGATGCATATCATTCATTTCGTAATGCGGTATGACAAAATTCTCTTTCACATACAAATGATGAGACGCTTCATCGGAAGCAATATCAAATGAATTTCCATTTTCACACCTTTCTATTACGGGAAAAGCGACAGAGACATCAATGCCTTCATTGTCTATGCCTTTCACGCTGATCGAACCATTCAACAGATTGATCATGTTGTAAGAAAGCGCCAAGCCCAATCGATTTCTCGAAAGTCCGCTGGCGTTATGACTTTCAAAGTTATTTAAAATAGCTTTATTATTCAATAGCTTAAGCATGCCCGCTTCATCAATATTATTCCCCGAATTTACTACTCTAAATGTTAGCTTATTGTCGATCACAAATAATTCCAACTTTATATCACCTCCATTATCAGTATAATGAAAAGCATTTGATATCAGATTGGCAATAATTGTAGAAAAAAAAGCTTTATCGGTATTCCAACTCAGACTTTCGGGTATCTTGCTCTGATAGGATATCTGTCTGGAATTAGCAACTTCGACATAACTGCGTGCAATATTTCTCACTACCTGCGATATACAGACCCCTTGTATCTTGGCCTTTCTATTACCTGTCCCCACCGAACGAAATTCCAACAACTCGTGAATCAAATCATTGAGCCGAATGACATTCGTTTGAATAAGACGAGCATAATTCAACATTCCTTTGCTTAGCCCGTTTGTAGATAATATACGCTGGCACGGTCCACTAATTAGCGTCAACGGCGTACTGAATTCTTGCGCCACAGTGGTAAAAAAATTAAGTTTCGACTCAGACACCTCTTTTTCATGTTGAGCTTGCAAATCCTTCATTTCTTTCTCTTTGCGATAGCGCTTACGTTTAATATAGTTTTCCACGAAAAAATAAACAATGCAAGAACTGATAAATAGATAAAAGAAATAAGCCCCTGCCGTACTATACCATGGGTGAGCAATATAAATATCGAAAATATACACTTTACTTTCACGATTGATTGCTGTATTGTAATATTTCACTTCCAATTTGTAGTGCCCTGGAGCAATATTATTAAATGACACCGTATTATCCTGCCCATTATTAATCCATTTGTCGTTACTTTCTTTTAAGCGATAGTAGAAAATATAGTTACTCCCATAGATATAATCCATCGCATTAAATGTGATATTAAAGAAATTCTGGTCATGCTTCAAATGTATGATGTGATGGGAATGCATACCAGATATATATATAAAAGGATTGATGTCTTCTCCAAAAATTTTCAATTGAACGACATGTAGGTCAGGCATATACACAACGCCGTTGTATCCGGTAGACAGGATACAGACAAATCCATTAATGCCACCAAAAAAAACGGCTCCCGTCTTTGTGTCTTTGAAAGCTGCTCCATCGCTAAATTCCACCACATTCATCATATCGTTATATCCAAAAGTATGAAACAGATCGCGCGTAGCATCATAATGCACCAATCCCATGTTGGTACTAAACCATATATCATCAGGAGCATTATATACGAAGCCATGAATAGTACCGTTGCCCATGCTCTCTTGCGAATTAAAAATTTTATATTGCCGATCCGAGGCATATTTCACCAATCCATGATTGGTACCCCACAGATAATGTCCACGATGATCATAATCAATAGCGGTAACATAAGAAAAAGTTTCACTATGATTGCTTGACACCCGTTTCAATCGGTTGTGAGCTGCATCAAATAGATAGACTCCCCCCGTTTTGTTTGCAAAAAAAAGCTGAGAATCCGATCGCGCATAAATAGAGAAGAAAGAATTAAAAGCCGACTCGCCATGACTGACATAATAATGCCAGATATTTGTCAATTTAGGATGTTCGAAATCACCCGTTATCTTTGCTCTGAACACTCCTGATCGCCCATTTAGAAATCTATGATGAGTGCTAACGAACCATAAATTCGAATTAGCCGTTTCGTACATTTTATGGACGTCGCACATTTCGTCCCCATTGACGCGGACATTGAGATGGTGATAATGTCGATCATGATAGGAATAATAACTGATACCTCTATCTGTTGCAATCCACAATAGATGACGCCGGCTTTTCACGAAATCGTAGACCGCGTTATTTCCCAATGCCGGTTGATTTTCGACAGTAACATGCTCTATTCTACATTTATCGATTTCCTTATCCGGCGAATAATTGTATATTTTTATAATACCATTGCCTTTCGTACCCACCCATAAAGTGCGTTCATCATCCCAATACAAACAGCGCACCGGTGCTCCAATGTCCAATTGCTGAGACGACACAGACTTTATAGAATACTTACTATTAGAGTAAATATAGACACCCTGACCATCAGAGCCGATCCAGATAACGTCTTGATAACGATCTTTGACCATGCAGAAGATGCCGACATTAATAGGTAGCGTCTGAACGGTATAATTTTTTTTTGTCTTTTTCAGAATAACAACACCATTATAAGAATAACCAACAAAATAATCGCCATGATGCAAAAGGACTGATGAGATAAAGCCACGATTCGATAAATCTTTCATATTGCGCACAAAAAGATGTTCTTTTTTGCTAATAGCATAACTATATAGATTATATCGATTGTCCACGTAATGCACGTAGCCCCGATCATAAGAACAATAAACCAAAGGATACTTAGAAAAACGCCCAACATGACAGCGTCCTAAAGAGACATTTCCCTTTTTGCTTACGTGAATTTTATAAGTATATACTTTGTCGGCAGTAACAAGCCATAACGTATTAGAAGAATCGACAAAGAAAGACAACACTTTATCTTTATGCACCCACTGTATCGGAGTAGATTTAAATGTGTGAGTTGCCGCATGATAATAGTTTAATTTATTAGTACCTTTCAATCCACATAAGAACAAGAATGCGCCCTGACAGTCTTGAGTTATCGCATAGGTCAGTTCATATTGGGTATAGTGGTGAATGGTATTGCGCTTCAAATCTATAAGATTCAGTGCAAAACGAGTCTGCACCAGATATATTTGATTATTTGTTGTATAGATATTATCAATCAGATTGCCTGAAATATAATTTTCTTTGCCTTTAATATTAAAAGCTGTTATTTCATGCCCATCATAAAGATTAATACCATCACAAGTTCCTATCCACATACGTCCCAAGACATCCTGAGACAAGGAGATAATACAACTATTGGTCATACATCTTTTATCATTGATGTGCTTCAGATCATACGAATAAGCAGACGTTGAAAAAGCAATAAAAGAAAGGAAAAGGAATAGCGACGAGAGTTTCTTCATAAGCAGTATATAAGTATAAAATATAAGTTATCGAACAACAGGTATAACCAAATGAACGAATTCAAATCTATATAAAAACAACAGACAATAAGAAAACAGACAGTATAGCTATTAATTATCTAATACCTTTTTGTAATATTGCTCTGATAAGTACATATCTTCTGGATATAAAAACAAAAGTATCTCAAAAGCCTAATCCTACTAAATTTAATCTTTATACAAATACGCTAAAGAAACAAATTGAGATTCAGAGAACTTCTGAGATACCCTCTACTAAACCAAACGATCTTTAATAAACTTTCAACTCATAAATGCGAGCAGCGTCTGCACCGATTTCTTGGGTCGGTCCTATTACAAAAAGACGAACATACCGAACTTTACATGAAGTGAAATCTCGCGTAACAACATCATTATGATTATCTTCAAGCATATCCAGTGTTTTCCATTCTTCGGTCAAGCTATTACGTCCTTGCAGTAGACAAGAGCGAGTGATGTAGCTTCCATCTTCGATGCCTGCATTAACAAGTTTCCACCCACTAACGGCTTTACTCTCTCCCATATCATAAACGACATAGTTGGGAGCTGCAGAAACATCGCACCACTTCGTTTGCTCATTACCATCAATGGCATTCTCTGGGACTTCATCTCTATTAACACTACCGGAACAAGCTACAACTTTAGCCCCTTTCAGTAGGTTTTCCTTATCTACCGAATTTGAATCGGATTCATTTTGTTTATTGTTGGTACGAAATAGTTCTGTGGCTGGAGTAACTCCTATCGTTTCGTTAACAAAAGTTGCCGAGAATACTACCACTTTATCATTATCAGGCAGTTCAACCGTTGTAGCCCCTTTTGGAATATCCAAACCATACTTGAACATATAAGTAAATTCGTAGGGATGATCGCCAAGAGAAGAATGGCGGTGCGTGCCGACATAAGCGATCTCAGCATCTTTCAAATATCCTTTGGTATGTCCTTCATGCCCCCATTGTCCAACGAAGCCCGTATAATAAGGCACGGTAAACGATACTTGCTTTTTGGCAACTGTAAAGGTAGCCTTCTGATCTCCAAATGTAGAAGCCGCGAGGAAGTATACACGATTATATTTACCGCCTGCTGGGATTTTAATTACATTTTTCTTACATGTTACTCCATTGGTAGCATCTTTTTCTCCAAATTTAAATGGTATATTATCGACAACGATACCGCTGTCAGGCAATAGCTCTGCAGCATAACTATATCCTCCTTCAAAGTTTCCTTCAGGTCGGAAAGCGTTATAACTGAAACAACGACGATCGTATACCAACGAAGCTGATTGAGAAAGCAATGTCTTCATTGCTTGTTTTTTCAGTACCACTTTATAAGTTTTTACGCCAAAAGGTTTGATTGAGACATTCAGCATATTACCGGCGTATGATGCAGAACCAATTTCTCTTTCCGTACCATCTGCCTCAACAGCCTTGTCTATTGTTCCGGCGAAAGTAAGATGAGAAGTCTGTTCTGACTGTCCCGAATTCTCATAAACTCGAATGATATATTCATCTGATACTTCAGCTTTTTTCAAAGCAGCAACAATCACATTATTATTATCTGACGAAACAAATGAAAATTTCCGACCCAAGTCGCCATCATGCTTCGAAGCAATAAAACCACGCAACGGATTATTCAATACCGCAGCTTTATCAACAGCAACAGCTTTGTCGAGAGCCCCTTTATGCCCAATGATACTATAGGTAAAAATATGGTAACCTTGATCTTGACGAGCCTGATAAGTATAACTCCGATCGGGCTTTGGAGAATAAAGTAATGACATCCGCAGTGTATTATTATCGGGTTTATCCCAGCCATATTTTGAGTCATTGAGTATAGTCACTCCATAGCTATTATCTTTATCAGTAAGGTCTGCCCACTCATGGGCATATACCTCATAAGCATTATCTTTGTTATTGCCACGCTGTACGCTACCAAGTCCTATGTCGTAGGTTGCCTTCTCATTTGATACGCTTAACGGAAATTCAGCTTTTAGCATAGAGTTGAGCGAGTGCCAATCAACCTCATTGCAAAAATCGATGCGATCTGCACGACTTCCTTCATAAAGACGGATGTATTGGTTAAAAGTAGATTTACCATAAGTTTTGGAAACAAGAAGCGACTTGCAAATCGGCCCGTTATCTACCAACTTAACGGTTACATTTTCTTTAATTCCTACCGGAGCGTTATCAAGAGTTGGCTTCAACACCTCCCAAGCTGGCCAAGAGTAAGATTTACAATCATCAAAGACAACAAGTCGGATACTTTTACCTTTCTCAACCAATTCTTTATCGCTCCGTTTATCTACGAGCGAGGTGATATCGCCATTTGCATTAACCGTAATCTTATATACGGAATTTTCAAGAGTATTACCCTCCTGAGAAACTGTTTTCAGAACTTTACCGACCTTTCTTACATTATAAACCGCAAAACCTGTTGCCGGAATATTAGCATCAACGCGAAGATGAGCATCACCCTTTGAATCGATCATCACCTGCGATGGAATTGTTTTGCCTTGTTCATCGCTTACCTGATATGAATTTTTAGTATCAGGCAAAGTTATATCAGCAATATCTTTTACAGGGAATGCTTCGGTATTATAAAGAATTACAGGGATACCTGTCACCTGAGTATTCAGACGTGAAGCGACACCGTTAACCGAAGACGTAAGAACTTGAGAGAACTGCTTCAAAGAAAGCATTTCGTCATTCCAAGCAAATTCATAAGCACGAGGAATACTAGTTCCTGGTAAATCATCGTGGAACTGATTCCAGATAAAACGTTGCCAAGCTTCAGTCATTGTTTTTGTAGGATAAGTAGCAGTTCCCAACCAATCGGCAGCAACAGCTGCCCGTTCAGCAGCATCCCCCAACAGTTCATTCTGGCGATTGTAAAGTTTCATAGCCGCTTGCGAAGTATAGCACCCTGTGCCGTGTACATCCATCAAGAGTTCACCATCATATACGGGCAGTTCCGAATGATTCTCAAAAGGTAAATAATGCTTATACATCTGATCGCTGGTAGCACTGATAATCTCGATAGGGCCATCGCCTTTAATACCTTTTTCGACAGCACGCACCGACGTAATATCAGGGGAGCCACCTCGATCTCCCGTGCCATAATAACGATATACCTCGTTTAATGGACTTTGTGAGATCTCGCCCAACAACATTTTATTAGAAGACAGGTCTTCGTCATTCCAGCTTTGACCATAGCCAAATCCATGAGTCATCATAATACGGCTACCATCGATACCCTGCCACAAGCCAATGGTAAAGGGAAATCTTTTCCCATCAGCAAAGAATGGATGATTGCGCCAACCTAATTTTTGAGACGAGAAGCCAATCAATCCACAATGTGCCGCCAAAGTAGGAAGATCGTATCCAAAGCCAAAGCAATCCGGCAAAAAGATATCAGTACTTTCCGTGCCAAATTCTTCACGGTAAAAAGTCTGACCTAATAATATATTACGAAGAAAAGACTCAGGAGAACAAATCAGTGTCTCATTCGCATCCCAACTACTTCCTGCCAAGTGCCAGCGTCCATTAGCAACATATTTTTTCAACTCTTGGTATTGATCAGGATAATACTCCTTCATCCAAGCATATTTGACACCACCCTCAAAATTAAAGATATAATTCGGGTATTTTTTCAACAGGAACAAATTCTGATAAAGCGTATTCCACACATAATGTTTAATAGTAGTTTGTACATCCCAATTCCATTGAGTATCAAGATGAGCATCCGCAACCATATATGCCGTATACTTTTTGGGCCCAATATTCTGAGCAAAAATGCTGCCACATATAAACGATGCGGCTAATAATGTAATGAATAACTTATTTCTCATATTATTTTATTGATATATTATTTAAGCTCTTTTCTTGATATATTGTAATTGACAAACTAGAACAGCCCTCTTTAAGCATCACTTTCCCAAAATAGTGATTTTGTCATGACAAACTAAAATCAGCATATCCATTCGCTATCCCAATAATCAACAAAGAAATACTATAATGGCAAGAAGATATCGCACAAGAGTCGCATTCGTTTTGCTAAAAACAAGACAAACGTAAACTACAACATTCCGGAGCAATGAGCTCTTGGCATCATTCTTATGGTAAAAAATTCGCAAGCGAACGAAACCTTAATCAAAGGCTATTGGGTCTTTCAATTATAAGCTTCATTCACTTACGAATATCTTGCAAATAGTGATATTAATTAATCACCGTTATTACCCTGGCTCCAGAATGGATTCTGCTTCAACACATTCTGTGAGCGACGAACCTCATCACGATTAATAGGATATAAGAAGTAATTAATCTTAAATACTCTATTTTCTTCTTTGAAACGTCTCATACTGTAATGCTTCCCATCAACAACAATAAAGCCATTTTGATCTTCGACAGGGCGCATTCCATTAATCATACGCTGACACTTGGGGTAAGGGCCATAACCTGCAGAAATAAAATTCTGAGCTGCATTCTCCTCGTCCATGGAGTTATACGTAGACTCTTTTTCGAGTTCTTGTGGCTGAATGGGTTCTAAGTAAAGTCGTGTACGGAAAAAACGCTTATTCTCATAGAAAAATTCCACCCGCCATTCACGGTCGATATAATCTTGCATGACAGAAGCATCGGTCATTGCCTCGGGAGGCATAGGAGCCATAAAAGAACGTGCACGTACATTATTGATCATATCGTAAATCTCTTTATTAGGACCCTGAGTGCGGTTAATGGCCTCAGCATATATGTATATAAACTCCGGAAGACGCCAAATAGGATGAGTCACATTATATCCGGCAGTACTACCTCCTTTGATCCAATGTTCTTGAATAAACTTACGTAAATAATATCCGGTTGTAGTAGCTTTAGTTGCACCTATCTTATTAGTACCAGTAGCAGTATTGATATATTCTGTGGCATTTGCCGATTTGTTGCGGAAAGGAGCACCCATATACAGAATATCACGATAAAAGCGTGGATCACGATTTACATAAGGATCAGCGTCATCATAATACTTATGCCCTGAATTACGATTATACTTTTTATCGATCACTGTTCCATCATCAGCTTTTTTTGCTTGATCGGAGAAGATAGAATAACCATAGACCTTTCCATCATCCCCCTTGGCAAGACATTCATATTCATCAACTTGTTCCTGCACCGGTTGCATACGACTCTGCCCATCGCGACTTGGAGGATACATATCGCCTACCCAGTTTTGATCTTTTGTAGGGTCAACAAACCATACCGCTTCATTTTGATAAAGATTCCAATTCTCCTCGTTTGTCAAGAACATCCGAGAAAGGCGTTCATAAACGGTACTATTATTATAATTCTGTTGATCCAATCCGCAAAGGAAATCTTGAGATGTATAATTTTGATAAAGCGAGAAACGTTTCACACCACGTACACTGAAATTAATATCCGCTTTTGCTGCTTCAGCAGCTTTCGTCCAACGACTTGCATCATAAGTATATTTATTTTCAAACACACGCTTGCCCGTATAATGATATTTATCAGAAGCCCCATTCCATAGAGGACATGCATCTATATACCTAGCCACAGCTATCAAGCCTAGACAAGCTCCTTGATCGACACGTCCGAAATCCTTATCGCCATTTTTATTCCAAGGGTTGACATACTTCATAGCCCGCTGGCAATCCGAGCATATACTGTCGACAACATCGTGAACACATTGTTGTGGATAATTGGACTGATCTCCTTCTTTAAACACAATAGTCATATAAGGGATCTCGCCATAATCTTTCATCAATATATAATGAATATAAGCGCGCATGAAATATGCTTCGCCAATACGCCTTTGCAAAGCTCCCGACTCCATGGGGTCATCAGGCGTATTATATTTCTTAACATTAGTCAGAAACAGATTCACCTGGCGGATGGCGAAAAAGCCCTGGCGCCATACATTATACAATGTATTGGATTCACTCCAGTCTCCTTCATTAAATTCATCCGTTATACGATTTTCCACGTTAATACCTTCGCATTCGTCAGTAGCACCAGCCATGCCAAAATGGAAAAAATAATTAATAGGCTTTTCTATATCCGTTGCCTCACCATAGACATGAGTAAGAATTGCTTGCGCTTTATCGAAACGAGCAAATACTTGTTCTTCCGTCACTTGATCGTCAGGTTCTCTGTCCAAATAAGAATCATTACAAGAAGACAGTACAGGTGCCGCTAGCAACAAGCCAATAAATAATTTAATATATTTTGTTTTCATCTTTCTTATTATTAGAGAGTTAATTCAACACCAAAATTAAAGATCTTCAATATAGGATATTGTCCACCCCAACCATTACCGGATTCGGGATCGATATCTACATTTTTCATTTTGTCAAACGTCAATAAATTCATACCTTGTGCATAGAACCGAATTTGCTCTATCTTATATTTCGACAACCAACGCTGAGGAATGCGATAGCCTATTTCGATTGTTTTCAGACGGAGATAACTAGCGTTGTAAACATACAAACTACTGTTATCGCGTTTATTAATGTTATCTTCACCAAAATGTAAAGCAGGTAACTTCGCTGTAGATGCAGTTTCTGAAGTCCAACGTTTCAAATGTATTTTTTTGACTTTACCAAACTGATCATTGTCATATAGAGGGAAAGGATAAATGGCAGAAGATGTCAACTGCTGATCACAAATAGCAGACCCCTGCCACAACATGCTAAAGTCAAAATTCTTATATTGAAATCCCATTGGAATACCAAACTGAATCTCAGGGAATTGAGGATTGCCGACCGCAGTAATATCGTTATCGTCAATGATACCATCGCGATTGAGATCCTTATAAACACAATCACCTGGAATCATCGTACCCCATGACTGATAACCTATTTTATTTAAACGATCCGCCTCCGTCTGATTGCGTACAAAATGATCGAATACATAATCATAATGCTCGCCCATACGATGACCTTCTTCACGCGTATAAGCATAACCGACAGGAAGAGTTGCCGAATAAATAATTTTATTGCGCGAATAGGTAAAATTCGGACGAATCCAATATCTGAAATTTCGACCAATTTTATCATTCCACGTCAATTCCAAATCAACGCCATGATTGTTTACCTTTCCACAATTCACATAAGATGCATCTGCACCGACAACTTCCGAATAACTTAACTTTTTGCCTACCAATTGAGTCACAATATCACTACGATGTTCATCAAAGAAATCGATAGTCAATGCCAATCGTTCACGCAACACATGGATATCAAGTCCGATATTCAACTTTTTCGCTTTTTCCCATGTAATTTTTGGGTTAGGCAAACCGCCTTCTTTGATACCTCCGTATGAAGTACCCAAATTACTACCGAAGTTATAAGAATCGCCACCCTGATAATAAGTAGTATATAAGAATCGTTGACCTGCACAATAATCAGAGCCCACAGTACCATAAGAAGCTCTTAACTTCAAGAAGTCCAACCAATTTTGAGTGCTCTTCATGAATTTTTCATTCGTTACGACCCAACCTATAGATAAAGCAGGAAAGAAGCCATAACGATGACCGGGAGCAAAATTTTCTGAGCCATTATAGCCAAAATTAAATTCTGCCAAATATCGCTTATCATAATAGTAACTCAACCGTCCGGTCAAGCCCTCTGTTGCATGAGGTATATCATTATCATTCTTCTCGAGAGAACGATTAAAAAGTAACATAGCGGACACTTCATGTACCTTATCAAAGGTCTGGGCCCAATCCATTTTCGCTTGATAATAAGTACGTGCATGAGAAGCATTGTGAGAAAATGATTTGCCAAGCGTCTGATCCAAATCATATTTATCTCCTAATGAATAAGCTCCAAGATAATGTCCCGGATTCATATAAGCGGTAGAACCTACAGAAGGATAAAAGGTTGAATACATAGGGAACGTGGCATAACCTTCACTATACGTACCCAAATTATTTTGTCTCCAGGCTCCTTCAGAAGCATCGTAAGAGAATGTCCCTTCTATTTTAAGACCTTTAATGAGCCAACCGAGATCCCATCCCATAGAAAAACTTCCGTTCAGATAAGTATTCTTTTCATTCGTTTTACCGCGACGTATGAGTTCTCCTAGAATATTCAAGCGATTAGTACCATCGCCATAAAGTAGTCCGTCAGGATGATTATTCATATAAACTCTATTATCCGGATCAGAATTATTTTCTACCATAATAGGCAAGTATGGAGCACGTGTACTTGCCAACTCCATCAACTTGGCAGCCGAAGATCCCATCGAAGTACGATCGGAAATTTGTGCTGCCATATCCAATCGAACCCACCAGCGTTTGGTTATATCAATATCTATATTTGACCGAAAATTATAACGCGTAAAATCTTGATTTTTACGACTGACATAATTATAATTACCACCTTGTGTAAAATACCCAGCCAAGACATAATAACGTGCTTTACTAGAACCTCCTCGTACAGACAAGCTATAATCTTCCTGAACTCCTGGTTTGAATAACCAATTATAATAATCATAACTGTATCCATTCCCATCGGAGTTATCTCCCTTAGCCTTACGGAACTTATTAATGGCATCACCAGAGAAAAGTACAAGGTCGTTAATATTACTATTATCACGGCGAGCATCATTCAGTTTGGCCTCATTATAAAGAGTTGCATAATCTGCCGACCCCAGATACTCTGGAAAACTTACAGGAGAATTGACACCAACTGCGGCCTTGAAACTGACAGAAGCCTTTTCTGAAGCAGAACCACGTTTGGTCGTAATGACAATTACACCGTTTGCACCGCGAATACCATAAGCCGCAGTTGCAGCAGCATCTTTCAATATAGTAAAAGATTCTATCTCCTCTGCCGATATATAATTCAAATCGCGCTCCACACCATCTATAATAACGATAGGGCTTTGATCTCCATAAGTAGATTTACCGCGAATATAAATTTCGGCCTTATCTACTCCCGGTTCACCACCACCAAATTGAGTGGCAATCAAGCCAGGCAGACGACCCGCTAGTGCATTGTTAATATTAGCAGTAGGGCTTTGTTTAAGATCTTTCGTAGTAATAGTGGAAACAGAACCGATCATTGTTTCCTTGCGTTGTTTGGTATAACCGACAACTACAACCTCTTCCAAAGCTTTAGAATCTTCCACCAAAGCTACATCAACTACTTTTTTATCTTTTACATTGACTTCTTTTGTAGCATAACCGATATAAGAAAAGGCCAAAGTCGCTTCACTGTAAGGTATTGCAATAGAATATTTACCATTCACGTCGGTAATAGAACCAAGACTGGTTCCACTAACCTTAACATTGACACCAATCAATGGCTCTTTTGTATTCTGATCTATAACCGTGCCTGTAACAATCAATTTTTTTTGTTGTGAGACATTATTATTTATTTCAACAGCAAAAGTAGACTCCCCTCCACAAATGAAGCAAAGTGCGAGAACAACGGCAAAACACTTAAGCCTTCCTACCATTCGTATAATATTTTTCATTATATTATCAATTTTAATTCTTATTTTTTACTCAATTCTGCCTTCATTTCAATCAAAGTAGCGCCAGCCACTTCAGCCTCAAGAGAAACAACTTTTTTCGAAATATAAGGATCACTGACATCAGTACTCGATACATATTCTCCCGTATAAGGCGCTTCATACCAACGCGTCCCCCAAAGGCAAGATTCATTTTCCTGTCCATACAGCCAAACAGACTCAACATTGTTATCCAGACAAATCCGATAAGTTTTAGTATCTGTATTATCCAATATTCCTATTAAATCTTTCAAATAGCGGAAAAAGATACCGCGATAAAGCATTAAAGAGCGGTCTACAGCACCCGGCAATCCGACATAATCCGGCATGAATACGGGGAATTGCTTATATATAATCTGACGCGAGGTTGAGTAAGAACCATACACTTGGAATTGTGCAAACAAATTGGCATATTTCAAATACTGAGCTTTAGCTTCCTTATCGCTTGAGTGATTATAGAGAGCAAGACTCGCCCCTATCATAAGCCCCTGACTAGCACTGTACGAAGTTTTATCCTGAGACTGTATGGTCGTGCCTAATTCATTCATATTTACAGATTCATAAGCCTGACCACTTCCATCGAATAAATTTTGTTCCAGAAACGAAAAAACATGCGAAGCAAAATCTAAACACGACTGATCATTGGTAGCATTAAAAAGCTTCTCTGCAAAGATCACTGCCGTAGCATTAGATAATGTTGTCCGCATATCAGGTTGAGAAACCGATACAGGCACACCTATAGCACCAGGAACCGGTTTTTCCGAATCATCGCCACCAGGTTGTTTAGAAGTGGCAGCCTCTGTAATGACAGAATATATATTTTTAGCGGCAGTCAGGTATGCATCATTCTTACTTGCCGTATAAAGCCGCAATAATGTAATACCCATAAACTCCGAACTGGCATAAGAAGCAATATCCATATAGCTCTGCCCATTGGCAGCATAAACTGAAGCGAGTATTGATTCGGCCTTAGAAAGGTAATCATTAGTGCCGGTACGATTGTAAGCATCTATAAGTACATCAATTGCTTGAGATTGAGCAATCAAAGAGACATTACCCTTTACAAATTGTTCTTGTTTATCTCCTCCTTGTGTCATATCCCACCATATTTCGTTACAGAAATACGTATTATCAGGCAAAAAGTCAGTAGATAAAATCTTAGAACATTTATTAGCAACTGTATTCCAATCAAGGTTAAGATTCGCTGTCATATCCGAAGAACCATGATAAATATCCGTCTCATCCTTTACGCTACACGAGAAAAGAGAAACAGAAGACAACGCAAGTAATAATAGTTTATTTTTCATTGTCACAATTAGTTTTTTCATTTTATAGTAATATAATGCACCTTATTTTCTTTATCTATATAATAAGGTACCGGTACATTCAGATTTAGAGATTTAATTCCTGCCGTAGTTGCCGGGCGTAGAACTTTAAAATAGCCCGTAGGATTACTTAGGCTTGAATCCATGCCACAATATGCCCGTACTTTCCAAGAAAGTGTCCCAATTTGATCAGCGCCTATCCCAGCAGAGGAAGCAATCTTATCAATATTCGAATGGCTCAAAGTCAACAATGTATCAACCCCTTCCTCATCAGCGGTTTTAACAGAAAGTAAAGCCGCATCTGATTTTCCGGCATACGTTTCATTTTCTACACCAAAAAGGGCTTCATACCTTACTAACATCTTACTACCTTTGCGCAAGGCAGATGGTTTCCAACTAAAGATCTCATTTCCTGACGACAAAACTAGAAGATCATAACCGGCCCAAGAATTTAAAGAGGTTACAGGAGTAGGCGTGTAAATTCTCTCAAACTGATCAGCGTCAGTCAAATCTCGTGTCATCGTTTCTTGTTCGCAGGAGACAAACAAGAAAACCAAAGAGAACAATACTAAATAAAGACTGTTTTTCATTGATAATTTATTATTAAACATTATTTCAAGATTTTATGCTAACATTTTTAATTGGCAGCGAATTTAAGTTAAGAATAATAATCGCGTATAACAAGTAACAGCAACATTTCGCCAATAGCACAAATAGTTACTTTTTTGTCGCGGATATTAACTTTTACAAAACAGAAAACAGAAATATTTGTATTCGAAAGAACAATATTTGGAGTTCGGAATAAACTCATATAAGAAACAACGCGAAAGGCTATCTCTACAATAAAGTAGTAATGGAGTAATAAATAAAAGTAAATATCCTGGCCTATTTATTACGCTTTACTGACAAAGAAAAGAATTAAAGCCTCATCATATATCACACACATCAAGCATCATCTATTTTTGCAAGATAAAACATCGAATTCTTAAATCATTTATATTTTAAACTATGAAAATATTAAAGTATTTTACAACTTTACTTCCAATGATTTGTTTTTCATTGGGGTTAGTTTCATGTAGCAACAGCGAAAACGATCTCAGTTATGGGGAAATAAATTATACCCCCATCAAGTTGAGTACCGATCACGTATCTCTGTACGAAGAAGATGGACAAACCTCGCAGATTGTTCAGATAAAAAGCGGTGAAGGTACCTTTTCAGTAAAATCTGAAAATGAAAATATTGCAAAGGCTACAATAAAAGACAAAACCATTACCATTAATATCGGAGAGAAAAGTGGTGCTACAACAGTCGTTGTATCCGGTGAAAACAATCAAAGAGGAGAAATCACTATTAATAGCGGTATCTATGGTTTAACAGTAGACAAGAACTCACTAAATATGAAACCAGGTGAGAAAACAACAGTCAAAATTCTTTCAGGTAATTTCAACTATGCAGGCAAAGAATTGAAAGTCGAAGCCATAAACGATGCAGGGGATGTAAGTACCCATTTTGATACAAATACCAATGTTCTCTGGCCTGATCCGGAACGTACATCAATGGTCATTAAAGCATTGAAAGCCGGAAAGACAACCATTAAAATTACCGACACCAAAGGCAAGACATGTGAGATTGCTTTAAACGTTCTTGATATTGAATTAAACAACTTGGCGCTTAGCAAATCCGTAGTCAACTTGTATGGCATCGGCAATGATGACGTTGATATTATAAACGGTAATGCCGATTATCTTTGGACCGTTGGAGACAAGAGCATCGTCAATGTAGTCAATACAGGTACTGAAGCAAAACCACATTTCTCTCTCAAGGCTCAAAAAGTCGGTTCTACTACACTTACCGTTACAGACAATCTGACGGGAGAAGTCAAAACGGTTTTAATAAATGTGTTGGCATATTCAGGTGTAGGGGCTCAATTACCTTCAGATAAATGGTTGAGTATTGATTTCAAATCTTATGCAGCAGCATATCCTGATAAAGTGGACAATTGGACCAAGATTCCAGAATTCACATGGGAAATTGAAACCCGTTACAATGCCGGAAATAGTGGTTCCACATTAATGGGAATAGAAGGACAGATATTGGCAAGAGCGCCTTTCAACACCAACAATAAATATATCTCTATGAGTATCGGAGATCAACCCATTGTTTGGGTTCCTACAGAATTAAGCAATAACAAATGGTACCGTTTTGTTTTTGTGGTAAGTTACACCAACAAAACGATTGATATCTATATAAATGGAGAAAAACAAGCAACTCAAAAGACAGGAGGCGATACATTCCCCAACGGAGGTATGAATCTAACAAACCTTAATGGCAACGAAAATAATCTATTCGGTATCGGTAGAGCTTGCGGCGGACGTTATATGAATGGAGCGGTACGCTATGTACGCATGTGGACTAGATGTCTAAGTGATAAAGAAATTAAAGATTTTGATAATCAACCCTATGTAGATCCGTCGTCTGCTAACTTACTTGGCGAGTGGGTTTTCGAAGGAGACCCGGGTGCTTCATCATTTTCGGCTTTGAATGAACCATATTTCAAGGCATTCGTCCAAGGAGGCGACGGTGGTATAGATGCATACGAGACTCCTAACTTCTAAAT
Source organism: Bacteroidales bacterium (assembly GCA_012517855.1). Lineage (GTDB taxonomy): Bacteria > Bacteroidota > Bacteroidia > Bacteroidales > Bacteroidaceae > JAAYUD01. The sequence continues at coordinate 21,631 of JAAYUD010000094.1, forward strand.
TTTAATTCTAAAACAATAAACAATAAAATTTTATTTTGTCTATATTTGCTTTTACTTATTCCACTTATATAAAACCATCTCAAAGAAATTGGTAATGGGATTTTTAATAAAAGCAAGTTTTAGAAGTTAAGACATTCCGACAAACAGTATGCTATTTATCAGTATACCGTTTGCCGGAATCAATTTACACCGAACAGGACCATAAATTCATCAACATGAAAAAACATTCCTTCTTTTCGCTTTCCCTTCTCATTTTCATGGCTACGTGCATCACGAGCTGTTCCCATGACAATGATGATACACCTTTAAGTTCTTATGCAAAAGTCAGTTCGAACAACATTAATTTGCCATGTAAAGGGGTCATCTATTCCGAATACAAATCGGATGAAGCCAACCTTCTAAATATGATTGATAATAATAAAGAAACGAGTTTTTCTACTGATCACAATAAATTTTGGATTATTTGGAAAGCCGCTTCGAAAACAACAATCAATCACTATCGTATTATGGCATCTGCAGATAAAAGCACAACCGACCCCAAATCGTGGACCTTGTGTGCATCCGATGACAGTATCCATTGGGATATTCTGGACAGTGAAAGCTCCATTCTGTTTGAAAACCGTTCAGATTACAAAGATTGCAAATTCCAAAATGAAGTCAGTTACATTTACTATAAGCTGCAATTCACAGAAAACAATGGTGACTCTAATACCCATATCGCCGAATGGTGGATGGGATATGGCGAAGACTTGGAAAACCTAAATATTGATGACTTAATGTCTCTTGCCACAAGCTTTACAGCTTCCAACGACACGCCGATGGGCAAATATTACGCAGGCAAACACATTACGACATCCAGCGATAAAGAATGGCTTGCAGATCCGGCTAACGAACCAGACATACCTTCAGACATGTCGGCCTTCCATCTCCAAGGTTTTAAAGTCACTTTGTATCCTTACGGTACGCCAACGCCAGCAGATGTCAATCAACATGGCATCGGAGATTGTTGTGCTTGTGCTGTTTTTGCAGAGTTGGCTTATACACATCCGGATTTCCTGCAATCCATCATTCACCAAAATAGCAACGGCTCTTTCAGTGTAAATATGTACGATCCACAAGGGAAAATAATCACAGTAACTGTGTCATCAACCTTCCTTGCAAATTCCAACAACACCATACAATCTTGTTCCGGAAAATACAATATTGCCGATTGGGCTTCCATATTGGAAAAAGCCATATTAAAACACCAAGTCATCTACCAAATCGACAATACATTGAATGGTATAGCTACAGAAAGAGTGATGACATTATTCACAGGAAATGGTGCCAGTTTCTCATTCACCCCTAGCGCACTCAATGCCCAACAGATGAAGCGAGTCGTGAAATGGGCTATGTCAAAAGGCAAGATGATTGTAGGCGGATTCAACCAAGCAGTAGCCATTGGCGATGTAAAAACGGTAACCGCACATGCCTATTCCATATTACTACCCTACAACGAAACGACAGAACTATTTTGCATGCGCAATCCCTGGGGAGTTTTGCCGTACGACGATAGCACAAAAGGATACGAAAACACTCAAGATGGAGTAATGAGAATACCGTTGACTGGTGTACAGCCATTAATTGATTTTCGTGTGATGGAATCGGGCGCCGCAGGCAATACAGCAGTAAAAGCTCCTTACACGTTGCCGAAATTTACAGCCAACCCATTAGAAATAAAGAACCCCAACATTCCTCTTCATTTACTTCATAAGATCCACCCCTATTGGTAGGCAAAAGAATAATTGTTATTGCAGGGTCATAGAACCTAGCCCCATATCGTGCCAATAAGTCCCCCCTCAGTGTCCAGATCCTGACCGCTACACCGAGAGGGGCGATTACTCATGGTTTGCACATCTGTTACCCGCCATCTCCGAAAGATAATAGGCATTGCCTGTTTACAGAGGGGCGCATATTTACCCAGAGCTTCCAATATAAACCTACGAAGAAATGGACGATGAAGTCTTAATCTATTTTATCCCTGACTGTATTTTTAGTCTGTTTATTTTGTCTAACCCTTTCATTGACACCGTTTGTCGGCATTATATGAATTCACCATGCCCTAGCAAAAGACGCAAGGTTATCTACTATCTAATTTTGCGAACTCCTTTTTCGCAATCGGATCATTCAATTTCATTCCTCTTTCCAAGTAATCGAGTGCCAGTTTCTTTGTCCTTTTGTCTATTTTCCCCAAAGAGGAGTTAGCATCAAAGACACTCGTCAAACAATAATAAACATCATAATTTGCAGGGGCATAGTGGTATTTATCCGCCATCACAATGGAATAAATTAAATATTCCTGCGGATGCTTCTTTTTCCTGAATTCATTCTTCAATAAATGATAGGCGGGAATATCTCCCATTTTAATAACTGTTTTTTTCAAGCTGTCCAGCCCTTTTGGAGGAACAGTTTTACAAGCCTGTTTGAATCTATATTCCAAGCTTGTTTGAGCTCCAATGCCAAAGCCTACTATGAGACATATCAAATACAGAAAGACTTTCAGGCTATAAATAAAATATTTTTTCTTATTCATCATTCTCCAACTATTTATAATTAGTATATTTTATTTTTGACAAATATCTTTCAATTCATTTATTGATACAAAATCTTTTAGTTCTGCACCTCTTTTCAAGTAATCCACAACTATTTTTTTTGTATTATCATCGATCTTTTCATCACGGAAATGGATATTATAGATACCCGTCCAATCACTATATACAAAATAATAGGCATGTGACAAATTGAATCTATTCCCCATTATTAACGAGTACAACAGAGATTCTTGCTGATAGTAGCTGATATCTATATATGCTTCTATTAATCCAGGATAGGCGTCTTTATCCCCTTTCAGAACAAGGTCCTTCAATGTATCTATTTCAGCAGGAGTGTAGCCCACAATGATGCTTTTCGATTCTTTTACATTCTTATCGGAATGATGATCAATTGAAACATACCAATCACATGCAAATCCTAGGATAAATCCACACGATAGAAAAAGGACTATGCCTATAAAAAGATTCTTCATTCTGTTTTAATATCTTATGAAAGTAATAAACTATTTGCTTCCAAGAACTATCATTCGATCAGTCATCAAACCCTTTGGAGTACGATGAAAGTCCTTATTATGTTAACAAAGTGTTCAATAGCAAGCTATACATGTTATTGATATTACCCCTATTATAGATGGTTTGACTTTTAATAGACTATCAACAAATGTACAACGCATGTACAATATTCGTTAATTTTTCGGATATAGCCAAATAAATTCCAGATAATTTAATATTTAAAGAGAGTTATTTAAGCGTCAGCCAAAATTGTCGTATGTTAGTTTTTTCGGCGACGTCCTTAAGTTTTTCTGAAAACGTATGGACGTCAACAAATTTAGGTCCATACGTGGTTTTAGAAAGATAAAGATGACATCAATTTACCATAAGAATCGAATTTTTACAGCTTTCCAAGAGAACTCCTATTGTTATAAACAACTCGGATATTTCCTTTTATGCATACCCCATTGACGCAAAATTTCGATGACAGAGAGCGAGTTATCCTCAAATCGTTTTTTAGAAAGTTTTTTCAGGTGAATATTGAGAGCAATACTGATACTTTTTTAACCATACAGAAGTAGCACTTATTGATGCACAAGATGAAGCTGCGTTTTCGAAAAATGATAAGGACGAACATAAAAATTCATAAGGACGAAACTAAAAGTTTATACTTACAAACATTTAGTTTCGCCCTTATGAATTTCTTGCTGTATATCAATGATTTGCGCACGATAGATTTATATCTCGCTCTTATTGAGCTTACATTCGAGCAGTGAAACAGTCGCGGAGATAGTGGCCTACAAGGGGCTGTCACTAGTGTTAGGATAAAAAAGTATCAGAATATTCAGGGATGTTCACCTCTGAAAACACTCCCAAGATGGATTGTTCGCAATGTGTTGCTCATTTCCACTCGCCGATAAGTGTGTGTGTATAGAGGGTATGCATAATAACCTTTGCCACCTCCGTATGACACCATACGGAGGTGGCATACAGTAGGTTAACAGTGCACCACATACAACGCCAGCGGAAAAAGGTCCGAAAATCGAGTCTAGAGCATATTGTAGAAACCTTATTTTCAGCGAACCTCTGCTTAGAACAAGTCTAAACGATGGCTTACAGATAGCTGTAGAACATTTTGCACACAAACGAGTATATTCCTCTCTTTTCTATAAGTACCTTATCTCTGATGACAGTTTGCGGGCAAACAGAGCGACTATAAGATAGGATATTCAAATTGAGAAACCGAAATATTTGTGTAACTTAAAAAACATTCCTAGCTTTGCCGAAAATATAATACGAAAACATGATAGTATCAAAGATAGAAAATAGCAGCAGGATAGAGAACCTCCATCCGCTTTTTAAAGAATTGTTTGATTATGTGAAATCGCACGACATGCTACATGCTCCATTGGGACGCATTGACATCAAAGGTAACGAGCTATTTATCAACAACAGCAATCCTGAATGTAAAAAACGCGAAGATCAAGTTCTTGAATTGCATCACCAATATATTGATATACAAATTTTATTAGAAGGGAACGAGACAATGGGATGGAAACCCACTGATGACTTAAACAAAGAAAGCGTAGTGTCTCCGTATAACGAAAAAGAAGACTATGCCCTCTATAATGATGCACCAACGACTTTCTTTGATATACGTCCCGGACAGTTTGTCATTTTCTACCCTGAAGATGCGCATGCGCCGATAATAGGTGAAGGAAAAATAAGAAAAATGGTAGCCAAGGTAAAACTATAGTACCCGACCAATTAAGCACTCCGTAGATTATTATAGCGCTCCCTCATCGGCAAAGCTATAATAAGAACCGTCGCAAACGATAACATGATCGAACATTCGAATATTCATCAGCTCGGCAGCCTTATGAATGGTCTTAGTGAGCTGAATGTCTTGATTGCTAGGGCGTGTATTTCCGGATGGATGATTGTGTACCACGGCAAGTTGAGTAGCACGTTTGAGTATTGCATCACGCAAGATTAGCCTTACATCGGCATACGTTCCATCGATACCTCCCGAGCTGATGCGAATCTTATCTATAACAGTTCCGGCCTGAGTAAGCAACAAACTCCAAAATTCTTCATGTGGCAAATCGGCAAGAAGAGGAGCAAAAAGTAGGTAAACATCCCGTGAGCAGGTAATACGCTCGCGTTCTTTGGGAGTCGCATCGTTGCGCCGTCTCGCCAATTCGAGTGCCGCCATTACCGTTACACTCTTGGCCGGTCCCATTCCTTTAAATCGAGAGAAATCATTGATATCCCATTTGGCCAACGTATTCAGATTATTACCGCAAGTACCCAATATACGCCTTGACAGCTCTACCGCATTTTCTTCATTATTGCCCGAACCTATAAGAATAGCGACCAATTCGGCATCGCTCAAGGCAATGCTACCTTGTGCCATCATCTTCTCGCGGGGACGATCGTCAACAGACCATTCATTGATAGATAGTTTTTCCATAGTAGATTCATTTTCAACAAAGTTTCTTAGAGCCCTCACCCTGCAAGAGCACGATATAAGTGGTAAGAACTATTTATAAAAGTTCTTTTTGAAAGCTTCGAATTCGTCTTTTTTGAGCACACAACGACGCCATAATGCCCACAAAAAACCGCTACCGTAACCGATGAGTTGAATATAGGCAGCAAATACAGAATACAATCCGATAAGTGCACTTCTGTTTTTCATCGTTGAATCGAGAAAGACAAGAAATGCATAAAGCAACAACAAGGTCAACGACCACGGACATAACACAGAACCGAGAAGTAAAACCAACACCCCCAGCGTAAAAACCGCAGGAAGCAAGTGTACCACCTTCAACGATTCGGGATATTTTTTATAAAGATTAATACGAGCAATACCCGAATTGTATACCTGCTTAAAGAACTTTCGCCAGTCGGTGCGGCGTTTATGATACACCCAAGCGTCGGGAAACAGACGACATCCGTATCCGTTCTTGAAAATACGAATACTAAAATCAATATCTTCTCCAAAGCGCATGTTAGAGAATCCTCCAAGTGCTTGATACACTTCACGGCGAACCCCCATATTGAAACTGCGGGGATAGAATTTATCCATTTTCTTTTTACCGCCACGAATTCCTCCGGTAGTAAAAAAAGAAGTCATGGAATAATTTATAGCTTTCTGTACGTTAGAAAAGGAAGCGTGTGCTTTATCCGGGCCTCCAAAAGCATCGGCAGGAGCCAAATTCAATTCGCTAATTATAGCATCGAAATAAGTATCGGGAAGTATACAATCCGAATCGAGAATTATTAAATATTCCCCCTTACTACGTTCGGCTCCATAATTGCGCGAAAGACCCGGTCCCGTATTTGATTTATAATAGTAATGTACATTGAGACAATCGCTGTAACTGCTCACGATTTTTTCGCAAGGTACAGACGAACCATCATCAACCACCAGCACTTCAAAACTTTTGAAGTGCTGACCCACTAAGCTTTGCAATAATTCATTGAGCTCGCCAGGTCGGTTGTATACCGGAATGATGACAGAAAAAAGCACGTATTGCACGTGGTTTATGCTTTTACACGGCCTACATAAGAACCGTCGCGAGTATCGACTTCTACCAATTCGCCTTCATTGATAAACAACGGAACACGAATTTCGGCATCAGTTTCGAGCTTAGCAGGCTTCAGCGTATTGGTGGCAGTATCCCCTCTCAAACCGGGTTCGGTATAAATCACTTTCAATACAACCTTAACAGGGAGCTCTGCAAAAAGTATTGTTTCGGTCGAAGCATCAGAAACGACATCAACAGAATCGCCCTCTTTCAAATAATCTACACCGGTAATTAATTCCTTTTCAATAGGGACTTGTTCGTAAGTCTCTTGATTCATAAAGATATAGCTTTCACCTTCTTTATAAAGGAACTGATAGGGGCGGCGTTCAATGCGGACATCTTCCAATTTAAATCCGATCTGATAAGTACGATCTATCACACGTCCATTTATAACATCTTTCAGTTTGATACGCATAATCGTATTTCCCTTACCGGGTTTAACATGAAGAAATTCCACCACAAAATAGAAATGGCCATCCAACTTGATACACATTCCGTTTTTTACGTCCTGACAGTTAATCATATATTCCTCTATTTAATTATTATATTAATTTCTTTAATATTGCTTTGCGAGTGCAAAATTACGCAAATCAGCAAAAAACACAAAATGTTCTGTGCAAAAATACGATATTTATTTGTGTATCTTAAAAAAAGTCTCTAATTTTGCAGTCCAATTATGCTAAAAGAATAATAACAATATAATATATAACAACAATGAAGAGAACATTTCAACCTTCGAACAGAAAGAAGAGAAACAAACACGGCTTTCGTGAAAGAATGGCCACAGCTAACGGTCGTAGAGTATTGGCTTCACGCCGTGCAAAAGGCAGAAAGCAACTTACGGTTTCGGATCACTTCAACGGAACAAAATCGTAATTATCGCTAGAACAATATCGATAATATGAAGAAAAGAATAAAAAGGAGGAATCTTCCGGGGTTCCTCCTTTTTATTTGAGAAAAAATAGTATCTTTGTACCAAGATATCTTTGCGAGCATTATGACATTAAATAAGCTTTCATCATTGAGCGCCAACAGATTCTTTTGGATAAACATTGCCGCCATGGTTGTCGTCGCACTACTCTTAGGTATTATTGTATTTAAGGGACTCGATGTGTATACTCATCATGGAGAAGAAGTTATCGTGCCGGATGTAAAGGGAATGATGCCCAATCAAGCAGAGAAAATGTTTCGTGACCGCGGGTTAATAGCCAAAGTCGTAACAACCAGTTATAGAAAAGACATGCCTTCCGGCTGTATTCTCGAATTAACCCCCGAATCGGGTGAAAAGGTCAAAAAAGGCCGTATCATATTTCTCACTATCAACTCTATTGACGCGCCATTGCGAGAAGTCCCGGATGTTACCGAAAACAGTTCGGCACGCGAAGCAGAAGCACAGCTATTGACAGCGGGATTCCACCTGACGCCCAACCAACTGGTCAAAGGAGAATTGGATTGGGTCTACGGTGTATTATACAACGGACGTCGAATTATGACGGGCGAGAAGATTCCGGTAGGTTCTATCCTAACACTACAGATAGGAAACGGTGACGTTGATATGAGTGAAAATGATTCGGCAGCAACGGATGGTAGCATCATGCTTAACGAAGAGGGAGAAGAAAGCAATCCAACACCCACCAACGAACCTAAAGCAGCCAAAGCAACGCCTGTAAAAGTCAAAACAGCTCCAACAAAAGCAGCTCCGCCGAATAAAGAGAACAACGGTATAAAGAAGACGCAAACCAAACAGCAACCCACTAAAAAGGCTACACCGAAGAATCCGCATAAGAATGACAATTCCAACGAATGGTTTTAGCAAAAAAATGAATTAGGGGATATGGCAGAAATAGATTCTGAAAACAAACAACAGCTGGATTCACTGCTTTCTCTTGAGGCATACGAACCGGACGGTGACATAGAAAATGACGCCGACGAGACTGAAATGCCTGAAGATGCAATGGCTTTGTATGAACATTTCAGAGTTGTTGTGGACAAAGGACAGACTCCGATCCGAATTGATAAATACCTCTTTGAAAGAATTGTCAATGCATCTCGCAACCGCATTCAGAAAGCAGCAGATGCCGGATTTGTACAAGTAAGCGGAAAAGCTGTAAAAAGCAGCTACAAAGTAAAACCCGCCGATGTCATAACGGTAATGATGGACCGTCCACGTTACGATAACGAGGTCGTCGCCGAAGATATTCCACTAAATATTGTCTACGAAGACGACACGGTAATGGTCGTGAACAAGCCGGCCGGCATGGTAGTACACCCCGGGCACGGCAACTATAACGGCACATTGGTCAATGCCCTTGCCTGGCACATGAAAGACGACAAAGACTATGATGCCAACGACCCGCATGTAGGACTGGTACATCGTATAGACAAAGACACATCTGGATTGCTCGTCATAGCTAAAACGCCTGACGCAAAAACCCACCTAGGCAACCAATTTTTCCACAAGACAACTCACCGTAGCTATTGGGCTTTGGTATGGGGCATCATGGACCAAAATGAAGGTACCATCGAAGGCAACATTGGACGCAATCCTAAAGATCGGCTACAGATGACAGTGCTTGAAGATCCTAGCCAAGGAAAGCATGCCGTAACACACTATCGAGTTCTCGAACGGCTTGGATATGTAACGCTGGTGGAATGTCTCCTCGAAACAGGCAGAACACACCAGATCAGAGTACACATGAAACATATAGGACACACTCTTTTTAATGACAAACGTTACGGAGGCCACGAAATATTACGTGGAACCCGATTCAGTAAATATAAACAATTTGTAAACAACTGCTTTGATATTTGTCCGCGTCAGGCATTGCATGCCAAGACGTTGGGATTTATACATCCCAAAACAGGCAAAGAGATGAACTTCACCTCAGAGCTTCCAGCAGACATGCAACAACTGATAGACAAATGGAAAGGTTATATAAGTAATAGAGAAATAGAATGAAACGTAACATTGCTATTGTAGCAGGAGGAGACACCTCCGAGCATGATGTTTCTCTGCGCAGCGCACAGGGACTCTACTCCTTCATGGATAAGGAAAAGTATAATATTTATATCGTCGAGATGGAAGGTTGTAATTGGCGGGTACTTCTATCGGATGACAAACAAACTCCGGTTGATTTGAACACTTTCGGTTTCACTGTTGACGATAAAGAGACACGTTTCGACTTCGCTTACATTACAATTCATGGCACACCGGGTGAAGACGGACGTTTACAAGGATATTTCGACATGATGCGCATTCCATATTCTTGTTGTGGTGTATTGCCTGCTGCACTGACCTATAATAAATTTGCTTGCAACCAATACCTCAAAAGCTTCGGCATCAGCGTAGCCGAAGCAATCCGCTTACGCAAAGGAGACCATATTTCAGACGAAGACGTAATGAGCAAAATAGGGTTACCCTGTTTTATCAAGCCGAGCCTTGGAGGATCTAGTTTCGGTGTCAGCAAGGTCAAAAAACGAGAAGAGATCCAACCCGCCATCGATAAAGCGTTCGACGAAGCAGAAGAAGTCGTTATCGAAACGTTTATGGAGGGTACCGAACTGACATGCGGCTGTTACAAGACAAAGCAAAGAACGGCAGTTTTCCCACTTACTGAAGTAGTACCACACGATGAATTTTTTGACTACGATGCCAAATACAATGGCAAAGTTGACGAAATAACACCTGCACGTATTTCTGACGAATTAGCGAAACGAGTACAAACTATAACCTCGGCCATTTATGATATTTTGGAATGCGAAGGTATCATCCGTATTGATTATATCATCACCGAAGGACATAAAATTAATCTGCTTGAAGTAAACACTACGCCAGGTATGACTACAACAAGCTTTATTCCCCAGCAAATACGTGCTGCGAAATTGGATATTAAAAACGTATTGTCGGAAATTATAGAAAATAAATTCACGAAATAAACGCTTGATATGACTGATATTGATTTAAGAGAATTCGACGAAATCCGTCCTTATGAAGATTCGGAGTTAGCCCCTATCTTCGAAGAACTGATTGCCGACGAGGCTTTCCGAAAGGCAGTCAGTGGTATCCTTCCGGAAGTTCCTTTCGAATTGATTGCCGCCAAGATGCGCATTTGCAAAACGAAACTGGACTTCCAAAAGACATTTTGCTACGACATTATTCGTAACATTATCGACAAATACACAACCGGACTTTCGATGGACGACTCTGCACTGAATGACAGAGTAACTCCCTATCTTTACTTGTCCGATCATCGTGACATCATTTTGGATGCGGCATTTTTGGCAGTATTATTGGTAGACAGAGACATGGATACCGTAGAAATCGCTATCGGAGATAATCTACTAATCTACCCTTGGATCAAAAAGCTCGTGCGCATAAACAAAGCCTTTATCGTACAACGCACCCTGCCTATGCGCCAGATGCTTGATGCTTCAAAGCGCATGTCAAGCTACATGCATTTTGTAATTAATACCAAACAAGAATCTATTTGGATGGCTCAACGTGAAGGACGCGCCAAAGATTCTAACGACAGGACCCAAGAGAGTGTCTTGAAAATGCTTGCCATGGCAGGCGAAGGAGACTTTATCGATCGTTTGATGGAAATGAATATTGTTCCATTAAGTATTTCATACGAATATGATCCTTGCGATTATCTCAAAGCCCAAGAGTTTCAGCTGAAGCGCGACATAGAAGGATACAAAAAATCAACGAAAGACGATCTGAAAAGTATGCAGGTTGGTATGTTCGGCCAAAAAGGTAAGGTACATTATCAAATGAGTAAATGCATCAACAATGAATTGAAACAGATTGACCGCAATCTTCCAAAAGCAGAAATTTACAACATTGTATCGGCTATTATCGACCGACATATTCACCGTAACTATCGACTTTATACAAGTAATTATATTGCTCACGATTTGCTGACCGATAAAGATGAATATGCAGACAAATATACCAACGACGAAAAAAAACAATTTTCTACTTATATTGAAGAGCAGCTCAACAAGATAGACTTGCCAAATAAAGATATTCCTTTCTTGCGAGAGAAACTTTTATTAATGTATGCCAATCCTGTAACCAACTACATGGCTGCGGTGAATATATGAGAATCAGAGTTTGGCATATAACAGTGTCTCTTGCCATCGTAGCGTTGATAAGCAGTTGCAAAGGAAGCAATGATACTTATCCGTCCGTGCAACTGGAATTTGTTACCGGACAGGCAACTGGCAAAGGGCAGTTAAACACTATTACGACCGACAAAAACAAGACTTATCTCGTAAGTAAAGATCGAACAAATACAGTATACGAAGCGAATAAAAGCGTACGTATTGTTGCCAATTATGCCATTGAGGTTGTAAATGGTGACTCAACAGCAGACATCTATGCTTCGACCAGAGCGATAGCAACAATACCACAGACGCCCGATAAATTTGTCAACGGAATAAAAAATGACCCTGCCGAGGTGCTAAGCATCTGGCAAGGTCGCAACTATCTAAACATAGTACTCAATGTATTGTCCCAATCACAAGCACACACTTTTGCATTCGTAGAACAATCGGCCACACTTGAAAGCGATGGGCGTTACCATGTGTCTATCTTACTCTATCATGACAGTAATAACGATTTGAAAGCATACACCAAACGAGCTTACTTATCGATACCTCTTATACAATATGCCGGTACAAATCAAAAAGGAGGTATCATTACTTTCTCGCTCTACACAAACGATGGCACATTGAAAAGTTATGTATTTGATTATACCCCACAAAAGTAAGACTTCCATATTCCTACCTGCTTAATTCCCTCCAAGTTGTTTACCCATAAACGACATTTTACACACTACCGACATTCTTCTTTAGTAAAACAAATCAAGAAAGAAACATTAAGAATACTGTAACATCGCAGCTCACCGGTAAAAGTTAGGAGACTAAGCATTACGACGTCGAGTACTTAGATCCGAGAAAGAGACTGGATTTATATGAAGAAGATACACATGCTTATTTGCAAAACGACCACTCAGCTATCTGTAGTCCATCGTTTAGCCTGCATAATTCATCCTCACTACTTATCGTATGTCTTTGTCAAAAAATCCTTCCATCCATTCAGTTTGACTCACCAAAGTTATACTATTGTCTCTTTCAAATCCTCTCAAACAGCTTCAATATTCATTTATGGACAAGCAGAAAAGCGTTTTTTGAAGCATTATCAAACATAAGGGTACGAAGAATCGCACGCTCCGAAAGAGTGTGTATCTCGTTTTGAGTGGTGAAAGGTTGAATCGGTAGCTGTAGCTATGCTGAAGCCAGCAAACTTAAGGCATTTTCCATTTCTTGTCGATAACGATGCCCTTTGGTAAAGCTTATCTTAATGAGTGATTTCATCTCTTTGATGTGTACGGCACTCAGCATGATCTTCTTAATGAAGCTGTCTGTCGTAAAGCCGGCTATCTCCGTATGTTTAAAGAGCCGCTCTTTTGTATTGTATATCAACACGTAAGCTGCCGAGTGCAGAAATAAGCGTAGTTGGTTGGCA
>JAAYUD010000095.1 GCA_012517855.1 Bacteroidales bacterium
AAAACCCCTTTATTGTGTTATATATTTGCCGAAAATTCATCAAATTAATAACGATATGAAATTAAACATGCAAAACGGCATTGCTGCCGATGGAGTAAAAGAGCCTTTTTTGAAAGGGATCATGGAACGTTTAAAAGTATTTTTAGTAGCGCACTATGACTTTCGTTACAATACCGTGGCGGAGAGGTACGAATGTAGAGCGCGCCAATCGCAACGTGATTTTGTTGAAATGGACCGCCGCGTTCGCAACGATATTGTTCTGTCGGCTTTAGAATCGGGCGTCGACTGTATCGATCGGGATGTGATGCGCATTATCGAATCTTCATTCACTCCGGCCTATAACCCTATACAGGAGTACATCAACGCCCTTCCCCCGTGGGATGGCAGGGATCGGATTGAAGAATTGGCGGGGCGAATAAGCAGCGACCACTTGTGGAATATGGTCTTTCATCGGTGGCTGTTGGCGGTGGTGGCTCAGTGGATGCAAAAGTGCACCAAATTCGGCAACAGTATGGTGCCTGTACTGATACATAGACGTCATGGGACGAAGAAATCGTCTTTCTGCCGTATGCTGCTTCCTCCCGTGCTTCGTTCTTATTTTATAGAAGAGTTTGACACCGAATCCAAATCCGCTTCTAAAGTCATGGCGAAGTTTGCCCTTGTTAACTTGGACGAGATTCGTAAGTATTCTCTCTCGCAAATGGAACGGTTGAAGAATTTGATTCAACTTCCTCAACTAAATATCGCCAAGCCTTATCGTGGAGGTTATCAATACTTCGGCCGGATGGCTTCGTTTATCGGTACTTCCAACCATGCGGATATTCTTACCGATCCGACCGGGAGCCGCCGCTTTTTCCCCATCGAGTTGAAAGACCGTATCGGTAGATTCAAAATCTCGTACAAACAATTGTATGCACAGCTCAAAACGGAACTGCGCGGTGGCGTCCGTTATTGGTATACCCCTCACGAAGAGGCATTGATTACGGAACGCAATAAACGCTTTTATCGTCGCCCGCACGAAGAAGGACTTTTCTTCAGTCTGTTCCGTCTTCCTCGTAAGAATGAACAGGCAGAGGAATACAGCATTCATCTCTTGTATGAGCACATGCGCAAGACCAGTCCGGCTACGATGCGCGACATTTCGATTAATCTGTTCGCCCGCCATTTGGCAATGATCGGAGTAAAAAGCAGACACAGCTATTCCGGTTCTGTATATTCGGTCATTCGGTTATGATGGTTGTCCGAGTCGTTATGTCGACAGAAAAACAGTGACAACAGCGGCACTCAACTTTCATAAACAGCTGTATGACAACTTAATAATGCCTTTTTCAGGTCCCGTTTTAGCCTCTAGCCTTTACAATACGCTGATTGATAGATATTTGACATGACGGATAGGTTTGCGAAACTTGATTTTCTATTCGAACCTCAGTTGTTTGTGACTACGCACCACGTGAATCTACTAAACGAAGGCTTTCGAAGAGATTGCATTTGGTTCACAGAAAAGAATGATCTTTAGCCCGTATCATCGAAAAAGTGTTGTATTTACTTATTTGTATCATCGAAAAAGTGTATTTTCGGAAAAATATAGGATATGAAATGAAAGGCTTTTAGACAACTTAGGGCTTGATAGTAATTCGGCGTTTTGCTATCGTTTAAATATGTCACAGGTGAAGGCTTACGCCATGTGGAGAAGAGGCAAGTTTGACAAAGGTGCCATTGATAATGTTTTTGAGAATGGAGTCCCTCTCATAGCGGATACTTTTGTTTATAAAAAGAAAAGAGGTTGCAAATTGACTTGCAACCTCTTCCGTTCAAATTATAATTCAGTAAAAACTATTCTGCTGTAGCTGTAGCTTCTGTAGCTTCTGCCTTAGGCTCTTCAGATTTTACTTCTTCAGTTTCTTCGGCTTTCGGTTCAACTTTTTCAGTTTTTGCCACTACCTTAGCTTCTTTTTTGTCTTCATCCATTTTCTCTTTTAAAGCTGCTAATGTATCGATGTCGCCGAGAGTTGTAGATGCTGCTTGGTTTTGAACCTGAGAATCATCTTTCTTCTTGCGGTTGTTATTCGATTTTTTAACTTGCTTGTCACCACCACCTTTGGCATCTTCGAAGATGCGGCTGTGTGAGAGGATGATTCTCTTAGAATCTTTGTTGAATTCGATTACTTTGAATTCGAGTTTCTCATCGAGTTGAGCTTGTGTACCGTCTTCTTTAACCAAATGTTTTGGTGTAGCAAATCCTTCTACGCCATAAGGTAATGCGATAACAGCACCCTTATCGAGCATTTCGATGATTTGTCCTTCGTGTACTGAACCTACAGTGAAGATGGTCTCGAATACATCCCAAGGATTCTCTTCAAGTTGTTTGTGACCAAGGCTCAAACGACGGTTTTCTTTGTCTATTTCGAGAACGACAACTTCGATCGGTTCGCCAAGTTTGGTGAATTCAGACGGATGTTTGATTTTCTTTGTCCAAGAAAGATCTGAAATGTGAATCAAGCCGTCAACACCTTCTTCGATTTCAACAAATACACCGAAATTGGTGAAGTTGCGAACGGTAGCCGTATGTTTCGAATTGACAGGATACTTCTCTTCGATTGTTTCCCATGGGTCTTGTTTGAGTTGCTTGATGCCGAGAGACATTTTGCGTTCTGAACGATCGAGTGATAATACAACTGCTTCTACTTCGTCGCCCACTTTCATGAAGTCTTGAGCTACACGAAGGTGTTGTGACCAAGACATTTCGCTTACGTGGATCAATCCTTCTACGCCCGGTGCGATTTCAACAAATGCACCATAATCGGCCATAACAACAACTTTTCCTTTGATATGATCGCCGATTTTGAGATTGGGATCAAGAGCATCCCATGGATGCGGAGTGAGTTGTTTCAAACCGAGAGCGATACGTTTCTTTTCGTCATCGAAATCGAGAATAACAACATTGAGTTTTTGGTCAAGCTGCACTACTTCGTGTGGATCGCTTACACGGCCCCATGACAGGTCGGTGATGTGAATCAAACCATCTACGCCACCCAAGTCGATGAATACACCGTAAGAGGTAATATTTTTGACAGTTCCCTCGAGGACTTGTCCTTTTTCGAGTTTGCTGATGATTTCTTTCTTCTGTTGTTCGAGTTCTGCCTCAATAAGAGCTTTGTGAGATACAACAACGTTTTTGTATTCCTGGTTGATTTTAACGACTTTGAATTCCATTGTTTTGCCAACGAACATATCGTAATCACGAATAGGTTTAACGTCGATTTGAGAACCGGGTAAGAATGCTTCGATACCGAATACATCTACAATCATACCGCCTTTTGTACGGCATTTGATGTAACCCTTGATAATCTCTTCGTTAGCAAGTGCGCTGTTTACATGTTCCCAAGAACGAGAAGCACGGGCTTTGCGGTGAGATAGAGCTAATTGCCCTTTCTTGTCTTCCAGGTTTTCGATGTAGACTTCTACTGTGTCGCCTACTTTCAGATCGGGATTGTAACGGAATTCGTTCAATGCAATAACACCATCAGATTTGTAACCGATGTTGACAACAACTTCGCGTTTGTTCATTGTTATTACAGTTCCGTCGACAACTTCGCTGTCGTTGAGCTTGCTCAGAGTTGAATCGTAAGATTTCTCTTGGTCTTCTATGCTTTTTTCAGCCTGGACTTGACCTTTTTCGTACTCATCCCAATTGAAATCTTCAAGAGGGGCAATGTTCTTTAAATTCTCCATTAAAATTAATACTTGTTTTTAATTAATTAGTTAGACATTATATAAATCGGGCGCAAAGGTACAAGTTATTTCTTTATTACCCAAAGAAATATACGATTTTATTTCTTAATTTTTCAGGTAGTAATTTACGGTGGTCACTACCCTTATCTCTTTTATATAGGGCGTATTGGCGTCGCGATCTTCAATGGAGAATTGTCCTTGCGAAGCACTTTGTATTTTGCCTAGCTTACTACCGGAGTCGTTAGCAAATTTGTCGGCTACGGCGCGGGCATTTTTGGTGGCTTCTTCTATCATTTTGGGTTTCAGATTATTGAGGCCTCTGAATGAATAGACTGGATTGTATTGGTAATCGCTTCCGCTTGCTATGGCAATACCCTGTCGTAGTAATTCGAGTTGCTGAGACATAATTTGCCGAACCTTTTTTATATCCTTGCTGGTTACTGTAATGACTGAAGTGACGTTGTATCGATAGGGCGACCGATTGTTGTTGTAGCGATCGGCTTGGAGGTCTATTACTTGTGGCGAGGCAATGTCGATTTCGGCGTTTTGCATGCCTTTTGATTTCAGAAACCTAACGATGGCTTTGTTTTTGTCTTGAATATTGTTGTAGAGCGCTACCATGTCGTTGCCTACATCTTTGTATGCGATGGGCCATACTACCTTGTCTGCCATTACTTCTTTTTCGGCAAGTCCTTTGACACTTACAAAACGGTCTTTAAAGGCTACATTGTCTATCCCATTTTTCAGAATAGTTCCCAATAGTGCTAAGCCTACTGCTAAAATAGCGGCTTCGATTTTGAAATTTTTCATGGCAATTATTGTTTAATAGGTTGATATAGGGTAAAGATAAGCAAAATAAATGAATAAATGTATTTGTTTGGTATTATTTGTCGAACAATTCGAAGGTGAACTTCATGCCTGTCTCTATAAATTTTTGTTGTTTGAACGAACCGTAGGCTTGAAGATTGAAATAGTGCGTGCCTACGCCGTATCCTATTTCGTAATATGGTTTCAATTTCGGTGTCGTCAGCAAGTTGAAATAGAAGCGTTCGACTACTATATTTTGCATGATTTTGAGGATGCGTGGAATGATGAAAAAGGGTGATTCGTATACTAGATGCATCTGAAAATATTTGCTTGAGGCATTGTACCAATCTGCTCCCAATAGTTGAAATGAACTGTTTCGCTGGTCGTTCCATTGTTCGGGCAGGTTGTTGCGTGTGAAGTTGAGAAAGTCGATGAAATATAAACTATGCTGATTAGTGTATAGACCCGTTCCGATGCGGTAATAAAGTGATTGGAGCAGTCCGAATTGTATCTGGTGCTGCATGTCGAACTCCCACCGTTCGTATCCGCAATTACTCTTCAGCATGCCTTTGATGCCTCTTTCCCAATCGACACTGAAAGTGGGGAAGGATGATTTGAAGTTGACTTTTCGTTTGCCGCTCATATAGTAATAAAGGGCGGGGGTCCACTCCAGTCTGATTCGTGGGGCCCAGCTATTGTATGCCAAATGCCTTTCATTTTGAATGGCACCTATCAAATTGGAATGCGGAATGATGGCGGTGCGTCGGTGACCCGATAAACCTGTGTTGAGTTCCACCCCGTTGAGCAGTTCCAGGCTGTGATAAATTTCAAAATAGTAATCTTTGAACCGATAGACTGATAATGGTGACTGAGTGGGGCCTCCGCCGATGGCCGAAAGTATATTGGCACCGTATATCAGATTGCCGTTGCCGGCGTCGATATGTATTGAACCCAACTTGGACGGGTTGTAATTGTATTCGGAATTTACTTTCCAATAAAAAAACTTCTCTTTAAAGTTGTAACCGATAGTAGGGGCTATTCGAAGGAGCTTGTCATTGAGAAAGAGTCTGTTGTATTTGAATGTTTGTTTGTATGCGAAACCGTTGCTTTTGCTGTAACTCATCAGGAAGGGGTTGATAATAGGTGAACAACGGATGCTGCCGGCATTGTTGAAATTGATGTTATAGCGGTCGAGCAAGAAATCGCCGATCTCTCCCCATAAGATCTTCGATTTGGATTCTTGCAGTTTCAGCTCTTCCTCTTGGGTTTTTAATGTATCATGAACATTGTATATGCTTTGATCAATGCTATCGAGTGGAATTTGACGAATGTCTTTGAACTTGTTTCTGTCCGAAGAATATGACGTCGTGTCGCTACCAAGTATGAACGAATCGCTTAAGTCGTATTTGCTTTTTTTGCGTCGCGGATGATTGAGTCCGCTGAGAGTGATTCCATGATAAGTAATAGCTGCCAGATAAGAGGCTCTAATCTTATTGCCTAAAAAATGTACTTTTATTGCAAGATTGTAGCGTACAGGCAATAACTCCGCGGCACTTCCCAATGCTCCAAATTCTATGTCACTCTCAAAATGGACCAAATCGGAATATCCCGCGAAGCTGAATCGGCGGATGCTCCAGGATTCGTCGCTTACAATCATCGAGCCGCAAACAAGCTGATCGCTTTTGTGGCGCGGAGTAAAGGATATTTTGTATTGTAGATACCCATTGATGTTATTGATGGAATCGAGTTCGAAGTTATAGTATTTTTTCCCGGCGGGGGTGAGCGGAGAGATTATTTTTTGATAGAGCAGCGTGTTTGAATAGATATTGCTGTGAAAATATTCGATCATTGCATCCATTAGACTGCTACGGCGTGGAATGGTACCGACACTGGCAATCTTTTTCTGGTCATATATATCGGGGGCGGTATAGTGAACATTCGAATATAGTTCTCGAATGAATTGCCGCTCTTTGTTGCGGATATGAAACATAAAAGGAAGGTATCTGAAAAAACAATTCTTTCGATCGATATTCAGTCTTTCTTTCATGTAATAGTCCGCATGGTATTCTTTGATAAATTTAGAGTAGGTGGGGGCCTGTTGCAATACCTTGTTGATGATAGTATCTGCATAGTATATCTTGTCCCGATAGGTGATATTTCGGGGGGCTGCCCAACTTTGTAGGTAGGGGAATGTCAGCATGATATATAATATGATCAGAAGAAATTGTCTCAACGTATTGCAGCTTTTTGTTTTGGCAAATATACTCAAAAAAATATGAGAAAAAGAATCGAAAATTATAATATTATTGATAACTTTGCAGCGCATTGGCTTGCAATCTGCCTTTAATCGGCGGAAAGCAATTAAAAGGGAATCAGGTGAGAATCCTGGACAGTCCCGCTGCTGTATGTTCCAATTTTAGTAACAGACAAATCTTTATGCCACTGGATGATCGGTAAATCTGGGAAGGCGTTTGTTACGGAACGAGTCAGAAAACCTACCATGCAGTTCTTTAGTTTCACAGCTTTCGATGGAAAAGCGTTGGACGTTCATTGTAATAAACTCTTTGTGGTTTATTATCTTATTCATTTCAACCTCTTTTGTCTACGAAAGATGTAGGTTATTGATAAACACTGCCATGTTTATTGAATGCATTATCCGGGCGAAGTGATTCGGCCGGATAATTTAAAAAAACATTTGTAGGTATGAAAAGATTATGGGTTCTATTTATGGTGCTATGTCCTTTGTTGCTCTTTGCTCAAAAGCAGAGGGCTGATTCTACTCATACCTATAGCTTACCCGAAGTGATCGTTACCGAAAAATATCAGGTGAGGGATGTGAAGAGCGCCGTTCCGACACAGAGTTTCTCTTATGAGCAGTTGCAACGACTTGGAGCTTTGCAGTTGTCGGATGTCGTGAAACATTTTGCCGGCGTCAATATCAAGGATTATGGGGGTATAGGCGGTCTGAAGACAGTATCTATTCGAAGTCTGGGTGCCGAACATACTGCAGTGAGCTATGATGGCGTTACCATAACCGATTATCAGACCGGACAGATTGATATAGGAAGATATTCGTTGGAGAATGTAGATCAAGTGTCGTTGAGTATAGGGCAAGACAACAGTATTTTTCAACCTGCACGGCTCTTTGCATCGGCAGGCATTTTGAATATATCGACTTTGACTCCTTCTTTCTCGAAAGGACAGTGTTTCAATGGAACGGCTTCTGTGAAAGCCGGTTCGTGGGGGTTGATCAATCCTTCTTTTCATCTTCAGCAGAAAGCAGGCTCTCGTTGGGCTCTTGCCGAAACCGCCGAATGGATGTCTTCGGACGGACGTTATCCTTTTACATTATATTATACTAATCAGGAAGGCAACCTCTCTTCGAAAGAAAAACGTAACAATACAGAAGTACGTAATTTAAGATTGGAGTCCGAACTATTCGGAAATTTTTCCGACAACGAACAACTGCGGCTTAAAATTTATTATTATCAGTCTTCTCGAGGACTACCGGGGTCTACTACTTACTATTATAATCATTCGTCACAACATCTGTGGGATAAGAATTTTTTTGCTCAAAGCCACTATTTGCATGAACTCAATCGACATTGGGTTTTTCAGGCTTCGGCCAAGTGGAATTGGAGCTATCAACACTATTTGGACCCGGATTATAACAATACGGCAGGTAAAACAGAAAACAGTTATTTTCAGCAAGAGTATTATTTGTCGGCATCGCTGCTTTATCGTTTGTGCGACAGATTGTCTTTCTCTTTTGCGTCTGATGAGAGTTTGAATCGGCTAAATGCCAACCTGACCGATTTCTCTTTCCCGCAACGTTTTACATGGCTTTCTGTGACAGCTATGAAGTATGTTGATGCCCATTTTACATTGTCTTCTTCATTATTGTCTACAGTGACTGATGAACATGTGCGTATAGGAGATGCCGGAGCCGGTCATCGTCGTTTGTCTCCCTTTGCAAGTTTCTCGGTGAAGCCTTTCGATGCTCACGATATTAGATTGCGTTTTTTCTATAAAGATATTTTTCGTCTACCCACTTTTAATGATCTTTACTATACTTCGATAGGTAATGTAGACTTGCATCCTGAGAAAACGCGTCAGTTTGATGCCGGTATTACTTATAACAAAGAACATTGGGGTATCGTTTCGTTGCTTACCGCTTCGGTAGATGCTTATTATAATAAGGTAACCGATAAAATAGTGGCCATTCCTACCAAAAACCTTTTCATCTGGAGCATGACAAACCTTGGAAAGGTAGACATGCATGGACTTGATGTGAGCGGCGCCATATCGATTGTTCCCTGTAGTGGATGGGGCATTGATTTGTCGGGCAACTATTCATATCTTAAAGCATTGGATATGACAGATAGTAATGGCAAAACCTATAAACAGCAAATAGCGTATACCCCCCGCATATCGGCTTCGGCACAATGTGCTGTCGTCTCTCCGTGGGCTACGTTGAGTTATACTTATCTTCACTCTGGCAAACGGTATATGCTCGGTCAAAACATTGCTGCCAACAGATTGAGTGGATACGATGACAGCAGTATTTCTTTGCGGCGTGTTTTTGTTTATAAAGGCATATCGTGGACTACAGCTGTAGAAATGCTCAATATAATGAATCGAAATTACGAAATTGTGAAGAATTTTCCGATGCCGGGGCGTTCGTTTAGAATACAAATAGGAGTAAAACTATGAAGATACATGATATAATATATGGTCTATTGCTCTTTTTCTGTTTCGGGGTAGTGGGATGCGAGGACATGCATGATGTCAGTGTGCCTTCAGATACTGCGGCTGTTGTCCCTGATGGAGAAACGGCCGGATTGTATGTGCTGAATGAAGGTTTGTTCAATTTGAACAATAGCACGCTGGCGCGCTATTCATATAGGGATGGTTCATTGTCGACCAACTATTTTAGTTCTATCAACAAGAGAGGGTTGGGCGATACGGCCAATGATATGCAACTTTACGGAAGTAAGCTGTATCTTGTTGTTAATGTGTCGAGCGATGTGGAGGTCGTTGACTTTTCTACGGGCAAATCGCTTAAACAAATACCACTGCTTGCCGATAACGGTAGTTCAAGACAGCCCCGGTATATCGCATTCGCTAAGGGGTATGCCTATGTCTGCTCTTTCGATGGGACAGTTGCTAAAATAGACACTGCTTCTCTGAAAGTGGAAAACGTAATAAAGGTAGGTCGTAATCCTGATGGTATTTGTAGTGCCAACGGCAAACTTTATGTTTCCAACTCGGGCGGTCTCGATATGGGTGGAGTAGGAGTGGACCATACCGTTTCGGTAATAGATTTGAGCACATTTAAAGAAATAAAGAAAATTACCGTTGGTCCTGATCCCGGTAAGATAGTGGCTTCGGATGACGGTGGTGTATATGTGGTGACTCGTGGCGAAAATATAAATAAGGGCGACTATCATCTGGTAGCTATCAATACTACAACAGACGAAGTAGAGAAAACATACGACGAGAAAGTCCTTAATTTTGCTATATGTGATGATATCGCTTATATGTACCAATACGATTATGCGACCTCTTCCTCTTCGATTAAAGTCTTCAATCTAAAGACCGGTACGACGGTGCGCGACAAGTTTATTACCGATGGCACTGTTGTTAAGACGCCTTATGCTATTTCGGTGAATCCTTATACGGGTAATGTTTATATATCCGACGCTTTCGACTATATGACTAGCGGCGATTTGCTGTGTTTTAATCCACAGGGAGTATTGCAATTTCGAATTAAGAATATAGGTCTTAATCCTAACACCATATTATTCACCGATAAAGTGACTGCCGGAACGGGAGGTTCTACAAGTGGTGGCTTTGACTATGCCTATGCAGATACGGTGTTTGAATATTGTCCTGCTCCATGTCAGTATATGAATACTTCCACTACTGCATACAAAGAGGGTTATACGATGGCTGATATTTTGAAGAATGCTACGGCAAGCATAAAAAATGGATCTACGCTGACGTTGGGCGCCTTTGGCGGATACATTGTGGTTGGTTTCAACCATACAGTTAAACATGTGCCGGGGAGTTATGATTTTAAGGTATCTGGCAACTCTTATATATCGATGTATGATACGAAGACCGGAAAGCCCGGAGGATCTGCTGAACCTGGTATTGTATGGGTCTCACAAGATACTAATGGTAATGGGCTTCCAGATGATGAATGGTATGAATTGGCGGGTAGCGAATATGGCAAAAGTACGGAAACAAGAGATTATACTATAACTTATTATCGTCCTTCACCAACGAATGGTGATGTGAAATGGACTGACAATAAAGGCAATTCCGGTTACGTTTATCGTAACGAGTTTCATACCCAAAGTTCGTATTATCCTGCTTGGATGCCAGATGAAATGAGCTTTAACGGTACTCGATTGGCTGATAATGCTGTAAATGAAGGCGAGAACGGAACCCCGTATTGGGTCGGTTATTGTTACGATTGGGGATATGCCGATAACTATCCCAACTCGGCTGAGCAGAGTCAATTTAAAATAGATTGGGCCGTCGATGCAAATGGTAATAAAGTGAATCTGAGCGGCATCGATTTTGTGAAAATAACCACAGCAGTGAATCAATCTTGTGGTTGGATGGGCGAAATATCTACGGAAGTACTTGGCGTGCAGGATTTACATTATACAAAATAAAAATCATTTATAAATATCTTAATTAAAAACGGGAAAAATGAAAAAGTTAAATTACTTATTCTTATTGATCTTTTTAGCGGCCTTTGCTGCTTGTAGCAATGATGATGATAACAGTGTAAAGGCAAACTTTGAGAACATGCCTGTTACGAACGGCTATTATGTCAATACGGGTGGTACATTACAGGGCTTCTATTATTATTCTACTTTTCAAGATAATGACAAACTACTCACTTTTGATTACTATTTGGGAAAATGGGCCGGAGCAACTTTTGCAGGGTTCACTTATACCAATTCTACCGATACGAAGACGGGAGACAGCCCTGTTTCTGTCTGTGGAAAAGCGAAAATAGGTACGATGTATTTGGTCGGTTATTCCAACAGTTATACTCCGACCCGTTTCAAAATTAACAATCCTTCTAAATATACCATTAACGGTTGCTGGATATCGAATAGTGTGTATGCTTATAACTGCATGACAACCAATAACTATTCGCCTGCTACGAAGTTTAAATCGGGAAGCTATTATAACGTTATCGCTACCGGCTATGCAGCAGATGGAACGACGAGTGTCGGTACTGCTTCGATCTACTTAGCAAAGTATTCGAGCGATTCGGACACTCCATCCAAGGATTGGCAATGGTTTGATCTTGGTGCATTGGCAAAGGCTGTGTATGTTCAGTTTGATGTCGATTCTAGTGATAAAGGACAGAATGGCGTAAATACTTCCACTAATTTCTGTCTGGACGGCATCACCCTTAATCAAAAATAATTTTTAGCGTGATAAAATCCGCATCAATATTTGGATTAATCAAATATTGATGCGGATTTTTTGTTTTATTATAGAATGTCTGTAATGTCATAGAAGATGGATATTGTATGTTTATGGTGGGGTTGCCACTTTTAATAGGTTATTAAAATAAAGGGACTAATTTTTGTTATTGCGCTCATGTTGCATTATCTTTGTTAGCTGGAAATATAGAAAAATCTCGTTTATGGATATAAAATTAGGAAAGTTCAATCAGTTGGAAGTGGTTAAAGAGGTAGACTTCGGGGTTTATCTTGATGGTGGTGATTCGGGTGAGATATTACTACCGACAAGGTATGTGCCGGAAGAATGCAAACCGGGAGATCTTTTGAACGTCTTTATATATCTCGATAATGAAGAAAGGCTAATAGCGACAACGCTCACGCCATTGGCTCAGGTCGGGCAGTTTGCCTATTTGGAGGTAAATTGGGTAAACCAGTACGGAGCTTTTCTCGATTGGGGACTTATGAAAGATTTATTTGTACCCTTTCGTGAGCAGAAAATGAAAATGCAAGTAGGCAGAAAATACATTGTTTATATCTATATTGACGAGGAAAGTTATCGTATTGTGGCTAGTGCTAAGGTTGATCGGTACTTGTCAAATCAAATAGCTGAATACCAACCAGGTGAGGAGGTTAATATCCTTATTTGGCAAAAAACCGATTTAGGCTTTAAGGCTATTATTGATAATAAATTTAGTGGATTGCTTTACGACAGTGAAATATTCACTCCTTTATATACGGGTATGCAATTGAAAGCCTTTGTTAAGCAGGTGCGGGAGGATGATAAAATTGATTTGATGCTCCAAAAACCCGGGTTTGAGAAAGTGGATAGCTTTGCTGAAGAATTGCTTCAGTATATTAAGGAACATGGTGGAACCATTCAATATACTGATAAAAGTAGTGCCGATGAAATCTATGACGTATTTGGAGTCAGTAAGAAAACTTTCAAAAAGGGAATAGGCGAGCTTTATAAAAAACGTCTTGTAGTACTTGGAGAAAAGAGTATCTCATTGGTGAAATCCCTTAAATAATTAGGGAAAATCCTATCTATAAAGAGAGAAAACAATAGCGTAGGGTGATTTTATTCTTCTATCTTTGTTGCAATAAAAAGATAAAGTGTATTATACTAACCCTAAAAAAACAACGATTATGAAACGAATATTCATCACACTCTTAGCATTGATGGCGATGGTCGGTGCTAGCGCAATGACGGAAAGTAGAGTACGCACTGAAACATTATTTCTGACAGATAAAATGGCGTATGAGTTGAGATTAAGCAGCTCTCAATATAATGATGTTTATGAAATCAATTATGATTTTATGAGTGCCGTATCCAATATTATGGACGATGTCGTTTATGGTGAAAGCTGGGCGCTTAATGATTATTATGAAGCTCTTGATATACGTAATGATGATTTGAGGTGGGTTTTGAGTGCTTCACAATATCGTCGTTTTCTGGGAGCGGAATATTTTTGTCGCCCTATTTACCAAACAAATGCTGGATGGGGGTTGAGAATTTATATTACCTATACCAATCCGAATATTTATTATTGTCGTTGGCCCAGTGCGTATAGGACATACTTTGGTGGGCACTACCGTGGTGGGTTCGATGATACAAGTTACTACCGTTATAGATATTCTCGCGTTTCACATTATAACAGACCTTTCCGTATGAACGGCGATGGTTATCGTTATAATACCTATGTAAATCGAGATTTTAAAAGATCTGGAGATAACCGCTATTATAATAATCGTAACAGTAACCCGGGCTTTCATATCGGAAATGATAATTCAGGTAATAATAACCGCGGTAATAGGTATGATAACAACAATAGATATTATAACAACAATAATGTCAATAATAATAACAATAATAGGGGCAACGTAAACAATAACATAAATAATAGCAACGTCAATAATACCAATCGCAATTATAATAGGAATAATGGTGGCGGGTATGATAGAAATTTGGATACTAATTCTCCTCGTGGCAAGAATGTTGATGTAAATACTAATATTAATACCAATAACAATAATAATAACAACGTCAATAATACCAATCGCAATTATAATAGGAATAATGGTGGCGGGTATGATAGAAACGTGGATAGTAATTATCCTCGTGGTAAGAATGTTGATGTAAATACCAATACCAATAACAATAACAACGTCAATAATACTAACCGCAATTATAATAGGAATAATGGTAGTGGTTACGATAAAAATGTGGATAATAATTCATCTCGTAATAAAAATGTCGACGTAAATAATAACAGTAATAATAATAGTAGCAGAAGAAATTATGATCGTCCGGTCAAGACTCCTAATAATGTTGACCGCCCCGTGCCCGTGTCTTCTCCTAATAAAGTGGTAACAAAACCTGCTACTCCGACTAAAGACACAGAAAAGCATTCTAGAAGGTAATCTCTGGTAAGCTTAAATAAATAGATATCCCCATGCAATGTAATGTTGCATGGGGTTTTTGTTGGTTGTGTAAGTTATAAATGAAAACCAATTTTATCCGCAATGAAAATAGCGGGTAACTAGTGTTTGTACTTCGTCCGGATTGTGTTCGATGTCTTCGCGGAGCGAAGAGTCGTTGTAAGATTTCAAATCTTTGATGATACCATCTATCATTGAGGGACTGAATACTCCATATTTTTCGAAAACGGCGCGTTGTTTTTCCAAACATTTTGCCGAAGCATAGCAGCTATCTGGTAGTTGGGCTAATGCTTTCAACTTTGCTTCGTTTGCTTTCTCGTGGATATTGACGTTTACGTATGTCTTTGTTGCAATTTCGAGCGCGTTAGGTAATTCAAAACCATGGCGGCAAGCAACGCACAATCCTGCAAGTAGTTGGTAGAGATCTGCCGAACCGTCAGGTGAACGCATTTCAACTGTTTGTTTTTGAGTTGTATCTATGTTACTCCTGTTTTCGAGCGGATTGGCCATTCTGCACATGTCCATTTTTGAGGACCAGCCTAACGGGACGCGCACTAAAACTGAACGGTTGCGATCGCCCCAACATACGTTAGTCGGAGCCTCTTGATGTGGAACTAAACGGAAGTAGGATGTGGGGTTTTTGTTGCCGAATGCAGTAATCGATTCTGCCAGTTCCATCATACCGGCTATTGCTGTGCGGGCGGTATCTGATAGCTTGTCATTTTTGAGCATCTGATTTTTCCCGTCTTTCATTATTCTCATGTGAATGTGTAAGCCAGAGCCTGCTTTGCCTGTTGTAATTTTTGGAGCGAATGTAATATCATATCCCATTTGATTGGCCAGATTGCGGATCACCCATTTGGCAAGCATCAATTGATCTGCAGCTTCTTCTACTCGTACCGGAAGAAATTCTATTTCATTCTGTTCGTATACCAATCCATTGAGAGTGAAATTGCCGACTTCAGAATGACCATATTTAATTTGTCCTCCAGTTAGAGCAATATATGACATACACCGTATACGGAATTCATTTGTTTTAGCGTATGGAGCAGATTCGTGATAACCATGTTGATCTGT
Organism: Bacteroidales bacterium; assembly: GCA_012517855.1. GTDB lineage: Bacteria > Bacteroidota > Bacteroidia > Bacteroidales > Bacteroidaceae > JAAYUD01. The sequence goes on from JAAYUD010000095.1 coordinate 15,552, forward strand.
TGCCGGGAAAAAATGAGTGTCGGGGGCGATAACATAATATTCCAGCTCTCCCATCGCATGAAATTCCATACCTGTAACTTCGGTAAATGCTTTGCTTGCTTTAGCCAGTGTATGCTCCGGAGCACTCTCAAGTGGTATTCCATCCTTATTAAAAAATGAACAAAGCATGGACAATGTTGGTAGTGCGGCAAACGGATCTACAAAAGCAGTACTGAATCGTGGTATGACATACAAATCACTGCTACTTGCTTCGATAAACGGGAAGAGGCTTGAACCATCTACACGTTCTCCACACGTGAGAATTGTTTCGAGATATGCGAGGTTGGTTATGGCGAAGTTTAATGTTTTGAGTCTGCCGTCTCCACCCGGATACATGAAGTTGACCATTTCAATATTATTAGCCTGTATAAAGGATATAATGTCGGTCTTAGTAAATTCATTTACTGGTTTCTGAAGAAATGCCACTACTTTATTAGCATTAAGTTCTAATTCTTTGTTCATAGTCATGTTGTTTTTCGTAATTATTCTATGGTTAATGTTATTCTATGATCGCAAAGATAATGAAATGTTATTGATCTGCAATTATTATTCAATAATAATTTTGTAAGGCTTTTATGCCTATAATACTTCTTAATTGTTCTATTCACTTGACAAAATGAAAGTAAATAATGCATTTGATTAATAATATTGACTTTCAATTTAGAAAAGGGATAATCATATCATTATTAGTATTGGAATTTCTGGTACTATTAGATTAGTATAATATGGTATAGCTATTGCTTAAAAAATAATATTGAAAAAGTAATATATTGAAGCTTTATAGCCCTTGTTTTTACATAAAATGAATATAAAAAGACTCTTGTAACTAAAATATTTTATTATTTTATTGTTATATTATAAAATAGTATTTATATTTGTAGGATTATTAAAGCAATTGTGAATTATATAATAGTATTAACATCAATCTTAATTTGTAGAAGTCTATGACAAACTTTAATGCATTTAAAAGACCTACACTATTTAAGAAAATTTTTGCGCTCACATTGCTAGCTTTGTTAATCTCGGTTGGTACGTATGCGCAAAGTTTTATTAAGGGAGTGGTAAGAGACGCTCAGGGAAGTCCTCTTCCGGGTGTCAGTGTGTTGATTAAAGGTTCCACTGTGAATGGTGGTATGACTGACGTCGATGGCAAGTATAGTGTGAAAGCTTCGTCCAACGATGTATTGGTATTTACTTATATTGGAATGAAAAAAGTTGAAGTTCCGGTAGGAAGTAAAAAAGTTATTAATGTAACCATGGAAGATAATGTTTCATCTCTAAACGAGGTCGTTGTTGTTGGTTAAGGTACAGCTAAGAAACAATCATTGACAGGTGCTGTTTCGGCCATTAAAGGAGATGTGCTTTTGGAAGCCCCTTCTACTAATGTCTCCAGTTTGCTCGGTGGTCGTTTGCCTGGTATATCTTCTGTTCAGGTTTCCGGTGAACCGGGTGACGATCAAGCATTATTGCGCGTTCGTGGTTCGGTGAATGCTGTAACATATATCGTCGATGGTATGCCTCGTTCTATTAGTGATGTAGACCCGAACGATATTGAGAGCGTTTCTGTCTTGAAAGATGGCGCTTCGGCTGCTGTTTATGGTTTGAATGCTGCCGGTGGTGTTGTCATTATTACCACTAAAAAAGGTAAAGAGGGAAAGACAAGTGTTACTTACGATGGTACATTCGGTATTTCTCGTAATGCTAATTTTCCTAAGTTTATGAATGGTCCTGAATTTGCCGATTATTATAATATGGCAGATATGATGGATAAGCTTTCAAGTTCAGCTATTGCTGCACGAGAAGACTATACCCCTATTTATACTCGCAAGAATATTGAAGCAATGCTCAATAATGATCCTAGTGATGGTTGGGATAATGTGGATTATATAAATAAGGTGTTCGGTACAGGCTTTAATATGAAGCACAATGTTACATTGCAAGGCGGTACTAAAGAGACACATTATTTTGTATCTGCCGGATATATGTATCAGCAAGGTAATATCGAGAATTTTGATTATCGTCGTTACAATGTCCGTACTAACTTAGATACTAAAATCGGTAAAGATTTTAAATTGACTTTCGGTGCCGTCGGTACTGTTGGGCATCGTCAAACTCCCGGATTTGCTTCCGGTGGCACAGATGACACATCTGTAGATTCCGAATCGGGCTTTCTCTCCATTGCTCATCAAACGATTATGATGCGCCCTTATCTGCCGGAAAAATGGAACGGACTTTATACATCAACTCCTTCTAATAACACAGGTTTGGCCAATAGTCCTTTGGCTGCTATTTACCAATCCGGTTATAAAAAAACCAGAAGCACTGAGTTGCAAACGAATATGACCTTGGAATATGCCGCTCCTTGGCTTAAAGGATTGAACTTAAAAGCCACTGGCTCTTATGATTACTCAACGTCCTATAATAAGAACTTGGATACTCCATATAATACGTATACGATGAATACAAGTAATATGGGGAGTTATGTTTTGGCTAATGATCCTCGTGGATATACTGACAATCATTTGGGCGAAGGACAATATACTTCAGAGCAGTTGGTAGGACAACTTAGTGCGCAGTATATTCGTTCGCTTGGTAAAAATAATATCGACGCCATGGTCTTGTTGGAGGCTCGTGATTTGAAAGTGAATTCATTCGGTGCATACGCCAAAAATATTCCTTTTGCTGAACTACCGGAATTGAGCTATGGTACAGCTGCTGATTCTCCTATTTCGGGTTCTAGTGATCATACTCGTAATGCCGGTTATGTATTCCGCTTAAAATATGATTACGATAATACCTATTTGGCCGAATTTAGCGGACGTTATGATGGGTCTTATCTTTTTAGTGGTAATGTTTCCGATAAACGTTGGGGTTTTTTCCCCGCTCTATCTTTAGGATGGCGTATTTCGAACGAAGCTTTTATGAAAAAGCTGACATTCTTGGATGATTTAAAAATTCGTGCTTCTGTTGGTCTGTTGGGTAATTCTGATGTTCCTGCTTATGCTTATTTAAGTACTTATGCAATAGGTGGGAAACGTGTTATAGGAGGCTCTACGACCAGTTCGATCTATACATTTGTTATTGCTAATCCTTATCTTACATGGGCTAAAACTCGTTCATCAAATGTTGGTTTTGATGCTACATTGTGGGGTGGTAAACTTGGAATAGAATTTGATTATTTCTATAATCTTACTTATGATATTTTGAGTCCTATGCAAGGAGGTAAGTCTCCTTCTATGGGTGGCTACTTTCAGACTTATGCCAATAACAATCGTTACGACGTGAAAGGGCTTGAGGCTGTATTGACACATCGTAATCGTTTCATGGCGCTTGGTAAACTTTTTAATTATAATATAGGTGCTAATGTTACTTACTCTACCAGCCGTTGGTTGCGTTATACTGACAGTGCTAATGATCCTTCTTGGAGAAAGCGCGTCGGAACTTCCGTAGATGGATATGAGGTATGGGAGGCCAATGGGCTTTTCCGTTCAGAAGATGAAATAACGAAGTCTGCTTGGTATAATACTCGTCCTAATGTAGGTGATATTAAATATGTAGATAAGAATGGTGACGGTGTTATCAACGAACAAGATAAGGCACGTGTAGGGCGTACCAATCGTCCTAAGATGACATTTGGTCTTAATCTTGGTGGTTCATGGAATGGATTTGATTGCAATCTTCAATTTACAGGAGGTTTATTCTTTGACGTATCACTTACCGGTACTTATTATAATAATTATGATGATAATACGGTATGGACTCAAACATTTAAAGAAGGAGCCAATTCTCCTTTGTGGCTTGTACAGAAGGCTTGGAGTGTTGACAATCCAAACGGAACATATCCTCGTCTGACTCTTTCTCAAACAGGACATGGTGGTGATAACGGACTGGCATCTACATTCTGGCTTCGTAACGGTAATTATGTCCGTTTGAAATCTGCTCAATTAGGTTATTCTTTCCCACAAACATGGATGAGTGCGATTGGTATTCAAAAAGTGCGTTTGTTTGTAGAAGGTTCCAACCTCTTTACTATTGATAGTTTACCACAAGGTATTGACCCTGAGTCTCCTCGTGTAAACAATGGTTATTATCCGCAGCAAAGAACATTTATGGGCGGTGTTTCTATTACATTCTAACCATTAATTGTTATAGAATTATGAAAGCAAAATATTTAGGATTATTATTAGTCACTGCATTGACAGGATTCACTTCTTGCACTGATTATATGAATATGACTCCTACCGATAAAACTTCTGATAAATTGGTATGGAGCAATGAAAACTATGCGAATATGGCTATCAATTATTTTTATGCTGATATTCCATATATGGGTAGTTATAACGATTATGAATGTGCTGCTGGTATGACCGAGGGATTGACTGATGAGTTCAAGTACGGTAGCATGAATTATAATGCCGAATGTTATATTCCTAGCGAAATCTCTTATGGCGGTTCTACTTTGACAGCTAGTTATGTTGATGTCTATATGGGAGTTTGGGGTACGAACTATGAGGAGATTCGCCGTGTAAATGAATCTCTTGCAAATCTAAAAAAGTTTGGCTCTTTTTCAAAACCGGTTACTACACGTCTTACAGCTGAGTTGCGTTTCTTCCGTGGAATGTATTATTTTGAATTAATGAAACGCTATCATCAGGCTATTCTGTATACAGACGATTTGACACAGATTAATACGAATAAAACGCTCAATGCAGAAGCGGAGTGTTGGCAATTTATTTATGATGACTTGGAATATGCAGGCGAAAATTTGCAGGTTAGCACTACGCCTAATGGTCGGTTGACTAGCGGAGCTGCTTATGCACTCCTTTCTCGGGCGATGCTTTATGCTGAGCGTTGGGATGATGCAAAAACAGCAGCCAAGAAGGTAATTGATATGAGTTATTCTTTGACTACCAATTATGCTGCGGCTTTTGAAAGTGGAAATAGCGAGGCTATATTCCAATATTCTTATAGTGCATCTGATGGCGTCACTCATAGTTTTGATGGCTTTTATGCTCCTGGTGGTGATAGGGCTACTGATGGTAATACAATGACAGGTGGTTTTGGTACTCCTACTCAGGATATGGTAGAAGAATATGAATTGGCAACTGGTGGTAAACCCGATTGGAGCAAGTGGCACTCTACGAGTGGCGTGTCAGATACACCTCCATATAGCCAGTTGGAACCTCGTTTTGCAGCGACCATATTGTATAATGGTTCATCGTGGAAAAATAGGACTATTGAGCCATTCGTAGGAGGTACAGACGGTTGGGCAACTTGGAAAACGGATGCAACACCTAATGGGAAAACGACTACTGGCTATTATCTTCGCAAATATGTAGATGAATCTCATCTTTTCACTGTTCGTCAGGCAAGTACTCATTGTTGGATAGCTTTTCGTCTTGCTGAAGTTTATCTGAATTATGCAGAAGCTTGTTACAAGACAAATGATGCTCCTACAGCTGTTACGTATGTAAATAAGGTACGTAGCAGAGTTGGACTTCCCGGTATAGGTGACTTGAAAGGTGACAACTTGATGGCTGCTATTCGCCACGAACGTAAAGTGGAATTGGCCTACGAAGGTTTATATTATTGGGATATGCGCCGTTGGGGATTATCTCCCACAGCTTTTACCGGCATTCGTCGTCATGGGTTAAAGATTGAGAAGAATCTTGATAATTCATTCACTTACACTTATGTCAATGTGGATACCGAAAATTTAAATTATCCTGCCAAGATGAATAGATTTCCATTGCCTCAAGATGAAATTAGTAACAACAATCAGGTCTCTCAGTTTACAGAATGGAAATAACATATTAAAATGTATATCATTATGAAAAAGTTTCATTTATATATTACTGCGGGCATTATTGCAACCTTCATGCTTACAGGTTGCGAGAGTCCCGATTATGTTAATCCTACAGCAAATCGCTCGGGAATAACGAGTCTTACTGCATATTTTACTTCGGGTCCTAATACTGGCAAGGAAGCTATTAAATATGATATAAGTAATAGTGCAAGTACGACCGATTACGTCATTCCTGTTCCTTGGTATTATCCAGATGAAAGTGATAATACGACAGAGCAGTATATGTCGTCAATGAAGGTTGTTGCGGTTCTTGAAAATAATTGTCTGATCGATCCGCCTATTACTGTGTTGGATTTGACAAAGAAAAATCAATTTACTTACACAGATCCTGATGGTAGCCAGAAAAAGATTACTATATCCGGTCAGATGACTAAGTCGGATAAATGCGCAATTAAAGCTTTTATTGCTTCTCCCGGTGATTTAACGGGGGTTATTGACGAGGATGCAAAAACGATATCTTTGGTTACAGCTGCCGACTTATCGGAATGTACAGCTGAAGTGACTTTGTCACCGCATGCAACGATCTCTCCTGATCCTGCTACTGTTCAGAATTTTAATGATGGCTTTCAATTTACTGTAACGGCGGATAATGGAACTTCAAAAGCTGTCTATACGGTAAAGAAGCAAATTCCACCAAAGCTTGTCAGTGGCTATCGTAAGGGTAGTCAATTAGAAATGTTTTCTACTGATTTAGAGACATTGGGTGTAACAAGTGCAGACGCTATTCATCCTACACTGGCTTGTATTGGTAGTTATGTTATTCTTGATCTAGGTGACGGTTCTACTCCACAGTACTTTAAGAAGGCTACCGGAACGAAGGTTGGGACTATTAACTTAGGTAGTGCCGATGCAAAAGGTTGTGTTACAAGCGATGTAGCTGGTAATATGCTTATTAGTAATTACGCTGTAAATGGTTCTACCCTTAATATCTATAAAACAAATTCTGTGACTTCAGCTCCTACGTTATTAACCTCTTACGCTAATAATTTGGGCGCCGGATTAGGTTCTCGCGTGCATGTTCAAGGAGATCTAAACGGTGATGCTATTATAACGGCTACTGTGGACAATTCTTCTAATTTTATTCGTTGGATTGTCAAGAACGGTTCTGTTGGTTCTCCCGAGAATGTATTAATTAGTGGTTGCCCCGCTTGGGGAGGTCAAGATTCAAATGCTAGAGTGGTATCCCGTACAAATAATGCTAGTGATGGTTACTTCTTTAGTTATTATCAAGGAGGAGCGGATATACTTTATTCTGCCGGTTCTGATAATGCTGCTGTTGCCAGATTGACTGCAAATAGTAACGGTGCCGCATGGGGATATAACAACAATGCCATTGATACCCGTTTATTCAATAATGCGAAATACTTAGTCGTTTATGAAATGGGTTATTGGCCAGATTGGGGATTGCCAGGTCATTTATATTTATATAGTGCTGATGATCCTTCTTCTTTGTCTGGAACTGTTGATGCTAGTTCTTCCTTAAAATATATGTTTACGGTAAAGGATTATACTTCTACTGGTTATGCATCAGACGGACGTTTTGGAGATGTATTGCTTACTCCTTCTGACGATGGCTATTTTATGTATATGTTCTATGTATCCAATACTCACTTATCATTTGGTGGTATTCAATTTGATTGTATTGATAAATAAAGTTTAGACTATGAAATCAATTAAGTTATATATCCCGATTTTAATATCGGCTATTGTATTTGCTTTTTCATTTTCTGCATGTGGCGATGGTATCAGTCACGAAGATACTTTGGCCAATTGGAAATGGGATAAGGTTGAGGCTAACCCTGCTATTGTAAAGCAGGGTTGGACCAACGTTGACTCTGTGTTCGGTTCACTACCGGCCTACGTCAATGTCTATTTGTCGCCGGTTAAAGTAACCGATGTTGCTAATGATCATGTTATTGCGTATGTTGCCGTAGCAGATATGAAACGTGCAACGTTTGGAGTACTTGGTAATGTAGGCTGGAATGATGCTGCTCAGGGATTTTGTAGCACTAAGCTCAATACACCTACCGAGTTTTATAATAGTAGTAATGGTTTGATTGTTATTAATGGAGGGTTGTTCTTTGAGGACAAAGGGTTCTATTATTCTCAAAGCTTGATTTACAAAGATGGTACGATGCTCGCTCCAAATCAAAACTATTATTCGGAGGATTGGACCAATTTCTGGTATCCCACGATTGGGGCGTTTATTCAGAAACCCGATAAGACGTTCTATACTACGTGGACATACTATGCAAGTGACGGTACAGACTATAGTTATGATGCTTGTAAAAAGATTGATTTGACTACTCCAGAGACTTCTGCTCCTGATGCAACCCATCCTTCAAAAGGAACGGCGCTCAATAATACAAATGTGCTGAATGGTATCGGCGGAGTTAGTGTGCTGTTGCATAATGGGAATATCATGGATACATATAAGGATGAGATGCTTGATGTATCCGCCGCTTCTGCTCAACCACGTACGGCTATCGGTTATGATGCTACAAACAATAAATTGATATTTTTTGTTTGTGAAGGTCGCCAGATGACAGATGGGGTAGCGGGTCTTACCACTGCTCAAGTTACAACGATACTCAAAGCTTTAGGTTGCTCTGAAGCTCTCAATCTTGATGGTGGTGGTTCTTCTTGCATGCTTGTCAATGGTAAAGAGACGATCAAACCTTCTGACGGCAAAGAGCGTTCGGTGCTTGATGGATGTTTTATTAAATAAATGTATAGATAGCAAAGATTTTAATGAATCGTCTATTTCATAATATATTAGTATGGCTTTGCCTTGTGACGGTCTGTTCTTGCAGTAGCGGCAATTCTTCTAGCGAAAATAACGGAGGAGGAAATAGCGGCGGAACGACAGTTACGGCAAAGCCACGCTATATTTGGATTGATGCAGCTGCCAATTTCTCGGAATTTGCCAATAGTAAGGATAATATCCGACGTGATCTGACAAAAGCCAAAGAAGCCGGATTTACGGATGTGGTAGTTGATGTTCGTCCTACAATGGGTGATGTGTTGTTCAAAAGTTCGTATGTCGATCAAGTAACTAAACTGGATTATTGGGCAAGTGATGGATCATACAAGTTCTTTCAGCGCACTGCTACATGGGATTATTTGCAGGCGTTTATAGATATTGGACATGAGTTGGGATTAAAGGTTGATGCCGCCATCAATACTTTTGTTGGAGGAAATCTTTATCCTTATGGTTTGGGAGAACAAGGAATGGTATTTCGCGATGAAAATAAAAAATCGTGGGTTACGACACTCAATATTCGTAAGGGGCTTACTAACGAAATGGACCTGACAACGACCGATCCGACCGATGCTTATTATTATGGTACTAAATTTTTGAATCCATGTAATGATGAGGTTCAACAGTTTGTGCTCAATTTGATAGGCGATCTTTGTCAATATAAGATTGATGCGCTATTTCTTGACCGCTGTCGCTTTGATGACTTGCAGTCTGATTTCTCAGACGAAACGAAACAAAAGTTTTTAAGTTACATCGGCAAATCGTCAATAAACTTTCCTGCTGATATTATGGATCCGGGAACTACTTCGGCGCCTTCTTCACAGTCTCCCTATTTTAAAGATTGGCTGGCTTTTAGAGCTAAGACCATATATGATTTTGTAGGTAAGGTTGTAGCCAAAGTGCGTAGTATCAATAGCAATATTAAGGTCGGTGCTTATGTGGGTGCTTGGTATTCTACTTATTATCAGGTAGGTGTCAATTGGGCAAGTCCTAACTATAAGGTGCAAAGCTTTTATCCCCAATGGGCAAATGCCGATTATGCAAAATATGGTTTTGCCAATAAGCTTGATTTCCTTTTGTTGGGAGCATACGCATCGACAGATGCGGTATATGGATCTACCGAATGGACTATGCAAGGCTTTTGTAAGTTGGCAAAAGATGTATTGAAAGGGGATGTTAAGTTTGCCGGTGGTCCGGATGTGGGTAATGCTACAGGATTTGAAAAGGGCGGACAAGAGACAGCTGTAACAAACAGCGTCGATGCTTGCATTAACGCAGGGGATGGCTATTTCGTTTTCGATATGGTTCATGTGCGCCAATTTAATTATTGGAATGCACTTAAAATAGGTATTGATAAATATTTGAATTCAATTAAATAATATTAAAGATGGATAAGGTAAAGTATTTACAGAATTGGTCGGAGTCATATAAAAAGGACTTAACAGGAAACATTATGCCTTTCTGGATGCAACATGGGTTAGACAGAGTCAATGGCGGTGTTTATACATGTTTAGATCGTGACGGTTCTTTAATGGATTCGACCAAATCTGTTTGGTTTCAAGGACGTTTTGCCTTCGTATGCTCGTATGCCTATAATAATGTTGAGCATAATGAAGACTGGCTGAGAGCTGCTAAGAGTACTATCGATTTTATTGAAGCTCATTGTTTCGATAAAGACGATCATATGTTCTTTTCGGTTACAGCAGAGGGTATTCCTCTTCGTAAACGTCGTTATGTGTTTTCTGAGACATTTGCTGCTATTGCGATGTCCGAGTATGCTTTGGCAACAGGCGATAGCTCTTATGCCGAAAAAGCGTTGAAAGTATTTAAAGATACACTTCGTTTTCTCAATACACCGGGTTTTCTTGAACCTAAGTTTACCGAAGCTGTCAAGTTGCAGAGTCACTCCATTGTGATGATTTTGATCAATGTCGGCTCTCGTTTACGTACGGTGGTTGATGACCCCACTATTACTCAACAAATAGATGAGTCGATAGAAAAACTGCGTAAGTATTTTATGCATCCGGAGTTTAAGGCATTGCTCGAAAGCGTTGGACCGAACGGTGAATTTGTCGACACCAATACAACTCGTACTATTAATCCTGGGCATTGTATCGAAACTGCTTGGTTTCTTATGGAGGAATCGCGTAATCGTAATTGGGACAAGAAAATGCTTGATACGGCTCTTACAATATTCAACTGGTCTTGGGATTGGGGCTGGGATAAGCAGTATGGCGGTATCATAAACTTCCGTGACTGTAAGAATCTTCCTCCTCAGGATTATTCGCAGGATATGAAGTTCTGGTGGCCGCAGTGCGAAGCCATTATTGCATCGCTCTATGCTTATTTGGCTACCGGTGATGATGAATATCTGTATCGTCATAAGGTTATAAGTGAGTGGACGTATGCTCATTTCCCCGATGCCGATTTTGGCGAATGGTATGGCTATTTGCATCGTGACGGTACTGTAGCACAAGCTGCCAAAGGGAACCTTTATAAAGGACCTTTCCATATTCCTCGCATGATGACCAAGTCGTATGCACTTTGCCAAGACATACTGAAGACCTTATAATATTTTATAGATATAATCTGTTCGCTGTATCGATTTCTTATCGATACAGCGTTTTTTCTTTATATATACCAGTTATTATGCAATGCGTTATTGTGTGGAATCTATTAATGCCAGAAAAGGATCTGTATGTTCTTTTTTTTATGTCCTTATATATCTTGCGACTCACGCCCGTGAGTCGCAAGTTTCGTCCTTATGTTTTTTCCGACTCACGGGCGTGAGTCGCAAGGTACATCATAACGAAAAAATATTTTTGTCTTCTTTAAATACTAAAGCCTTTGAGTGGATTTTATTCGTTATACTTATCTTTCTTTTCTCGCTTATGATGAATGGAGCGGTAAGGGGCGCATTTGCTAACCGTTTAGTGATGATGTAAGCAAAATATATTAGTCAAGAGTGTGTGGAAATACAAAATAATTTCTAATTTTGTGTGCTATAAATCTAGTAATGAATAATAAACCTTTTTTTTGTAATTGAAATTAAAATAAAAATAAGAGCATGAGGAAATTTCTATTCACTTTAGTCGTAATGTGTTGCTTCGCATTACTATGCTTTGCGCAGAATTCACCGCTTTGGTTGCGTCACTGTGCCATCTCGCCCGACGGAGCTGAAATAGCTTTTTGTTATAAGGGTGATATTTATATTATTCCTTCTACGGGCGGAAAGGCTCGGCAACTTACATCCAACCCTGCTTACGATACAGCTCCGGTATGGAGTCCGGATGGTAAAACCATTGCTTTTGCTTCCGATCGATATGGTAGTTTGGATGTTTTCGTTGTCAATAGCAATGGTGGTGAGCCTAAACGCCTGACTACATTTACTCGAGCCGAGATACCGTTGGCTTTTAAAAACAGTACGGAGTTGTTGTTTACCGCCAATGAAAAGCCTTCGACAGAAAGTATGCAATTTCCTTCAGGACAGTTTTCTCAAGTGTATTCTATTGACATTAGTGGTGGTCGCCCTCAAATGGTTGTATCTATGCCTATGGAAGATTTATCTATCAGTAAAGATGGTCAGACATGGTTGTTTCAAGATAAAAAAGGATACGAAGATACTTTTCGCAAGCACCATACATCGTCTATTACCCGTGATATTTGGTCTTATATCCCTGCAACGGGAAAATATCAAAAGTTAACATCGTTTAAGGGTGAAGACCGCACGCCGGTGTGGTGTCCCGATCAACAATCGTTCTATTATTTGAGCGAACAAAATGGTTCGTTTAATGTTTATAAGAGAGGATTGAGTGATGAAAATGCTACTCAGCTTACTCACTTCAATACTAACCCTGTGCGCTATCTGAGTGCGGGTTCAAATGGTTTGATGTGCTTTAGTTATGATGGAGAACTTTATACGATGCGTGAAGGTGGACAACCCGAAAAACTAAATGTACAGATTGTTGCCGATAATGACGAAAAGGATGTAATCAAGCAAATAAAGGCATCTGGTGCCACCGATATGGCCGTTTCTCCAACCGGTAAGGAAGTCGCTTTTATTCTGAGGGGTGATGTTTATGTGGCATCGGTAGACTACAAAACGACCAAACAGATAACAGATACTCCAAACCAAGAACGTAATATTGATTTTTCACCTGATGGGCGTAGCCTTGTCTATTCTTCTGAACGTGCCGGATTGTGGCAGGTTTATCAAACCAGTATCGTCAACAAAGAGGAAAAACAATTTTGTTATGCCACGCAGTTGAAAGAAGAAAATCTGACTAATTCGGATAAAACATCTTTTCAGCCGTTGTATAGTCCCGACGGTAAGGAAGTCGCTTTCTTAGAAAACCGCACGACTATTCGTGTGGTAAATTTGAAGAGCAAGGCAGTGCGTACGGTGATGGATGGTAAATTTGAATATTCTTATTCCGACGGAGATCAGTCGTACGTGTGGAGCCCCGACAGTCGTTGGATTCTGACAGATTATATTGGCATCGGAGGATGGAACAATAAAGATATTGCTTTAGTGAAAGCCGATGGTAGTGGTGAAATACACGATTTGACCGAAAGTGGTTATTCTGATGTAAATCCTAAATGGGTGTTGGGCGGTAAAGCCATGATTTGGCAGAGTGATCGTGCGGGTTATCGCAGTCATGGAAGTTGGGGATCTGAAAGCGATGAATACATTATGTTTTTTGATGTTGATGCTTATGATCGTTTTATGATGAATAAAGAAGACTTGGCATTACTCGAAGAGCAGGAAAAAGCCGATAAAGAGAAGAAAGACAAAGAGGCATCGGCCAAAAAGGGTGACAAGAAAAAGAAAGATGATAAAGACAAGAAGGAGGATAAGGAAGCTGTGAAACCTCTTGTCTTTGATTTAGAAAATAGCAAAGATCGTATTGTAAGACTTACAAGCAATTCTTCTTTTCTTGGTGATGCAGTGTTGACACCCAAAGGCGATAAACTCTATTATATCACTTCTTTTGAAGATGATGGTGATCTTTGGATGCATGATCTGAAAGAAGATGAAACTAAAGTCGTTCAAAAAGGAGTAGGCTACGGGCAGTTGCTGACAGACAAAGATGGAAAGAATATCTTTATGATGGGCAAAGGCAGTATGAAGAAAATAGATATTGACGGTAATAAAGTAAAGAACATCCAATTTGAGGCCTTCTTCAATTATCGTCCTATCCAAGAGCGTACATATATATTCAATCATATTTGGAAACAGGTGAAAGAAAAGTTCTATGATCCTACTATTCGTGGAATTGATTGGGATGGATACCATAAATCTTATGCCCGTTTCTTGCCCTACATTAACAATAACTATGATTTTCAGGATATGTTGAGCGAGTTCTTAGGCGAACTTAACGGCTCGCACACCGGTGCCCGTTATTATAGTCCGGGAGCTACATTGAACGATGCTTCGCTTGGCATGTTCTATGATGATACTTATACGGGAGATGGATTGATGGTCAAGGAAATTATTTCGAAGAGTCCGTTGACACTGAAAAAGAATGATGCGAAGGCCGGATGCATCCTTGAGAAAATAGATGGTATGCCTATTCTGAAAGGGATGGACTATTATCCGCTACTCGAAGGGAAAACCGGAAGGAAGGTCTTGCTTTCGTTCTATAATCCTCAGGGTGGAAAACGTTTTGATGTCACTATAAAGGCTATCAGTCTGGGAGCGGAAAATGAATTGCTTTATCATCGTTGGGTAGAACGCAATCGCAAAATGGTTGATGAACTTTCGGGCGGCAAATTGGGATATATTCATATCAAAGCAATGGATAGTCCTAGTTTCAGGACGTTGTATAGCGAGTTGCTCGGCAAGTATCGTAATAAAGAAGCTATCATAATAGATACTCGTCACAATGGAGGCGGTTGGTTGCATGATGATGTATGCACTTTGTTGAGTGGCAAGGAATATGTTCGCTATACTCCTCGCGGGCAGTATGTCGGTAGCGATCCTTATAATAAGTGGACTAAACCCTCTTGTATGCTGATATGCGAAGATAATTACAGCAACGCCCATGGTACGCCTTGGCTCTATAAAGAATTGAAGGTAGGAAAACTGATTGGCGCACCTGTTCCCGGAACAATGACAGCGGTATGGTGGGAATCGCAAATTGATCCTACTATGGTGTTTGGTATTCCTGAAGTCGGTTCATTGGATAATCGAGGACACTATTTGGAGAATCAAGAACTAGAACCCGATATCTTGGTGTACGACGATCCGGCAGACTTTCAAAAGGGCAAAGATGCTCAAATTGAGGCAGCCGTAAAAGAAATGCTTCGAGAAATATCAAAATAGAGCAAATCGAAAATTATTATCCCTGTGCAGATGAACTGTCTTGCACAGGGATCTTTTATTTATAAAGCGATATTGTTGAATGTCTTTCCTCACTAACAAAATAATGGCTTTCGATTGTAGTACGTGAATGTGAAAGACGGAACTCTAAAAATTATAATTTTGCAATATTCAATCGGGCAAAAATGCTATCTTTGTGGCATTCTATTACAAATGAAGAATGTTATGATAAAAAAAGTCGTATTATTTATATCCAAAATAGTTTTGTGCGGTTTGTTTTCCTTCTTGTTTATAGAGAACCTATCCGCACAGAATTTATTACCTCTTGATTGGAATATAGCATTTAAAAGTGATGCATGTTTGTCTACTCGTGGAGCTAAAGCCCATTCGTCAGTATGTACTTTGCTTTCTTGGGAACGGCAAGGGTATTTTGAAGGAGATGGCGATTGCATTCTTTCTGCGACATTTAATATAAAGGAACTCCAGAAATCATATCTTTTGCTAATGCGCATGCAATGCGAAGTTAGAGATGTTAGGATTAACGGTCATTCTGTTGCCCAAAATATTAAAAACACTTTTTGGAGTAATCGAGATGCATATTCTACTATTCGTGTACCTAAAAGTATATTGAGAAAGGGGGAGAATCAAATAGTAATAGATTGTTCTTCTTTGGGCTATACCGGAGGAGTCAGCCATACGATGCTCGTGTTGAAGTCGCTGAATAATAAAATAACGGAAAATGTCCGTCTTTCTTTACCTACAGCCGATCACGTTTGTTTGGGTAATAATAGGGTGGTAACGATACATTATCAAACAACTCGCCAAGCAACAATAAGATTCCGAGTAGAAAATGATTTTCATCAATCTTATTTGGATAGCATCATCACAGTTTCGCCTCGTGATTCTATAATGAATATTGATTTGAACGAACTCTGTAGTACTCCCGGATTTTATCAAGTGACAGCTGTAATGCATGGCGCCGGTTATTCGGGCAATGCTCAATGGATGGCTGTGAAACCCGAAGAAGCGGCTTGCGACAATCGTACCGCTATCGGTTTCGAAGATTATTGGGCGAAAGCAAAAGCTGAGTTAGCTGCAATAAAACCCGAATTTAAGTTACATAGGATAGATTCACTCTGCCAGAAAAGTAAGCGTGATGTTTATATTGTAGAGATGCAATCGTTGGGCAATCTGACTGTTAGAGGGTATTACTTTGTCCCTCGTACTGCGGGCAAACATCGTGCGGTGCTTCAGGTTCCCGGTTACGGCTATGGATTTGAAAACATCGATGGCTTTTTGAATGATGATACAGATAGGGTAGAACTAGCTCTTTGTGTACGTGGACACGGTATCAGTGCAGATGTCTTTCATCCCGGTTTTGGTGTTCCGGGAGTATGGGGATATAAGTTGTGCAATAGCGATAGCGTTGCCTATCGTGGTATTTATATGGATTGTGTTCGAGCCATAGACTTTCTTTGTAGCCGTCCCGAAGTGGATGCGCATCGCATTGGAGTGAAAGGTGGTAGCCAAGGTGGAGGACTTACATTGGCTACGGCAGCATTGTGTTCTGATAGAATTGCCGCTTGTGCCTATTTTGATCCATTCCCGTGCGATATGCGTCATCAAATACAAGTCCGCACCATTTGTCAAAGCGAATTGAAACGCAATTTGGCATATTATGGTAATCCATGTTCTTATCTTGAAGTGCTTTGCGTACAAGATTTGATAGATACCCGTTCATTTGCATCAAAAATAAAATGTTCGGTACTTTATACTCCTGCATTATTTGATGACGATTGTCCGGTAGAGGGTGGATTTGCGGCATACAATTTGATAACTTCTCCTAAAGAATATAGAGCGTTTCCAAACGAAGGACACGTAGAAGGTTTTACACATGAAGCTATGATAATGAGTTGGCTTGATAAGAAATTATCAGAATAAGAAGCCCGTTTATATGATGCTTCCATCATCTTTTATGAATTTATGATGCTCTTTATGATCTGAATAAGAGGGCTCTTTTGTATTTTGCCATCGATATGAAGTCGTTTATCAAAAGCATTTTATCTGTTTTGATGTCTGTTATAGCTTTGCACTGGCACAATATAAATATCATGTGTGGACTCTTTTATCATTTAGTAGTAATTGGAGTATTTGTCGGTTCGGTAATCCCGAACATTCTGGGAAGAAGTTTTGCGAGTTGTCCTTCAAGATCGTTTGCAGGTCGATTGAACGCTATATCGTAAATGATAATAAAGATATTAGAGTTAGTAGAGATCGTAAAATATGAGTGAAAATAAATGAATTTATTTTCTATTCTCTTCTACTTGCATTATCTTTGCTGAGTAATGGAAAAATTTCAAGTTCATATATTGGGTTGTGGTTCGGCGCTGCCCACGACGCGTCACTTTTCTTCTTCACAAGTCATTAATTTGCGCGAGAAGCTTTTTATGATAGATTGTGGTGAAGGAGCGCAACTACAACTACGAAAGTCGAAGTTGAAATTTTCTCGTTTGAATCACATTTTCATTTCTCATCTTCATGGCGATCATGTATTTGGATTGATAGGATTGATTTCTACTTTCGGACTGTTGGGACGTACTGCCGAGCTTCATATATTTTCTCCTGCAGGTTTGGAGAAACTTTTTTCTCCTCTGATGGATTTCTTTTGTTATAAACTTCCGTTTAAAGTGATCTTTCATGAATTTTCTTCTGCCGAATCTGTTATTATATTCGAAGACCGTACCGTTGAGGTTCATACTATTCCTCTTTCGCACAGGCTCCCTTGTTGCGGTTTCCTTTTCAAAGAGAAGAAATTGCCAAATCATCTGAAACGGGATATGGCCGATTTTTATCGTGTTTCGATGAGTCACTATAATTTAATAAAGAATGGTGCTGATTTTACAACAGATGAAGGCGAAGTAATACCTAATGAACGATTGACTATTCCTTCTTACGATCCACGTTCGTATGCTTATTGTTCGGATACTCGCTATGTTCCTAAAATTATTCCGTTGATTGACGGGGTGAATTTGTTGTTTCATGAAGCGACATTTGATGATAATGATATTGCTCGGGCAAAAGAGACATATCATTCAACGGCTACTCAGGCTGCGATGATTGCCCGTGATGCTCATGTCGGCCGACTCATTATCGGCCATTTCTCAGCGCGTTATGAGGATGAAACCCCGTTGCTTAATGAGGCTCAGCAAACTTTCCAGGATACGTTGTTGGCTTATGAAAATATGTGTATCGACGTTTAAAATAATATTGAATGAGAAAAGGCATTATACCATCTATACTACTTTTTGTATCCTTTATGATAATGGCTTTATCTTTTATTTCATGTAAGGGACTGTGGAAACATTCGGATATAGATTCTGCTTTTGTTCGTCAAGTTATTACCGATGTCGTATCTGTACGCTATTCTAGTCCGTCTCGTGATTCGGCTATGATAAAATATTATAGCGGAGGTGGAGAATTAATTTGGATCTCTGCTGGTGGTGCGAAACGGCAGGCAACTTTTATTCACTTTCTTCGTGATTTAAAACGGCATGGAATTCGTCCGGAATTGCTGGGCTTAAACAATATATTGGATGCAGAACGAAATTGGCGGCGGTGTGAACCCAATGAAAGTGATCATCGGAATTTATGTGCTGCTCGATTGGAATATTTGTTAACTCGAACTTATCTTTGTTATGTTAATGGTTTGCAATATGGTTTTGTGAATCCGGCTCCTATCTATAATAATTTGTATGAAGATTTGAGTGCATATCCGGATACGGTGGCACCACCTGCCAATCGAAGAAAGAAAATGTTTCATCTATTTAATATTCCATTGAAGCACCCCACAATTAAATTTGATTTGGAGATGCTCGAAGGAATAAAGTCACATCCGATTCAAACTCTATCGGATATTCAACCTCGTACTTTATATTACAAAAAGCTTCAAACCGAACTTATTTTATCACATGACAGACGCAAGTCTGAATGTCTTTGTGCCAATCTGGAGCGAGCTCGTTGGAAATTCCGTCAATTGATGGGGAAGCGTTATGTCTATGTCAACACTGCGGCTTTTATGCTCAAGGCTGTTGATCTTGTAAAGGATACTCTTTTTGAGATGAAAATTTGCTGTGGCTCATTTCAGCATAAATCGCCGATGCTGACTTCGGCGCTTACTTATTTTGAATTGAACCCAACGTGGAAGATTCCACCTAAAATAATTCGCAAAGAGATGATTCCTGCTTTTGTTCGTGATTCTAGTTATTTTTGTCGCAATAATATTAGGGTTTTCGATAAAGAAGGACATCAATTAAATTCCAGGCGCATCAATTGGTCTAAATTTCTGAAGGGAGGTATCCCTTTTCGATTGATACAAGACAGTGGTGAAGCAAGCGATTTAGGTCGAATAATTTTTAGGTTTCCAAATCCTTTTTCTGTATATTTGCACGATACTTCTTCTCGAGGTACATTTGGACGTGAAGAAAGAGGTGTGAGTCATGGATGTATTCGCTTGCAACGTCCGCTCGACTTGGCCTATTTTGTTCTTGGTTATCCGAAAGAAGAGAAAATGGATCGTATTCGTCTTTCTACTGGCCAGGAACCTCAGACGGAAGAAGGGAAAAAAATAAAGGAGAATGGGTTGAATATGGGGCGCCGTTTTTATGGCTTTAATGCCATCCCCTTGTTTATTGACTATCGTACGGTGTATTTGGCTGCCAATCATTCATTGGTGTATTGTAACGATCATTATGGATTTGACAAACCGCTTGATAAAGCTATTAATCACTTGAAATACTGAATAGTATGAGTAAAGTAGTGATGTATAATGAAGAGGAAATATTGAATTTGCTTAAGAATGAAGAAACTCAACGCAAAGCTTTTACAATGATTGTGGAGCGTTATAAAGAGCAACTTTATTGGCAAATTAGAAGAATTGTGTTATCGCATGATGATGCTAATGATATATTGCAAGATACTTTTATTAAAGCTTGGACCAGTATCAACCTCTTCCGCGGTGACGCCAAGATGACTACGTGGCTTTATCGTATCGCTATGAATGAGTGTATCACTTTTCTTAATAAACAGAAAGCTCAAACAGAATTGAGTCTTGACAATCCAGATGCTGGTATGGTGGACAAACTGGATTGTGATATATATTTCAACGGTGATAAGGCACAGCGTTTATTGCAAGAGGCATTGCTGACTTTGCCTGTCAAGCAAAGGATGGTATTTAATATGAAATACTATCAAGAAATGAAATATGAAGAGATGTCTGATGTATTCGGTACAACGGTAGGAGCTCTTAAAGCATCTTATTTTCATGCCGTAAAAAAAATACAGAAATATATAGAATTGAACTATTAAACCTTTTTAGAAAATATAAGTCTAAACAATATAAAGACGAGAAATTTGAAGTTATAGTCATGAAAGAAGAAAACGAATTACTTAAACTGGTAGGTAAGGAAAATCCTTTTAAGGTTCCCGAAGACTACTTTGATGATTTCACTACACTATTGATGGACAAACTACCGGAGGCCCCTGAAGCTATAGAAAATATGCCTGTTACTAAGTGGGTGAAAATCAAACCCTATGTTTATATGGCTGCTATGTTTATAGGGGCTGTATTGATGGTTAAAGCTATTCATTTAGTTGAAGGAGATCAATCTGCGAAATCGCAGAAGTCTGGTGTTTCAACCGAATTGACCCAAGATAAATATATTGATGAGACTGTAGACGCATCGCGTCTTGATGGTTATCAATTATATACTTTTTTGTCTGACGCGAATGAAGAATCTGCTAAATAAATGTAGTCATGAAGAAATATCTTTTATCATTTGTATTGTTTTCGATGCTTGTTCCGTTCTCTTTTGCTCATGAGGGTGGTCCACGTCTATCTCGTGCTGAATTTAGGGCTAAGTTGCAAGAATTTATTATTCGAGATGCCGGATTGACCGATGATGAAGCTGCTAAATTCTTTCCAATTTATTTTCAATTGCAGGACCAAAAGCGCGCCATTAACGATAAATCATGGCAGCTCGTTCATCAAGGTGATGTAGAAAACCTTTCCGAATCGCAGTATAAAGTGATCCTTGATGGAATATCCAATAATCGTATTGCTATAGAAAAATTGGAGAAAGAATACAATTACCGCTTTCATAAGGCTATATCTTACAAAAAGATATTACGTATTCATCGTTCTGAAATAAGATTTAATAGATTCTTGATTAGAGAAATGCGCAGCAAACGTGAAGGACGCTAAGGTTATCTTTTTTGCTTTTTGTTGTTATTCTCTGCTTTTAATCTTTTGAGGAGAGAATATCTTTTGAAAGGAACGTTTAATCGATGATTTTTTTCAACCATTGGCAATAGTTCTCTTCCGAATAGATCTCTTGGTTGGTTTTGATTTGTATGTATTCTTTTTCGTTTGTCATTATCATGTTGCCTTTTGCCAATGCATTCAGTTCGTCGTTGCATATTGTTGACATGGGACTTTTAATGTAACATTCGAAAAGTTCTATTTTTTTGATTATTACAGAAGGCAAGATATATGTTACTAAAAAAGAAGATAATCCGAATGCATGCCATTTGTTTCCTTCTTTATACAAATTTATTGTAGAACCATCATTTGATGCTTCATTTTGTAATATGGAATCAGGTAATTTCATAACCATTCTGTTTTTATGTTAGTATGATGTTTTTGTTAGTAGTATTTCTTATGTTCTGTTTCTCTAATCCTTTGTTTAAAGATTTTTTATTCGATTTTGCAAAAATATTTATCTCTATATAGATTAAGTTATCATTTTAGTTTATATTATTATCACTTTATATATTTTTTTTCGGGGTGGTATATCGTTTGTTATTTTTTTGTTTTCCAATAATTCCGTCGGTGTACAACCAAAATTGCTTTTGCAAAATCGTGTAAAGTTGCTTGCTGTATCAAACCCCGATTTATACATTAAAGATTTTACTGTCATATTCGATTGTGTACTATTGAGCAATATGCATTCTTTTTTCTTGTTGATAATCCATTGTTGGGCGCTAAGACCGAATTCTTTGTTAAAGCGTTTGTAGAATGTACTTTTAGCAATATGCATCATTGAAGCAAGCTGCTCTATCGTTTTTACTTTCATGTAATTTTCCAATACGAATTTCTTGAAATCCATTTTTGCACAGACTGTAGAATAGAATGTTTGTAATATTTCTTCTTTGGTATACAGCTGTCTCAAATATATGAAAAAAAGACCTTTTGCACACCTTTGGTATTCTAAACTGTCAAGCCCCATACCTGCTGTTGTAATGACAAGATTTAAGAAGGAATTTAGTGGATTGCGTATTGGTAATGTAGTGAAACTGTATTTGATCTTTTCCTTGAGTGGCTCGAGCGATTCAAGAAATGCCGTATCGAAAGAATTGTTCAGACTCTCGTATTTTAAAAAGATAAAATTACAGTCTTCTTCTATTTCTATTGTTGCTGTCTGATCATGTGATAGAGAGAAAAAACTTTCCAAATAGATGATGTGCTTTTCTTTAAGCTTTTCTTCCAGTCTGCAAGCTCCCTTTATTAGAAATATGACATAATTGTATATTCCAACCTCTTTTTCGATTATCAATCCTTTTGAGATTGAGCAATGAATGAATATTGTCTGATAATTCATTTCTTTATTGTTCCGAAGGCATTCTTTATTTCCTTCTTGATTAATTCCTCCAAATAATAATTTCATAGCCCAAAAGTCATTATTTATTTATTATTTTATGATAAAAATATGTTTTCTCTATTCTTGTGTGTTTATCAATTCGTTTTATTTTATTATCAATAAGTGTATGAACGAAATGATGCATTTCGTTTTTGACATTGTTATATGGGCAGGAAAGTTTATTTTTGGTGTGATACTCTTATGGTTCGCAAAATTTATATTATAGCATATTTAGATTAGCAGGTTTCGTCTTTTTGTTTTCAGGTTATCATTATGTAGTATATAATACAATAATGTGAGACAATATGGATAAAAAGGATGATATAAATAGTGTCTTTTGCAAGCTATTTTTGATATATTATGATTACTGATGAATTTTTATATTTCATATTGATAATGGAATATTGTCGTATGTTACTCTTCAAGAATCTATGTGCACGTCGATTCCTACCAAAATCTTTTGTCCTTTGAAGCAAATTCTGTTTCTGTGCATAGTGGTACGGTTTTAATTGTTATTTGTATTTTGGGGGTTTACAAATCATAGTATTCAATTATTATCGTGCCTACTTTTTTGTCTAAATCCATGAAAAACATTCGAGGGATGCTGTCTCATGGGGGCAGAAAGCCCCCCATGAGACAATTTCCTTTGAAGTTTATTAGTATGGACTAGCCACTGTTGGCATATGCAAACATAGTGACTGTTTATCAAAAAGAATCTGTTCGGTATGGTTAAAATAGTATCAGTATCGCCCCAAATATTCATCTCCAAAAACGTTCCGAAGTAAGCGTCTCGGCGATTATGCCTTTTCCGTTTATCTCCGGCTCGTTACCTTTGTGGTGAATTAAAAATGAAATTAGAAATGGTACGATCAAAAACGGCAGAAATGCGATTTCGACATTTGTGGGAGATGTTCGGTAAGGAACTCACAGTGAATTATCACTGCAGTTTATCAGAAATTGCGGCTAAAAACCGTACGGACTTGAATGGGATGCGCAGCTGGATGCTCGACCGTGGGCATTCGGTATCCGGGCTAAAGAAAGAGGTTCTCCATCGCTATTACGGTGGCTCCATACCCGACGTCAAGGAGGCGGGGCGGATGTTCACACCGATAGTGGCGTCCGGTACCCCGAGAGAGGCGCCTCCATTACAGGGCATCCATATCACCTTCAACAGCGGTACGAGTGTCACCGTTAAAGCGGCGACTCCCGAGGGTCTAACGGATCTGATTCGGAGTTACGAAAGAATGGAGGGCGAGTCATGTACTCTTTGACGTCAAGCAACAAATATTACCTGTATCAAGGGTATGTCCGAATGAATCGGGGTATTGACGGACTTTACAAGATGATACGTTCTGAGATGAAGGAGCTCTCTCCCGTTTCGGGTGACGCATTCATCTTCTTCGGAAAGAAAAGACAAAGCGTGAAGATACTCAAGTGGGACGGCGACGGTTTTTTGCTGTATTACAAACGGCTTGAGGGCGGCAGTTTCGAAGTACCCGTTTTCAACCCGCGTACGGGCAATTACGAGATCGGATGGAACACACTCTCCTTTATTCTCAGCGGAGTGTCGCTGAAGTCTGTAAGGCTGCGAAAGCGTTTCCGGATATAGCTGAAAGAGCCTGTTTATAGTGGATTAATCACAAATAAAGTCAAGTTTTTTGTTTGATATGTCGGTGATTTTTGGTACCTTTGTACTATGAGAAAGGAAGAGATTGTCGAACTGTTGAAACAGCAAATTAACAGCTATAAAAAGCTGATTGATGATTTGCGCGAACAAGAGAAAAGACAATCCGAGCAAATTACGGAACTTATAACGGAAGTGGCATCCCTTAGGGAGGCACTCCTTCAGAAAGGTGAATCCCTGAGCAAACAAAAACGCGTCTGCAAGGGACTGGGCAAACTGATTGCCGTCACATCCGAGAAACAGCTCCCCCCGTCGGGGCTTCTTACAGATGAGGAAAGGCGGCGGCAGGAAGAGGAAAGAAGCCTTCAGAGGAAGGCCCGGAAGAATAACGGGGCCAGGCGTGACATGCATGCGGACATGGAGGTGGAAGAACACGACATCTACCCCGAGCAGGCGGAGTTCGACAGGAACAAGGCTCGGCCGTTGTCGGAGAAGCTGCGTATATCCATTCGTTACGAATGCGTGCCCATGCGTTTCATTAAACACGTCTACAAAATCCACTCTTATACACAAGACGGCCGCGTCTATACGGGCAAGACTCCCCCTTCGGCTTTCTTGAACTCCAATTACGACGCCTCCTTTATCGCCGGACTGATGGAGCTTCGCTACATACAATCCGTACCGATGGAACGAATCATCGGTTATTTTGAAAGCCATGGCTTCACTCTGAAAAAGCCTACCGCCCATAAGCTGATTGAAAGAGCGTCCCTGTTGTTGGAGAATCTCTACAAGTGTACCGCACAAACCGTTCTTCGGGATAATTATATCTCCGCCGATGAGACGTATTACAAAATACTCGTCAGGGGAGAGAACGGCAAGGAAAGCGGAGTCAGAAAAGGGTACCTGTGGGTAATCATCGGAATGAGGAGCAAGCTGTTGTATGTCCTTTACCGGGACGGTTCACGGTCGGAAGATGTGATTCTGCGAGAGTTGGAAGACTACAGGGGCGTCATACAAAGCGACGGCTACTCTCCCTATCGGAAACTTCAAAAAGAAGGTTATCCCCATATCACCCGAATAGCCTGCCTGCAACACGTCAAACGGAAATTTATTGATTGCGGTGAGGACGAAGAGGCAGGAAAGATGGTGGGGTTGATCAATAAGCTGTATCATCAGGAGCACAAACATCGAATCGGAGAAAAGAACTGGACGGAAGAGAAGAATCGCAGATTCCGAAACGAATATGCTCCTCCGGTCCTGGAAGAAATAAGGGCGCACCTCGATCGGATAGAATCAGATCCCAGCCTGCTTCCCAAAAGCGAGCTATACGCGGCGGTCGTCTATATGAGAAATGAATGGGACGCCATCGAGAACATCTTCAAGCACGGGGCGACAAGGCTGGACAACAATACAGTAGAGCGGATGAACCGCTATTTCTCAATTTCAAGAAGGAACTCCCTGTTTTTCGGCAGCCATAAAGGTGCCGAAAGGGGGGCCATACTCTACACGCTGGCATTGTCATGTCGCATGAATGGAATAAATCTGTTCCAATATCTCACCGATATCATCAACACGACAGCAGAGTGGCAGCCCAACACGCCACTGGAAAAATATCGGGAACTACTTCCTGACAGATACAAAAACAACGCATAAATAAAGTATTGTATTTTTTATTTTAATAACAACGCATAATCGCGGAGACGCTTACGTTCCGAAAAAGTGATTCTCGGACACTAGTCTTCCATTGACCACTTATATCGCTCATTATCAATATACTTGTATGAAAAATTATAGAACGCTGATTCTCAGCGAGAAGATGTATTTTAAGATGTTCCATTTAGTTACATATTGTGTGTATAAGTCTGATAAACAATCGTTAAGCATGACGGGAAGAGGCGCTATAAGTATAATAGAAATAGTAGGGCTGTTCATACTCGCATAAGTCGTCTTTAAGTATCAGTAAGAATGGATTATTTCAACAGATCTATGTCTTCTTTACCCTCCTAAAACTACATATGTCCCTGAGATCGGTAACGTCCATACGTTTTCAAAAAAACTTAAGGACGTCACCAGAAAAACTAACATACGACACCGACGGCCTTATTTTACTTTGCAAAAAAAATCAACCGTATGTTGCTGCGGTAACTAACGGATGTCGTAGAAGAAACTAACGTTAGTTGTCAGTATAACTTCCGTTAGTTACCGCAGTAACTTCCGTTAGTTATTACAGCGACATACGTTAGTTTTTTCTTGTGATGAAAGATCTTAAAGAAGTCGCCGATAAAACTAGCATACGACAATTCTGTTTATGCCGCAGGTTAGAGAGTCTGATTGATTAAACCTTCTTACGTTTACAGGTGATCCCTTTGTAAAGGCATAGGCTCCTCAAAATCTATAGTTTTTTATGACGTATTCTTTTATTTTTAGCACTATGATGCTATCTGAAATTATAAAACATGTTTTATAACATATTAATATATGTGTTATACTTTTCTTTCTATAGGCTATTATATATAAATAAGGAATAAAAAGATGAATAACATATATGATATAAATGACTTGATTCGAAAATATATTTCGAATGTACTGACGACTGACGAGTTGATGGCTCTTAGGCAGGCTGTGCGAGGGAGTAGTGATAATGAAATTGCTTCCATGCTTGAAAAAGAGTGGGATTCGTTAAAACAAGTGCAACCTATTGATGAATCAGTTCGCCGGCAGATGTTTGCAAAGATAGAATCTCAAATTGGTTTGAAACAATATGCTATCAGAAAATTTGGAAGAAATATTTTAAAGTATGCAAGTATTGCTCTTTTATTAATTCTTTCCGCATTGTCGGTTTATTTGTTTATAGACAATAGGCAAATGGCTGCTCTCACGACCAATCAAATTTCAGTAAAGACTGCTGAAGGTGAACGAACAACTGTTAGACTTCCGGACGGTACGACAGTTCGTCTTAATGGAAAGTCCGAATTGGATTACAAACAAGACTTTGGCTTGAATAACAGACAGGTACAACTCACTGGCGAAGGATTTTTTAGTGTGGTACATAATGCTGATAAGAAATTTATTGTTAATACGAAGTTTATTGATATAGAGGTTTTTGGTACGCAATTTAATGTGTATTCTTATGAAAATAAAGATAAGGTAGAAATGGCATTGGTGAAAGGACATGTCAAAGTAGTAGCCAATCGTCCGCCTTATCAGGTACTAGATGTACACCCTAATCAAAAAATTGTATATGAGAAACGCTCAGGTAAAATGCAGCTTGTTGAGACCGACAATCAACTTGAAACGGCATGGATGACCCACGATCTTGTTTTTCATTCGGAACCATTGAAAACTGTGTTGGAATGTGTAGGACGTAAGTTCGGTTTATCTATTCATACAGATAAATCTGTCAATTTGAACGATACGTATACCGGTATGTTCGACGAGACTAATATTCGTGAAGTGATACAGATTTTGAGTATTCATTATGGATTCAGCTATCAGATTAACGGAAATGCTATTTATATAGAGAGAGCAAAAAGAATATAATGTTTAACTAAAAAAGAGGAAATAATAAATGGACTCAACATAACTTGTACAAAGTGCCGGAGAATCTGCGAAACTCTCCGACACCGTTAGTCGATTAAGTTCGATAATAGAATAGAGAGATAATATTAATAAACCCAAATCAACCCAATTTTAATCTTAATGAGTATGAAACATGAATTTTCATCATCAAAGAGTAACAAAGATAATGGATTAAAATCAATTTTTTGTCTAGTTGTCTTCTTTTTTTTCTTGGCTTCTCCGCTTTTGTTGTATGCTCAGAATGCTAAAATTAATGTCTCTGTAGAAAATGCTTCGCTTAAGCAATTGTTTGCAATTATTGAAAGACAGACAAAGTATACTTTTTCTTATCGTGATGTCGAAATAGATAGTAAGGAAAGTGTAACGCTCAAAGTTAATAAGCAGACTGTTGCAACGGTATTGCGTGATGTTTTGACGTCTCGTCGTTTGCAATATACAATGGTCGGTAATAAAATACTGATCACTCCACGTCAAGAAAAAATGATAATGCGTCAGGAAACGCCTAAAAAACGAGTGATCGGTAAAGTGAAAGGAACCATTTATGAGTCAGACGGGCAACCGCTCATCGGTGCGACTATACGTGAAGAGGGGACAGGTGTAGGTACCGCTACCGACGTGAATGGCGTTTTCTCTTTGTCCATTGACAAAGAATATACCACGTTGCTTATCTCTTATATCGGAAAGAAAGATGTGCGTCAACGTGTCAAAATAGGTGCTAATGTTAAAGTGGTGCTTGAAGATGATGTGCAGAATCTCAAGGACGTCGTTGTTACAGGTTACCAAACAATATCTAAAGAACGTGCTACGGGTTCGTTTACTAAAATCACTACGGATCAACTTGAACAAAAGCGTTATAGTAATTTATCGACGATGCTTGAAGGAGAGATTGCCGGTTATAATGCGTCGTCCAATTTGATTCGTGGTACAACAACCATGAATGGTATAACCAATCCGTTGTATGTGATTGACGGTTTTCCTATTGAAAGTACTCGCTATGATCAATATGGAAGATTAGAAGAGAGTGTTCCGAACCTTAATTTGGAGGATATTGAAAGTATTACTGTATTGAAAGATGCTGCTGCTGCCAGTATTTATGGCGCTCGTGCAGCCAATGGGGTTGTTGTTATCGTCACTAAGAAGGCCAAGAAAAATAAGATTTCAGTTTCTTTTTCTTCTTCATTGACTCTTCATCCCTATTATTTTTATAAAGGACGTCTGGCCAGTTCGTCTGATATGATTGATTTGGAAAAAGAATGGGCTTCAAGTAATCCAAATCTTCAAGGAGCTAATGCTGCAACCTACGCACAATCGATACTTGATAACAATGCCTATACAACTCAGGGTATAAAGGCCATCTTGAATTATTACGCAGGTAATACGACGAAGAATGTATCCGATGCGACATTGGCCAATTTAGCTTCCCAAGGCTATCATTATTATGATGATGTGGCCAAATATGCAAAGCGCGATGCGCTTTATCAACAGTATAATTTGGCATTTGGTAAAGCCTCCGATCAAAATAATTTTATGGGTTCGGTATCTTATAGAAATAATAAATTCAACGATAAGTATTCCAAAGACAATTCAATTGGCTTTGATTTGAAAAATTCACTTGATATGACATCTTGGTTGAAATTTGATATAGGTACTTATACTTATTTTAAAAATGCGACTAACCAGACTTTTAATGCGATGAGCCCCGGTTTCACTTATATGCCTTACGATCGTTTGGTAAATGATGATGGCAGCTATTATACTTCTACAGCTGCATCTAGATTGTCAAAAAGTACGATGTCTATTATTAATAGCAATGGACTATATAATATGGATATTACTCCTTTGGATGAGATTGGTCGTAATTTGAATAATTCTCGTGATTTTATTAATCGTGTGTATGGCAAATTGGGCATTACTTTTGCACCTTTTCTAAAATATGATTTGATGTGTCAATATGAATATGCCTATGACAAATCGAATACTTTATACGATAAAAATTCTTATTACGTTCGTAACATGGTTAATTCCTATGCAACGGCAGGTATGTCTGGTACTGTATATAACATTCCTTATGGAAATATTTACTATCGGGAAAATCAGACGTCCAAAGCTTTTACTTTCCGACAACAATTAAATTTTGATCGAACTTTTGCAGAAAAGCATAATGTTACAGCTCTTTTCGGTCAAGAAGTAAGACAAACTAAGCTGGATTATGATAATAATACGCTCTACAATTATGATCCTGATATGCTTTCGTTTTCTCTAGTAAATGCTGCAATACTGGCCAATACTTATGGACTCCTAGGAGGCGGCTCATTTGGTCAGAACAATATTGCTTATAATCGTTATACAGATGATCGTTTTATTTCTTTTTATGGTAATGCGGCTTACTCTTATGACGATAAGTATATGATTACGGGTAGTATACGTTGGGATCGTTCAAATTTGTGGGGTACTAATTCAAAATATCAGAAGAAACCAATCTGGTCATTTGGTGCAGGTTGGAATATTGATCGTGAGTCTTTCTTTAAAGTATCTTGGGTCAATCGTTTGAAACTTCGCTTTTCTTATGGTATTGGTGGTAATATAGCAAAAAATGCAGCTCCTTACATGACTGCCAGTTATTCGCAAAATGCAGGAGTTAATGCTCTTCAAGGCTATATTGTAGGCAGACCCAATCCTAATCTCCGTTGGGAAAAAACTGCTACTACTAATATAGGTGTTGATTTTTCACTTTTCAATAACCGATTAAACGGTACTGTCGAATACTATAATAAGATGGGAACCGATCTTTTGGCCAATACGATGGGAGTTCCTACCGAAGGATTCGGATATAACACTTATATGATTAATAATGGCAAAATGAGAAATCGTGGTGTCGAGATGACTTTGAGTGGAAATATTATTCATAGTCGGAATTTCGACTTTAATGCTACTGCTACATACAGCTATAATAAGAATAAAGTTGTTTATGTAAACGTCAAAGCTCCGGTTTATTATTTACAATTAGATTATCCTTCTGCTTATCCTATTGTGGGTAATCCTTATGCTTCCGTTTATGCATACAAGTGGGCCGGATTAAATAACAAAGGGTTACCTCAAGTTTATGATGGAAGTGGTCAGGCAACTGTTGATGACCCTCAGACTCTTGATGCAATTGTATATGCCGGTACTACAGAACCCTTGACAAATGCCTCTCTGAACCTGATGTTGCGTTACAAAAGTTTTGATTTTTCTTGCTTATGGGTGTATAGAGGGGGACATAAGCTTCGTAACACCGATTTGCCTATGTTGTCAAATACATACAATAGTGCTTTAATGGGATATGCTGCTTCATTTGCTCCTGTAAATAAGGCTATTACTAATCGTTGGAGACAAGCTGGCGATGAATTGAAAACGAATGTCCCGAGGGCACTATTTCCTGAAAATAGTGACTATAATTCGAATAGTTCTACTATATATGGATATGCCGATATAAATGTTATTGATGCTTCTAATTTGCGTTTAGCAAATCTCTCTTTGTCTTATTGTTTGCCTTCTCAGTTGTTGCACAAAATTTATCTCAGCAATGCAAAATTGCAGTTTAATGTAGAAAATGCATTGACAATTGCTAAAAGTAAAGCTGCTAAATATATGGTGGGAGGGTATACGTCACCAAATTATGTATGGGGCTTATCATTTGAATTCTAATTCTTAATAATATTGACAATGAAAAAGAATATATATATTTATGTCTGTGTAGCATTATTGGGCTTTACCCCTCTGCTTTCGAGTTGCAGCGGATACTTGGACAATGTTCCTAAGGGACAAAAGATTCCGACTTCACTTACTGATTTTGAAGCATTGCTTCTTAGTGAATATGGCGTTTTGTGCGAGGATGTTACTCAAGCTGTCATTCTTTTGAACGATAACTACGTTAGTCCTACTTATTTAAGTTATTATCCACTATGGCATGCCAATTACTTTTGGGATAACACAGCCAATAGGGTAACCCTCAATAAGTCTGATGAGTCAACTTACTATGTCGGATATGGCGCAATATCGACTTGCAATCTCGTTCTTGAAAATACCGCTTCTGCCACGAATGCCACCGACCTGCAACGTGCGGTCGTTGCTGCTCAAGCTCGCATTATTCGCGCAATGAATTATTTTATGTTAGTGAATTATTATTCTAAAACATATAATGCCTCGACTGCTTCAACAGATGGTGGAGTACCTCTTATCACTAGTGCGCAGGTTGGAGCTTCTTATACTCAACCAAGTGTTAAAGGTATTTATGATTTCATACTTGATGATATTGCTAAAGCGTTGCCCGATTTGCCGGATAAAGCTGCGACGATTTTACAGGCCAATAAAGCGACCGGCTATGCTTTTGCCGCACGAGTTTATCTTCAAATGAGCGATTATACTAATGCTCTTGCTTATGCCAATAAAGCTTTGACTATCAATAATTCGCTTTTCGACTGGAATGCTTATTATGTCCAATATCAACAGACGTTGGATAATCCGACTAAATATCAGACCATTCCTTCGCCAATGGGATATACTAATGTCGAAAATTATAATTTTCGTAACGGTCCATCTTCTTATTCTACTTCCGAAAAAACGATTAGAGTGGATCGAGGGGCTAAGTTTGAGGATGGTGATACTCAATTTAAATGTAGATGGAAATTGCGTACTGTAGGCGATCAGACCTATTATTATGCTAATCTAAGTGGTCGTTTCAATTATGGTGGCATGACTACGACAGAGGTTTATTTGATTAAGGCCGAGTGTTTGGCTCGCTCCGGTAGTGTATCTGATGCGATGTCTGTATTGAATACAGTTCGTAAAACACGTATTCTTGCTTCTAAATATCAAGACCTAACTGCTGCAACAGTACCAGAGGCAATAGACTATATACGTCGTACCAAAGATAACGCACTTATTTTAACGATTGTTCCATTCTGTGACAATCGTCGTTATAATCTGGAGACAGCTTATGCTCGAACCTTGACTAAAACAGAGAACGGTACCAATTATTCACTCGCTCCCGATTCTTATATGTGGACAATGCCTTTTCCGCAAGGGGCTATTGAGAATCATGGAAATGGTACAATTACGCAAAATGTAGATAAATAAAAAAGAGTCTTTAATTATAATTTTGCCGTTTCACTTAGGTGTAACGGCAAAATGAATAGATTAAAATTTTTAATTTCAATAAATAATAATCAAGTAAAAATGAAAAAGTTCGTTTATCTTATATGTATAATAGTGCTTGCGACATTACCTTGTGCCGCACAAAAAAGCTATATCATTACAGGTCATATTTCGGGGCTGAAAGAGGGTTTGATTGTTCAATTGGTAGAGAAATCTCATGGTAATCAAAAACCGTTCAATGCGGCTACGGTGCGAGATGGTAAGTTCGTATTTAAAGGTTCGCAGAAAGATCCGCGTGGAGTACTTCTTTTAATCAAAGATAGTTATGGCTCTTATTCTTTTATTTTGAATAATAGTAAAATTGTCATGACTGGTAAGGCTGTATCTACAAAGGTAGAGGGTAAAGATTCTTATCATTTTGAAATTTTTACAAAAGGTAGCTCTTTGACCGACCAATATCTGAAAAAGGTTAGTGTTCGTAATGAACTTAATCAAATGTACGATGCAAAGAGTAAGAAATATACCAATGTTTGGGATCGTTATTATTCTGCTAGAAACAAGAAGGATACCGTACTTCTCAAACAAATAGAACAAAGTGAGGAATATAAGGCTGCTAATCAGGCCGAAGCAAATTTCTTTAAAACGGTGGAACAGAAATATAGCCAAGTTGTTCGCGATAATAAAGATTCTTGGTGGGGGCCTTTCTTGATGGTCGATTTATGGAACTATTTTGATGAGTCGGCTAAGCCTTTTTATAATCAGTTGAGCACTGTTGCCAAAAACTCTTATTATGGAAAAATGGTTCAGAAAGAATTGTTCCCTACTGATTATACCGGTAAACAGGTTCCACAATTTAAACTTAAAGATAACGACGGCAAGCTCGTTTCACTGGCCGAACTTTGTAAAGGTAAGAAGTATGTTATTTTCGATTTTTGGGCATCTTGGTGTCATCCCTGCCGTATGGAAATTCCTAATTTCAAGAAACTTTATACGGCCTATGCCGATAAGGGATTGCAAATCATCAGTATTTCTATTGATAAGGATGAGTCTGCATGGAAAAAAGCAGTTGCCGAAGAGAAAATGGCTTGGCCAAGTTATCTCGATCGTAGCGAAGTAGCAAGTCTTTATAATGTCCGTGCTATTCCTGCTATTTATCTTATAGATGCTCAATGCAAGTTGGTTAGTGATAAATTACGTGGTGAATCTTTAGCCAATAAGTTAGCCGAATTATTTAAGTAATTTAATGCATATATAGTATTCGAGATCACTATTATGTTATATTGGGGAGACTCTGTCTTTAAAAGGAGTCTCCTCTTATATAAAATAATCTAATATGTTGTCATATTCTTTTGTGCCCTCGGTTATATTATATATTTTTGTCTCACTTGTTTTCATGTATATTCTTTCTGAATTTATCCATAAAAGGAAGTGCGATTAATGTTTTTTAATAAAAAAAGAGTAACCCTAATGGGGTTTTGGACGTCTTGTAATAAATATATTTGGAAACTTAATTAAAATACTATTTAGATGAAAAAAGTTCTCACAGTGTTCATCTTGTTGTTGAGTGTTGTTAGTTTGCATGCTCAGATGCAGGATCCTGTCAAATTCAAAGCCGAGCTGAAGAATGTCAAAGGCGCTGAAGCAGAGATCGTATTCACTGC
>JAAYUD010000096.1 GCA_012517855.1 Bacteroidales bacterium
ACGCTTAACCCAAACTCCAGGTTGGACATCTTATGATTGATTTTTAATACATAGAAAAAGATATGAAAAAGTTATATATTTTAATAACCCTACTATCATTGATATTAGTGGGAACTTCATGCAATGATGAATGGAAAGACGAACAATATAGCCAATATATTGGCTTCCGCTCGCCGCTAAACAGTCAAGGGGTAACAGAAATTTATGTACCCTATAGTCGTAAAGACATCACTGGAAATTATATTATAGGCCAAGGCCGTTCCAGTTACGATCTACCCGTAATTGTAAGCGGCTCTACTACCAATCAAAAAGACATCACGGTACATGTTGCTCTCGACCCCGATACGCTGAGTACTTTAAACGAAGCACGCTATCAAAGCCGTACCGATCTGTACTATCATGAGATGAACCAGTATGCTACATTACCCGAAACAGCTCAAATTAAAGCTGGCGAAGACGTGGGTTTACTCAATATCGCTTTCGATTTCCGTGGTATTGATATGTCGGAGAAGTGGGTTCTTCCAATTACTGTAGTCGATAATCCTTCCTATGGTTATCAGTCCAACCCTCGTAAAAACTATCGAAAAGCCTTACTCAGAATTATGCCTTTCAATAGCTTTTCTGGGGATTATTCTGGAACTACATTACTAAACTATATCAAAGGAGATGAAGGTAATGGCTCTATTGTGACAAGTACCGTAACAGGTTACGCAGTAAATGAGAATACGGTATTCTTCTATGCCGGAACTATTGATGAAAACCGCACAGACCGCAAAAACTATAAGATTTATGCAACGTTCAACGGAACGACCAATGGTTCTATCGCTTTTCGATGCGACAATCCCAATGTTAATTTTATAAACAACAAAGAGGCATCATTTCGCATCATAGAAGAGATGGATGATGTTCGCCCCTATTTGAAGCACCGTTATGTCATTATCAGCAATATTGATTACGAATATACAGATTATACTTCGGTGCCAGGTTCAGGTATTACATATACAGTTAAAGGTTCTTTGACTCTTGAACGCAATATCAATACCCAAATACCTGACGAAGATCAAGCTATCGAATGGTAATTTATCATTATCAGTCCAACTATAAAACTTAACGGACTTTTGTTTGTTAAAAAGACTTCATCCTTTTCATATTAAAGGATGAAGTCTTATTTTTGTAGACCGCTTATAATAGAATTATGAAGATAAATAGACCCGTGTTATTCTTTTTATTCATTCTGCTTGCTTCATGTACCGGACATGAAAAAAACGGTGCCACCTATACCAACCCTCTTTTCACTGAAGGTTGTTATCCTCAAGCGACCTTTTATAGGGGTAAATACTATTATACGATGCAACAGCCTCAGGGCGATAAAATTGCGTTATGGGAAACTACAGACATTACAAAAGTAGCCGAAGCAAAGCCCAAAACCGTATGGACTCCAAAAGATTCTCTTGCCAAATATCATTTATGGTCGCCAGAAATACACCGAATAGGTAACAAATGGTATATTTATTTTGAAGCGGATGACGGTAATACCGATAATCATCAAATATATGTAATCGAAAACGATTCGCCCGATCCGATGAAAGGGAAATTCCACCTAAGAGGGGCTATCATGACCAATCCCGAATGGAATTGGGGCATTCACCCTACAACATTTATCAATAAAGGCAAACAATATTTATTATGGTCGGGGTGGCCGAAGAGGAGGATAGAAGCCGAAACACAATGCATTTATATCGCTTCTATGAAGAACCCGTGGACGCTTGATTCAAAACGAGTGATGATATCTTATCCTAAATACGAATGGGAAAGACAATGGATCAACCCTGACGGTATGCGAGCTGCATATCCTATCTACGTCAATGAAAATCCAGAATGTTCCTTTTCACGAGATAAAAAGAAAGTTCTCATTTTTTATTCGGCAAGCGGTTGCTGGACGTACTATAATTGTGAAGGTATGCTGTCGGCCAATGCAAACAGCGATTTATTAAATCCAACATCATGGACAAAAAGCAGAGAACCCGTTTTCATGCAATCGGAAAGGAACGGTTTGTTTGGACCGGCAAGTGTATCATTTGTTCCTTCTCCCGACAACAGCGAATGGTTTATTTTGTATCAAGTCAAAACGGTCACCAAAAATACGAATGCAACAATGATCCGTGAAGAAGGTGTAGTAAACAGTATCCGAATACAAAAAATGAATTGGAATTCGCAAGGGATACCAGTACTCGGCAAACCGGCCCCCACAGATTCTGTAATGCCAAAACCTTCGGGAACAGAACAAGGGCAGAATACTTTCGGAAAAAAATAGATCCTTCAATCTTGTTGTATTCTATCATGCAGAAATAACATTTCTATCTAGAATTCACAATTCGAAAGTTCCCAACATATTACAATCTTTTTAAAGAAAAAAACAAAATATGGACATTATCTATTTGGGTGGTTCGAATATTCGTACCTCCCAAATCTATTGCCAAATTTATCATCTACTATATTAGTACTATCTATCTAGAGAGCCTTCCATGGAAGAAGCATATAATTAATTGAAGGTTCTATCACCTTAAAATCACCTTTTCCATCCAGCACACTACATGTTTCTATTGAAACAGCATTTCCCTTTATGCGTAATACGGCAAAAGAACCAGGTCCATCATCATCCTTCCAAGCATTGTTAACCTGATAAATTGTATGACCTCGAAAATGTTCTAACGTAGCAGTATGAGCATGGCCTACGAAAACAGCTACAAGATTGAATTTTTCTAATATATCAAATAAGCGATTACGGCTCGATTCAGGCCACCAATCGAGCGCCCACTTATCAAAGCCATAGTGTTGAATATAAACCACAGGTGCACCACAAGAAGCATATTTTTTCAAATCTTTTTCAAGCCATTCAAAATTACTTTTACAATAAGTAGTATCTCCAGCACAACATTCACCATTAATAAAATGTACATTGCCTACATTCCATGAATAGCTACGACTTGACGAATCCAAATTCAATATTTCACCTTTCAGTAATTTAGCATTCAACACAGAATCAATATAATGAAAAGTATAGGCACGTCCTTTCAAATTATCGGCACCTTTGTCAGATACCCCCGGATTTATATCATGATTGCCCAAGCCAGGAAAAACATTATAATGAATACGACGTTCTCCCACCCCTTTTTCATAGCGCTGACGATATAAATTGAGAATTTCGGGACGCGATTTATCAAACATATCACCAGCCAATGCCACACAATCCAATTTTTTTAGCAATTCTCCAGCAATACCCTGCGGAGCAGTCTTTGGAAAACGGAAGTGATTTTCCAAATGATTGATAGCGACCACATGAAAGTATTGATCTGTTTCGGGCAATAAATCAAAATGCAAATCCGAAGCGATGACTACCGTACAATCATATTTCACCGATTTACTTCTGAAAGATGAATGTGGATAACATAGACCACAGACGAAGACAGTCACTAAAAATAATATCTTTTTTCTCATCATCAAAAACGCTTAAAATGTTTGCTTACCAACTTTCACATTCGAAACCGTTTTATGATCGCCCCACATCAAAGTAAGTTCAAAAGGTACATTGGTCTCAATTGTGACACAAGGTTTTTCTTCGGCAGACGTTCTTTTTTTCACCTTAATAGAAACTAGCCCATCTTTTCCGAATGGATAACGAGATATGCCATAACCATCAGTAAGATGTACATCAATTACCATCTTACCATCCTGAACATTAGCACGAATACCAAACAAATATTCTATTAAAACAGAAATAGGTGGAAGACCTGTCCAACCGACAAAATCCTTACGAGCCATAAATCCCGGTTCAGCTTTTTCGGGAGCATAATATTCCCAAAAAGTTCCCGTGTTCTTATATACCTGAAAGACATTATCATAATGATTGCGGGCAATGTCGAAGGCCAGTTGGCGGTATCCCTTATCAACTAAACCCGATATCACCATATAATCTGTCGGTGCCCAAACGCCACCAACCCAATAGCGCCCATTTGCCTTGTACTTAGGATGATTGGCCGCCAACGAGGCAACTCTATGAGGACGGTTGAATGTCGTTGTATCTTCAAGATGACTAACTAAAGAGTCCAATCGACTTTTTGGTAGCACATCAGTATGCAATGCCCAATAGGCATATATACCTTTTGTTTTACTCAAGCTACCGTCAGCATATTGATCATACAAGAAATGATCTTTCGGGCTCCACATATTTTGATTAATATATGCAGACAAATGCTTCACATCATCTTCAAATTCTTCTATCTCTTGCCAACGCTCCAAATAAAAGCCCATCTTCAACAATATATTGGCCATAAATATCTGTTGTAGAGAAGCATCCAACCAAATCATGTGCCCATTACTATAAATAGTATTATAGCCCTCTGGAACACGAGGCATATTATCCATACCTGTTCCCCATCCGCTACTCCAATAAGTGCCATTGCGCCACGTACGGTTCAATTTCAACCATTTATAATAAGCAGATAACACCGGAAAGACTTTATTGAGACGTTCCATATCACCAAACTGAGTAAAATAAAGCCATTCAGACCATGGCAAAAGATTAGGCCCTGTACTTACAGGATCATAACGTTCAAAACAGTCCGAACCATCTGCATGAATCTCCCTACAAATAAATCCGTCGGGGTGCTGTTTTGCATAGAAGTTGTCCAGAGTACGTTGAAACGGAAAGAAATTCCGACCATAGCGGCAAAACATTGTAATAAAGGAATCGTCCCACATAAATATATTGCCATTGTACGCAGGAGCAATATAACTACAGACGAAGCCCGATTCATCTATTGGCTGGCAGATATTAGTCAATGCGATCTTCCACGCTTTCCAATACATTTCTATCTCCTTATCATGTCCTTCCCAATAAGGCGAAGGCAATACAGCACGAGCCTTCTCATAAGTACCCGGTTTTATCGATTCAACCTTAGCCGTCCGAAAAGTATTCTCCGTAACTAACGTTTGCATTATATAAGTATCCTTATAGGGCAGTTTGTATTTAGGAGAACCCGCTGAAATTGTATTTTGAGCTCCAGTATCAACTGAATATGAAAACACGGCAATGATAACTGCAAGCCAATAGATTCTTTTCATATTATCTAAACTATAAATTCATTAACTTTTTTATTTTCCAAAAGATATCAGTATTTTCCATCATACCAGTAAAATTCTCAGATCCAGGTCCAAAAGCATAAACAGGCACCATAACACCAGAATGTTCATTTGTTGAAAATTTGCAAACAATTTCTCCCTTTTGCAAATCACCATCGACCAAAGTCAATCCTCCAGTTTCATGATCAGCAGTAACAACCACCAATGTTTCACCATCTTGAGCAGCCCATTTCATCACTTCACCCACTGTACGATCAAAATCATGAATTTCTTGCATCAACATGCCCAAATCATTGTAATGTCCATAATCATCAAGCTGAGAACCCTCAACCATCATAAAAAAGCCATTTTTATTTTGATTCAACAAATTAATGCCTTTCAGAGAAGCACGAGCCAAAAGGTCTCCTCTCTCCGCAGGTACAGGCGTATCAACATCATAGGGAACGGCAAAGACTTTGCCCGATTTAAAATTCTTCAGATCGTCCCATGACCTAGAAATATGATACCCCTCTTTCTCCAGTTCTTTAAACAGATTACGTCCATCGTCACGATGTTCAAAATATTTGGCACCACCTCCGAAAGCATAATCTATACCACATTTGACATAGCCCGTTGTAACATCCTGTTCTTTATCTCGATCAATATTATGACAACAAAAATCAGCAGGAGTTGCATCCCACAAACGGCATGTCACAGCTATACCAGTAGCTTTTTTCTTATCTTTTGCCAATGCACACAACGACTTCAATGGTTTACCATTAGGATCTACACCAACGGCATGATAACAAGTTTTATAGCCTGTTGCCAAAGCCGTACCGCCGGCACCAGAGTCTGTAATCAACTTATTGGTACAATAAGTTTTAGAAAGTCCTATATATTGAGCGTTTTCCAACCACAATTTACCTCTATTAGCCGTCCATGCTGAATATACGTCCATAAGGCTCATTCCATCGCCAATCATCAAAATAACATTTTTCACTTTATGTCCTTTCGGAGGAGTTATTTTCTGAACCGCATATGGCTGTGATAAAACATATGTTTGAGGATTATAGTTTTGTGATAAGACAGGCTGTACCATCACCCCAACAGCAAGCCCCAACAATAACATTTTTATTTTCATTCCTTTTAAATTTTATATAATTACCTGTCAGTATCTTCTCTATTTTAGAGGAGTGCTTTTAAAATAGTATCCTTGTCCTATATTTTAGGACAAGGATACAACATCTCTATTATTTATTACTTAGAAGCGTAACCACTATTCTGAATTAATTTCCCATTTGATTTAATTACCTGATTGATTTCGTATGGCAATACACTATAAGTTCCTCCAGGAGTATAATTTTTAGCTTTCATATTAGCTAATTCTATAACACCCTGGAATGTTTTACCATTAATAACCATTGTAGTACCATTTGTTGTATCAAGATCTGAACTTGGATTCGAACGATCCACATGTTTCAAACCATGTTTTGCTGTTTTGATCTTGGCTAATGCATCCAAATTCCATGTATCAGAGCCTTCAGCCGCCCATCGTTTTAAGTCCATCAACCGATCAGCATACTCTCCAGCCAATTCACAACGACGTTCGTGCATCAAATCCATCATTGTCGGAGCCGTATAAGTGATTCCTTCTTTAGCACGGTTGGCTATTCGATTCAATGGGTCTGCCGCCTCTGAATTCTTAGTTTGCATAATTAAAGCCTCTGCCTTAAAAAGAAGCAATTCTGAGAAACGCATCAAAGGCACATTCAAATCAGTAGTAGGACGGTCTCCATTAGTAGAAATATGAGAATTGTTTTCTCCCACGCCACTAGCATTCAAATCGCCAAAAGAATAAGGGTTCATATATTTATTAAACTGAAAACCACATTCATTATCTGAAGAAGAGTAGTATTTTTTATTTGTTCCAAAATAAGTAAACTGATCTCCATATTTCAATATGGTAGCCGAGCGACGTGCATCCTGATCATTATATTCTGCATATAGTTCAAGAGTAGGTTTAAAGTTTCCCCAACCATTATAAGCGCCCCAACCTTTATTCTCGAGCATAATACCCGGAAATTCACTACCAGCATAATTATTGCCGCTTGAGTTTACAGACCAAATATACTCTTTACTCCAATTATTGGCAATGGTAAAGACATCCGCGAAATTATCCAAAAGCCCACGACCACCTTCATTCTCTATTTTGTCAACAAGAGTTGGAATATTAGCCCATTGAGAAGCATCATGCTGAGCCCAATAAGCATACGCTTTTACCATATAACCATATGCAGCATCTTTCGTTGGGCGTCCATAATTGTCTGATGAATAATCTTTAAACCAAGGCAACAAATTCGCAGCCGATTGGAAATCTTCAATAATATATTTATAATTATCCATCACGGTCTTTTGTTGAGTTGGAATATCGTTCACTTGCGATTCATAATTAGTCAACTCTTCATAGCGCACATACGGAACACCATTATCAGCACGACCATAACGGTAAGCAATCATAAAGTGAGAAAAGGCTCTCATAAAATAAGCTTCACCCAAAGAGTGTTTTACAATAGCTGAGCGATCGGCCTCTTTTATCTTCAATGCATGATATATAATATTATTAGCAATAGCCATAGTAGTATACATTTCATTATATATATCCTTAATACTACCTTCTGTATTACCATCCATATTAAGATTGGCCAAGTTCATTTGAGCATTACCTCGAGTACGCGCAAAAAAGATATCATCGCTAGCACCCTGCTCCCAAAACAAGTTACGTCCCCATGTTTCTTCTAACGAAAAACAATAATAAAGACTTGTAGTAGCCGATGTAAAATCGGCATCAGATTTCCAATAATTATTTTCCGTTGGACTACCTTCGTTTGTTGTATCCAGCCAACTCCCTGTACAAGAAGTACAGAAGCCAGCAACCAACAATAACAGTAATAATATATTTCGCTTCATAATTAATCTAAATTGAGTAAGTTAAAATTTAAGTTTAAGAGCCACAGAAACAGTTCTTGATATAGGATACTGACAACAATCCAATCCCGTTCCACCTACTTCCGGATCAATGCCAGAATATGGAGTAATGGTTAACAGATTATCACAGCTAAGAGTCATATCAAAAGAACCTCTGCGATCGTTAAAATAACGAAGCTTTCTTAGTAAATCAGTAAATGAGTAGCTAATAGAAACATTCTTAATTCTCAAATAAGAACCATTTTCAAGATAATAATCCGAAATAGTTGAGAAGTTACCATTGGGGTCACTCATTGTGATACGAGGGACCTCTGAGTTAGGGCCATCCAATGCTTTCAATATCTTATTAGAACGGTTGAAGTTACCCAACGATTCATTTAGCGTAGTATACTTATAAGCATTGTATAATTTTACGCCAGCTACGCCTTGAAGCATCATGTCAAAAGAAAATTTCTTCCATGTAAAACCGGCATTGAAAGCATAACTCAACTTCGGCATCGCATTGCCTCTGAATTCATAGTCACCACTACCGATAGAACCATCACCGTCTTTATCAACAAACTTCAAGTCTCCTGCCTTAGCATTAGGTTGAATCATTTTACCATCCTTATTAACATAAGAGCTTGCTTCAGCATCAGTCTTAAAGACACCCGCAGTACGGATCAAATAGAAAGAATAAAGAGGTTTGCCTTCAATTGTTCTATAGGGATTCATCTCTTTATAGGTGCCACCCGATGTCCATACAGGTTTATTACCTTGAGCATCAGCCGCACCGATATAAGAAACACGATTTCTCAAAGTAGCGATATTACCACCAATATAATAACTCCAATCCTTATTAATCT
The DNA here is from genome assembly GCA_012517855.1 of Bacteroidales bacterium. Classification (GTDB taxonomy): domain Bacteria; phylum Bacteroidota; class Bacteroidia; order Bacteroidales; family Bacteroidaceae; genus JAAYUD01. The sequence continues at coordinate 8,952 of JAAYUD010000096.1, forward strand.
TATCTGCCCAATTTATCGAAAGTTCCAAACCACGGTTGTTTACTTTTCCATCATTAATATACTGGGCAGAAATACCAATAGTAGTCGGCCAGTTAGTATCTTGTTGTTTAATCAAACCTTTCGTATTTTTATCAAAATAGTCGAGAGTAACAGACATACGATTACCAAATAGCGAAGCGTCTAAACCAAAGTCGACTTGCTCTGATGTTTCCCAAGTAAGGTTCGCATTGTAGCCATTTGCCAAATATATACCATTCATAATTGGAGTTGATATACCTATTTGATTTCCCACATCTCCTCCACCAATGATACGTGTAGATAAAGTAGGATTACCATAACCATAACTAATAGACCCCAAGTTACCAATTTTACCCCAACTGGCACGAAGTTTCAATAAGTTTAATTGTTTTGATTTAGGCATCCACGGTTCAGAAGTAATTTTCCATGCAGCTGTCACAGAAGGGAAATCACCATATTTATGTCCTTGTGGTAGACGTCCCGCATAATCACGACGCAAAGAAGCGGTAAAGAAGTAGCGGTCTGCATAACTATATGATGCCCTTCCTACCATAGAAAAGTTACGATCTTTGTAATATGCATCTGTAGCATTATCAAAATAGCCTGCTTGTGCAAAATACATCATCGAAGGAATTTCACTTGCAAAATCATGTCCTGTTACCGAAAAATTACGATACTGATATTCTTCTGCCGTTGTTGAAGCCATCAAACCTATATTATGGGCACCGAATACTCTGTTATATGTCAATGTATTCTCCCAATTCCATTCCGGTTCACGATAGCTAATATATTCCAATGAATTATTATCATTCGGTTTGCCAGCTTCCAAACGGCGAGTACTATAGTAACGTTCAAAATAATTACTTTGTTTATAGGTAAAGCGAGAAGTAAAATTCAGTCCCTTAATAGGCTCCATAATATCCAAGAACGTGGAAGAAGTCATCGTAGAAAGATGATTATTATCATAGGCAGCGTCCAAGATTCTTACAGGATTAATACAGTCACCGTGTATATCGGCGTAAGTTTGCCCGTATTTAGTAATATAATCGGCCGATGTTGGAACTGTTCCACTATATGAGCCATCGGCATTGTAAACAAATACATTTCGAGGCATCATTAAAGCAGCCAAGATAACGCCCGATTCAGCACTGGTCGTGTTAACATCACGAACCTGAGTATCGCGCCAACTCAAATCTTCACGAATACGAACATACTTGCTAAGTTTCCACATGGAGTTTAAGCGAGCAATAATTTTCTTACTATAAGTATTAATCAGAGTACCTTGTGTATCGTTATATTCTAACGAGAGCCGATTCGAGATTTCGTCCGTGCCACCAGAAATAGCTATATTATGACGATAGAAAGGAGCTGTTCGGAATATCTCACCTATCCAATCCGTATTGGTTTTACCATATACAGGATCTTCACTAATACGATCCCAACCAATAGGTAATGAACTTCCGGCATCCGCATAAGAAGCTTTACGCACTTTATATTCCTGCTCCCAAGTCAGAGATTGGGGAAGATTCGTTGCTTTCGATGCGCCGAAAAGCCCATTATATTCTACCGTAGTACGCCCGGGAGCCGCCTGCTTGGTTGTCACCAAAATAACACCAGCCGAACCGGCATAAGCACCATAAATAGCAGCAGAAGCAGCATCTTTTAAAACGGTAATAGAGGTTACATCACTCAAATTAAATGGAGCGCCAGGCACACCATCTACAACATAAAGAGGAGATTCACCGTTAGGAGAACCCATACCGCGGATGGTGATTGTTGGTTCAGAGCTGAAATGCCCACCATTCGATACAACAGACACACCGGGTATTTGGCCTTGCAGCATCTGAGAGACATTGCTTACAGGACGTTCCTGTAGCTTGTCCATATTGGCAACCGTAGCAACAGCTGCCGACAAATCACCCTTCTTCATTTTACCATATCCGACAACAACAACTTCGTTTAGCAGTTTATTGTCTTCGATAAGTACGACAACAACATTTCTCTTTTCACCCACTTTCACCTTCTGAGAAGTATATCCCACCGAAGTGATCTGCAATACATCGCCAGATGAGACTGAAAGAGAGAATTTACCATTAACATCTGTTATTTGCCCCTTTGTTGAGCCGATCACAGATACTGAAGCCCCGATAATCGGTTCACCATTACTATCCTGAACAGTTCCGCTAACAATACGGTTTTTTGATTGTTGCATTTCATTTTGGATAGTAACTACATTATTTACTGCATAGAGCAATGCAACCGTTGGAGAAAATAAGGTTACAACTGACAAAGCAACGACTTTAAGAAGTCGAGATTTGCCACCAAAGGTTAATCTACTTTTTTTCATTAATTTCACGATTTTAGAACAATTAATTAAACAAGGTCTCAATAATACTCTAATATAAGAATAAGCATCAAACAAACAATACACTTTTAAGAAAGCATCAGTTTCTCGCATTTTGTGTATTATCTTTTCCGACGTGTTAAAATTAGATATAAAATTCATAGGCCTTATATTATTTCACGCATAGAATTCTTCTTTTTGCGCAAAATTACATATAAGCTATTTCATCGACGTTTAGATACAGTGACAATGATATTTCAACTATGGTCGACTGATTCCTTGTAGTGTTCTTATGTAAGTATCCATGGTACCGTCCTCTTTTAGTACAATAATCCTTGCACCTTTTGGATATTTTCCATACGAGAGATAGCCTGTTTTGCGGCCATAACATAACTGAATACCGGCAAGTGGAGCAACAAAATCATTTTCGTGATCATGTCCTACAAAAATGGCTTTAACATCTCTCTGCTTCCAAAATTGGTAAAACAATCCTGTATTTATAATAGGAGAACAAACTTCTTCATTCTTATGCCCCATCGTAGTAGGACGAGTACGAACATATTCAAATTCGGGCAAAGGAATATGAAAGAAAGCCAGAGCCGGAACAATACGCTTATTGACAGCTTTAATATGAGTACTTTCTCTGACATACCATGCTACTTGATTTTCTTTAATCCAATCATACTCTCCCAATATCGAATCATGAATATCCGAATGAGAATCAAACAAGAAAAGATTCCATGTGTTGTGCATTTTGGAAGAGTATATAGGAATAACGCAATTCCCATAGCCATCTACACCATGGCCGGCGTTAGTTGTAAGATTGTATGGCTTCTTTATTAAATAATTAAAGATAGTACGCTCAGAGATTCCATGCTGGGCATCGTGATTACCAAATGTAACGGCATAAGGTATTTTGCGAAGAATAACCGGAGCCAAACACTCATCCCAGCCCCTATAGGCATTCTCCGAGACAACGATATCGCCTGTGTAAACTACGAAATCAGGTTTTTCTTTATCGAGTACTTCGTTTATTACTCTAAAAGTACTATCATTCTTTTGCGAATTCTTATCGCCCGTCATCCAATGCATGTCAGTGAACTGAACTATTTTAAATGTTTTTCCACAAAACTTCAATACGGGTTTGGCAGGATATGCCAACACGAATAGCATCAAAAAGAGGGCGAAGAATAAATTTCTTTTCATCATTAATCAGATTTTAATTATTAAAATAAACACAGGCTATACACCTCTCTAAAGAAATGTACATTATAAAAAAATTGATTTTAGAAAAGACCTTGTTTGTTTCAACAAAAGTAGTAATAATAATTTTAAACCCGTGCAATATTTTCACAAACATCTATCGAAAATTCATGCCAGCTCTCGTGTCATCGCTATTTCCATCCAGTCAACTCATCCTCGGCATCTGACACAAGGAGTATCTATACATCCATTTATGTAGAAGCAGATGACGCTAAAATAACTAAAGCATGTCTCATTGAAAACATACAGATGTAGTTGCCATAACTAAAGATACATACGCTATTTACATCCGTTAGTTATTTGCGTCTCACGGCTGTGATACAGTCGTCTCACCCGTGTGATACACCTGTCGCACACGAGTGAGACACTTGTCTCACATCTGTGAGACGGTAAATACTAATAATAGTTTTGCGAGAAACATGCTTATGTAAAAACCAAAACAAACAGATGTTAACCATGTATGTTGCTTTAGTAAATAAAAGAACTTGCGTGTAATGAATAAGTATTATGCTAACTTATTCATTACACGCAAAGTATGAATTGAAGAGACTTCTATTTTGCCCCGCAATTATTTATCTGCAATTGAGGGGTTGCTACGCCCGCATCGCAAGTTGCCACATAAGCTCTGATTTGCTTTTTCTCGCCAGGGAATAGCGTCACGAAGTTATCACTCCAAAAGACAGGATGAAGTTCGTTTCCTTTTTCATCCAATAATGCCAGCTGATTGAAAAAGGACAATTGCTGCGTGTTGTTCTCAAGCTGAATGTCGCAGATATATTCTCCATCTTTTTTCGTCACAGAGATACCTGTTTTCAGCTGAGGGCTTTTAAAGGCGGTCAAACCTACCAGATCGATATGCTGAGAGTAAAACCAATATAAATTATCGGATAACAATTTTCCTCCGGCATTTTTCAACTCCAATTTCACGAAATAAGGATCGGTATACATTCCTTGTTGTGGCACAGCTACCATTTCTTTATAACTATTGGCCTCAACGCTATCTATTTTGGTGGCGTACTGCCAAACCACGTTCAGATTCTTATCTACAACCTTGGCAGTAAGTTCAACGTTCCGCAAAGGATTTAATGTGGCATTGATGACAGATAGCTTAAAATCGTTTGCATTCAGTTGCACATGAATGGGTTCCATGGCCTTCTTTGCAAAATAATATGCAGCGTTGGGATTCAAATACCAATCGTAAATTTGCCACCCCACGTCCGGCCAACAAGAATTAAGTTTCCATATCATTACGCCCGACGTAATATCCCACATGCGATGATTGGCGGCTTCGAACATAGCTCTATAACCGTCGGCATTGAGGTATTGAGCCCATTGCGAATACTGCTTGGCATCTTTAGGATCGCCAAACATCGTTCGGATAGCGTTATCGTAAGCGCGATAGCAATAGTTATCTACATCCCATGCCCCATGTTCTGCCCATATACTATCAAGTGGGAAATAAGGTTTGTCTATGTCTTTATGATCGGCTACAGTAGGTATAAACTTCTTCAAACTAGCGTATAAAGGCATTGAAGGCATGCCCAGTTCATTTCTGAACATCTGTAGATGCACTTCTCTGACTTTATCGAAGAAGTAATTTGACGGAGCCCATCCATAATCGGGAGCGCCGTCGTCTGTGGTACCGGTAGGCGTATCTTCGAGCATATAGGGCGTTTGCTTCTCCACATCCCAACTGATGCTTGTAGTGGGGATATAGGGGCGGGTGGTGTCCAATTGCTTTACCTTCTGTTTCATCGCCCGATAAAGTTGTTCGTCGGGAACTACTTCATTGACACCGAACCATGAAATAATGGAAGGATGATTGCGATACCTCAACACCATATCTTCGACACCGCGCACCGCCAAATCGTGATCTAGCGGATAATGTTCGGTTTCCGTACCCGGATACATGCGCCAACATTGCAAAAACACGTGCCATACCATGATGCCATACTTATCGCAACTTTCCAACCAAGCATCATCGGGCGAAGGCATGTCCTCGCTACCTATCAAATTGACGTTGGCGTCGGCAATGAGACGCATCTGGTCGTAAATCCTTTTTTCAGAATCGTCCAACAACATATCGGGTTGTATCCATCCACCTTTGCAAAACACCTTTCGGCCATTGACGTAATAGACCAGTCCTGCCTCTTTTCCGATGTACTTGAGCTCTTTCTTCACCTCTCTGAGGCCGAAGTCGAGTTCTTTCTCATCAGATATTCCTCCTTTTGCCAACAGTTGCAGTTTCAAATGATGTAAATATTGCTGCCCATAACCGTTCGGATACCACAGATATGGTTTCTGTATTCTTAATTGCGGATAATCGGCCGACGAGAATTCGATGACTTGGTGAGACTGGGGAGCTAAGGATACCTTTTGAGACAATGTAATTGGACGCATACGCCCTTCCATCGTTTTTGTATACGAAGGAAATTGTACCTCATTGAGCAGATTGATAGATACCCGAAGCTTTCCGTTGATCGCCTTATCGGAAACATTTCGGACATCAACCCTTACCTTGACATCTGCCAACGAGGTATCTCCGTTGGGCAATGTAGTCACCACAAACGGATTCTCCAATAGCGCATCACCGGTGGCCTCTATCGCTACTTTCTGATAAACGCCCATATTGCGGTCGCGCACTACCGGTGCACAATCCCATCCTCCGGACATTTTCAGCGTCTCGTCTTTGAATATATCCGTAGCGTGCCCTCGTGTAGGACCAAAGAACTTGAGTTGAGTGCCGGGAGTAGGAACACCCGGATGATCTACCTGATATACCTTGAGTGCAATACAATTGTGCGCCCCCGATACAACATAACGGGTAATATCCAACTTGAAGCGACGAAACATGCCATATATACTATTCTTATCTGCCACCAGATGCCCATTGACCCAAACATCTGCACGGTAATTGATTCCGTACAATTTGAGCCACAGTTTTTTGCCTTTATACGAACGAGGCACATCGACTACCGTACGATACCAATAAGGATCTTGCCATGGGTTACGCCCATTCTTAAGATAGTTGTACTTGCTCAGACCCATTTTTTGGTTGAATTCGTCCGAGACGTCGGGAATGAGATAATTGTTCATCCCCACACGCGGATCGGGATAAACTCCATTCTTTACCAACGCATTCAACACGGTAGAGGGAACCGTAGTCTTGTACCAATTGTGAGGTAGATACGACGTGTCGGACACTTTATCATCAGAAGCCTCAACATCGGACGAGTTCTTTATCTCCCAATGCGTCAATGTCTTTTCTTGGGCGCAAGCGATGGTATAACATCCCAATAGCGCCAATATTGCAATAACCGTCTTTCTCATTCTTCAGTGGAATTTATAACTGAAAGAGCAGCTCCGATTACACCGGCGTAGTCGCCCAACAAAGCCGTCTTCAGCAGTACCGTATTGACCAATGGCGAACTGATATACTGACGAAACAACTTGTCCGTCTTCTCTAAAAACAGATCGGCCGACTTAACCAGCGAGCCACCTAAAATAACAACAGCAGGATCTGTCATATTAACCGTCCAAGAAAGCACATAAGCCAGATCGGCGGCAAACATATTCCATGTCTCTACAGCCCTGCGGTTTCCTTTGCGCGCCAATTCGGCCACTTCGGTAGCCGAGCACTCTTTTCCAACCAACTGATTGTAAGATTTGGAAATTGCTTTCCCAGATACATAATCTTCAATAATACCATCCTTATAGGGAGAAGTCCATATTTCGCCAAAACAACCTGTAGTGCCTTGTTTTATTTTACCGGAATCGACAAAGGCACACCCTAGTCCGGTGCCCAATGTAAATCCAAGCACAGAAGAAGCATTCTGCCCCCCTCCATAAACAGCTTCGCCCAAAATGTAGTCGTTGGCATCATTATCAAAAACGATGTTCGTCTTAAAATCTTTGAGCAACCTATCTTTCAGCGGATAGTTTTTGAGTGTAGGCAGATTGGCAACATCAAGAATTATCCCTCTTTCATTATCTATAGGACCCGTACATCCAATACCGATACCTTTAATATCGTAGACTTGAGCCTCTTGCCATACTTCTCCCAAAAGGCGCACAAAGTTATTCACGATCTTAGTGGGCGAACATTGCGCATTAGTCGGAATACTCTTAATAATACCAATTGGAACGCCATCTGCACCGATAATACCCACGCGAATACTTGTTCCGCCTATATCAACCCCTATTGCTATTCTTTGTTTCTCCATTTTACTCGATAACAGTTACTTTGCCTCCATGTGAAAAATCTCCGGGTGTCATTCCTTTTATTTTAGCCCAATCAATGACCATCATTTGAATAGGAATAACGGACAGTATGCTCCATATATCCGGATCCTCGCCCTTTATTTCTATTTCGAACAGATTGTCGTGCCGAATACCGGTTTTCTTGTCTGTTACAAAGATTACTTTCCCCTCAAATTTCAATATATTATCTACTAAACGAACCATAGCAGGATATGTTTCGGAATGAGAATTAGAGAAAACCACGCCACGAAAGTTCTTCGCAACCATCTCTAGCGGGCCATGACGAAATTCGCCTCCCAACATTGCCGACGCAAAAGTATTTGTTGCCTCCATAAACATCAAAGCACTCTGTAGAGCAACGGCAATATCTGTTCCGCGTCCAATAAATAATAACGATTGACAGTCTTCAAAGAATGGCCTCACATTTTCCATCAACACATCACTTTCTTCCAAAATACGAGAAGTGGCATCGGGTAATGAACTGATCAGAGTTTGAGCCTGATCGCCAATAATGGCATGAACCAATAAATAAGCCACCAACATAGACGAAGTAAAAGTCTTCGTCGAAGTCATCAGTTCCTTTCCGGCAACCGACAACAAGGTATAATCGGCCCGAGCAGCCAAAGAACTTTCTTTTTCATTGCAGATAGCTACCATAGTAATACCGGCAGGCAGCTGTTGTATCAACTGCACCACCTCGTAACTCTCTCCCGATTGAGATATGCAAACCAACAATGTATTTGACCGAACAATAGGGAGTTGATAGTGCAACAATTCGCTTGCGCTAAGAGCAAATGCCGGCACACCTTGAGCTGCCAACATAGAGGCTGTAGATTGCGATATAAAATAAGAGCTTCCCATTCCGGTCAATATCAGTTTATCGTATTTACCGGAATGCCACAACTCTGAAACATGACTCAATATACCGCTTCCTTCACCGTCTTTATAATACGATATGGTATTGTGTAAGGCTTGTGGTTGTTCTTCGATTTCTTCTAAAAATTTATTTTTCATATAACTACTATTCATTAATTCCATTGTTTATCTATCTTTTTATTTTTCGCAGGACGGATTTATATATATCTCGTCTATATATACCGGCTGAGGTGCATTAAAGGCTATTTTAAGGTATCTGGCATTCTTGTTGATCTGATTGATAAAGATGCCATCAATCCATGCATCATGATTAGTATTGGGAAAGTATGGAGCATCTTTAACAGCAGCCAAGCTATACGAATCTCCTTGATCCGAAAGATATAAATAAACCTTGAGTGGCATTCCTATATTACCCGGATGATAGTTCAGCAATCTCATAAATATCTTTTGAATATCCTTTTGATGTTTCATATCGACGACTATTTCATGATAACCTTTATCGAACTTGACCCAATGCGCATCGTTCATGTTTTCTTCGGCAAGCTGACCATCAAACAACTCTCTATCTGAAGACATTGAAGTATCTGCCGTATTCTTGAGCCTCCCCATCAAACTAGCTTCAAAAAGCGACCAATATTCATCTCCCTTTCTCCATGCCTTATAATCGTTATATACTTTTTGCGACCACACAGGTTGCCCCAAATGATAGTTTGTATTGGGCGAATCTATGATACCACAAACACTGAACGAAATGATATTGTCTACCGGAGCCTGAGAAGCAATAGCCAGTTGAGACAACAACCGTGGGAAAGCGGCAGGTATCAATGCCGAAGTTCTATCGTTGGTTGCCCCTTCCCAAGTAAATGATTCACAATTGGCCCACAACTCTATATGCAATCTTTGGTGAATATCTCTCAACAACTTCCAATGTTTCTTTAGATTGGGTATGGGGAAAGGTTCTCTGACGCACCCAACCTCGTCTTGATAAGCAATGATATCTACCTTGAGTTTAGCCAATTGTTTTTCGAATGCAGGGTCTTCGAAAGCAGATTCATAAATGCCATAGGGAGAAATCATAATCTTTTTAGTGGGAGTCAATGTACGGGCACGTTCGCTTAGTTCATTGACAGCTTTCACAGCATGCTCGGCAAACACCGGACAAAGACAATCTTCGACAGGCAGATACCAACCATAAAAGGAAGGACGATGCCCATAAATAGAAGCCACTTCTTTCATAATATCTAACTGTCGCTGTTTAATCTCGGGCTTACGAAGATCATCGTCCTGATTTTGTGCCCAACCTATGCTCATGAAGACCTTCATCTTGAGGCGATCGGCTTCATCCATAATAGCATCTACAGGACTTTCGCGCTTTTTATCGTAAATCCAGGGCATTATCTTGGAAGGGTAATAAGACTGTCCTTCATTGGCAATAGCCATAAATACGAGATACTCAATGCCCATATCATGCAACTCTCTGACCTTGGCTTTCCACATATCGGGATCGGTGTTATCAAAATATTGAGGATCCATATACTTATTGCGTACATCCTGATATGCTAGATTAATAAATGTGCCTTTGATAGGCTGTATCTTATCATTGGTTGCAAAAGTAGGTATGGTAACAAACCAACCTATCAATAATAATGAATATAAATACTTACTGAACATATTTTTAGTTTTTTGCTTCAACTTTTTGAGATTCATTGCCTATCGCATCATAAGCGGCAACTTCATATTGTCCTATCGCAGTGTCGGAGGTTTTATGAAGATATTCAGAGGGGATTTCATTTGCTTTCACTCCGACTCTCATCAACAGTGCCCCATTGTAATAAATGGAGAAACCGGCAATATGATCGTTCTTTTCAGCTGTCCACTTAACAAGTACGCCTTGCTTCGTTTTCTGAGCAGATACACTCTGAACAGCCTGAGGAGCATCGCATTGAGGTAGGACTCCTTCTTTGCAATAATCTAAATAAGCCTTATGATACGTATTGCTCACTACGTACGGACTATCATAATGACTATAAGCAAAACATATAAAATTGCTGACATAGCGATTCGTTGTCTCCAGCTGTTGTTTGACTCTGGATAAAGGAGCACTTGTCCAGAAACGTTGGTCGAAAGTCTCTACATTACTCCAGAACTTAAGTCCAGGCTTTGTATTGACGGCCATCTTCAACTTATAAAACCAATCTTCCAAATGTTCCAAAGTCAACCCGCCGGCTCCAATACAATCTTGAGGAGCAAATATATCGTTGTTTCTGAAATGAGTTTGAGCAAATACATTTTGCCACAGCTTCCCACACTCATCAGAAGTTCCTAATTTTTCATTCATGAAAGGAGACAGCAACAGGGGCATATCAGGAGCAATCTTCGTCAGATGATCCAAGTTTGTATTCAATGCCTGAGCAAGAACAGCTTGGCGTTCGGGTGTTTTGCATGCTACATTATCTACTTCCCATACCCAGTACCAGCCATACATGGCATCTGGATATTTCTTTTTGTATAAAGCGACCAATTCATCGGCGACTTTATTTCCAATTTTCATTTGATCAATCAACCAATCGGCACTATAATCTACCTTCCACCATCTCTCGTTGAAGTTTAATCCTATGAATATCTTAATGCCATTTCTCTGAGCACTGGCAAGACATTTTTCTAAAGTCTTATCATAGTTCTTACATAAAGACGTAGGATAGCAGGCGAAAGTCTTTTTCTCATCAGTTTCTAAGGCCGGAGCATAAATTAAATACTTCATTCCAGCCTCCTTCAACATTTTCATTTCCATATCCCAACGATTGCTGTCCCAATGAGCAACCAACTCACGTTGGATAAACGAACCATTGAACTGTGGAATATCGGTACCCTTATTCTTTTGCTCAAACGAGTATCTGTCATGTATTCCTTTTAAGTCGAGAATATAAGTATCAAAAGCAGCCTCATTCTCACGCAAGTTGATGACACGGCCTCCCCTATCCAATATTTCTTTATAAGCTGCCGGATAACCGGTTTTGCGGCCATAAGCCAATGCAAGGTAACCATTAAAATCAACTAAATAATCATCGTTGTGATCGTGTCCGGCAAATGTACCGATCACATCCTTTTGCTCTAGGAATGCAGCACAAAGTCCACTATTGATGGAAGGTGAACACACATCTTCCCCTTTCGTACCAATTGGTGCACAATAGGACAATACGGAACTATACTCCGGCAACGGAATATGAAAGAACGCCAATGAAGGCAACCTCCGACCATTACGTGCCGTCACCTCATTACTTGTCCTTCTATACCAATCTATCTGATCGTGGTGTATCCAATCGTAATATCCAAGTGCGTAATCTTTGACTAAATTGTGCGAATCGAACAAATACAACATCCATTTTTCAGCATTTTCGTTTGAAGAATAAATAGGAAGAGCACAATTCCCCGAACCGCTTAATTTCTCCGCATCATAAGTTAAATTGTAAGGTATGGTACGAAGGAAGTTCAATACTTGAGCATTATTGACATCGGTCTCTTCATCATGATTTCCGAATGTAACAGCAAAATAAGTCTTCTCGTTTACAAAAAGATCCGTTATTTTTTTCCACGCCACCAACGCATTCCTGGAAACGACAACATCACCGGTTAGAACAACAAGGTCGGGATGCTCTATCTGAAGCATATTTTGTATCAAATGATAAGTGCTATCATCACGAGACCGATATGTCTCGTCTTCTATCCAATGTAAATCTGTAAGCTGTAAAATTTTAAACTTCCCATTATGGAATCTCAGTTTAGGCGTTTGAGCCTGTAAGAATAATCCATACAGGCAGCATAAAAGTAACAATAAATATTTCTTCATATTTTTATTTTTTAGTATTAATTCTCGTATAATTCTGATATTCCTTGGCTAGTCCCCAGATAAATACAATTACCGAAAGTGGCAATCGTTTGTACCCGGTTATCTACCAAAGAACTATTGTTTCTATTATAGTGTACCCATCTTTTACTATCAAAGCGGTTGACACCATTATCGGTACCAACCCATATATTCCCTTTGTGATCCTCAGCAATGCAATAAATGAAGTTGGAAGAAAGAGAAGTATTATTCGTATTATAAAGCACCCATTCCTGGCGATAATAGCACAACAGACCTTTCATTGTTCCTATCCACACTCTTTTCTTAGAATCGACACAAAGAGTATATATATCATTAGTCGGCAAGATACTATTAGAAGTATTGAACGTTTTTGAACCCACATTGCGATGATATACACTCACACCATGATAAGTAGCGATCCAAACATTGTCATCAGAATCGGACACAACAGAAGTAACAGTACTATCACCAGTACTAAGGTTATCAACCTGTTGTTTGGTATGTGTTTTACCATTCAAAACAAGTAGTCCATTATAACAATCGCCTATCCATAATTCATCTCTTTTGTCTACGTAAATACAGTTCACATTAGAAACCATCTTGCTTAAAACACTCCATGATTTACTTGAAGTATTTTTTATAAATAGTCCATTCCCCCATGTACCGGCTAATAGATTATCATTGCGGTCAAGAATAAGAGTTTGAATATAATGATTCTCAAGTCCATCCGAAATCCACTCACCATCAACGAACTTGTATATACCCTTCCATGTACCAACCCACATGCCACCGTTTTTAGCAAAGACAATAGCGCTAATATCATTTTGAGAAGACAGAGAATCGGTAATCAAAACATTTCTCCAATGATATTGAGCGCTCATGATTGTGGGAGCGTACAATAAAAGGATAAAAAACAATCTCTTAATATGCAATTTCACCATAACTTATTTTTAAGTCCTTGTCTATACCAATGATCATAAGCTTCATATAAATGAACTGAATCAGGATGTCCTGCAAAAGCTGTAGCCCCAGGTTTATTCATCAAACCGATATATTGATAGATCAATATATTGTCTACAAATGGAGAGACATCTTCAATTTGCTTCTGAATACGATTAAAATCGGCAGGTATCAATGCACTCTTATAAACGTCTCCTTCAAATCCGAAGATCTCCATATCAGCCCATATTTTTGCTCTTCCTGCCTTTTTATGAGCCGAACATAATGCTTCGAAATACTTACCGGCATATCCTGCTCTGGTTTTCTTAACACCAACTTCGTCCTGATAAGCTATAATATCAATATCCAACTGCTCAAGCTTTCTAACGTATTCATCATCTGCACGAACAGACTTAGTACCATAAGGAGCAATCAAATTGACACACTTAGGCATTAATTGACGGGCAATTCTACTGCAATTATTCACATAGTTAAGCGTTAAATCATCGATCGTATTCCATAAGCCCGATTCATTGGGATAGTACCACCCATAAAAGCTGCTATGATGACCGTATTTCTCAACAATCTCTATCATTGCTCTTTCGCGCAAAGCAGCAATGTCCTTGTCGGTCATCATCTTGTATGTATCGTCACTATTACCCCAGAAATCGTTACTGACAAAAAATTTAATGCCACAAAGATCGGCTTCGGATAGTACAGCTTCCAGAGGATCGTTACATACATAATCGTACTGAGGTTGCAACGTTGAAGGATAAAATGTCTTTCCATTATTTGCCACCGCCATCAGAACAAGATACTGCATACCCATATCACTCATCTCTCTAATCTTGGCACGCCATTGCGTCTCAGAGAATCCGGGCAGGACAGCATTCCAATACTTACCTTCGGCATCTGAGCCATGAAGAAATTCAAACCAAGATCCTGTGATCGGCTTAACAATATGTTGTTTCTCTGTTGTCTCTATCCGATTAGCCAAAACATCATTGCTCAAAAGCAATGATGTCGAAACCAATCCACATGTTTTTATAAATTTGCGTCTATCCATGTACCATAAAATAAATCCAAAATTATCCTGAAAAATAATCAATTTTGCCTTATAAAAACCAACCTCTAAAGAAAAACATATAACATCAACCTTTAATTATACAACTTTAACATGAGTGACTGATTCTTAGCTAGTTTAAAGCTCAGTATTCTACTTATAGTTCCAATTGTCTTATGAGTGTACAAATCTCTCAACTTGTATATTTTATTTTTAGTGAAAGTTACAGCATAATTAAAATCAGGATCTTTAATAGTTTCTCCTAGCCAATTGTATTTTAAATCGACTGTTTGATCCGAGTTATTAAAGAAACATACGGCCCATTCATCATTTACTAATGGACGTATCCAAATTTCCACAGATCCCTGAACTATCTTATATCGGAATCCTTGTATACCGAGTTTATCTTGATTGACAGCTATAACATCGGTATTTTTAATAATATCCAACGTAGAAGGAGAAATATTTCTTAAATCGTTCCCCAAAATAAGAGGAGAAGCCAAAATGGCCCATAATGCAAAATGAGTTTCCTCCTCAAAATGCGTCAATCCCCCATTGCCTATTTCGAGCATATCCATATCGTTCCAATGTCCAGGTCCTGCAACTTTGCGCAGCATAGCCTGATCGCGATTGGTAAGTACCTCCAATACTCCATAACGATCTTTTGATCCGTTAAAGCAATTATTTATATCCCCAGTCGTACGCCAACTATGACCTACATTTTTCGCCCATTTCCATGGCTGATTATCTCCCCACTCGCAAAGGCTGAATAAAACAGGACGATTGGCTGCATGAAGAGCGTCTCTCATAGTCTTATAAGCTTCGTATGCGTTCATCATATTGGCATAACACCAATCAAACTTCAAATAATCGACACCCCATTCGGCAAACTTCAATGCATCCTGATATTCATGTCCTCTACTACCTGGATATCCTGCACATGTGCTATCCCCAACGCAACTATATAAGCCAAATTTCAAACCCTTAGAATGAATATAATCGGCAAGAGCCTTCATACCATGAGGAAATTTATCTGGATTGGCCACAAAATTCCCTTGATCATCTCTATGCATCCCCATCCAGCCATCATCCAAAATAATATATTGATAGCCCATCTCTTTTAGACCCAGCTTCACAAAAGCATCTGCTATACCTTTTATTTTCTCTTCATTAATATCACAACCAAATTTATTCCAACTATTCCACCCCATCTGTGGAGTCAATGCTAAATTAGCAAATTTCTGTGCAAAAGAAACGACACAACAACACAATAACAAACTGAGGGTTAGTATTCTTCTAATATTCATATTTCAAATAAAATTAATTTTAAATATTAAAGTTCACTTCTCTTGAGTAACCTTTATAAATCGGACTCCATGATAAGGGACCTTTGTTTTATAACATCCATCAAATATTCCAATATCTTGTTGCCTCCATAAATCTCTAACTTTAGCTTTTCCTTTGATACCAAGCGCTGAAAAATCTATTTTAAGATCATACAAACATCTTTGTACCTTTTCTCCTTCCTTTTGATTCCACAGAATGTAATATGGATCTATTTGAAAAAGTCCTACAGCATACGAACCATCGTATAACTTTTTATACCATATTTGTCCGTCACGAGTCAGTATCTTTTTTGCCGGCGAAACGATAGAATCTTGATCCACGGCAATAACTTCATTATTAGTAAGCAGATTTAAAGTAAAATCATCCATATTTGCCATATCGCAACCAATTAACAAAGGTGCTGACAAAATAGACCACAACGAGATATGTGAATATTGTTCGTCGGCTGTCAGATAAGAATCATGAATATTTCCCCAAGGCTTGCCAAGTGTTCCAACAACCAGCATGTCAGGATCATTGTATTTTCCAGGGGCACTGGACTTAGCACAAACGTCTTGAAAACAACCAATAGCTGTGACGACATTCCACTCATCAGTAATATCGCGTGTGGTACGCCACTGATTACCTCCAGCTTCTTCTCCCCACTTCCATACGTTGGGAGCACCATAGCCTATACAATAAACAATATCCCTATTCACCTTATCTAAAGCTTTGCGCATGGTAATATATGGCTCTTGAATCGTTTTCTCCTCCGAATTTCTCTGCACACTCGAATATCCACAATAGTCGTATTTCAGATAATCCACTCCTTGTGAAGCCCACGTCTTTGCATCTATATCCTCATGCTGATAGCTACCGATATAACCGCCACAAGTAGTTGGACCGGGAGAAGAGTAAATACCAAACTTCAACCCCAAAGAATGGATATAGTCAGTGAGGCCTCTAAAATCGGGAAACTTTTCATTCGCAAGAATTTCTCCATTCTTTGTTCGATTCGCAGCTTCCCAACCATCGTCAATATTCACGTAATTCCATCCATAGTTGTATAATTTCTGATGCATCACACGAGCGGCATCGCGCACTTTGCTGTCATCTACCGCAAGCGCCCAACAATTCCAACTATTCCATCCCATTGGAGGAGTCAACGCAATATCTTTACCAATCTTAATAGTAATCGCTTTTTTATCTATTCCTTTTTTATTTGTAGCAGTCAGAACAACCTTATAATTCCCATCTTTAAGAGCAACTCCGGTAATTAAACCACTATTCGGATCTATACTAAGTCCTTCGGGTAAACCGGAGGCACTGAAAGTCATAGGGCGAATACCCGTTGTCATTACTCCCCATAAAAAGGGATTGCCTTTGCGTGCACCATATACCAAGGGATTGTTGATACAAGGATTTTCACTCGCTGCAGGCGTGAGAATATACTTTTCTTTCTGAATAGTTTTTGGGACGGCAGGAATAGGCACAATTTTATCTTTTGTTATAAATCTTACATTTAACCAATCGGCATGATCGTACATGATACCATCTCCGCACTCTTCAACTAAGAACAAGACTTCGCGGATACCCGACAGACTAACATTGAATTTCTTCGGAGCATCACCTTTCTTCATTATTCCACTTCTCCAGAGAATTTTCTTATCACCCAATATCTTGAACTGAAGATGCCCTGCAAAAAGATTATTGTCGTCTGCACCGGCTAAACCAGAAACAGAAAGAGCTTTACTATTTAAATCAAGAAGTATACGACTAATAGAATGGGCACCCACTCCATGTTTATAAACGACACCCTTAACTTTAAGCGGAGTTCCCAACACGGACTTATTCATTTGCGGAGTACCCCAATCTTGAACATAATAGGCACTTTGTCCCAATTGATCCAACCAGACATATTTAAGATGTGAATTTCCTGTAGCAAAAGAGCTGTTAAAAGAAATCAACAAGATAAATCCCAAAAGTATATTAGTTCTCATAAAAGTAACAATATAATATAAAGAAGGATAGCTGTTACAACAAACTTACTGATAACAGCCATCCTTTCCAAACACTACTTCTCGGATAACCTAAAATTATCAAAACTCATATCCACATTTTCATCGCTTTCGACTCTTATATTTAAAGAACCAGCACTCGATGCGTCGCTGGCACCCACAGGAAGAATCTTTTCAAACGGTATAGATATTGTCTGCCATGTACCATAATTTTGGACTGTAAAGCAATCGTTTCCAATAGCATTAGGAGCATGATTCCAATAAAAATAGATATAAAACTTAGTACCTTTTATAGGATATCCCATATTCAATTCAAATTTCAACACATATTTATCTGGATGTTGTTCCATATCATCAGTATAGTTAAAACCATTGCTTGTAATATATAACCAACCGAAATCCACTGGATGAGTTGCATCCGCTAACAAACGGAGGAAATTACCGGATATCGGATATGGCCTTTGTTTTTTATTATGCTGATCCTGGACAATAAAACTTGAGCTATTGTCTCCAACGCCATCATAATCAGCAATCATCCATTTGTTATCCCGATAGCGTCCAGAACATATAGCATCTACATTATACTTCGAATTATGTATTGATACTTGAGCATTCGACGCAGCATCAGCGGGGACTTTGGCTGTAATATAAGTATCGGTAGACTTAATAACAGGAGTTTCTTTATCTCCAAATTTCACCGTCGAATTCGAGCTATTCACTTCATAAAGTTGTAAATATTTACCATATATTTTTATTGTATCCCCAGGTTGAGTATACTCACAAAACATTCCAGTCAGTTGCAAATCTGGAATATTCACTTTAAAACCGTAAGAGATATCACCCCCTTTTGATTTTAATGTAAGTTTGTCGTTTACCTGCTTTGGTATTTTTACCGGGACTTGCAAATACAACACACTATCTTCCGAATAAAAATCTTTAGGAAGGACTGAAACATCATTAAACATGACCGAGTCTACAGAATTAAGATGAGCACCACTAATAGCAATCCAATCTCCCATACTTCCACTTGAAAGAGAAGTACTCAAATCTTTAATTGGAGTAACTTTATTAAAGACAGGAGCGACTTCGGAATCCTTATCACTACATGAACCAGCTATAAATATAAACAGCAGTCCGAATAGAATATATGTTATATTATCTTTTAATCGTTTCATAATAATTATTTTAATAAAAGGTTAGATTACCACCCTGGATTATTTTTATCAATATAAATATTCGTATTTACTTCATTTGCAGGAAGAGGCAACAACAAATGTTTCTTTTCGCGACGTTTCACATTACCATTTTCATCCAATCCGTCAATAGGACTGATTGAATTCATAGTTTGCAAGTAGATACCCCAGCGCAATAAATCGAATCGACGTATACCTTCAGCCGCAAATTCTTTCGCTCTTTCTTGTAATATGTAAGACCTAAAATATTCCTGATTAGCCGTGATAAGGGTTTGTCCCATTTTAACACCAGACACTAAAGGACTCTTGTTCCGACTATTCAGTTTTTCCACTTGTTGAATAGCGTATTGCGATGGCGTTCCATTTACTTCATTGTCAGCCTCTGCATAGAGAAGCAAAACCTCTGCATAGCGCATGAATGGGAAATTGAAGTCAGTTCTATTACCGGTGAGAGGCGCACTAACTTGTCTAAATTTCATCAACTTAGAACCATACAAGTGAGCATCGTATCTGAGCTCATCAGTAGGTTGATATCCATCTAATCCTAATCTAACTTTTACGCTATCTTTAGCAGGATAGTAGCAATAATATAATTTCCCTTGATATTCACTATATGGATATCTGTGAATGACTCCCCAGGTTATTCGATCGTCGCCATCATCAAATGTCTGATACCAATGATCTCTCTGAACATAATAACCATCCGTAAGGTATGTAGCCCCATCTGCTGTATACCAATAACCCGCATAATCTGTAGCTACATAATTGCTCAAATCATCGTTTCCAGCCAATGTCTGCAAGGTAAAGATAAACTCTTTTCCATTCTTGCTCGAAACATCCCACAGTGTTTTTTGAGATGGGTAAAGATCAAACTCTCCAGAATCAATCACTTCTTTGGCTTTGTCCATACCCAACTTATAATATGCTTTGGAATCAAACTCCTCGTATCCGGCGACTTGATCTTTAGAAAATGTCTGCCAGGATGGATAAGGGACTCTAATATGATTTCCATCAGCATCTTTCGTATAGGCAGGTCCCCCCATAACAGATATTTGACTTCCCGCAGCCATAGACGCAGAACCAATAGTACAATAGACCTTTGCCAATAATGCTCGAGCGGCTCCACGGCATACATGACCAGACTGATAAGAAGCATCCTGACGTGTATACAAGTGTTCTTCTGCAGCTTTCAGCTCGCTAATGATATAGTCATAGACATCTTTCACCGAAGAACGCGGTTTATAAAAATCAGCACCCTCAGAAACACTATAAGTATACAAAGGAAGTGGCCCATAGAACTGAACTAAGTTAAAATAAGACCAAGCTGTTAAAAACTCCAGCTCACCAACAGCATTATTTTTCACTTTTTCTGCGAGATCCATCTTCTTAATTAAAGAAGCATGATATTGTGCTCTATGAATCGCTTGATAATAATAGATCCAAAAGTTATTCACACTGCCATTTTCATAAAAATTACCAGCGCCCATATCTGTAAAAGCCCACGTAGGTCCCGTTTGGTAATCCGTATCAAAGTTTACTACCGTATGATAGTTTCCCCATTGAAAGGGATAAGCCAATACCGTATATGCTCCCGAAACAAGTTCTGAATAACTTTTATTTGAGACTAATTCATCACCGGAAACGAATGTGTATACCTTTTCGTCTAACAAATTAGAACAAGAAGAAGTTGTTAAAACGGCAAGAGCAACTACGGCATATTTAATAAAATTAGATTTCATTTCTTCAATTTTTAAATCAAATTAGTTAGAAAGATAATTGTACACCAAGATTGAAAGTTCTCGCACTTGGATAAGAATCCATATCAACGCCACGACGGGTTGGGTCACTACCAAAAGCATTTACATCAGGATCATACCAACGATACTTGGTGATAGTAAACAAATTGTTCACGGAGAATGTAATATTAACCGTTTCAACACCTTCTATAGGATTGTTGAAACGATATCCCATCGTAATATTCTTCATCCGTAAGAAAGAGCCATTTTCGACGAAACGATCAGAGGCTTTCAATGCCCTAGTATAAGTAATATCGGCACGTGGGAATTGAGCATTTTTTCTATTCGTATCGGTCCAGCGGTTGTCCCAAACAAACTTAGGCATATTACTAGTCCCAGACATATCATAACCTACTAAATTTGCATTCAATATATCATTTCCTTGAATACCCTGAATAAAGAAACTTAACGTAAAATCTTTATACGTAAAAGTATTGGTCAAACCATAAATAAAATCAGGGTTTGTATTGCCGATCACCACTTTGTCGCGGCTGTCAATGGTGCCATTATGGTCAATATCTTTATATTTTACCTGACCAATCATACTCCGGACAACATTGTCTGCAGCATCTTTATATTGAGGATTAGCCCGAACTTCCGCTTCATTATCGAAGTAACCATCTTCTTTGTATCCATATATTGTACCCATAGACATTCCATTACGACGAATGAACATACTTTCTAACCCCCAACATACATCTGAGAACTGATCTGCAGGAAGATTACATACTTTATTTTTATTAAACGAAATATTAGCATCAATTTTCCACATAAAACGCCTATTATTAACAGGGATGAAATTTCCTGTGATTTCCAAACCGCTATTTTTAATATTCGAATAATTGGAGGGGACAGTATTAAATCCAGTGGAGTAAGGTATATATAAGTTTTGCAATAAGCCTGTCGTATTTTTACGATAATAGTCAATTACGAAATTCACTCTATTGTTTAAAATCGACATATCTAAACCGACATTATACTGCTTCGTATTTTCCCATTTCAAATTTGGAGCAGCAGGGCCCGCCCAACGATCTTCAGCATATCCACCAGAGAGCACTCCATTATAAGTGTAAGGATATGCTACCATTTGAGAACGTGTTGAATAAGAATTAATACTTTGATTACCGGTCTCACCATAACCGATACGCAATTTCAGGTTATCAAAGAAATTAAGTTTCTTAATGAAACTCTCTTCCGACAATCTCCAAGCAAACGCTCCTGAATAGAAATCAGCCCATCTGTGGAAAGCCAAACGGCTGGAGCCATCGCGACGCCATGATGCCGTAAACAAATATTTATCCATCAAAATGTAGTTTGCACGAGCTAAATAAGACATTAAACTGCTGCGTCCTCTACTCGAAGAAGGAGTATCGTACTTAGTTGCCCCACCCATGTCATATTCTTCATTAATATCAGTGGCAAAACCAGAGCCGGACATTGACTTGCCACCCCAATCGACTTTTTCATAAGTAGTACCAAGTACAGCGTCCACATGATGAATGCCAAAATTTTTATTGAAAGATAAGGTCGTTTCTGAAGACATACTTTGATACCAATAATCAGACTGCGAGGCATAACCATTTATAGGTGTTACACCACCTTGAATATATCTATTATAATATTGATCCCTCTTGGACTGACTATATCCATACCCGAAACTTTCTTTCAAATTTAAGAAATCAAAGAAATTGATTTGCCCATAAGTAGAGTTGTAGAAATCTATTGACTCCAATATATTTTTTGCTGTCTGCGCATAAAGATACGGATTAGAACGGCTATTTCCATAATCCTCCGAAAAGCCGGAAGGGTGGTCAGGGTCGTAAATACCTTTAGTTGGAGTGAAAGAGATGGCATCGTTGATAATGCCAAATGTCTCAGAATTCGTTCTCGTCATACGGTTTTGAGACTTAGATGCAGTTAAGAAGTTACCGAACTGAAACCATTTAGTCACTTTTCTTTCTATATTCGAACGTATATTATAACGTTTGTAATAAGAATTGACAATGATACCCTGCTGATCTAATGCTCCTATTGAAAATGTATAAGAACCTTTCTGATCACCACCGGACAAACCTAAATTATAGTCTTGTGTAAAAGCGGTATGGAATATTTGATCTTGCCAATTGGTATTGAAACACCATTGCTTACCATTCGCAAAATAACCGGTTCTATAATCGTCTGGGCTACCATTATAAGTACTATCGGTTCGAGCAATAATTTGCCCAGTTGCCGGATCGGTGACAGTTCTAAAAGTCCATCTTCCGGGAACAGGATAAGGCAATAGATTATCCGGAGTATATTCACCACCATCGTATGTATATTTATTACGCGCTTCTTCATTTCTAAATTCAGCGTATGTACCGGCATCCAATACCTTCATCTTCTTAATAGCATTTGTAATGGAGTAGTTCGCACTGAATTCGACTTTAGTTTTTTCTCCCAATTTACCACGTTTAGTCGTAATAAGAACAACACCATTAGCCCCACGAGAACCATAAATCGCCGTAGCCGAGGCATCTTTCAATACTTCAATAGACTCTACATCACGAGGATTCAAAAAGCTCAAAGGATTATTGGTCTGTTTAGTAGCATAGTCAGTGCCTGGAGCAGATCCTGTATTAAACGGTACACCGTCGACTACATACAAAGGTTCTGCAGACGTAGTGAAAGAGTTTGCTCCACGAATCTGAATACTGATCCCTGCCCCAGGAGCTCCATCGGATTGCATAACTTGTACACCGGCAATTTTTCCCTGTAAAGCCTGATTAACATTAACAGGGTTTGTCTTTAGCAACTCATCCCCTTTAATAGAAGCGACAGAACCGGTTAAATCCCTTTTCTTCACAGTTCCATAGCCAATTGCAACGACTTCTCCTAAAGTAGTCACTTCTTCTTGCATGTGCACAGTCAAAGATTTATGCCCATTAACAACGACCATCTTTGTTTTATATCCAATACACGAGAATTTCAACACAGATTTCTGAACGTTCTTCACAGAAATTGAAAACCGTCCATCCATATCGGACATTGTACCATTCTTTGCCCCCATCTCTACTATAGAGACGCCATTAAAAGGAGAATCTTTTTCATCTAAAACCACTCCCTTTACCACTGTTTCTTGTGAGAACACAGAAGGAAGACAAAATAGAAGCAGAAAGACTGATAGTATACCAACTTTCAGTACTTCACAACAATAAAAACTTTTCTTTTTGATTTTCATAATAAGAATTTTGCATTACAAATATTAAACTTCCATATACATAAACATTTTAGGAATATCCAACCCAATATTTCCACGAAATAGAATTCCCGGAAATTAAAAGTGCACTATTCAGAGAATATCAATATTTAATTTAATTAACCACAAAAAGCAAATGCAATTTAACAATACAAAAACACATACAATAAATAAATAACTAAATAACAGTATATTATGTATAAATCAAATTTTAAACAAAGCATCAAGATTCCTGTTTAAAAAGCGCATACAAAGCTATTTAAACAATATTTCAATAATGTTGCTACTATGTTACAAAATGATTTAGTTTGCTCCTGAAAGAATAATAAGAGCCAGTCCTAAAGCATACAGAACAAACATAAGCACCAATAAAGTATTAACCGTTTTACTTCTATGAGAAAACTCATGCCATACAAAAACACCCCAAAAAGCGGCAATCATAGGAGCCCCTTGCCCTAGAGCATAAGATATAGCAGGACTAGCCTTGCCCGCAGAGATATAACTCAAAGATGTACCAAGCGCCCAAATAATGCCACCTAATATTCCTACGCTATGCAATTTTAATGGAGCAGAAAAATAAGTTTTATAGCTAACAGGAAGTCCAACAAATGGCTTCTTCATCAAAACAGAATTAAAAACAAAGTTACTCAAGAACACGCCGATTGAAAAGACAAAAATAGCAGAATAGGGTGTCATCATACCAACTGCCGGCGATTCAAAATTCTGAACATCCATACCCTTTATTACAAATCTATAAAACAAGGACATTAAAACACCGGCAACTAAAGCTACAACAACGCCTTTTCTGTTAGCACTTTTTTCTATAGAGTTTGTTTGCGTCTTACCAGATGCAACTCCATTACAAATAATGGCAATTGTTATTAGCACAACTCCACTAAAAAGCAAAATAGGGTTTCCTCCCGGAATTCCTATATAATTTATAATTACACCAAGCACCAATGCTATTCCAACCCCCAAAGGAAAGGCCACTGCCATACCTGCCAATGAAATTGAAGCAGATAGCAGAATATTAGAAGCATTAAATATAATACCTCCAAGCAGAACCCACATAACACTTTGCAGAGAAACTTGAAGTAAATCTTGAACAAATGGTCTCCCCATCTCTCCATGGCTACCCATCGTAAAGCCAAGCAAGACAGTAAACAAGACCATTCCAATCACATAGTCCCAATAATAAAGCTCATACCGCCAATTGCTAGAGACTAATTTTTGTGTATTACCCCACGACCCCCAACAGATCATTGTAATCACACAAAAAAGAACAGCAATCAAGTAACTACTAACTGTAAACATAACATTAGATATTTATAAATGATCAACAAATAAAATTCACACAAAAGTATTGCCTATTTCATTCCTAAAAGGAATAGATCCCTGTGCGCCCATTCTTGTTACACAAATCGAGGCAGCCTTCGTTCCAAATTGGACAGCCTCGAATACTGTTTTACCTTCTGCCAAAGCGACACATACTCCACCACAGAAAGTATCACCTGCCGCAGTAGTATCAACAGCTTCTACGCTATAAGCAGGAATCTGTTTGTATTTTCCATCATGAAAGACAATAGTTCCTTTCGATCCCAGAGTGACAATCACCGTTTTAACACCCTTGGATATTATCTCTCCAATAGCATCTTGAGCAGACTTCAAATCCGCAACACATCTTTTCGTAATAGTTTCCATTTCAGGCGAATTTGGTATTATAACATCTACATTCGACAATAATTCAGAAGGCAATGCCTCTTTTGGAGCAGGAGCAGGATTAAGTACAACTATTGCACCATGCTGCTTAGCCATACGAGCCGCATAAGTCACGGTGAGGACAGGAATCTCGAGTTGTAATAAAACGATAGCTGCGTTTTTGATAATTGGTTCCGCACGGTTTATATCTTCTTCAGATAAACAATAGTTAGCTCCAGAAGCCACAGATATGCAATTTTCTCCCTTTTGATCTATATTAATAAGAGCAACGCCCGAGGGCTGTTCAGATGAAACACTTACATGCTCTACATTTATATGATCCTCATTATATTTCGCGATAGCTTCCTTGCCAAACATATCATTACCCACTTTGCAAATAAATGAGACATCGCCTCCCAAACGAGTGGCAGCAACGGCTTGATTTGCACCTTTCCCGCCTGGATTCATCAAAAATTCTCCACCCAAAACGGTTTCTCCCGGTTTGGGGAAATGATCAGATTTAATGACCATATCTGTATTACTACTTCCAATAACAACTATTTTTTTCTTTATATTGCTCATGATTTTAGAGGTTACATTAATTTTAGCGATTCTTATATAAGGTAGTATTCGGATGATCGGAATATACAATGATGTCTCCTAAATAAATCTGAGCATCATTTTGTGGATTCAACCATCGATATTCTATTTTATGTTCTTTTAATGGCAGCTGATAATGATAGAACAAATCTACCCGCCTATTATCTATGCAATCATCGGAAGCTGTAGGAAGATTAGCAGTTTCTAACAATTTGCCATCCACATACAATTCGACCTTTGCTACATAATTACTGTTTCCAGAGCATTTGACATATCCTCTTTGAACAAAACCAATACCCACAAAATTTACATTTTTCTCTCCTGTCAGCATTGCATTGACTACTAATTTATCTACAGGATAATGTCCTAAAAAAGACTTTTCATATCTTACAGGTAACGGTCTTTCAGAATTAATAAGAACGCGATTACTTTCTATTTTACCTCCATTTACAACGATTTGCTTCTGAGCATGATCAAAGCTCAATTTACAAAGCTTGTTCAAAGAAACATCTGTATATGCAAATGGCCTATCCATCACATCGTAAATACTTTCTCTGAAACGTTCAGGAATCTTCGAATATCCTAAGACAGTACCTAATATTCCTGCTGACGTTGCCGCATTACAATCAGCATCTTGCCCACAACGAGCAGCAATATCTATAGTCGTATAAAAATCTTTATGACCGTAAAGAAGCCCCATCGTCACATAAGCGCTGTTAATCTTAGCATCAATATCAAAAGGCTCAAATACCCCATCAGGGCAACCGACCTCTGAACTCCACTTCTTTTGTAGCTCAAACCAAGTACGTTTCCAATCATTCGGATACATTTTATGCCAATTGATAACATCCTTAATACATGCATAAAAATCACTTTGAGTAGGGATTGTGGCCAATGCATTTTTCACAATCCAGTCCATATCATCCGAAGAGAAAGATAATGAATAAAGTGCCCCAACATAAACTCCACCATACCATCCATCGCCGTAAGTAAACAAATGTCCTACTTTATCAGAGATTTTAGATGCACTATTGGGCATGCCAGGACACATTAAGCCAACAAAATCGGCTTCTATCTGATAATCGATATCATCGGCATGCGGATTATTTAACCAACAACCCAAAGGTTTTATATTATGAGTTATATTATACCGAGCTACCTGATTAGCATGCCAAAGAGGAAACTTCATACGAGCAAACGAATGCGCAAATGAATCGACCGGAGCATACAATCCTAAACGATCAACCACATTCACAAAAACAATATTGACATATAAATCATCATACAATCCAGGAAATGTATCATAATAATATTTTACGCTATTTTTCGACCATTTGATAGGTGTATAATCCTGAATCATTGTCCCATTATGCCTGAATTCTACGGGGCCACCATAAGTACAGCCAATTGTTTTAGCAATCCATCCACCCTTAATTTTATCAAACAGGCGTTCTTTAGAAATAGCAAATAGTTTACTTTGCGCTTTAGCAGGAGCAAAGAACATTACCTCTAAAAAAATGATACCCAAGATCATTACGACATTCTTTTTTCTCATATCTTTTTCTTTCTATTTATTTTCAACTTTAGAAGATTCATTGCCGATAGCATTATAAACAGAAACTTCATAACTTCCTACCGCACTTGATTGTTTATCAACATATTCTTTCGGATAATATCCTCCACGTTGTTGCAACATCATAATCAACATTCCATTTCTATATATATTATATCCCGCAGCTTCTGCAAAATCATCAGCTAGCCATGAAATTTTTATCCCGTCATCAACTTTTGAGACCGTTACGCTTTCCACCGGTTGAGGAGTGGGCAATAGAGGGAGTACACCTTTGCTACAATAATGGATATAAGAATCGTTGTAGTCTTTATGCACAATCAAAGGACTGTTATAATGATCATAAGCAAAACTTATAAAATTTTCCACATAAGGTTTTTCTGCTTTCAACTGCTCCGCAACACGAGACAAAGGAGCACTAACGCCGTACGGACTAATAAAGGTTTCTACATTACCCCAAAACTTCAACCCGGACTTTGTATCAACTGCTTGTTTCAATTTAGAGAACCACATCGGCACACTGGATAGTTCCAATCCACCTGCCCCAACACAGTCTTGAGGAACAAACACATCACCTTTTCTAAAGTTTGTTTGCGCAAAGATATTAATCCAAAACTGTTTATATCCATCAGCATCCAATCCGCCTGCCTTTTCATTCATAAAAGGAGATAGCCACAAAGGCATATTTGGACTAACAGACGAAAGATGTCCCAGATTTGTATTCAACGCATTAACAAGCGCAACTTGGCGGTCATTTGAAATCCAATTGACATTATCTACTTCCCAAACCCAATACCAACCATACATCGTATCACCATATTTACTTTTATATAATGATAATAATTCATCGGCAACAGAATTTCCAATATTCATTTGATTAACAAGCCAATCAGCACTAACTTTAGAGTTCCACCACTTATCATTAAAATTCAATCCCAATAAAATTTTAATGCCATATTTATGAGCGCTCTCCAAGCACTTGCCAATACTTTCATTTTGAGTTGACGGGCTGAATAATTTTGATGGATAACAAGTTGTAAGTTGCCCATTGAGATCCATAGACCAAGCCGGTCCATAAATAAGATATTGAATACCTGCATTTTTCAACATATTCATTTCTTGTTCCCATCGAGCCATATCCCAGTCGGAAGATAACCATGGTTGCAAAAAAGAGCCACAAAAACGGGGAGTGGAGAGACCCCCGTTTTCTTGTTTTTCAGAAGAATTGGAAGAAGAACAGCCAACTATGAAAAACAAAAGACCTATTATGAATACGATAATCTTTTTCATTTACAATCTGTACGAAAAGGTGCCAAAGGCAAACCATTAATATCAAACAAATCAGGAACAGCATCATTGCTGAAACAATATCTAACCCCTTTAGGTTTCATAACATCATTCGAAGACACACTTATTAAACCATCATGCAATAATTTAGCCTGAGCAGGATAACATTTTCCTGTTTCATCAACCACCTCAAAATGTTGTATCGTCTTTCCCTTGCAAACTAATTTCCCGATAGCAGTTGTAGTTACTACTACTTTATTGCCCTTTATCTTGAAACTTTTCAGCATTGGAGAAAATGGATTTACTTCTTTATGATTGTACTTTTCATACAGGGCCATATTTCCCAAACGAAATCCGACTTCCTTTTTCAAAGCAGGATGAATATCCGATATATCATTCACCAAATCTCCAATGGTCACCATACCGACATTAGTCATACGAGTCAACATATTTGATTGTTGTTCACGCAAGCAAGCTCCATTTTGGGCAGAGTAACCATTCCAAGGTGCTATTTGCACATAATAAAAAGGAAGAAAATGACGATTAGCATTTCTCCATCCCTTAATTAAACCACCAAATAAATCACCATAATCTGCGGCCCGTTCATTATTTCCTTCGCCCTGATACCAAATAACACCAGCTATCGTATAATTAATAATAGGAGATATCATCGCATTGTATATAGAAGAGGGAGCTATTGGAGTCCAACCAAGAGACTGCTTATGGGCTTTCTGATACAATGAGTTCTCCAGCTTATATGACGAATCAGGGATCCACGGTTCGATAGAAGTTCCTCCCCAATAAGAACCAATTAAACCCACCGGAACATTTAGTTTCTCATTTAAACGATAACCGAAGTAATATGCGACGACGCTAAAATTCTGACATGTTTCGGGAGAGCATATTTCCCATTTTCCAGCAATCTGGTCTTGCGGATATTCGGAAGTTGCTTTGGAGACTTTAAAGAAACGAATACTTTTACCGGTAAGGTCTTCTTTTACATTCTTGGCATCATCTACACGCCACATGAAACAGTATTCCATATTAGACTGTCCAGAGCATAACCATGTTTCCCCAATTAGTATATCATCAACTGTCTTTACTAATTTATTGTCCCAACCATAGAAACGAATCTGAAAAGGACCTGATTCGGAAGGGGTATGAATATAAGACTCCCATTTGCAATACTCGTTAGAAGAGGTATGAATAGTATCGGTTGGATTCCAGCTACACACAATTTTCAGATCCCACGTACCTGGACACCAGCCCCACAACTTCACTTCTGCATTACGCTGCATTACAGCATGATCACTAATAATAGAAGGTAAAGCAAACTCTTCATTTTGCGACAAGACATCGACAAAAGGCAGCAAAAATAAAATTAGATATACAAATCTCTTCATAATAAAATATCTATTATATTTAGATCTTTTGTTTTTTATACCAACCCATATATTGGTTATATAATCTAACCGTTTCGTCTCTCAATCCGGCATAAGCCTTTGAAGCTGGTTTATTCATAATTCCCAAATATTGATATACCAATATTTTATCGACAAAAGGCGAAATGTCGGACATCTGATGAAGAATCCGATTGAAGTCGGCTGGAATTAGATTTCCACTCACACCACGTTCAAAATAAAAGAGTTCCATATCTGCCCAAATTCTTGAACGGGCAGCTTTCTGATGAGCCTTGTACAAAGACTCAAAGTAACGAGCCGGCTCACCCAATTTTGTAGAGTTCACTCCAACACCATCTTGATATGCCACAATTTCAATATTCATACGCTCCAATTGACGAACATAATTATCGTCAGCTTTTTCTGCTTTAATATTATAAGGTGCTATCAGATTCACACAATTAGGATTCAACCTCTTTGCACGCTGAGCGCAGTCATTCACATAATCAATATAGAATTCATCAAAATAAGGATGCAAATATGATTCATTGGGAAAATACCAACCATAAAAACTTTTATGATGTCCATACTTCGTTGCAACTTCTTCCATCGCCTTAGCTCGCATGTAAGCAATATCTTTATCTTTCATCATGCGATCGGGATCTGTACCATCGCCCCAAAAGTCATTACTAATAAAGAACTTGATACCTACTTCATCGGCAGCAGACAAAATAGCTTCCAACGGATCTTCGCATGTCAATTTAAACTTGGGAGCCAAACTTGTATCATAAAAAGCTTTACCAAAAGCGGCAATACTCATCAGAACCAAATATTCCAATCCCACCTCATGTATTTCGTATATTTTATCTTTCCATTGCTGGGCAGTGAAATGAGCCAAATCTTTATCCCAATATTCACTCTCAGTAGGCAATAAATGTTGAAACTCAAACCAGGAACCCGATATCGGTTTAATCTTTCCATTATAAGATTCACATTGCTTCAAAAAACTACTGCGAGCAAATTGAGGAATTAATAAACCTGCCGTTCCTAATCCAAATGTGCTTAAAAAGTTCCTTCTATTCATAATAATGATTAATTAGCCTACAAATAACACTATTCTTATTTCTTTTATCAAAACGTTTTTATAATTTTATTCCGAAGAACCTTATTTTATTATCATATTTATATTCAAAAGCGATACATAGAACATAAACACTTTACAAAAGTGAATATATTATAAAGAAAAAACAAATTAAACACAAACATTTTTAAATATTTTTTTAACCAACCCTAATAAAAACTAATGAAACGAAGTACACTTACCGATATATCAAAACAAACAGGGTATTCCATATCCACTATTTCCAGGGCGCTCAACGGGAAAAGTAAGGATTATAGAATCAGCCAAGAAGCTGTTGAAAAGATCATTAAAGTTGCTGAGAATTTGAAATTTAGGTCCGATTTTCATGCACAAAATTTGTGCAGACCCAATACACGCACAATAGGACTACTTGTCCCTCATATAGAAAACCCCTTTTTCGCAGAAATTGCCAAAACGATAATCCACGAGGCACAAAAGAACGGATACATTATTATTGTTATCGACACAATGGATAAAGTCGAAATAGAAAAGCGTGCTTTGGAATCTTTATTAGTGCGCAACGTTGATGGAATTATTATAGTACCGACAACCGACGATCCCCTATTTCTGGAAAAAATCAGCCTTAAGATTCCAGTCGTACTAGCCGACCGTTACTTCGAGCAAACGCCACTACCTTATATTTCTACTGACAATTATCAAGGAGCATATACTGCTACTAACCTACTATTGAATGCCAAGCACCATCGAATTCTTTGCATTCAAGGAAACAGAAACTCCATTACAAACAAAGAACGCATCCATGGATTTATGGATGCAATGCACATATCAGGTCATGAAAGCGAAGCAATGATTAGAGGAAACGATTTCTCTGCCAGAAACGGATACATCGAGACCAAATTGGCTCTAAAAGATATAAGACCTACAGCCATTTTCACATTAAGCAGCACGATTCTATTAGGGACTCTCAAAGCATTAAACGAATACAAGTTGAATATACCAAAAGACATTTCTGTCGTTTCTTTCGACAACAATTCATACATGGATTATTTAAGCCCTTCCATCACTAGCATCGCACAGCCTGTAGAGCAAATGGGCATCAGAGCATTCAACATGATAATTAAAATGATTTCGGGTAAAAAAATCATTCACCCCGACATACTACTCCCACCATCTATTGTAAAACGCGATTCCATCCGAACCATTTAAACCTTAAGCAAACGTGTAGAATAGAATAGTTTAGCTTCCATTTCACCGTAGCCTGTTCATATCAGCTTCAGACACATGACTTCCTTTATAAGCCGATTTGTTTTTATGAAAACGATAAGTGACGGTAATGATCAATTGACGGCTATCCGGGATTTTATGTTTACTATAACTAAGCTTTTCTCCATATAGTCGCATATTAGTCCGACTGGTGGCAAAAGCATCTGTCAACTGCACATTAATATCCAAACAGTCCTTCAACATAGTCTTTCGTATACCCAAGTCTATACTTTCATCAGGCCGCATATAGCCATCGGCAATGTTGCCACAACTTTGATAGTGTCCATCAAGAGAAACAAAGGTCTTATCCGGCAGTTCAAATGTATTGGCAAGATCGAAATAGATATTCGGACTATTCATAGTTTTGTTTTTATTCTCATTCCGTATCGTCAGAAAAGGTTTACCCACTTCGAATCCCCAGACAGGCTTCCAGCACTTCAACGCAGGACTTAGATAAAAAGAAGCATTCAACACCCGATAGCTATTGAAATTGTCAACGGTAAAGATAGCCACATCAGGATCTTTGTCATAGCTCTTAGCTTGAAACAAAATAGCATCTTTTGTGTAATGATAGCCTAATGACAATTGCATCCAATGATATCCCAATTGGAAATTCAATAAATACAGAGTGGAAGGCCTCAACAAAGGATTACCACCTTCATAAATATAACGATTATTATAGTTCATGCTACTGCGCAAGGAGAAAAAAGAAGGACGTTCCTTTTTCACTATATAACTAAGTGAAGTCTGTACAGCATTTATCGGTAGGTTCAACGATATATTAGGTAACCAATCATTATATCTCCTACTTTGCTCCGGAACATAAACGCCGGCATCCCAATAATTGGAAATAGCGTGTTCGTAACGCAGTCCGGTAATGACTTCGAGTTTGCCAACGCACCACGACCATTCGGCAAAACCGGCTATTTTACTTTCGTGTATCAGGCTATTGGTCGTAGGCAATACAGCTTGTGGATTATCGAATAGGTCTCGTCGTCTAATAAAAGTATAATCGGCACCCCACTTCAGTCGTCCATTCCCCGCAGCACGAGAGACCACAAGTTTAGCAGCATACATATTATTATAAGCTTTCGTATTTGAAGTTATTCGAGAAGCTACATCCAAAGCATTTGTCTCATCCGACAGTTGGTCTGTATTATCTCTATCAATAACAATATCAGTAGTAAAATCTACCTTCCATTTATTTACCTCTCCTTGATAGAAGGCATTAATCAAATGTCCGACACCTCCTTGCGCGCTGAGCGATAAATATTTCACTTGGTCCTGCTTTGAACCGTTACGCCATACAGCATAATCGGAATAATCATCAAAATAAAAATGGGGAAGATCATTCACTTGATAAGACACACCGGCCGAATGCTGGGAGCTGAAATCAAAATTCATACCCAAGTTTCCACCCAACATCAGTCCTCGTTGATAAAACTTACTAGAGCTATTGACCTGCAGATTATCGGTCGATACAATATTGTATTGAGTGTCCTGCCGATGGTTGCTTTTCGAGCGATTACAATAAATATCGCCGAATAATGACAACTTATGATGCCTATAGCCAAGATCCAATTGTTCGTTGAGATTAGCACAGCGACCTTGAACATAGTTATTTTTCAGACTTGCGCTCATGAAGTCTTCCAAATGACGAATAGTATAAATACGAATAACAGCCTTTACCGTCGCTTCATATTCGGCACCCGGATTGGTGATAATCTCTACCTTTTCAATATTTCGAGATGAAAGTCGTTCAATCTCACTTTTGTCATTCACCCGATGTCCATCGATATATATAGTAGGTTCTCCTCGCCCGAATACCTGATACCCTTCGTCCGAATATTGCACTCCAGGCAAATGCTGCAACACATCTCGTCCATTACCCACTGAAGCAAGATTGGAATGGTTTACTTTAGCTATAAGTATACCATTTTTGAGAGATAACGGCCGCCTCTGCCCCTTAACAGTAATTTCGTTTAAAACCACATTTTTCAAAGAATCGATCTCTACGTTTTTCACCGATTGTGCTCTACCCGACAAAAAGAAACACCAGAGAATAAAAAGAAGCATTAAATATTTCATTTTTTATGTCTTTTATTTTAGTGCAAAAGTAGAGCACGCTATACATAGGGTAATAAATAATTCCCTGACATTTATCATACATTTAACTGACATCTTACCAGACATTGACTATTATCATGATTCTATGTAAAAATCGCCACACATCCCCACAACTATACTTTGCAGTACACCACACAGCAACATACAGTTGATTTTTTGCAATATTGTCGTATGTTAGTTTTCCCGATGATGTCCTTAAGTTTTTTTGAAAACGTATGGACGTCAACAAATTTAGGTCCATACGTGGTTTTGAGTGGTAAGAATTCACTGTGGTAATTCCAAGACCATGAAATCCATCTGCATTTCAACCTTTGCCACCTCCGTATGACACCATACGGAGGTGGCATACAACAGGTTAACGATGCGCCGTATACAACGCCAGCGAAAAAAGGTCCGAAAATCGGCCCTAGAGTATACTGTAGAATCCTTATTTTCAGCGGACCTCTGCTTAGAACGAGTCTAAACGATAGCCTACAGATAGTTGAGAAGCCGTTTTGCAGATAGACGAGTATTCCATCCATTGAGTATCTCATGTCACTAAATTTCCTGGAACTTTACTGAGAGTTTGAGACGCACATCCTCATTGACGCAAGATTGCGTTGATCTAAAGTTGTGATGTGAATACTGTTTTTCAGAACGTTTTGGAAGGTGAATATAGGAAGCGATACTGATACTATTTTAACCATATCGAAGAGGTACTCCTCGATATACAAAATCGAGCTTATGTTCTCAAAAAATGATAAGGACAAACATAAAAATTCATAAGGACGAAACCAAAAGTTTCTCCTTATGAATTTTTAGTTTCGTCCTTATGAATTTCTTGCTGTATATCAACGTTTTACACAGCATCCATTTATATTTTGCTTTTATTCGGCTTACATTTGAGCAAAGAGATAGTCGTAAAAATAGTGTCTTAGAAGGCCTTCTCGACAGGATTCTGATAAAAAAGTATCAGAATATAGGAGAATATTCACCCTGAGATACGT
Source organism: Bacteroidales bacterium (assembly GCA_012517855.1). Lineage (GTDB taxonomy): Bacteria > Bacteroidota > Bacteroidia > Bacteroidales > Bacteroidaceae > JAAYUD01. The sequence goes on from JAAYUD010000096.1 coordinate 45,184, forward strand.
TCCGAGAATACCTTAACAGGCATTTTTGACGAATGGTATAGAGCATTATCAATATAAGACAGTTCAATCAGTATTGCTTCTCTAGCCTATATGCTCGACCTCGATCGGTTTTGATATACAAATTACTATTGGCTTCAATAATAGGTTTCAGTCGACGAATGAGAGTATAAAGCGTTTCGTCGGCATTGTCTTTGCCAGGCCATAAAGATTGGCAAATTTCGGACTTGCATAGATAATGAGATGAAGATAAAAAGAACATCTTCATCAAACTATATTGCAGAGGAGTAAGCCGAATGCGATTACGCTGTTCATCATAGAAACAACTGTCGATGGTACAAAGTGACATATTGCCAACAGAAATAATACCCGCATTCATTTCTATTTTCTTGCGTCGACGATACAACAACAGAGGCATCAGCGTCCCAACCAACAGAGACAAACAAAAAACGAGAATAGGTCCATCGGGATGCGAGAGCAAAAAGATTTTCCAAAACGGACAATGTGCATATCCCCTAAAAACCAATATCGGAGGAACGGTCGAAGCTGTCTGCACAGCAGGAGACATCCACAAGATCGTATCACTCATCAGACAATCGCCCGACAACTCGTCGGTGAAAGGATGTCCATTTCGAGGAAGCAAACGGACTTGTATGCCTGACGTTGAACGAAGCGGGGCAAAAGGCAACGCCGCAGCAAAGGTCTTATCGAAGGTACGAACAGAAACCGGATTTCCCATCATTGTTTGAATCTGAGTATAGGTCTTCAGAGTATCGGCTGTGAGCCACTTGGCAGCACGGCGCGACATCGTTTGTTGCAAAGCAACATTAAGCGAGACTTTTATTTTAGAGCGCGTTGACGAATAGTTGTGCGCTCCCCAACCAAATGAAAAAGCCAGCAACATCATTACCGCCAATAACAAAATATTTCGTTGTAACTGATATTTCATAAACAATACAATAGCTTATTATATACAGCAAAGCCCCAAAGACAGTGCTAACAGCGGATAAAATTACATATTTTTTTAATTCAACAGGACAATCGGACGAAATATTTCACGATTCTTTACTTCGACAGTATAATAGAGTATTCATACAAAGCATGCTTTGCACAACAAAACCAACAAAAAATAAAGCCGCAACAGAAACAAATCTATTGCGGCTATCCTTTTTATAAATGAAAAACTAAAGTCCGAAAGCAGCTTTAATTTTATCTACATAATCGAGTTTCTCCCACGTAAACAATTCTACAGTAACTGTTTTACTATCGGCATAATTTGAAGTAAACGTTTTGGTCACTACCTGAGATTCACGTCCCATGTGTCCATAAGAAGCAGTTTCCAAATATATCGGATTGCGCAGTTTAAGACGCTCTTCGATAGCACGAGGACGAAGATCAAAGAGCTGTCCTACCTTTCGAGCTATTTCGCCATCACTCATTTTGACATGTCCATGACCATAAGTATTGACATAAATGTTGATAGGTTCTGCAATACCGATAGCATAAGACAACTGAATGAGCACTTCGTCGGCAACACCGGCTGCAACCAAATTTTTTGCGATGTGACGGGCTGCATAAGCTGCACTACGGTCTACCTTGCTAGGATCTTTGCCCGAGAAGGCGCCACCACCATGTGCACCCTTGCCACCATAAGTATCTACAATAATCTTACGGCCAGTCAAGCCGGTATCGCCATGAGGGCCACCAATCACGAACTTACCTGTAGGATTAACAAAATATTTGATGTTATCATCGAAAAGTTTACGAACTTTCTCGAGCGAGATAGATTCCAATACCCGAGGCATCAATATCTCAATGACATCTTTACGGATTTTCGCCAACATTTCTTCATCAGCTTTGAGTTGAGCCTCACAAGAAGCATCTTTCGGCTGAATAAATTCATCGTGTTGAGTCGAAACGACAATCGTATCGATACGGACAGGTTTGTCATTATCATCATATTCAATCGTCACTTGACTCTTGGCATCAGGGCGTAAATAAGTCATCACCTTACCTTCGCGGCGTATTTCGGCCAGTACATACAATATACGATGAGCTAAGTCGAGCGAAAGCGGCATATAGTTTTCGGTCTCGTTTGTAGCATAACCAAACATCATACCTTGGTCGCCTGCCCCTTGATTCATGGGGTCTTCACGTTCAACGCCACGATTAATATCGGGACTTTGTTCATGAATAGCAGAAAGTATGCCACACGAATTACTTTCGAACATGTATTCGCCTTTCGTATAACCGATTTTTTGAATAACTTCGCGTGCCACTCTTTGTAGGTCGATATACGCTTTAGTCTTCACTTCTCCCGCAATAACTACCTGTCCGGTAGTTACCAATGTTTCGCAAGCTACTTTAGAATTCGGGTCATAGACCAGTAGTTTATCAAGTATAGCGTCCGATATTTGATCGGCCACTTTGTCGGGGTGTCCTTCAGACACCGATTCGGATGTGAATAAATATCCCATTGTCAATTGGAATTTAAAAAATTAATGTATAAAATAGAATGTAGTGTAGAGGATGAAAAGCTGTGCGAACGCACAATAATTAAGATTATATTTTAGCATTTTTTCTTGTGGTTGCAAGCGATTCAAATCTTTCCACTAACATTTTCGGGTACAAAGGTAGATATAATTTCGATACTTAGAATATTACTGTATGGAAATTAACAATTCTTTAATGCTTTTTCCCAAGACAGGATGCATGAGTCCGGGAGCGATCTCGCAGAGGGGTTGCATTACAAAAAGTCGTTGTGTCATTAATGGATGAGGAATAATTAAATCGTCTTCTTCAACAATCCAGTCGTCGTAAAGTAGTATATCAATATCAATAATGCGATCCTCATACCGCCCTTCAGATGACTTACGAGCCCTGCCCATCTGCCGTTCTATCTCTTTTGTCGCATACAAAACATTGCGTGGCAACAGTACCGTTTCAACCCCAACGGCTACATTGATAAAACTATTTTCCGAACAAAATCCCCAAGGTTCGGTAATGTAAAGAGCCGATCGGGAAATGACTTTTCCGACCAGCTCTTCTATATGGTTGACAGCCGTTCTGATGTGCTGCTCTTTATCACCAAGATTGGTACCAATGCTGAGATAAAGCACAGCCATCTCGTTTAATCGATTATAAGCATGGCATCGCCATACGTACCGAAACGATAATCTTCTTTTAACGCAACATCATAGGCGTGCATTACTTCATCGTATCCGCCAAAGGCAGCCTGGAGCATCAATAACGTAGACAACGGCATGTGAAAATTAGAGATCATACTATTGGCAACCGTAAAATTGTAGGGCGGGAAAATAAATTTATTCGTCCACCCGTCAAAAGGTTTGATCCGTCCATAAGTATTGACTGTACTCTCTATAGCCCGCATCACCGTCGTACCAACAGCACAGACATTATGACCAATATCCTTTGCCTTATTGACTACAGAAACAGCCTCTTCGCCAACGAGCATTTGCTCGGAGTCGGTTTTATGTTTAGTCAAGTCTTCAACATCTATTTCGCGGAAATTGCCCAAACCAGCATGAAGTGTTACAAAAGCAAAGTTAATGCCTTTTATCTCGAGACGTTTCATCAATTCGCGACTGAAATGTAGTCCTGCAGTAGGAGCTGTCACAGCACCTTCATTCTTGGCAAAGATACATTGAAAATCTTCTGCGTCTTCAGGTCTAAGCTCCCGTTTGATGATGCTATGTGGCAACGGTGTTTCGCCAAGAGCATACAATGCATTCTTAAATTCCTCGTGCGGTCCGTCGTAAAGGAAACGAAGAGTACGCCCGCGAGAAGTGGTATTGTCTATTACTTCGGCAACCATCGAATCATCTTCACCGAAGTAGAGTTTATTTCCGATACGTATCTTACGCGCCGGATCTACAAGAACATCCCATAAGCGCAATTTCTCGTTCAATTCGCGCAACAAAAACACTTCAATGCGCGCTCCGGTCTTCTCTTTATTACCATAAAGACGAGCTGGAAATACTTTGGTATCATTGAAGATAAAGCAATCTTTATCATCGAAATAGTCAATAACATCTTTAAATATTCTATGTTCAATCTCACCTGTCTTCCGATGAAGTACCATCAGTTTTGCTTCATCCCGGAAATGAGCCGGGTGTTGAGCGATTTTTTCTTCCGGTAATTTAAATTTGAATTGCGACAGCTTCATAATTGTTTTTATTTTTGTTGTTTATAGTTTCATCTAATTATTTATTTCTTCCTCTTGTTCTATCTCTTGATGGTCGAGCCATTCGCCGAACAGAAGCGGATCAAGACATTTGTCTACCGTTATATCCCCTACTCTAGTACGCCGTAGCGAAGTAAGGTATGCTCCACTGTGCAGTGCTTCGCCAATATCGCGGGCCAGTGCTCTGATGTATGTACCTTTACTGCAAACGACCCTTATTTTAATGTTCGGAATATCACACTCCAACAGTTCTATTTCGTCAATAACCAATGTTTTCGGTTTGAGTGTCACCTCTTTCCCTTTACGAGCCTTCAAATAAGCAGGCTGTCCATCTATCTTACAAGCCGAAAAAGAGGGAGGTATTTGCTGAATTTCACCAACGAACTTAACCAGCGTCTGCTCTATCAATTCTTTGGTAATATGCTCCGTAGGATAAGTGGCATCTATTTCATGTTCCATATCAAACGAAACGGTGGTGGCTCCCAACCGAAGTCCTGCTATATATTCTTTTGTATGACTTTGCAGTTCTTCAATTCTTTTGGTAGCTCTACCAGTACATACAACCAATACACCCGTAGCAAGCGGATCGAGCGTTCCCGCATGTCCTACTTTCAATTCTTTTTTTTTCAAACCGAGCTTTGCGCAAAGTTGGAACCGTATCATCGACACCACTTTGAAAGAAGTCATACGGTATGGTTTATCAAAACAAAGAACTTCTCCTTTTCTAAATTTCATCCGGCAATATTCATAGGGTGACCGCTTAACAGCCAGATTAGAATAAACACGCCCACAATGATACGATAAACGCCGAAAGCCTTGAATCCATATTTAGTCAGAAAATCAATAAAGCCCTTTATAGCTACCATAGCCACAAAAAAAGCAATCACACTTCCCAATAGCAAAATAAAAATATTATTCGACGTGATAGCGCCCGCATCACCTGATTTATACAATTTAAAAATATCTAGTACCGTAGCGGCAAACATAGTAGGCACAGCCAGAAAGAAAGAGAATTCGGCAGCATCCTTGCGAGTGAATTTCTGAGACATACCACCCACAATAGTAGCCATCGAACGAGAGACTCCCGGTATCATGGCAATACATTGGAAAAGGCCGATATTAAAAGCTTTCTTTTCGGTCATCACCGTCCGTTCATTACCCTTATTGAAAATACGGTCGCAGAAAAGCATAAAGATTCCACCTACTACCAGCATCGACGCCACTACTGTGACACTACCCAAAAGTTCGTCCACTATTTTATTTCCCAATCCACCGATAACGATAGCGGGAATAAAAGCGACAAACAGTTTCCAATAAAAGTCCCATTTATGCAAGAACTTCTGTACTGAAGAAACCCCTTCGGGAGCGGAAGTATGATTAAGGCGAAAAAAACGTTTATAGTAAAGTACAATAACCGACAAAATAGCACCAAACTGAATAATCACCGTAAAAGCCTTAACAAATGGAGTACTTTCTATTCCCATCAAGTTCTGAGCAATAATCATGTGTCCTGTCGACGAAACCGGCAAAAATTCGGTCAGCCCTTCAACAATAGCCAGAATGATTGTTTGAATAATTGTCAATCCACCCATTATTTATCATCTTTTGGTTTACGCAAAATAGCAAAGATGATAGAGAGGTAGCCCAATAGGCAAACAACCGGAGCTACTTTTATACGGCGAAAGCTAAAAATATCAGGTTCGTAATGTGTCTCGCTCGAATTGGGACCAACCATCAATAAAAAACCTATAATGACAACCGCTACGCCGATAGCCAACATGACATAGTTGGTCTTATCAAAAGCGAATTTTCTTTTGTCTTCCACACCGTTATTTGTATCTGTCTGTTTCATAAACATTGAGTTTTAAACATAATATAAAGTACTAGCTTTCATTCGTAAATACTTATTGATGGACAGGTATGCGCATAATAAGGTAATCAGCACGCCGAAAACCAAAACACTAAGCGTCACCACAGCCATCACATTCCACGTGAGTATATCACCGAGTGTCGGTTCCAAATTAACCAACCAATACACGCCGATCCATAAAATAGCATTGGCAAAGACTCCGGCAATAAGCCCCCCCCAAGCACTTCGCAACAAAAAAGGCTTGCGAATAAATCCCCAACTGGCACCTACCAGTTTCATGGTATGTATTAAAAAACGCTTGGAATGAATACTCTGTCTAATCGTATTATTAATAAGGGCAAACGAAATGAGCGTCAGCAAGAATGCCAATCCCAACAGCACAGCACTGATATTGCGAATATTGCTATTCACCGCATCCAGCAAGCCTTGTTGGTAAAGCACATCTTTCACATTGCTGTTATGTCTTATTGCATTCGATATTTTGGTAATACTATCCGAATTGGCATAAGCCGAATGAAGTTTCACTTCGACCGAAGCGGTAAACGGATTATAGCCTAAAAAGTCGGATGGATTAGTACCCATTGCGGCCGTTTGTTCTTTCAAGGCCTGGTCTTTCGAAATATATTGCAAATTCTTCACATAAGGTTGCTTACGCAATTCATGCATCAACTGCATAGCTTGTTGCGGCGATGTCTCGTCGCTCAACAAGAAAGAGAAGTTGATATTTTCTCGTACATAAACCGAAAGATTATTGGCCGTTAGTGAAAAAGCCACTACCAAGCCCAACAATATCAACACCATCGTAGTGCTAATATTCGACGTAACAAATTGCATGTCGGAATGAGACGATTTCTTTTTTGTTTTCTTTTGCTTCACCATCGTTTTACTTTCTGAATATATAGATTATAGAACTGCTAAGTTCCTTGTGTCCCACGGTATGGAGATAGGCACGCAAGCCGTTCCATAATCCCCTAACAAAAGGACACGAATGTTTCAAATTTTTCTCGCTCAACATTGATACATAGAAGGCATCGAAAGGCATCGGATAGTATGCCGCCAATTTAAATCCATGGCGCTCACCTTCGGCCCTCATAGTATCGAGAGTAAAATGCCACAAATGACGAGGCACATCATAAGGAGCCCATTCCTTGCCATATATCCGGGCATCACAAGAGGCACAATTTGGAACAGCAATGACCAGCACACCGTCTTCTTTCAGAAGTCGTTCGAACACACTCCATGCCTCATCCAGCTTTTCCAAATGTTCCATCACATGCCACAAAGTTATCACATCGAAAGAACGGGCAGCAAAAGTCTCGAGTGCATCGTCTTCTTTCACCGGCAAAGAGAAGTGTTTCAAAGCGAAATCACGCGCTGCGGCATTCTTTTCTACGGCCTCGACCTGCCATCCTCTACGTTGCATAGCATGCGGGAAATAACCCGTACCTGTACCTATATCAAGCAAACGCCCTGTTTTGCAATGAAGTTCATTCTCGATAAGGCAGGCTTTGCGTCGTAACATCATGCATCGCACCCAATGATAAATGGTATTCATTGCACCCTTACGCGTATCGGAATGAGAGATATAGTCGGGCGACTCATAATATCGTCCTATCTCTGACTCTCCAGGTGCATTCTGAGTGAAAGTAAAGCCACAATCATCACAATGATAAACCTCAAATGTTTCTCTTGTAGCATAATAGTCCGTACATTCCATCACGGAATGAATACGACTTCCCTTGCACAGCGGACAAAATGTATGATTTAGTTTATTCATTATCTGATACGTATTACGGCATTCCTCCCAAATTTGGTGCAAAGTAACAAATAAATAGTGATGTAAGATATATTCTTTAAGGAGATTTAATACTTACGACTTTTTAGCAGACTTGGCAGTAGCTTTCCGGCGTGGCGAAGCTTTCTTCTTTTCGCCCTGCTCGGCTATGATTTTTTGGCATCCGGCTAAGTCGAGTTCCTCGGGAACCGTACCTTTTGGTATCTTATAATTACTTCCTTTATATGAGATATAGGGACCAAATCGACCATTGAGAATTGCTAAATCGGGATCTTCGTCAAACGATTTGATATGCCGCTTGGCTTCAGCCTCTCGTTTTGCTAAAATCAACTCTACCGACTCATCGAAAGTAATGGTCATCGGATCTTTCTCTTTGGGCATAGAAGCATATAAGGAACCGTGACGTACATAAGGACCAAAACGTCCTATATTTACCGAAACAGGTTTATCTTCGTATTCTCCCAATGTGCGAGGCAACTTGAACATTTCGAGAGCTTCTTCCATCGTAATGGCTTCCATCGAAATACCTTTCGGCATCTGCGCAAAGCGGGGTTTCTCTTCGTCGTTGGCAGAGCCCACCTGTATCATCGGACCGAAACGGCCTATCTTCACCGACACTACCTTGCCGGTAGCAGGTTCGTTGCCCAATATTCTTTCTCCCACCTTATGCTCGGTCTTGATCGCCAGCGTAGCCTCAACAGAAGGATGAAACGTTCCATAGAACTTCTTCAGTATCTCGGTCCATTTTTTCTGTCCTTCTGCTACTTCATCAAACTCTTTTTCGACATGGGCAGTGAAATGATAGTCCAATATATCTGGAAAATACTGATTCAAGAAATCATTCACCACCAGTCCTATATCGGTAGGTATGAGTTTCGACTTCTCGGCGCCCACCATTTCGGTGTTCACCTTGCCCGTTATTTCGCCTTTCTCCAGTTTCAACACCGTAGCCTCGCGTTTCTCACCTTCCTTGTTGTCCTTGTCCACATAGCCTCTTTGCTGTATGGTCGAGATAATCGGAGCATACGTAGAAGGACGGCCTATGCCAAGTTCCTCCAGTTTGCGCACCAAACTTGCCTCCGTATAGCGAGGTGGATGTTGTGTAAAACGTTCTGTCGCTGTTATATTTTGATGACTGAGTATTTGATTTTTTTCCAATGGCGGCAACAACCCACTCTCTTCTTCTTGCGTATTATCGTCGTCATACGATTCCCGATAAACACGAATGAAACCGTCAAAGGTTATCACCTCTCCGGTAACCGTAAACTTATCGCCATGACTGCTCATAATGGTTACCGTCGTTTTCTCTAGTTCGGCATCCGCCATTTGCGAAGCAATGGTACGTTTCCATATCAAATCGTATAAACGCTTTTCCTGAGCCGAGCCCGAGACAGAAGCATCCCCTATATTAGTAGGCCTGATAGCCTCATGAGCTTCCTGAGCACCAAGAGTTTTGGTCGTAAACTGACGCGAATGGGAATATTGTTCGCCCATCTGTTCGCCTATCACCCGCTTACAGGTAGCCAAAGCCAACGAGGATAAATCCACAGAGTCGGTACGCATATAGGTTATCAATCCTGATTCATACAAGTTCTGAGCCACCATCATGGTACGATTCACCGTGAAGCCCAATTTACGAGCAGCTTCCTGTTGCAACGTAGAAGTGGTAAAAGGAGGAGCCGGCGAACGTTTGACAGGCTTAACTACCTTATCGGCAATCGTAAAGGTAGCGCCCTTGCAACTTTCCAGAAAAGCTTCGGCCTCGGCCTTCGTTTTAGGACGTCGAGCCAGTTCAGCTTTCAGTTCCACCAGTTTGCCGTTTTCGCCAGGCACGATAAACGTAGCAAGTACTCTATACGACGATTCACTTTTGAAAGCCTGAATTTCTCTTTCCTTATCCACCACCAGACGAACAGCCACCGATTGTACACGACCGGCCGAAAGTGCAGGTTTCACCTTGCGCCAGAGAATAGGCGACAATTCAAAGCCCACAATACGATCCAATATGCGTCGAGCCTGTTGGGCATCCACAAGATTTGTATCTATCTTCCGCGGATGCTGAATGGCATTCAGTATAGCGGTTTTGGTAATTTCATGAAAAACGATACGTTTGGTATTCTCGGGTTTCAGTTTCAGCACTTCATACAAATGCCACGAAATAGCCTCTCCCTCGCGGTCCTCATCGGATGCTAGCCAAACCGTACTTGCTTTGCCAGCCTCCGTTTTAAGCTTAGAAACCAATTCTTTCTTCTCTGCAGGAATTTCATATTTCGGAGCAAAATCATTCTTTACATCGATGCTGAATTCTTTTTTCTTCAGATCACGAATATGTCCATAACTCGAGAGCACTTCGTAATCATCGCCCAAGAATTTACCTATTGTTTTCGCCTTTGCAGGAGACTCTACTATAACCAGATTTTTTTGCATAACTAATACTTTGATGAAAAGGAGTTCACCTATTTATAACCGCAAAAGTAGAAAAAAAACAATTCTTATACCTTATAAATAAAGGATAATCTATTTTTTTTTAGAAAAAAAGGACATTAATAGAATCTTTTAGACTAAAAACGGCCAATATGCTTCTGCTCCCTTCAAAAAACAGATTGAAAGGCCTCTCGCCCAAATCAGGAAGTAACCTTCCCTAAATTCGCACACCAGATTGTATAGGACTATTGTGATCGTAACCTAAGCACGAATAGCCCGGACAAGCATGTTCATACAAACCCGACCTGCATTATTGAATAAAATAAACTAACACTTTAGAAATGATTTCCGAAACGAAGAAAGCAACAACAAAAGAAACGATCAACTTATTACCCTTCATATTGAACGACACTTTAAAACCGTTTACCATTAGTGTAATTTCCCATGCCACAACCAACAGACTTAACAGCCCGAAGATAATTAAAGAAGGAGATACGATAAACAAAAGTGGTTTTTTCATGATTTCTTCGGGTGTTATATGCACATAAAAACCTGCAAGAGCAGGCAACAATAAAGGTATTCTTGCAAATACCATTGTACCTAAAACATCGATAAACCGAAATCCTTTAGAAACGATCAATCCGGTAATACACATCACCAGGACCAACGTAAAAGTAGAAATTAATTGCATCGCCAATGCGCTGCCTAAAGTAAGGTGCTTTGACATATGAATATCCCATACTCCATCAAAACATACATAGCTGTATCTGCCGATTATAGCCGATAGAACAACTATCACCAATCCGATTGCAAAACGTTCCCAACCGGTAATCCTTGAAAAAGGATTAATCATTAAGCGGAATAGATTTTTACTTTTCATACGATTCTATTTTTATAAGATCACCTAACATGCTTCCACTCGTCGGATAATTTAACTTTAATTCCGAACTCATACTCTTTAAACTTTCGCTACTAATTACGAAACGAACAACAAATTATTGTATTTCTTCAGGCAAACGGTGCCAATACAGTCAAATGGAACGAACCGCTACCTTCATTTGGTATTCTTTGCATTAAAAGTTCTTCACTTTGAACCGTGCATGGTAACTCAGGCAATGCATCGCATTATTGAAATCTTTCTCTTACAAATATAGTCATTGTTTCTAACAAATTAAATACAAAATAAATAATATTCAATAATTAGTGAGTGTTGATATACATTCAGAGTCATTGATACATAATCTTTAGGCAAAAACAACAGGTACACTATGAAAACAAAAGACTTTATTGGACACAAAGTCCTAAGATAAATGTAGTTTAAAAATGACTTCTATATCTTGCAAAATTGTCGTATGTTAGTTTTTTCGACGACGTCCTTAAGTTTTCAAAAAAACTAACATACGACAACATTTTTAGGGGCATATGTGGTTTTTGCAAGATAAGAGGGCTTGCATTCAGCCTCTAAAAGCCACTTCTTTGTGACTAAAGGAAGAGTAATAGTGCAAAAACAACAATTCGAAGATTCTACAATTATATCAGCACAGCGTTGTCACCGTGACAAATTGTAGTTCAACCATATAAAAGAAAATCAAATCATTAGACAATGATTCGTTCGTCAATGATTTTCTGCAATCCACGGCGTATGGAAGCTAATCCGAAATCTTGCGGATTGATATCCTTAAGAGGGATAAAAAAGGCGGCGGCAACATCGTCGTGAGCAGCGATATGATCTGTCTGTACTACGGAACAACGATAAAACATATCAAGAGTATGAACTAGAAATCCGGAATAAGGATACAGATTGGGTAGTGAAAACAGAAAAGCTGCTTTCACTACCTTCAATCCGGTTTCTTCCATTACTTCGCGAGCTACGCCTTCTTCGCCGGTCTCGTTGCAGTCCACAAAACCGCCCGGCAAGTCGAGTGTACCTTTTTGGGGTTCTTTGGCACGACGGCACACCAATAGTTCACCCTGCTCGTTGACGATAAGGGCAACCGTTGCCGACGAGGGGTTAAAGTAGTAAACAAAGCCACAATCAAGGCACTGTTTCGCCTTTGCATTGCGTTCTACAAAACGAGCCGAACCGCACTTTGGGCAATAGCTGAATTGAGATAACGGATGTTCTGTCATTCTTTATTTTTCTATCATTTATAGCTGTCGGCTACCGAACAGCCTCAATAGCTTCGGGTTCTTTTGGAACGACCTTGCCCAAGCGTTTGGAGCCTGTCTCGGTGATGAGATAATCGGACTCGTTGCGTACGCCACCAAAATCTTTGTATGTCTCAGCCAAGTCGTAATTAACAAAATCGGTGAATTTCTTCTCGGCACGCCACTGATCAATGAGTTGAGGAATGAAATAAATTCCCGGCTCAACCGTATGCACAAAGCCCGGTTGGAGAGGAATAGCAAGACGAAGCGATTTGCGTCCGAACTGCGTGCTCTTGGGCTGGCCATTGTATCCGACCCAAACCTCACCCAAATTCTCCATATCGTGTACGTCAAGTCCCATCATGTGACCTAGCCCATGAACATAGAACAAAGCAAAAGCGCCACTTTCGAGACAGTCATCAGTATTGCCTTTCATTAATCCGATTTCTTTCATGCGTTCTATCATGACACGAGCACTCAAATCGTGAACATCGCGATAAGGCACACCAGGTTTAAGAGCCTTCACTGCCTCGTCGTACATGGCATTTTGAATACTAATAATCTGTTTCTGGCGTTCGGTAAACTTCTTACCGACACAGATGGTAGACGACATGTCACCGGCATAGCCCATTTCAGTTTCGGCACCGGCATCGATCAAAAATAGATCGCCTTCGCGCACGAGATGCTCATGAGTATGATTGTGCAACGTTTCGCCGTGAACGGTAGCGATAGTGGCAAAAGAGAATTCATAATTGGCACGACGTGCCACAGCTTCCATTTCGGCTACTACATCGAACTCGTGCATACCAGGACGCAGCATCTTCATCGCTGCAAGGTGCATATCGGCAGTAACATTACAAGCCTTTTCGATCTCGGCCACTTCCTCGGCCGATTTATAATTGCGCTGTTTGACAATAGCCCGAATAAAAGCCACCGAACCTTGTTGATGAACAGGGAGCACACCCAGCCAATCCATGAGTTTGAGTTTGTGTTCAGGGCGATATGGAGGCAGATAATGAATAACCTGCCCTTTGCAGACAGCCTGATGAAGATAGCCGACAATGCTTGCCGAAGGACGTGTGTCTCGAACACCTATCATATCGGCCTTTTCGTGTAAGGTAGGCTGATTGCCCATCCAAACAATGTCGTCGATAGTTAGTTCGTCACCAAAAACGATCTCTTTATCTTCGTCGATGTCGATAACAGCCGACAAGCCCGCGAAAGATAATCCGAAAAAGTATAAAAAGGTTGAATCTTGACGGTAGCGGAAAGTATTGTCTTCATAGTTCAGACCACACTCGTCATTTCCTAAGAATAGCAAAACGCCCGATTTAAGTTCTTCTTTCAAGAGCTTCCGGCGCTGGATATACGTTTCTTTCTTGAACATAATGATAGTATTTTAATATAATCTGCGGTAAAGATAGTGTAAGCGAAGCGCAATACAAAGAATAAATCCCAAAAAATATCCGTTAATTGTCAAGGCACGTGCTATTTGACGACTAAATAAGTAGAAACATAAAAATAGCAAAAGGAAAGAATAAATATTAATAGAATAATGTGAGCCAGATTGGAAACATTTCACTAATTTTGCAGCATCATAATTATCGTTTTGTTATTATGTCAGAGAGTTTCAAACAAGTTCAGTCGCAATCGCAGCAACAAGTACAGACGTTGTCACCCCAGCAGGTACTGGTCGTAAAGTTGCTCGAGCTTCCCACTGTCGAATTGGAAGACAGGGTACGCTCCGAAGTGCTTGAGAATCCGGCCCTCGAAGAAGGAAAGGACGATGACATACCCGGTAACGACGAGAACATGGAAGAAGACGAGTTCGGTAGCAACATGACCATAGACGAAGATAGTGGTACCTCCGACTACAACTCACGGGACGACTACCTCAGTGACGACGATGTACCGGACTACAAGCTACAACAACCGCGCCCCACAAAAGATCAAATAGCCGAAGAGATTCCATTCTCGGACGCAACATCTTTTTACGAAACGCTGAAAGAACAACTCAACGAACGCGAACTAAGCGATAAAGAGCGCGAATTAGCAAACTACCTTATAGGTTCGCTCGATGACGACGGGCTACTACGCAAAGCACTCAACAATCTTTGTGACGAGTTAGCCATCTATATGGGAATAGAGACGGATACTAAGGAACTGGAAAAAATACTGAAAGTAATACAAGACTTCGACCCTGCTGGTATTGGGGCAAGAAGCTTGCAAGAGTGCCTGCAAATACAAGTAAAACGCAAGGAAAACAGCGCACTTAAACAAATAGAGTTGACGATGCTAAGTAAATGCTACGAGGACTTCACTCGCAAACATTGGGACAAGATCAAACAACGCCTTAATTTGGATGAAGAGACGTTCTCGGCGGCAATAGAAGAAATAAAAAAGCTGAATCCACGTCCTGGAGCTTCGCTAGGAGAAGCCTTGGGGAGAAACTATCAGCAAATAGTACCGGACTTCATCGTAGAGACCGAAGAGGATGGCAGCATCAATCTGAGCCTAAACGGTCGCAACACGCCGCAACTCCATCTGAACAGAGAATTTCGCGATATGATGGAAGAACATACCAAGAACAAGGCGAACCAAAGCAAAGAGGCCAAAGAAACTTACACCTTTCTGAAACAAAAGATAGATGCCGCCCAAGGCTTCATAGAAGCTGTAAAACAACGCAAGAATACGCTAGTAACAACCATGCAAGCCATTATAGATCTACAGCGGCCGTTTTTTATAGAGGGTGACGAATCATTGTTGCGCCCCATGATACTGAAAGATGTAGCAGAGAGGACGAACCTCGACATATCGACCATATCGAGAGTGAGCAACAGCAAATACGTACAGACCAACTTCGGGATATTCTCGCTAAAGATGTTCTTCAGCGACAGCTATACGACCGAGGACGGTGAAGAACTATCGACACGTGCCATACGTAATGCTTTAAAAGAATATGTGGACAATGAAGATAAAAAGAATCCGCTGACCGACGACGAATTGGCAGCCAGATTGAAAGAAAAAGGTTATCCGGTAGCTAGGCGTACCGTAGCAAAATATCGTCAACAACTTAATATTCCAGTAGCCAGATTGAGAAAATGAAAAATGAAATAACGCTAAACATTGTTATCAACAAGATGACTGACAAAATAAAAGAAGAACGTATCACAGCCGACAGAACGCTGATTAATATAGCGAGAATTATCTCGTTCATATTCACTCCGTTCTTCATTCCGATGCTAGCATTCATCATTTTATTCCTATTCTCCTATCTCCATATGCTGCCGTTGGGATACAAACTGATAGTTACGTGGATCGTTTATTGTTTTACGATTCTCATTCCGACACTGACCATTTATATATTCAGAAAGGTGAACGGCTTTAAACTAGTAGAACTCAACGAACGCAAGAAGCGCTATGTCCCATTCCTCCTAACCATTTTATCGTATGTGTGCTGCCTGCTGATGATGCGCAGAATGAGCATACCTTGGTATATGACCGGAATCATTCTGACAGCCCTGATGATATCAATTGTATGCGTCATAGCCAATCTAAAATGGAAATTGAGTGAACACATGGCAGGATGTGGCGGTATAGTAGGCGGTCTGATATCATTCAGTGCACTCTTTGGGTACAACCCTGTGTGGTGGCTCTGTCTGTTCATCTTTACCTCGGGCACGTTAGGCTCGGCACGCATCATATTGGGGCATCACACATTGGGCGAAGTGATAAGTGGATTTGTCGTAGGCTTTATTTGCTCGCTACTCATCCTACACCCCATCAGTAATATACTATTTAGAGTTTTCTTATTTTAATAATAATATAAACCTTAATTTTTTAAATTTCTTAGTTATTAACATTCCAGCAAATTTAAAGTACACCAACGAACACGAATGGGTTCGTGTTGAAGGTGATATCGTTTATGTAGGTATCACCGATTACGCTCAAGAACAATTGGGCGACATCGTTTTTGTTGACATACCAACAGTAGGCGAGACATTGAATGCCGGTGATACGATAGGTACCATCGAAGTTGTAAAAACCATATCAGACATCTTCTGCCCTGTTTCTGGAGAAGTGCTCGAAGTAAACGAAGCTTTGGAAGAAAATCCGGCACTTGTCAACCAAGATCCTTATGGAGAAGGTTGGTTGGTAAAGATCAAGCCAGCTGCCGATACAGACTTCGAGGCTCTGCTTGATGCCGAAGCATACAAAGCTTTATTATAATATAGAATATAACCAGAAAGAAAATGAAACCAGTTGTTAGTATTATCGTAGGCAGCACATCCGATCTTCCTATTATGGAGAAGGCTGCCGCATTTCTCAACGACATGCAGGTGCCTTTTGAAATGAACGCACTCTCTGCCCACCGTACCCCCGAAGCTGTTCGCGAATTTGCCGAATCGGCTCAAAAAAGAGGGTTGCAGGTGATTATTGCCGCTGCAGGAATGGCTGCCCATCTGCCAGGTGTGATTGCCGCATCAACTTTGGTGCCGGTTATCGGCGTTCCTATCAAATCGTCCATCGAGGGTATGGATGCCCTTCTAGCTATTGTTCAGATGCCTCCGGGTATACCAGTAGCCACTGTAGGCATAAACGGTGCACTCAATGCTGCCATCTTGGCTGTTCAGATTCTTTCGGTAGCCGATAAAGTACTCGAAAAACGTTTCGCCACTTATAAAGAGAGACTGAAACAAAAAATCGTGAAGGCTAATGAACAATTGAAAGAGGTAAAATACGATTATAAAACAAATTAATGGATCTCTTTAATTACGTTCGAAGAAAATCATCGATTGTAAATATTGGAGCCACTCAAATGGGTGGCTCTAATCCTATCCGCATCCAGTCGATGACGAACACCTCGACTTTGGATACGGAAGGAAGTATAGCTCAGGCCAAACGTATTGCCGATGCCGGTGGTGAACTAGTGAGGCTTACCACGCAAGGCATCCGCGAAGCGGAAAATCTGAAAAACATAAATGCAGGGTTGAGAAAAGACAGTTATATGATACCGCTGGTAGCTGATGTCCATTTCAATCCACGCGTGGCAGACGTAGCAGCACTTTATGCCGAAAAAGTACGCATCAATCCGGGAAACTATGTAGATGCAGCACGCACTTTCAAACACCTAGAGTATACTGACGAAGAATATGCCGCCGAGATACAAAAAATTCGTGAGCGCTTTATTCCTTTTCTGAATATCTGCAAGAAGAATCATACAGCCATTCGGATAGGAGTAAACCACGGTTCATTATCGGACCGCATCATGTCGCGCTATGGTGATACGCCAAGAGGCATGGTAGAATCGTGCATGGAATTTCTTCGGATATGCCAAGACTATCAGTTTACGGATGTAGTGATATCCATTAAATCGTCCAACACAACGGTGATGGTAAAGACCGTCCGGCTACTTGTTGAAACAATGGCAAAAGAAGCCATGACGTTTCCATTGCATCTTGGTGTGACTGAAGCAGGCGACGGGGAAGATGGGCGTATAAAATCGGCATTCGGCATAGGCGCTTTATTGGCAGACGGTATTGGAGATACGATACGAGTCTCTTTAAGCGAAGCTCCAGAAGCGGAGATACCGGTCGCAGCAAAATTGGCAGATTATATTACTGTTCAATCTTTTCATCCTCACATCGAAACCGAAGCTGCCGCTTCATTTGACTATCTAAACCCAAGTCGGCGCCAAACAAAATCCGTGCACAACATAGGAGGAGACAAGGTTCCGGTAGTATTATCTTGCAGATTGGAAGATAACAAGGGCGAAATAGACAATGCTTTCAAGCCCGACTATATCTATGTAGGCAGCCGACTGCCCGAAACGTTGTTACCCGACACAGACTATATTATCGACGCTGACAATTGGGATGGAACCGAACATACATATCCAGCATTCAACTTCAATCATTTCCCCTTTATTGCATCCTGCAAGGCTGACCTAAAGTTCCTATTCCTCCCCTATTCCATGCTCAATGAAGAAGCCGTTGCCTGCCTGAGGATACATCCTGAAATAGTAGTGATATCGCAAAGCAATAGCCCACATCGTTTAGGAGAACATCGGGCGTTGGTACACAAAATGATGAATGAAGGATTGCAAAATCCCGTAGTCATCTTTCAACATTATCAGGAAGATGAAGCGGAGAACTTCCAAATAAAATCGGCAGCCGACATGGGAGCGTTAATTATTGACGGACTATGCGATGGCATTATGCTGATAAACAACGGGAAATTGCCAGCAACGACAATTGATGCCACAGCGTTCGGTATTTTACAGGCCGGACGAACACGCACCAGCAAAACCGAATACATTTCGTGCCCTAGTTGTGGACGCACCCTGTTCGATCTACAAAAGACTATCGCCCGTATCAAAGAAGCCACGAAAGAGCTGAAAGGTCTCAAAATAGGCATCATGGGATGTATCGTGAACGGACCGGGAGAGATGGCCGATGCCGACTACGGTTATGTGGGAGCAGGACCGGGTAAAGTAAGTCTTTATAAGCAAAAAGTTTGCATCGAAAAGAACATCCCTGAAGACGAAGCGGTAGACCGATTACTTGAGTTCATTCGAGAAGATAGAGAAAAGAAATAAAAACTTCAGCTCGAAATAAATCATTAGAATAAAGACTTTTCTTATTTTAAACTTATTTCGAGCTGAGGTATTACTATCATAATGGCAAAGGGCCAAATGAGACCATCATCGCCACTCACTTATTGTATTTATACTAGAGTTAGGGATAAGAAATCAAAAGAAGGCGAGTTGATTTGTCTTAACGGCTTCATATTCAGTAAGTACTTTAGGCTCGTTTATAAAGAAGCAGATCGCGGCAATCACCAAAATGGAGTAAAACAAGATTCGGCATTATTTCACACTCTGATATAATGCCGAATCTATTTGAATAGTTTTTTACTTTTTTCTTATCCCGAACTCAAAATGAATGATTCAGGCTAATGTTTCGCAAAAAAAGTTTTAAAACTCTTTCCGTCATCTTATCTTTTTGATTATAAGCGATATGCACAGATTCGGTTTGTTTACGGGACATCAAAACAGTATTATCTTACTTATTGTTAGCGTATTATGAAATACGGATCGTGCGCTTCATATACCAACCGATTAAGTCATTACTCGGTATCTGTGGTGTATGCACCATGTAGAAACTCCTTTGTTTACCGCCCATGCACGAAAGATATTCAGTTCTTCTTCCCTTTGAGAAGATGCTTTGTACACATCTTATTGAATTAAGATTGTCGTATTTAAGCCAATTTTGTCGACTCATTAAGGTTTTGTCGTTCCACATATGTGAGTTGATCGAATCACATATGTGGAACGACAGTCTTCTTAGGACAAAGAGATGAAACCTTTCTGATACGAACCAATTTTCATCCGTACGTCCCAGACCTCACCCTTTTTAAAAGGCGTCATGGAACGCTTAAAAGTATTTCTAGCAGGGCATTATGGTCCTAGTTACGACACCGTGGCAGAGACGTACGAATAGAGCACGTTCGCAATGATATCGTTTTATCGGCTGTATTGATCGGGATGTAATACGTATATCATAAATTACTATCTAATCGTTCAATAATGCAAATAACTCATATCTACCTAACCCCATATCAATCCCCCCAGCATCCTTAATTGAGGTTTCTATTAGTTTATCTGCTATTGCTTGCAAATAATGTTTCATTTGTAAAAACTCCTCTTTGCAAAAAGATATAGCTAATTCACGTAATTCACCGCAGTTCTGAATATCCCTTCTTCCAAACTGGTCAACATCATATCTCATCGAATTTTCATTTAGTTGTTCTTGCTTCATCATGATCATTTCAGCAACTCCACCGCCAAAATAATAACAAGCCATAATAAAATCGACACCAAACTTTTTAAAAGCAGGTAATTCTTTTATTGAATCCAACACATCGTTAGGTTCTTCCAATAACTTGGTACTTCCCCCATATACACGATCTGGAGGATCTTTTTCATTAATACTCTCAATTCGGGAAAATTCAACACAATTTATATTTCCACAAACAATATAGATTGCTAAAACATGTCCAGCCTCATGAAATGCAGTCCCTTTTAAGATTTCTTTATCATTCATATTAAATATTTTCCGCAAAAATACAATATTTTCAACAATCCATTATAATCTAAAAATACTTTTACACTATAATTCCAACATAACAAATTAAAAAGTAAAAGCATAAGCGTGATTAAATTAGCTAACCTCATAAAAGAAAAATGTTAGTTAATTCTAATCAGGCCCAAAAAACATTTTTATGGCTGGACAATAACAAAAGAATCTATCGGAAATATGAACCGACATTTGATTCGGCGGAGGAAATGGTCAAAATTGCCACAATAAAATTACCATTGAGTAAAATTTAAACAGGCTTATTATTCCGAGCTCTAGTAATAAATAAAAAGAGCGCATCGTACGATGCGCTCTTTTTATTTATTGGAATAAACTTTCTTAGAGTTTAGGACCAGCAGCTACAAGAGCCTTACCAGCTTCATTGCCTTCGTATTTAGCGAAGTTCTTGATGAAGCGAGCAGCGAGGTCTTTAGCTTTCTCATCCCACTTACTTGCATCAGCATAAGTATTGCGAGGATCGAGAATGTTAGTATCAACACCTTCCAATTCGGTAGGAACAACGAAATCGAAGTAAGGTATTGTCTTTGTATTAACCTTATCGATAGAACCGTCGAGGATAGCATCAATAATGCCACGAGTATCGCGGATAGAGATACGTTTCCCTGTTCCATTCCAACCGGTGTTAACCAAATATGCCTTAGCACCGCTCTTCTCCATGTGTTTAACCAATTCTTCTGCATATTTTGTCGGGTGCAATTCGAGGAATGCCTGGCCGAAGCAAGCAGAGAATGTAGGAGTAGGTTCTGTGATACCACGTTCTGTACCAGCCAATTTAGCGGTAAAACCAGAAAGGAAGTAATATTTAGTCTGCTCTTTGCTCAAGATAGATACTGGAGGAAGTACGCCGAATGCATCAGCTGACAAGAAAATAACTTGTTTAGCAGCAGGAGCATTAGAAACAGGACGGACGATGTTGTTGATATGATAGATAGGATAAGAAACACGAGTATTCTCGGTTACGCTCTTATCTGTGAAGTCGATCTTACCATCTTTACCAACCGTTACATTCTCGAGTAGAGCATCGCGAGTGATAGCGCCATAGATATCAGGCTCAGAGTCTTTGTCCAAGTTGATAACCTTAGCATAGCAACCACCTTCAAAGTTGAACACACCATTGTCATCCCATCCGTGTTCGTCATCACCAATCAACTTACGTTTCGGATCGGTAGACAAAGTAGTTTTACCTGTACCAGACAAACCAAAGAAAACAGCAGTATTCTCGCCGTTCATATCTGTATTGGCAGAGCAGTGCATAGAAGCGATACCCTTCAAAGGTAAGAAGTAGTTCATCATAGAGAACATACCTTTCTTCATTTCACCACCGTACCATGTATTTATAATTACTTGTTCTTTTGAAGTTAAGTTGAATACAACAGCTGTTTCAGAATTCAAACCAAGTTCTTTGTAGTTTTCTACTTTAGCTTTAGAAGCGTTGTATACAACAAAGTCAGGTTCTTGATCGAACTCTTCTTGATTCTTAGGACGGATGAACATGTTGGTTACAAAGTGAGCTTGCCAAGCAACCTCAACAATGAAACGAACTTTCATACGAGTATCTTTATTAGCACCGCAGAAAGCATCTACAACAAACAATCTTTTGCTAGAAAGTTCTTTTCTTGCAATTTCTTTAACAGCATTCCAAGCTTCTACAGAAGCTTTTTTGTTATCATTTTTATATTCATCGGAAGTCCACCATACAGTGTCCTTCGATGTTTCATCGCATACAATAAATTTATCCTTTGGAGAGCGACCGGTATAGACACCTGTCATAACGTTCACAGCGCCAAGTTCTGTCTCTTGACCTACTTCAAAACCTTGCAAACCCTCTTTTGTCTCTTCATCGAACAGCACCTCATAAGTAGGATTGTAAAGGATCTCTGTAGTCCCTGTAATCCCATACTTTGTTAAATCTAATTTTGCCATTTTGCTTGAATTATTAAATAAATAAATTAAACTAAAATTACTTCTACCTATTATATAAAGAACTCGGATGTTAGTCTTTTTACCTTTACACCCCTTTTTCGGATTGCAAATTTACAACTTTCATTCAAAATAAGCGAAATATTAAAGAAAAAATTCTCTAATTATTAACTATTTAAATTTTGTATACATTATCTGCCAACTAAACATTGCAATACGAAAGATTATTTGTTATTTTGCACCCGAAAATCTAATTGTATATCTCTACTCTAATCGAATCGCTAAGACGATAGAGCTTAACAAAATTTATATATGAAAATAGTCAATTTCAACGAGTCGAATTCCGTGCTCAACCAATTTGTGTTAGAATTGCGTAGCAAACAAATTCAAGGAGACAAACTCCGCTTTCGAGAAAATGTCCACCGCATCGGACAAATGATGGCATACGAGATCAGTAAGACGATGCACTATTCGATGAAGGATATAGAAACACCGCTAGGCATATCTTCAATCAGCGTACCAGATGAAAAGCTAATACTTTGTACCATACTAAGAGCAGGGCTTCCTTTCCACAACGGTTTCTTGAGTATTTTTGACGATGCCGAGAATGCTTTTGTTTCAGCATACCGAAAATACAAAGACAATGAAAACTTCGAAATCCATATCGAATACATTGCTTCGCCTAGAATAGACGGAAAGACACTTATCATAGCCGACCCTATGCTCGCAACAGGAAGTAGTATGGAATTGTCCTATAGAGCTATGCTCACGAAAGGACATCCTGCCCATATCCACATCGCTTCCATTATTGCAGCCGAACCGGCAATAGAGCATATAAGGAAAGTATTCCCTGACGACATTACTACAGTATGGTGCGCCGCTGTAGATCCGGAATTGAACGAACATTCGTACATTGTACCGGGCTTAGGTGATGCAGGCGACCTTTGCTTTGGAGAGAAAGAATAAAAACAAAGAAAACGAGCTACGGCGTACTGAAGAAATTGCTAGAAGCATATTCAATATACCGCATATAAATATAAAAATGGAGATATGTACCAAAAGACACATCCCCATTTTTTATTATTCACTTAAGTTTAAGATAAGAGAAGTTATAAAAACTACTCTAATAATGGACTATCACATTCTATCAATATTATTAATGTAACTCAGGTGCTTTCATAGCAAGAAATTGACATACGGTTGACTGTTTTACTAGTGAGCCGCCTGCCCCTTTACTATTATAATAAAGCAATACCTCAGTTCGGAACAAGTTTAGAATAGAGCAAGCTTTTATTCCAATAACTGATCCCGAACTGAGGTCTTATTTATAGAAAAACAAAACTATTTGACTTCCCAAACATCATTGGTCATCAACAATTCATGGAAGTTGTGATATTTTTTTGTTTTCTTGATTTCTTCAATCTGTTCTGTCACTGCAGCTTCATAAGTAGGAGCTTCAACATCACGAATAACGCCCAATGCAACTGGAAAATCAGGACCTTCCATCAACGCCAGTTTCAACTGCAAAGTATGATCCTGGCAATGGGCATCGTGAACTAGAATATCTTTTTCGGTCACACCATTCTCTCCCAACTTAACGACTTTCAATCCAAACCCATTTTGTACAAGTCCAAGCTCACGATCAACGCCGAACAACATAGGCTTTCCATGCTCCAAATAAATAGCATTCTGAGCACGAAGTTCTTTAGTGGCGAGAGTAGAATGAGTACCATCGTTGAATATAACACAATTTTGAAGTACTTCAACGACAGAGGCCCCTTTGTGCTGAGCCGCAGCCTTCAAGACCTCGACAGTGGAAGGGCCATCTACAGCAACGCAACGGGCAAAGAAACGTCCGCGAGCGCCAAAGCAAAGTTCTGCCGGACGAAATGGATCTTCTACCGTTCCATAAGGAGACGATTTACTAACAAAACCACGTGCAGACGTAGGAGAATACTGACCTTTAGTCAAACCATAAATACGGTTGTTAAGCAGAACCATATTTAGGTCAATATTACGACGGATTGCATGTATAAAGTGATTTCCGCCAATAGCCAAGCCATCACCATCACCCGAAATCTGCCAAATAGTCAAATTGGGATTAGCGACTTTGGCACCGGTTGCGACAGAAGCAGCACGACCATGAATAGTGTGAAAACCATAAGTATTGACGTAGTACGGCAAGCGAGAAGAGCAGCCTATTCCAGAGATAACTGCAATATTGTGTGGAGCAACGCCTATTTCGGCCATTGCTTTATGGAAATAACTTAAGAAAGAATGATCACCACAACCTGGACACCAACGAGGCTGTCCTGATTTATAATCTTGTACAGTATATTGTATTTCGCTCATTTTTAACCCTCCATTAATTTAGTGAACGCATCAACCAACTCACGAATAATAAATGGTTGGCCCTTTACTTCGTTAAATTGACTTACCATCAGTCCAGGAATCTTCATACGCAAATAACTGGCAAACTGCCCCAAATTTTGCTCCGCTACAACAATCTTTTTGTAGCGTTTAAGCACTTCAGCAGTATTCTTAGGCAATGGATTAATGAATTCAAACTGAGCGAATGCCACTTTTTTACCTTCTTCACGCATTTGAGATACAGCAGAATAAAGATGTCCATAAGTACCTCCCCAGCCAACTACCAAGAAATCGGCATCTTCATCACCATCAACAACCAAATCGGGAACTTCAATCTTTGCAACCTTAATAGCACGATTGGCAACCATTTCATTATGATTGAGAGGATCTGTAGAAATAGCACCTGTCTTGCTATCTTTCTCCAATCCCCCTATACGATGAGTATAACCTTCCATACCAGGAATAGCCCAATAACGAACATATGAGTCAGAATTACGATAGAAAGGAGTATAGTTCCCTTTCATCTCAGACGTTGCATAAGGAGGATTAATAGCAGGATAGTCTTTCAAGTCGGGCAATTTCCAAGCAGCAGAACCGTTGGCAATAAATGCATCAGTCAAAAGAATAACCGGAGTCATGTGCTCCAACGCTATTTTACAGGCCATATAAGCAGCATCAAAACAGTTGGTAGGAGATGTTGCCGCAATAACCGGCATAGGGCTTTCGCCACTGCGCCCGAAAAGAGCTTGTAATAAGTCTGACTGTTCGGCCTTTGTAGGCAAACCCGTAGAAGGGCCCCCACGTTGAACATCGACAACAACCAACGGCAATTCAGCAATGACGGCTAAATTCAGAGCTTCACTCTTGAGACAAAGGCCAGGACCAGATGTTGATGTAACAGCCAAATCCCCCGCAAACGCCGCCCCTATAGAAGAAGCACAACCGGAGATTTCGTCCTCGCACTGCACAGTCTTAACTCCCAACGATTTGTGTTTGGACAACTCATGTAGGATATCAGTAGCCGGTGTAATAGGGTATGAACCCAAATAAAGTTCAAGTCCAGACTTCTCTGAAGCAGCAATCAAGCCATAAGCAGTAGCCTTATTGCCAGTGATGTCGGTATATAACCCTTTAGCCTTAGCCACTTTCGTTTCTATACGAAAGGTAGATGCAGATGCATGTGTATTGGCGCCAAAATTAAATCCGGCATTCAGCACTTTTATATTGGCATCGGCAACAGCTGGCTTCTTCGCGAATTTATCGTGAATCATTTTCTCAGCGACCTCAATCTTACGATTAAAAAGCCAGCATACCAAGCCCAAAGCAAACATATTTTTGCAACGAATAATGGACTTATTGTCCATTCCCGAATCCTTCAATGTCTCTTTACACATAGAAGTTATTGGGGCTTCGATAACATCATTTTTGATGTTCAATTCCTCAAATGGATTGGTTGTCTCAAACTCAGCCTTATCCAAATCTTTCTGGGTATAAGCATCCGAATCGGTAATAATAATACCTTGAGGTTTACAAAATCGGATTTGTGTTTTCAGAGCAGCAGGATTCATAGCGACCAAAACATCGCATTTATCACCCGGTGTGTAAACTTTACCTGCACCAATATGCACCTGGAAACCGGAAACGCCGGTTAAAGAACCTTGCGGAGCGCGAATATCAGCAGGATAGTCAGGAAATGTACAGATGTCATTTCCAACCGTAGCCGACACGTTAGAAAAAATGTTACCAGCGAGTTGCATACCATCTCCCGAATCTCCCGAGAAGCGAACGGCAACCTGCTCTAATTCTTTTACTACAGTCTGGTTGATCATAACAAATTATATTAAAGGTCATTATAACATACAGACTGCTATAAACAATCTGCACAAAGAGTTTTCAATATTTTAAAGTAAGCGCCGACCAATTTCATTCTTTCTCTCTCATCTACATCAGCAAGATCGTTTGCTAACCATTTTATTTCGTATTAACCACTTATCATTCCAAAATACAAGCAACAACTACAATAGCCCAAAACATTTTTTTGAGTTATTTTTTTGTATTGCGCTTAGCTTGCACTATCTTTGCAAACCAAATCAATGGTTTCGTAGTTCAACGGATAGAATAGAAGTTTCCTAAACTTTAGATCCGAGTTCGATTCTCGGCGAAACTACTTTCAATAATATAAAGAAAGGAAAAATGCATTTCTGCATTTTCCTTTTTCTTTTTATAACCTTATTGCTAAAATATCAGCTAACAGATACAGTAGAAGCGTTTTCTATCACTGAGGCTCCATCTGATTCGTCAATTTCAACTCTATTCTTATTTTTTCTCTTGCTAAACAAATAATAAGCAATTGGAGAAGAAACAAATAATGAAGACATTGTACCAATAATCACACCAAGTCCCATAGCAAATATAAAACTGCGAATTGAGTCACCCCCAAGTATAAATATACAAACTAAAACTATCAAAGTACATAATGATGTATTAATAGTACGACCTAATGTTGAATTAAGAGCTTCGTTAAATATCCATTTATTAGAACGCTTCGGATGTAAATGGAAATACTCACGCACACGATCGAATATAACCACTTTATCATTAATGGAATAACCTATAACTGTCAAAATAGCACCAATAAATGTTTGATCTATTTCAAGAGAGAATGGCATCCAACCCCAACATGCAGCATAAATGCCCAATATCATAATAGTATCACTAGCCAAACCAGCTATTGAACCTATACTATATGCAATATTACGAAAACGGAATAATATATAAAG
This sequence comes from Bacteroidales bacterium, assembly GCA_012517855.1. Classification (GTDB taxonomy): domain Bacteria; phylum Bacteroidota; class Bacteroidia; order Bacteroidales; family Bacteroidaceae; genus JAAYUD01. Next base: position 72,851 of record JAAYUD010000096.1, read on the forward strand.
ACCGATAGCTAAGAGTGCCAAGACAACACACCAAATAGCTGCAACTTTCATGTCATTTGCAATACTCGGGCCAACTTTAGCAGAACTAATAATACTACCACCAGCATGGTTTTCACGATCTTTGAATGTTTGCAAAGAAATATTCTTCGTTAATAGCGGTTTCAAACCGACATATAACTTAGATTCTATTTGTTCATCAACCTGAGATCCGTCCTCCTGCGAGCGGTAATTCGTACTAATACGTACCGTACGCCCATCAGTTCCTATAGCTATCACACCAACTGTTGCGTCTTTAAATTCTTTAGCCAACAAAGAATTTACTTGCTCAGGTTGTACTTGCTCCTCAAATTGTACTTTATAATCACGACCACCAGTAAAGTCAATACTTTGACTCAACCCACGCACACCAAAAAAGCCTATGCTTATAACAACTAAGACAGCAGTTATCGCCAATTGCAATTTACGATTTTCAATAAAACGATAATGACAATTAGTCATCAAATTTTTAGAAATCCGCGTACAAAATTTCAAGTTAAGAAACTTATCCTTATTAGTATAATGTTCATAGAACACACGAGTCATAAATACTGCAGTAAAGAATGAGCAAATAATACCTATTAATAGGGTTGTAGCAAAACCGCGAATGGGACCAGTGCCAAAGTAGAACAAAATGATACCAGTAATAATAGATGTCAAATTGGAGTCAAAAATTGCAGAGAAAGCATGTATATAACCTTCAGAAAGTGCTAATTTAATACCTTTCCCTGCCCTCAATTCTTCCTTCGTCCGTTCATAAATCAGGACATTCGCATCAACTGCAATACCAAGAGCCAAAACCATACCTGCAATACCAGACATTGTTAATGCCGCTTGGAAAGATGACAAAATTCCTAGCGTAAAGAAAAAGTTAAAGATTAAGGCCCCATTAGCAACCATTCCAGGAATAATTCCATAAATAACGCACATAAACGTCATTAAAAGGACTAAAGCTACAACAAAAGAAATAAAGCCGGCTCTAATTGAAGCAGCACCTAAAGAGGGACCAATAACATCTTCTTGAACGATCTTAGCTGGAGCCGGCATTTTACCTGACTTCAACACATTGGCTAAGTCCTTGGATTCTTCCGGAGTAAAATGACCGGTAATCTGAGAACTACCACCAGTAATCTCGTTCATTACATTAGGAGCAGAATATACATATCCATCCAACACGATGGCAATAGACTTATTAATATTTTGTTTTGTCAATTGAGCCCAAGCACGTGAGCCATCAGAATTCATCGTCATACCTACAGATGGTTTACCATATTGGTCAAACTCATCTTTTGCATCTGTAATCACATCACCACCTAGAGGAGCACGTCCATCACGTTGAGTAACGCGAATAGCATACAATTCAAACGTTTGAGCCCTAGGATCCAAGTCGGAAGCTTTTACCCCCCACATTAAGCGGAGATCTTTAGGTATAACATTTTGAATCTCGGGAAGAGCAAGATAATGATTAATTGTCGCTGTATCTTTTGCAAGAGCCAGACCTACAATTGGACCTCTCTGAGCAGGATATTGTTGCAAAAGAGAAAGTAATGGATGAGCTTTTTTAGCAGCCTCCAATTCTTTGTTGACTGCCTTCGGTGATTCTTTTACACCTTTAGCACCCTTATTTAATACAGCAGCCAAATGGGAAGCTATATTTTTATCATTTTCCTTGTTAACCGCCGGTTTTGGGGTATTCTCTGTATTTTTGTTTGATGCCGTAGAATCAGATTCAGCTTTATGTCCACCTAAGATACCACGCAAACGATCGTCAACAGTTTGTATCACAGGCAGAACATCCTTTACATCGTATGTTTCCCAAAATTCCAAATTAGCAGAACCTTGCAAAAGCTTTCTTACACGCTCAGGTTCTTTGATACCTGGAAGTTCAACAAGAATACGGCCCATTTTGTTACCCTTCAATTCCTGAATATTAGGCTGGACGACTCCAAAACGGTCAATACGAGTACGAAGTACATTATAAGAATTAGTTACTGCTGTTTGAATCTCTTCTCGCAATGCTTTTATCACGTCAGCATCAGAAGATTGAAGTAAAACTTTTCCTTTTAATTGTTGAGTAGCGAATAAACGAGCCAATGATGCCCCAGGTGCCAATTGATGATACTCTTTCACGAAGAGAGAAACAATATCACTTTGACTGCTTGCAGACTCCGAAGCAGCCTTATTTAAAGCCTTATTGAATGTCGGATCGGCATTATTATTAGCTAAAGTTTTAATTACATCAGGGACAGAAACTTCCAAGATGACGTTCATACCACCTTTTAAGTCCAAACCCAAACTGATCTCCATTTCGCGGCAATCTTTAAACGAATAGGCCCACAAGTATACTTTCTTAGTGCCAATCGAATCTAAATAAGCTTGTTCGACTGCCGGATTTCCTTTCGCAAACTCTTTGGCCTTATTCATATAATGCCGAGTAACAAAAGAGAAAGACAAATAGAACACGCATACCAAAGTAAGCAATACCGCCAAAACCTTTACAAGTCCTTTGTTTTGCATATAATTTTAATTAGAATTTTATTATTTCTTTTTAGTTTTTCTATTTTGGAATGCAAATATAGGCTTTTTTTCATATTTAAAATAAAAGAAAGTCAAATATTTTGTGTTATAAGACATTATTTCATTCCGCGGTCTTCCAACAGAGGCGTTAATTCAGGCTCCGAACCCCTGAAATTCTTATATAGTGTCATAGGATCGTCACTGTCTCCACGCTCCAACATTTCATGACGGAAACGATCGGCCGTCTTCTTATCGAAAATACCGTTTTTGGCAAAAACTTCAAAAGCATCGCAGTCCAACACATTTGACCATATATAACTATAGTAACCGGCGTCATATCCTCCTACTATATGATTAAAATAAGTAGTAGAATAACGAGGATCTATCTCGGGAATAAGTCCGATATTACTCATCACAGTTTTCTCAAAACGTTCTACATTATACCCATCCATCGTCTTCAGACTGTGTAAATTCATATCGAGCAAAGAAGCTGCAAGCAACTCGGTTGTAATAAAACCTTGATTGAACGTCTTTTGAGCCAATATTTTATTAATCAAACTATCGGGGATAACTTCACCCGTTTTATAATGGCGGGCATACATTTTCAGTACCTGGGGAGAAAGTGCCCAATGTTCATTAAATTGAGAGAATAATTCAACGAAATCGCGAGATACATTTGTACCCGAAACACCAGCATAATTGCACTTTGAAAGCATACCGTGGAGGGCATGCCCAAACTCATGAAACAAGGTTTCAACTTCGTCGGCAGTCAACAAGGAAGGCATATCACCCACCGGTTTAGTAAAACTTGCGACATTGCATACTATAGGACGAACACTTTTTTTCTCTTCCCTGTAATTGCTCATCCATGCTCCACCAGTTTTTCCGGCCCGTGGGAAATAATCCAAATAGAGAATAGCCAAATGAGTTCCATCAGCATCTTTCACTTCAAAAACATTAACATCTGGTTCATATACCGGCATGCCTTTGAGCGGAGTTATTGTAATACCATAAAGTTTGTGAGCACATTCGAAAGCACCATCACGCACATTCTCCAATTTGAAATAAGGCTTTATTTCTTCTTCATTCAAATTATATTTTTCAGCACGTAGTTTATCAGTATAGTATGCCCAATCCCACGCTTCTAATTTCTGTCCCGAACCCTCTTTATCCATCATCTGCTGCAACTCTACAGCTTCCTTTTTCGCTTTATCTAAAGCATAAGGCCATACGCTCATCATCATTTTAGTTGCATTGGCCTCATTCTTTGCCATCGTCGGTTCAAGCGAATAATTGGCGTAACAGTCAAAACCAAACAATTTAGCCTTTTCTAATCGAAGAGACAATATTTTAGTTATAATCTGTTTGTTATCGAATTTATCTCCATGATTACACCTATTAATATACGCCTTGTATACTTTCTCGCGCAATGAACGAATGGAAGAATACTGCAAGAAAGGAATGCGACTATCATTGGTTAATTTAACAAGCCACATTCCAGGCTTACCAGCTTTTTTTGCTTCCTCGGCGGCACTTCTACGATACCAATCAGGCAACCCCGCCAAATCGGTCTCCTTATCTATATATAAAGAAAAAACATTATTCTCGCCCAACACATTTTGTCTAAATTTGAGAGTTGTTTGAGACAATTCTTTATTTATTTCGCGCAAACGAGTTTGTTTTTCCGGAGAAAGATTGGCACCCGACCGAACAAAGTTACGATAAATTTTATCCGTCAGTCTTTTTTGTTCAGTAGTCAGTTTGGCAGCATTCTCATTATCATGAACAATTTTCACCAATCTAAAGAGCTTATGATTTAAATAGATATTGTCAGAATGTGCTGTCAACAGCGGATCTAGCTTAGAAGAAAGAGCCATTAATGCATCATTCGTATCGGCATCCAACATATTAGAATAGACGGGGGTAACGCGATTTAAAATCGGCGAGCTTTCATCAAGAGCCAATATTGTATTCTCGAATGTCGGTTTTTGCCTATTGTTTACAATTCTATCAATCAATTTATTCTGCTCCGCTATACCTTTGTCAATGGCAGGCTCATAATCGGTCAGCTTTATCTTATCAAAAGGAGGAACGCCAAATTGAGTTTTGAATTCAGAGAAGAAAGGATTTGAGGCTTTCTGTGCAACACATGGATAAGTCATACTTACAAATAATAAAGTCGCTAATAATTTTACGGTTTTCATGGATATAAATTATGATTAGGTTAAATAGATGATTTATAGGTTATATAGCACCATATCGGATAATGATCCGAAGACTTGATAGACCGATCTACAGTACAATTATAACTTTGCAAATTCTTACTTATAAGGATATTGTCTATTCTGAAGAAGAACTTATTGCGATTGAACGAAACTCCCAATCCCCAACCGGATTGAGTAAAAGCATCCTTAAGATTGCGCGTAAGAATCTGATGAGCATACGAGAGCGGACTATCATTGAAATCTCCACATACAATAATACTCTTATGGGGAGACTGAGCAATCGTCTGAGCAATAACGCGAGCTTGTTTAGCTCGCAACACAGATGCGTCGGCAAACTTATGCAACAAAGAACGATTCTGGGAACGAACATTTCCTGTTTTGAACGAATTCAGAAAGCCTTCATATTTTTCCCTATCTTTCAAGGTCAGTTTATTAGATTCCAAATGATTATTGACAAGAGTAACCGTATCTCCGTTAACCGCCAGTTCATAGCAAACAGAACCATTGTAACTACTTTGATAAGAGATTCTCCGAGCCGACAATACAGGAAAACGAGAAAATAATGCCAGCTTATTTCCACTATTTTTATCCCCTACTACAGTGACATCTTTATAAGGATAGCTTTTCATCATTTCTTGGATATATACTTCATTGACATATTTGCCAGTAGAATGAGAAGTACCATATTCCTGCAAACAAATAATATCCGCATTACTTCTTGCCAAATATTGCAAAATAGAGTTTTCCCCATTTACTTTCTCCATATTATTAAAAGACATTACATTATAGGACAAGAGTTTTATTCTTGCAGAAGGAACGTCTTTTGAATGCAAATTCATTGGGAAATAGGTTCTAATTTGAGGTATGCCTATCAGTAAGGCAGCAAGAGATACAAATCCAAATTTATAATGAAATATAATCCAAAAGAAAACAAAACATATATTAGCCACCAATAGAACCGGAAACACAAGCCCTGCACAAGAAAGCATTGGATATTTCTCTGGCGATATATAAGGCGAATAAGCAGACAACAAGAAAACTAATGCTGCCAACAGATTGACAAGCAGAATAACAAAAGCCAATATGGAACGAATATGAGCCATTACTTTTATTTTTTACTTGCGTCAAACAGACGTTTTTTCTCTTCAGAAGAAAGACTGCCATATCCCGATTTCTTTAATTTATCGAGTATACGGTCTATCTCTTCATCTTTTTTCTTTTTACGCTGATTATACTCAAAGTCACTTTCACGGCGCACACTGTCATAATAATGGACCTGCATTTTAGGTTTGCGGTGCCAAGTATGATATCGAAACAATCTGAAAAAGAAATCCAATATTTTGTTAATCCATCGAGTCAAGTCTATGCCCTTATTTAATAATACGGCAAAAAGCAAACCGGCCAAAGCTCCGCCCAAATGAGCGATATGCCCTCCCGCATTGGAAGACGTGATAAACATCAAATCTACCACAACTACAAACAGAGCCAGATATTTCAGACTGACATTACCGACTAAAAACAATTGAACTCGATAATTAGGTTCCCTATAAGCTACAGCAATGATAATAGCAAGTATTGAAGCCGATGCTCCTACCACAACAGACGACTCTAAAGCCGGCAGAAAATAAGGGAAGACATTGTAACACAACATAAACAAAGCACCGCCGACAATTCCACCCAGCAGATACAGTCCCCTCAAGTGCTTGGAAGAAAAAAACATCAGAAAGATTTCGCCAAACCAATAAAGACAAAGCATATTGAATAATATATGCCACACGCCGGCATGCATAAACATATAAGTTATCACTGACCATGGTTGCATCAAAAATCGACCGACTGAAGCCGGTAACGCAAGGAAAGAGAACGAAGCATATTCTCCGAGACCGAATAATTTTAAGATAATTCCGACAAGAGCCGTCACAACGAAAATAGCCACATTAATATATATAAGCTGTATGACTACGTCTCCGTTGCGAAATTTTTCTCGCAAATCAGTAATGATAGTTCCCATTATTGTTTTTATTCTTATGCTTCCAATAAAGTATCAAAATCAATCCAAAGAGCATACCTCCCAAATGAGCAAAATGGGCAACATTGTCACCCGGATTATTTGATATGGCAGACCATAGTTCAATAACAACATATCCGACAACAAACCATTTCGCCTTAATCGGAAAAGGTAGAGGAAAAATAAACATTTTGTCATTAGGATAAGTCATACCGAATGCCAGCAATATACCATAAACAGCACCCGAAGCTCCAACCGTAGTCATCATATTAAGATAAGCACCCATCGAAACAACACTGGCACCCATATTAACTCCAGCATATCCAGAAAGGACAGTTAAGTAATATATATACTGAACAGCTTCTTGAACTAATCCCGCTCCAATACCACAGATTATATAAAAACTCAGAAACTTTTTAGGGCCCCATGTCTGTTCCAAGATGCGTCCAAACATCCAAACGGCAAACATATTAAAGAATATATGAGTAAAACCGCCATGCATAAACATATAAGTCACTAGTTGAACTACATTAAAATCTTTGGCAAGAAAAAAGTGTAATCCCAAATAGGCAGACAAATCTATACCATAGTTTGTAGCTACTAAAGTGGCCATAAATACTATTACATTAATAATTATAATGTTCTTAGTAACCGGCGGAGTAGAAAATGCATTCATATAACACGAATAAAATAATTATTTTGACGGCAAAAATACAAAATAATATCGGTAAACTACGCCAATTCATAAGGCAGATTATTATTTTTCACTATTCAAATCGTTTTTTTCCGTGTATTTATTTGTAAATTAAGAATTTGTTACTTATTTTTGCCTATGCAATTAATAACAGGAAATTTGTTTAATTTTAAATTCTAACCATTACATTTTTATCATGAACAAAGCTGAACTAATTAATGCTATTGCTGCCCAATCGGGATTAAGCAAAGCCGATTCCAAGAAAGCATTAGATGCTTTCATTTCTACTGTTACCAACACTCTAAAAGCTGAAAGCAAAGTAGTATTGGTAGGTTTTGGAACTTTCTGCGTGGGAAAGAGAGGAGCTAGAACAGGTATCAACCCCGCAACAAAAGCCCCCATTCAAATACCGGCTAAGAAAGTTGCTAAGTTCAAAGCAGGAGCTGAATTGACAAAAGCTGTAGAATAGAAGCATCTTTCTTATCAACTTTTATGAAGTATATACTTTGCCAAACAAATGCATATACTTTGAAAAACAAAGGTATATGCCCCCTAAAGGGAAAGCATATACCTTTTATCTTCTCAAACTCTAGCCCATCTATACATCTAAGCCATATTATAATAACCTATCTGTCCTACTACAATTGCTCGCTCTCCATCAACACATTTTTGCGGCAGTAGGTATGACAGACACAAAGCCTCTAAGCTTTTTTACAAAAAGACAGTCATCTCATCTCCTCTTTCTGCAGCTACAATATCAACTTTACCGTTCTATAATTTATCACTGCCATTCATTATTTTCAATCTTAGCTTTGCTTTTACGCCTTAAACATTGTAACTTTGCACCCCAAAACAGTTTGATTATGAAGATAGAAGATAAATTGATTCCATCAGTCATTGGAGCACTCAAAGCTCTCTATGGAGAAGATATTTCGGCAGAAAAGATACAGTTACAAAAAACGAGAAAAGAGTTCAAAGGACACCTTTCATTGGTTGTTTTTCCTTTCTTGCGCATGTCAAAGAAAGGACCGGAACAAACAGCGACCGAAATTGGTGAATATTTGAGATCCAACGATCCAGACATTGAAGACTTCAGTGTTATCAAAGGTTTCTTAAATCTTATCATTGCTTCATCGGCATGGATCAACTTATTGAACGACATTCATTTAGAGCATCAGTATGGTATTACTGAACCGACCGACAAATCGCCTCTTGTAATGATTGAATTCTCGTCTCCCAATACTAACAAGCCTCTCCATTTGGGACACATGAGAAATAATCTACTGGGCAATGCGCTTACAAACATCATAAAAGCCAACGGAAATAAAGTAGTAAAGACAAACATCGTCAACGACCGTGGTATTCATATCTGCAAATCAATGTTGGCATGGAAACTTTATGGTAATGGAGAAACACCAGAGTCATCAGGAAAGAAGGGCGATCATTTGGTAGGCGACTATTATGTTGCTTTCGACCAACACTACAAAGCTGAAGTCAAACAGCTGATGACTGAAAAAGGCATGACACAAGAAGAAGCCGAGGCAGCCTCTCCGCTGATGCAAGAAGCTCATCACATGTTAGTAAAATGGGAAGCCGGCGATCCTGAGGTACGAGCACTTTGGGAGAAAATGAACGAATGGGTCTATGCAGGCTTCGATGAGACTTATCGCAAAATGGGTATTTCGTTCGACAAAATATATTACGAATCGAATACTTATCTGGAAGGTAAAAACAAGGTGCTCGAAGGACTGAGCAAAGGACTGTTTTTTAAGAAAGAAGATGGCTCGGTATGGGCAGATCTTACCGATAAAGGACTCGACCAGAAGTTACTACTTCGCAAAGATGGTACATCAGTGTATATGACTCAAGACATTGGTACAGCAGAGCAGCGCTTCAAAGACTATCCTATCAACAAAATGATATACGTGGTAGGTAACGAACAGAACTATCATTTCCAAGTTCTTTCCATTTTGCTTGACAAACTGGGATTCGAATGGGGCAAAGATCTAGTGCATTTCTCATACGGTATGGTAGAGCTTCCCGAAGGGAAAATGAAATCCCGCGAAGGAACCGTAGTAGATGCCGACGACTTGGTGGCAGAAATGATTAACACAGCCAAAGAGACATCACAAGAGTTAGGAAAATTGGACGGTCTATCGCCAAGCGAAGCAGACGACATCGTACGTATCGTAGGACTGGGAGCTTTAAAATATTTTATTCTTAAAGTAGACGCCCGAAAGAATATGACTTTCAACCCGAAAGAATCTATTGATTTCAACGGCAACACCGGGCCTTTCATTCAATACACATATGCACGTATCCGCTCTGTACTACGAAAAGCAGAAGAAATGGATATCACACTTCCGACTGAGCTGCCAAACGATCTGCAACTTTCCGAGAAAGAAGAGAGTCTCATTCAAATGCTTGCCGATTTTGCCATAACCGTTCGCCAAGCCGGTACAGATTACAGCCCTTCGACAATAGCCAATTATATCTACGACTTGGTAAAAGAATATAATCAATTCTATCACGACTACAGTATTTTACACGAGAAAGACGAAGATACTCGCATCTTCCGTATCGTCCTTTCGGCCAATATTGCTAAGGTTGTCAAGTTGGGCATGGGACTACTAGGCATCGAAGTACCGGAAAGGATGTAAACAAGAGATTTACACTAAACATTAATAAATAAACATGATTAACGAAAAAACGGGAACGGACTTTAAATCCGCAACCGCCAACGAAGAGAAAAAACTCTTCATCGAAACCTATGGCTGCCAAATGAATGTGGCAGACAGTGAGGTTGTTGCTTCAGTAATGAAAATGGCAGGCTATGATTTGACCGACTCGCTCGACAATGCCGATGCTGTTTTCCTAAATACATGCTCGGTAAGAGAAAATGCCGAACACAAGATTTACAATCGACTGGAAGCACTACGTGCTTTGCAGAAAAAGAGAAAGCTCATTATTGGAGTTCTCGGCTGCATGGCAGAACATGTAAAAGATGATTTAATAGAAAATCATCACGTCGACTTAGTAGCAGGGCCGGACGCATACCTCACGCTACCCGGACTGATAGCGTCTGTCGAAGCAGGAGAAAAAGCGATCAACATCGAACTGTCTACCACAGAGACATACCGAGATGTCATCCCGTCGCATATCTGTGGCAACCACATTTCGAGCTTTGTCTCCATTATGAGAGGCTGCAACAATTTCTGCACCTATTGCATCGTGCCTTACACCAGAGGGCGAGAAAGAAGTCGGGATATAGAAAGCATCCTCAACGAAGTAAAAGATCTGGAAGCTAAGGGATACAAAGAAATCACCCTTTTGGGGCAGAATGTAAATTCTTACCATTTTGAACGCAAAGACGGTTCGGTTGTTTCTTTCCCTATGCTGCTACAAACTGTTGCTCTTGCAGTACCTGATGTACGAATCAGATTCACCACTTCTCACCCTAAAGATATGAGCGATGAAACACTTCATGTCATTGCCGACGTGCCGAATGTCTGCAAACATATCCATCTTCCGGTACAAAGCGGTAGCTCGCGCATATTGAAAGCTATGAACAGAAAATATACCCGAGAATGGTATCTTGACAGAGTAGCGACCATCCGCAAGATTATTCCTGACTGCGGACTGAGCACTGATATTTTCTGTGGTTTCTGCGGTGAGACGGAAGACGACCATCGTCAATCTCTTTCATTAATGATGGAGTGCGCCTACGACTCGGCCTTCATGTTCAAATATTCCGAACGCTCCGGTACTTATGCCTCAAAGAATCTGCCCGATGATGTTCCGGAAGAGACAAAGATTGCTCGACTAAACGAAATTATCCAGCTGCAAAACCAACTTTCTGCAGAGTCCAATGCACGTTGCATAGGCAAAACGTTCGAGGTTCTTGTCGAAGGAGTGTCAAAGCGTTCACGGGAACAACTCTTTGGGCGCACAGAACAAAACCGAGTTGTTGTTTTTGACAAAGGAAGTCACCATATTGGTGATTTCTTGCATGTTCGTATCACAACAACCACTTCGGCAACCCTTATTGGCGAAGAAGTTTAAAGGGAATTCATTACCTCATATACACTTATAAAGACGCCCCCTTTCTGGAAGCGTCTTATGTTTTAGTAAATTCTTTGATTGCTTTTACATCCGCGACAGAGATATATACGCCTACCTTATTATCACTACAAACGACTAATAAATAACATATTACGGATTAAAAGAACCTCTAACCTGAATAATTCACGGTCAACAAAAAAAGGAAGCTATCCTTTGCCATGTCGGCAAAAAGCAGTAATTTTAAAGTGTTAATAATCAAATTACAGAATAGCTTCCTATGCGCAAAGATACCACTTTAAATACAGA
>JAAYUD010000097.1 GCA_012517855.1 Bacteroidales bacterium
GCAGTGAATACGATCTCTGCTTCAGCGCCTTTGACATTCTTCAGCTCGGCTTTGAATTTGACAGGATCCTGCATCTGAGCATGCAAACTAACAACACTCAACAACAAGATGAACACTGTGAGAACTTTTTTCATCTAAATAAATTAAATTAATTCAATACGCTATTTATTATAAAGACGCATCAACCTAAAAATAGGTTACCCATAAACCTATAAAAAACATTAAAGCTCTATTTATTTCTAAATGCAACGATATGATACTCGAGACATATTTTCTTAATCAAAATTTGTTTAATATACCAGAAAAATATAATTTTGCAACTGCAAAAAAAATAAATAATTGGGGTGCCTTAACATGACGGGCTGAGAACATACCCTTATAACCTGAACCGGGTAATGCCGGCGTAGAGAATTATTATTTCAATGAAAAGAATTATTTTATTGGGTTGCCTTATGGCAACATCTGCTATTGTCTTTGCAGGAATGCCGGCAAAAAAAATAGACTCTTTGAAAGTAGTTAATTTGCAAGAAGTGCAAGTAGTTTCAACACGAGCAGCGGGAAAGACCCCTATGGCATACTCCAACGTTTCCCAAAAGGTGCTCAAATCACAGAATTTCGGTCAGGATATTCCTTTCCTACTGTTGAATACCCCATCTGTGGTAACAAGTTCGGACGCAGGTACAGGTATTGGATACACATCCATCAGGGTTCGGGGTACAGATCCTTCTCGAATCAATATCACTGCCAATGGAATTCCAATCAACGACGCCGAAAGCAATGTCGTATATTGGGTAAATATGCCTGATTTCGCTTCCAACTTAGGCAGCATTCAAATTCAACGTGGTGTAGGGACCTCTACCAACGGAAGCGGAGCTTTCGGAGCTTCAATAAATATGCAAACGGAAGATCTTGCTCTAAAGCCGTATGCCGAAATCAACACATCCGGAGGTTCATACGGGACTCACAAAGAGACTCTGAAATTCGGAACAGGATTGCTCAATCAACATTGGGCGATAGATGGGAGTCTTTCTAATATAGGTAGCAACGGATATATAAGGAGAGCATGGTCCAAACTAAATTCTTATTTCCTGCAAGCAGGGTATTTTAATAAGAACACAATCATAAAGTTTATCACCTTCAATGGCAACGAACAAACTTACCATGCTTGGGACTATGCTTCAAAGGCGCAAATGGATATGTATGGCAGGCGTTATAATCCCGATGGAGAATATTATAATGGAACAGATACACTATATTACAAAAATCAGATTGATAACTATCATCAACAAAACTATCAATTGCTTTGGAACCAAATTTTATCATCCAAATGGTATCTCAATATAGCGCTGCATTATACTCATGGTTTCGGATACTACGAGCAATATAAAGTTGGGCAAGAATTGAATGAATACAATCTAACATCGCAGCTTGGAACTGAATCTGATTTGATACGCCAAGCAGATATGAAAAATGACTTTTACGGAATCGTTTATTCGCTAAACTATCGGAGCAACAAGTTTGATGCTTCAATAGGAGGAGGTTTGAACCGATATGACGGAGACCATTATGGCAATGTGATATGGGTAAAAAATTTCGAAGGTTCATTGTTGCCGAATGATGAATATTATCGCAACAACGGCAAAAAGACAGATGGTAATATCTACGGCAAAGTAAACTACAAAATAATAAACGGACTTAACGGATATTTGGACCTACAGTACCGCCATATCAATTATAAGCTTTCCGGACCCACAGATCAATATGACGAAAGCAATAAACAAGAATCTCTCAATATCAACAACAACTTTAACTTTTTCAATCCAAAAGTCGGTTTATATTGGGATATCAATAAACACCACGCCCTCTATTCTTCGTATGCGATAACTCACAAAGAGCCCAACCGTAGTAATTACGAAGATAACATAGGTATGACGCCTAAGGCTGAACGCCTCAACGATTGGGAGCTGGGCTATAAATACAGTTCGGCCATATTGACAGCGGCAGCAAACTTCTATTACATGAATTACCACAATCAACTAGTATTGACCGGAGCCGTTGATGACAAAGGATATGCCCTACTAAAGAATGTGGGCAGGAGTTATCGAAAAGGCATAGAACTTTCGCTCGGATTCAGACCAACGACAACATCACCTTTCCGCTTTGATGGTAATCTGACACTAAGTCGCAATCGAGCAAAAGGCTGGACAGTAACGCCCGACGACACAAAAGATATAATCAATTTAGGCAATACCCCTTTGGCATTCTCTCCCAATATCATATTGAACAGTGCACTTACATTCAACAAGAGCGGCTGGAACGCCTCACTACAAGGACAATACATAGGAAAGCAGTATTTGACAAATACAGGATTCAAATCGTATACAGAGAATGGTAAAGACATTAGTATGATGTTGGATTCTTATTTTGTAGCCAACTTGAGCTTGGACTATACATTTAAGTTACCTCATATCAAATCGATTACTGCAGGAATAACAATCTACAATCTGCTCAGCGAAAAATACGAAAGCAATGGTCTGGCTTCAGCACAATTCAAAAGCGACGGGAAAGGCGGCGTAATAGCATACCAAGATGCCGGCCAATATTCGTATGCAGTGTTCTCGGCTCAAGCCCCAGCCAATTTTATTGCCCGTCTCTCTATTAGCTTCTAACAATGGCATACTTGGAGATACTCGGAACAATTATCGGTTTTATCTACCTCTGGCTAGAATACAAGGCAAGTATAAACGTATGGATAGTAGGCATTATAATGCCTGCTATCTATATCTTCGTTTATTTCGATGCTGGCCTATATGCCGACTTCGGCATGAACATCTATTATCTAATAGCAGCTATCTACGGGTATATCGGATGGAAATACGGATTTGGCAAAAAGAAAAATAAATCGAAAGAAGATGATTTACCTATCACCCATATACCTCGCAGGCGTTATATCCAACTCGGCATTATATTGATATTGCTATGGTTGCTCATTACTTTTATTTTAATCAACTATACCGACAGCAATGTGCCAATAGCAGACGGGTTTGTCAATGCGCTAAGTATTATTGCGTTGTGGATGTTGGCCCGCAAATATGCGGAACAATGGATCCCGTGGGCGGTAGTCGACGCCTTCAGTGCCGGATTATATATCTACAAGGAGTTATATTTTACGTCTGTGTTATATGCCGTTTACGCAATAGTCGCTATCTTTGGCTATTATAAATGGTTGAAAATACTGAAACATAACTATCAAGAAGATGGTCAATAAGATATTTGTTCCAACAGAATTCAATCCTGACGCTGTCGTTATAGCCAATGGAGAATATCCTACACATGCCCAACCTCTGAAATGGATCGATAGAGCCCCATACATTATATGTTGCGATGGAGCTGCCGACCTATTCATGTCAAAAGGAAAACAACCCGATATGATTATCGGAGATGGAGATTCAATATCCGAGAACAATGCATTGAAAAATTCTATTAAGTTCGTTCGCATTGCCGATCAAGAGACCAACGATCAAACAAAAGCTGTTGAATACCTCATATCGCAAGGCAAAAAGAACCTTTTGATTGTAGCTGCAACAGGAAAACGTGAAGACCATACAATTGGCAACATCAGCCTACTCGTAGAATACATCAAAAAAGGAGTCTTTGCAATAATGGCAACCGACTATGGAATCTTTATTCCCTGCCACAATACCATAAGAATACGTACCCAGAAAGGACAACAAATATCCATTTTCAATATTAATGCTATCCATTTCACTGCCGAAGGACTTTTTTACCCCCTCCCAAAAGAACTAACTAACTGGTGGCAGGGAACGCTTAATGAATCCACGACAAACAATATCGCCCTCAACGCCGAAGGAGATTTCTTGGTATTTCTCAACTATTAAGAAGTTGTTTTGAATTTTTAGAAAAATAGTAATATGAAACAGCTTCGAATTCTTTCGATAAAAATTCAAGACTGCTTCTTAGCCTGATGGACTGTTAACTGTGGGAATGGGAACTCAATACCCTCTGCATTAAACGTCTCGTATACATCCTTATTGAAAGCATAATATACGGGCCAATAATCCGAAGCCTTTGTCCATACCCGAATGACAATGTTTACACTATTGGCATCCAATGTTTTCAACGCCACAAATGGAGCAGGAGTATCGATTATACGGCTATCTTGGGAGATTATAGATAAAACGATAGCCTTTACTTTCTCAAAATTTTCGCCATAATCAATGCCTATAACCCACTCTACCATTCGATTTTCCGAATGACTGTAATTGATAACAGAACCACTACTCATAGGCCCATTGGGAATATATACCAAACGATTATCGACTGTAGTAAGTATGGTATGAAACACCTGAATCTCTTTCACTACACCACTTACATTTTGTGCATCAATATAGTCACCCACTTTGTACGGTTTGAAAAGCAATACAATAATACCACCTGCAAAATTCTGCAAATTGCCCGACAAAGCCATACCGATGGCTACACCTGCAGCAGCCAATAATGCGGCAAAAGAAGTTGTATCAATGCCTAGCTCATTAATAACCGCTATAACAAGTAGAATAGTTAATGTTATATTGACCAAACTCTTAAGGAATGTTTTGACACTCGTTTCGACTTTCCGTTTAGTTAATATTCTAACAACCACTTTATTAAGAAGCTTAATAACAATTCTACCAAAGTAGTAAATAAGAATTGCAACTAGAATATGCTTACCCGAATCAATGCTCCAATTTATAAGAGACTGGAGTGCATCCGGAATATGATTGACTTCAGCTTTCAGATGAGCTGTATCATGAGCTACTTCTCTAGATATAGAGGGGATTTTAGCTATCAGAAGGTTTATGAAAGATACATAATCCATACAATCGTTATTAATTTATTTATGCAAATATACATTTTTACTGAAAAAAAATAGCCAAAATAAGAAAAAAACACTTATCTTTGTTTTAGTAAAAAAGAAGTTCTTTATAATTGCCGAAAGAATAATAAAGATAAAATAAACAGATTTGTCGAAAGAAATAGGCGATTCGCCGAAAACATTTTGGTAACTGGAGAAACTTTATTTACTTTGTAGGCAGAAAGTAAAAGAAATGCTTTTAAAACTGAAAAGAAAATCAATGAAATATTAGTGATTAATAGGGATAGTTAGTTTAATAGTTTAGTAGTAGTTTGAACAACACAAAGTAAAACGATTTTTTCTTGAGTGTCTTGTACTTGTGAAAGTGCGAGACACTTCTTTTGTAAGCAAAAAGCCATATTTTACGAAATATTCAGTAAACGCCCT
Organism: Bacteroidales bacterium; assembly: GCA_012517855.1. GTDB lineage: Bacteria > Bacteroidota > Bacteroidia > Bacteroidales > Bacteroidaceae > JAAYUD01. The sequence continues at coordinate 5,303 of JAAYUD010000097.1, forward strand.
ACTTTTTATAAATATTTTTTAGCAAAACGTGCAAGATGGTAGATAAAAAATAATTAAATCCGATACATATAAAGGCTTTATAATATTTTCATTAAGAATAAAACTTAAAAATGGCAATTTGCTATTGTATATCTAAAAAAAAATAATGACCTTTGTGAAGTTTATATCATGCTAATTATTATACGATTTAACTTCTACTTGTAAGATACCAAACCAATTAATTCAATGAACAATTTAGAAAACAGAAACGGAAAAGAAACTCAGGAAAAGAGACCTTACAACCTGAGAGAAAAGAAAAAGAAAGTTGCTGCATACCGGAATTTAATTCGCCCGCAACTAGCAGATGATTTGTACAAAAGAATTATCGACATTGTAGTAAAACAGAAAAAATACAGATCTGCCGATTATTCTGCTAAAGATTTAGCAAAAGAACTGAATATCAACACTCGTTATCTTTCTGCTGTAATCAATTCTCGCTTCGGAGAGAACTATTCTTGCCTACACAACAAATATCGGATCAAAGAATCCATGAAATTGTTGGCAGACAAAAAATTGGCGCACAAAAATGTTGAAGAAATCAGTGCAATGGTAGGCTTTTCCAATCGCCAATCCTTTTACGCTTCTTTCTATAAATATATAGGAGAAACACCTAATGGCTATCGTAAAAGAAAGTTGGAAGAGAAATTTGCAAAAAAATATAACAGAGACAGCAATAACAGCACTGAGAAATAATTGAAATTTAATTAAAATATTGTAGAATTTAAAAGGAATTATCTCAGATATCGTGAGATATTTCCTTTTATTTTTGAGTTTTAATCTAATGACATGATAGAAAAGTTTGCCGACATTGAAATGCTCCGGTATCATGTGGATGGTTTCGAGGAACTTTCACTCAAATACAAAAAATTCATTTACTGCCTTTCAGAGGCTGCATTGTCAGGACGTGATATCCTTTTTGATCAAAACGGGGCCTATAATCTTCGAATCCGCCGGACCTTAGAAGCTATTTATATCCACTCTACCAGTAACAAATCGTCTGAAAATTTTCTCGCAATGGAAACATACCTCAAAAGGATATGGTTTTCAAGTGGTATTCATCACCACTACGGCTGTGAAAAATTTATTCCAGAATTTACTAAGGATTTCTTGAAACAAGAAATGCTTTCAATCGACGCTAAATTACTGCCACTACAAGAAGGAGAATCGGCCAAAGAATTATTTGAATTACTAGATCCTATTATCTTTGACCCCGAAATAATGCCCAAAAGAGTCAACAAGTCTCAAGGAGAAGATATATTGACCACTTCTGCATGCAACTACTACCAAGGCGTCAATCAAAATAAGGCTGAAGAATACTACAATAACTTAAAGGAATCAGGCGGTGATACCCCTATTTCATTTGGACTAAACAGTCGTTTAGTTGCCGAAGAAGGCCAGTTGGTCGAGAAGATATGGAAAGTAGGAGGCCTTTATTCAAAAGCGATCGAGAAAATTATTTATTGGCTTCAAAAGGCAATAAAATATGCAGAGGACGACACACAACAAACAATCATTCAGACCCTAATAAATTATTATCGTACAGGCGACTTAAGAACATTCGACGAATATTCTATCCAATGGCTCAAAGACACCAACTCGTTTGTAGACTTTACCAACGGCTTTATAGAAACATACGGTGATCCATTAGGATTGAAAGCTAGTTGGGAATCGATAGTTAACTATAAAGACCTAGAAGCCACACACCGTACAGAAATCATCAGTAAGAACGCCCAGTGGTTCGAAGACCATTCACCGGTAAAAGAGGCATTCAAGAAAAAGAAGGTAAAAGGAGTTTCGGCCAAAGTCATTACCGCTGCTATCCTAGCAGGTGATCTATACCCATCCACAGCAATAGGCATCAACTTGCCTAATTCCGAATGGATACGTGCACTCCACGGATCAAAATCCGTCACCATCAGCAATATTACAGCAGCCTATAATAAAGCATCACGCCATAATGGCTTCATGGAAGAATTCGTATACAGCGACCAAGAGAAAGAGCTTATCGACAAATATTCAAATTTGACGGACGAACTCCATACTGATTTGCACGAATGTCTTGGCCACGGTTCGGGCCAACTACTACCCGGTATCAGCCAAGACGCTTTGAAAGCATATGGTTCGACCATTGAAGAAGCCCGTGCTGACTTGTTCGGACTATACTACATAGCTGACACAAAAATGATAGAATTGGGACTTCTTCCTGATGAAAATGCCTACAAAGCTCAATACTACACTTATATAATGAACGGATTAATGACACAACTGGTCCGAATAAAGCCAGAACATCAGATTGAAGAAGCTCACATGAGGAATAGACAACTAATTGCTCGTTGGGCTTATGAAAAAGGGCGCGGTGAGAATGTCATAGAATTTATTAACCGAGATAAGAAGACTTATATCAAAATAAATAATTACAGTGCATTGCGTGATATCTTCGGCCAGCTGTTAGCCGAAATTCAGCGAATCAAATCGACCGGAGAGTATGAATCAGCTCAATCACTAGTCGAAGATTATGCAGTAAAAGTCGACCAGACATTACACCTCGAAGTATTGGAAAGGTATGAGAAACTAAAGTTGTCTCCTTATAAAGGTTTTATCAACCCTGTTTACAACAAAATAAAAGATAACGAAGGTAACGTTTGCGACATTACTGTTTCTTATGACGAATCATATACCGACCAAATGCTACGATATAGCAGCGATTATTCTTATTTGCCTTCGATCAATGAATAACGACAGAAAAAGAATTGTGTTACAATGGATATTAACGAACAACTGAAAGCTATCAAAACGGAATTCCGTCTATCAATGAACGGAAAAGTATCGCAAAGCATGCGCGAAAGCGGATTTCAATACAAGCTCAACTTCGGAGTAGAGTTGCCACGAATCAAAGCTATCGCAACAAACTTTCCACAAGATTTTCATTTGGCTCAAGCCCTATGGAATGAAGACATTAGAGAATGTAAAATCGCTGCATCGCTATTAATGCCTATCGAGAATTTCACCCCCGACATGGCCGAACTATGGGTAGAACAGATAAACAATATAGAAATTGCCGAATTGACGGTAATGAATCTTTTCCAAAAGCTCAGCTACGCGCCTTCTCTTTCTTTTAAATGGATTGCAGATGAAAGGGAATTCATTCAAACTTGTGGTTTCTTTACGATAGCCAGGTTGCTTGGGATAAAAGGCGAAATGAACGACCGCGCCGAAAGTGAATTTCTTGATCAAGCCATCGTTAGTGCGTTGTCACCAAACTACAACGTAAGACAAGCAGCTACAGTAGCAATCAAAAAATACATGCTATGCAACGAAGAACATGCTTTTAAGGTCTGTCGACTTGTCGAATGCTACAGCGAGGCTCAATCCGAAGAAGAGCAAGCACTTTATAATATGGTTAGCTCGAATATTATTGAAGGATAATCCATTTTTTTTCGCTCGTTTCATAAAAATAATATAACTTTGTTGAGCTAAATTGAGAGCGCATGGATAATAAGAACATTAAAGAAACCGTAAAGAAGGTATTCAATGAATATCTATCTGCCAACGGGCACCGTAAAACGCCTGAACGTTTTGCTATCCTTGATGCAATCTATTCCATCGAAGGGCATTTCACTGTAGATATGCTTCAAGAGATGATGGAAGGGAGTAACTTTCGCGTCAGTAGAGCCACTTTATACAACACAATCTTACTGTTAATGGATTCGCAACTTGTAGTCAGACTACAATTTGGTAACTCATCGCAATATGAGAAGTTATATAATATCGGCATGCATCTACATCTTTTCTGTACTCAATGTGGAAAAATAACCGAGATTCATGATACAAACTTGCAGCGCATTATTTCCGAAGCAAAGTTTCCTCATTTCAACACTTCCCATTTTTCATTATATATGTATGGATTGTGCAACCGATGCGATAGAGCCAACAAGCGTAAAAAGAAAAAATTATAAATAAATTCAGAAAAATGAAAATTGACGTTTTATTAGGATTACAATGGGGTGACGAAGGTAAAGGCAAAGTAGTTGATGTACTCACGCCAAGTTATGATGTAGTGGCCCGTTTCCAAGGAGGTCCAAATGCGGGCCATACACTCGAATTCAATGGTGAAAAATATGTACTGCGGTCTATCCCTTCTGGAATTTTCCAAGGAGACAAAATTAATATTATAGGCAACGGCGTTGTTCTTGACCCGGCTCTTTTTCGCGAAGAAGCCACAGCTCTTGAAGCATCAGGACATCCGCTAAAAGAACGTCTGATTATATCAAAAAAAGCGCATCTCATTCTGCCAACCCACCGTTTGCTTGACGCTGCCTACGAAACTGCAAAGAAAGACTCCAAAGTGGGAACAACAGGGCGTGGTATTGGCCCGACTTATACCGACAAAATCAGCCGTAACGGCATTCGCGTAGGCGATATACTAGAAAACTTCGAGACAAAATATACGGCAGCCAAAGAACGCCATGAGAAAATTCTTAAAAGTCTGAACTATAAATATGATTTAACAGAAATAGAGAAGAAATGGTTTGAAGGTATTGAATATCTCAAGCAATTCAAGTTTGTTGACAGTGAGCATGTTATCAACAATCTTCTTAAAGAAGACAAAACAATCTTATGCGAAGGTGCTCAAGGCACAATGCTGGATATTGATTTCGGCTCCTACCCTTTTGTTACTTCTTCTAATACGATCTGCGCCGGAGCATGTACAGGTTTAGGCGTCGCTCCCAACAAGATAGGAGATGTCTACGGCATATTTAAAGCCTACTGCACACGTGTCGGAGCAGGCCCATTCCCAACCGAACTATTTGATGCCGATGGTGACAAGATCCGCGAAATAGGTCACGAATTTGGTGCCGTAACCGGCAGAAAACGCCGTTGTGGATGGATTGACCTGGTAGCATTGAAATACGCGGTGATGCTCGATGGAGTAACAAATCTCATTATGATGAAAAGTGATGTACTCGACTCGTTTGAGACTATTAAAGCCTGCGTAGCATACAAGATAGACGGCAAAGAAGTAGACTATCTACCATATAGCTTGGAAGGTAAGATCGAGCCTGTATATAAAGAAGTACCCGGGTGGAAGACCGACTTGTCAAAGATAAAAAGCGAAGCCGATTTCCCAAAAGAATTCAAAAGCTACATCGATTTTCTTGAAAAAGAATTGGGAGCCCGCATCAAGATTGTTTCGGTAGGACCGGATCGCGAACAGACAATTATTCGCTATAATTAGTATTTATAATTTATGAAGAAAGTAGTATTAGCCCTAGTCTTGTTGTTTACTTTCGTGCTAAGCATTATAGCTCAACCGAATGTTTACGTGCCTGCTAAAGAAAACATGGAGGCACGCGAACAGTTTCAAGACAACAAATTTGGTATTTTTCTACATTGGGGACTTTATTGTATGCTAGCCACCGGAGAGTGGACTATGAACGATAACAATCTCAATTATAAGGAATATGCCAAACTTGCGGGTGGCTTCTACCCTTCCAAGTTCGATGCAGACAAATGGGTTTCCCAAATTAAAGCATCGGGTGCAAAATACATTTGCATCACTTCCCGACACCACGAAGGTTTTTCGATGTTCAACACCCAATATTCGGACTATAATATTGTAAAAGCAACTCCTTTCAAACGCGATATACTAAAAGAACTGGCTGATGCTTGTGCACGTCAAGGCATTAAACTGCATCTTTATTATTCGCATTTGGATTGGTATCGCAACGACTATCCATGGGGACGTACCGGAAGAGGCACGGGGCGTTCCAATCCGAAAGGCGACTGGAAATCGTATTACCAGTTCATGAATAACCAACTAACGGAACTACTTACCAACTACGGTCCCATAGGCTGTATCTGGTTTGACGGCTGGTGGGACCATGACATAGATCCCAACTTCGATTGGCAACTTCCCGGACAATATGCTTTGATTCATCGTCTACAACCGGCATGCCTTATTGAAAACAACCATCATCAAACACCCTATCCGGGTGAAGATATACAAGAATTCGAACGTGACTTGCCCGGTGAAAACACTGCCGGCTTATCAGGACAGAAGATAAGCAAACTTCCACTCGAAACATGCGAAACGATGAATGGCATGTGGGGATACAAGATAGCAGATATGAACTATAAGCCAACCAAGACATTGATTCAATACTTGGTAAAGGCAGCCGGAAGAAACGCGAATTTATTACTCAACATTGGACCGCAACCCAATGGTGAGCTGCCCGATATGGCTGTGCAGCGACTACAAGAAATAGGCGAATGGACAAAACAATATGGTGAAACTATCTACGGAACCAGAGGAGGTCTTATTCCTCCTCAAGATTGGGGAGTCACAACACAAAAGAATAATAAACTTTTTGTTCACATCCTCAATCTAAAAAGCCAATCGCTCTATCTCCCACTCGGCAAGAATAAAGTAGCGCATGCCTTCATATTTAAAAACCACAAGCCTGTGAAATACAAAAAAGACAAAAGTGGCATACAGCTTCAATTGGACGAAGTACCAACAGATATTGACTATGTAATAGAGCTTACGATTGTATAATTTTTAGCTAATTCTTTATAAAAGAGAAACGGAAAAGAAAATACTTCTCAGTTTATATCTATCTTTGGCAAAATATTTGTACTTACTCTTTATATAATAGAATAATAAAAAAACAGTTATGAACGGCGTAAACAGTTTTAATGGTATAATAGGGATGCAGTGGATTATTTTCATCGGCATCGCAATAGTAAGTTACATTATCCAAGCTAACTTACAGCGCAAATTTAAAAAATATTCCAAAATAGGAATGAATGGACTGACGGGGCGTGACGTTGCTATCAGGATGCTTCAAGAAAATGGTATCTACGACGTGCAAGTGACTCACGTAGAAGGTCAACTGACAGATCATTACAATCCGGCAACAAAGACTGTGAACCTAAGTGAAGGAGTTTATGATGGCGATAGCCTGATGGCTGCAGCTGTTGCTGCCCACGAATGCGGCCACGCCGTACAGCACGCTCGTGCTTATGCTCCGCTTACTCTGCGTAGCAAATTAGTACCCATTGTAAGTTTTGCTTCTCAATGGATGACATGGCTATTACTTCTAGGCATATTGATGATCAACAGCTTTCCACAATTACTACTCATCGGCATCATTCTATTTGCCACGACTACGATTTTCAGTTTTATCACACTCCCTGTCGAAATCAATGCCAGCCGACGTGCTTTGGCTTGGTTGAGTAGTTCGGGCATTACCAATGCCTACAACCATTCGCAAGCAGAAGATGCTCTCCGCTCTGCAGCCTACACTTACGTAGTTGCCGCCCTCGGTTCATTGGCTACATTAATATACTATGTGATGATCTTCATGAATCGAAGAAACTAAGATTCGATTTTAAATACAAAAAGGACAATAAAGAAAGCCCATGCTAAAATAGCTGCATGGGCTTTCTTTATGTTTAGTTACTTTAGTTTTTATCTCTCCAAATAAACTAACGTATGTCGCTGCCATAACTAACGGAAGTTACTGCGGTAACTAACGGAAGTTATCATGAAAACTAACGTTAGTTTCTTCTGCGACATACGTTAGTTATTGCTACGACATACGGTTGATTTTTCTGGATGTCAAGGCATAGAGCGAAGTCAATTCCATAATAAATACAATAACCTAGAACCGATTCAATTGCGTAGCTTCTTACAGGCCTGTTATTTTATCTGAAAGCCTGCCATTATGATAGCAGCAATTCAATCCGATAAAAATTCAGAATTAAGCAAATCGTTTAATCTAATGACCTATTCCAAACTAACATAAAGATAACAAACAACATTCCTGAAGAATAAAAGACCTATTCGTTAACAAAACATCCAACACTTTCAATCCGTATTTTTCCGATAACTATTAGGTGTCAGTCCCACATTCTTCCTAAAGAATTTACCAAAAGCCGAAGCATCAGAGAAATTGAAATAATCAGATATTTCTTGAATGCTCATCTCTGTTGATTTTAGCAGAGCTTTAGCCTTTAATATCAATGATTCCGTAATCCATTCGTTCACCGATTTATTTGTCAGACTCTTTATTTTTGTAGACAAGTATTTAGGAGATAAGCAAAGCTTATTAGCGTAAAACTCCACTTTTCTTTCTCTTCCATAATAAGTATATATTAAATCGAAAAACTTCTTTTGGAAATCACTTTCCCTATAATACTTTTCAGGTTCAGGCAAGCAATACATCTGATACATCGAATAAAATTCATAGATATCGGCCAACAACGAATATTGCAAAATTTCTTTATGAAACATGTAATCATTACGATCAAGCTTCTTTTGAAGAGAATAATAACGATCCAACAATAGTTGAATACACTCATCATTTAGTTTAAAACAAGCTCTTTCTCTTAAGCTCGCCAGGATGTTTGTCGAATCAACCTCTTTGATAAAGTCATCTGAAAATGTCACATAGTTTATTAGAAAATCTTCTGTCACCTCTTCTAGATTACATTGAAGAATTGTACCAGGTATCAAAATAATAACATGGTTTTCTTCAACATCATATTCATTCAGATTAATATGTAGCTTACCCCTTCCTCGCACACAAATGCCAAAGAATATGGCATTAATAACGGTAGGATGCTTATAGACATCCTCCGGCAAATCTTTGTCGGTATCAGAAACGACAAAATTATCACGGAGAAATTGTGTTTTCCCGTTATTGAGAGTAGAAATATTAATAATTGGAATATCCGACCTTTTGACCATAATCATTTTTCTACAAATATACTATTTATTATATAAATTCAATATAATAAATATATAATCAATCCATTTGACTATTTAAACAAGAAATAAAACCATCTACGATTAACAAAATCTACGGACTTTTGCATCCAAACAAAAGGTATCATTTATTTAAAGTAAAAACGACATGAAACTCTTAATTAGGTTAGCCATAACTGCCTCTTTGGCGATATTAATGGCAAGTTGCTCCGAGAGAAAAAGCGGAGAAATAACAAATGAGAAAATCTCAGTAAAATCAATGGCTGTAGAAAAAGTTCCAATCTCTCCAAGCGATTCGTATATCGGCAGCGTTGTAGAATCCCAATCATCAACATTAAGTTTTGAGGTTCCGGGCAATGCCAAAGAGGTATTAGTCACAGAAGGGCAGAAAGTAGTGAAAGGGCAATTATTGGCTATACTGAACAAAGGGAACATTGCAAACAACTATGGGATTGCAGCTTCTACATTAAAACAGGCACAAGATAGTTATAACAGAACGACAATGCTCTATCAAAACAAAAGCATTCCAAAGATCCAATATATAGATGCAAAGACCCAATTGAACAAAGCAAGATACGCCGAACAAGCTGCCAAGAAAGATTTAAACGATTGTTATTTATACGCACCCTTTTCAGGAATTATTGGAGAACGGAATATTGAACCCGGAACGAATATAACGGCAGGATATCCTATATTCAAACTACTGAAGACAAACATACTGAAAGTGAAGGTCTCCATTCCCGAAAATAAAATAGAAAAGATACATGTCGGCAGTAAAGCACAAATTACCATAAATGCGCTGAACAACTTAACAGTTCAAGGTTTTGTCAGTCAAAAAGGAATCATCGGAAATTCTTTATCACACACGTACGAAATAAAGATAACGCTAATTAATCCATCTCCCAACATCATGCCAGGAATGCTATGCAATGTAGAAATGGTATCCAATGATACTCCTCACATCATTGTAATACCAGTCAATTGCATCCAATTATTTGAGAACAACAAACAATATGTATGGATCATCAATAAGCACCGAACATATCTCAGACAAGTTACCGTAGGTCATTTTATAGAAAATGGAGTGATTATACATAGTGGGTTAAATGCTGGAGACCGTATTGTTACTGAAGGGTTTCAGAAAATAGGAGAAGGCTGCGAAGTTATAGATAAATAGAAACATATTCATGATGAAAAAGTTAGATATTATCGCTACAGCGATGAGATATAAAAAAATAGTGATGCTGATAACCGGAATGTTAATCGTGTTTGGCATTTGTGGATTATACTATATGCCCAAACAAGAATTCCCTACATATACTATTCGCCAAGGATTGATCGTTGGGATATATCCGGGTGCTACCGCTCTTCAAGTGGACCAACAACTGAGCAAACCTCTCGAGAACTTCCTTTTCAATTACAAAGAAATCAACAGAAAAAAAACATATGCTAAATCCAAAGACGGCATCGTATACATGTTCGTTACACTCAACAACAATGTTAATAATAAAAACGAAATATGGTCTAAGTTGAGACATGGACTCAATGAATTCAAAAACAGTCTTCCATTGGGCGTACTGTCAATCATTGTAGATGATGATTTCGGCGAAACATCCGCCACTATATTATCGTTAGAATCGAAGACAAAAACATACCGCCAGTTGCATACTTATCTTGAGAACTTAGAAGATAAACTCCGCAAGGTAGACAAGATCGCCAATTTCCAAACCTATGGAATGCAAAAAGAACAAATATCAGTGAATCTCGACAAAGATAAGATGACTTCTTATGGCATCAACATGAATATGTTAGGTCAAAATTTATTCATGCATGGATTGATTACTTCAAGCGGTACTCTAAAATCTGATAAGATAGAGATTCCCGTACACATCTCAAAGACCTACCAAACCGAAAGAAATATCGAAGAGCAAATCATAAAAATTGATCAACAAGGCAATATTATCCGATTGAAAGATATAGCCCAAGTCACTCGCGAATATCCAGAGCCCGAAAGTTATATAACTAATAATGGAACAAAGTGTTTATTGCTGTCCATCGAGATGAGAGAAAATAACGATATTACAAGTTATGGCGAAGAGGTGAACAGAATTTTAAATAAATTTGAACTGACGTTACCTAAAGACGTAAAGATATCACGTATTACGGATCAAGCAAAAGTCGTAAACGATTCGGTTAACCGATTTTTATGGGAAATGCTCATAGCCATTGCATCTGTCATATTGGTTACAATGATACTCATGCCATTCAGAGTAGCAAGTGTCGCTGCAGCATCCATTCCCATCACTATTTTCATCTCTTTGGGAATTATGTATGCAATAGGCATAGAACTAAATACCGTAACGCTTGCCGGACTTATTGTAGTATTGGGACTTATTGTAGACGACTGCATCGTTATAGTAGACGGATATATAGAAGAAATTGACCGAGGGATGTCAAGATGGCATGCTGCCATAAAAAGTGCTAAAGTCTATTTCAAATCGCTAGTCACGGCAACACTCACCATCAGCGTTACATTTTTCCCGCTATTAATAACCTTTACGGGAGAACTAAAAGATTTTATCAAATCATTCCCATGGACCATCGCTATCACTTTATTTGTTTCTCTTGCAGTGGCCATGTTCATCATTCCATTTTTGCAATATGCTTTCATCAAGAAAGGGTTGGTAAAAACAGAAAGTAATAAGGAGAAAAAATCATTTCTCGAGAAGCTCCAACTATTTTACAATACCATGTTGCCCAAGTTGTTTAAGCACCCCTATTGGGCCATATCATCAGGAGTTGCATCGATTGTATTGGCAGCTATTCTATTTATGGATGTTCCACAACGCCTTATGCCCATTGCGGAGCGAAATCAGTTTGTCGTTGAATTCTATCTTCCGGAAGGCAGCCCGCTGAAAGAGACTGCCAAGATATGCAACAGCATGGAGAAGATTCTCAGAAAAGACAAAAGAGTAGTGTCCATCACCTCGTTTATAGGTACGAGTTCTCCACGCTTTCATTCGTCTTACGCACCCCATATACCCTCAAAGAATTTCGGACAGTTCATTGTAAACACAACATCCAACAATGATACCGAAGATATACTAAATGAGTATTCGGACAAATATGCCAAACACTTTGCCAATGCATATGTACGTTTCAAACAAATAGACAACGAAGATGCCGCAGTACCTATCGAAGCTAGAATAACGAATGAAGATCTACAAAAGTCCAAGGTGTTTGCAGATTCACTGGTTGCAAGGCTCAAAATGATGGACGAAACAAGTTGGGTACGTACAGATCTTGAAGGTACAGTGCCCTATGCAAAGATTGTGATGGATCCTATCAAAGCCAATCAACTAGGCATCAACGACACATCTTTGGCAATGGATCTTGGTACTTCTCTAGATGGATTCAACATCACCACCCTGTGGGAAAACGATTATGATATAAATGTGAAATTGAAACCGCAATGGAACAATAGAAAGACAACGATAGAGGCACTAAAGGACGAATATATTTCTACAGAGACAGGGATGTCTGTACCCCTGAAACAAATAGCACAAATATATCCGGCATGGCAATACGGGCAAGTAGTGAGACGCAACGGAGACAGAACAATAAGTGTTATGGCTGATTTGAAAAGAAACATCAATGAAAACGATGCTTTTCAAAAGACAGAGAAAATAATTAAATCGCTCTTAAGCCAAAAACAATTTCAGTCAGTATCCGTATCGTATGGAGGTATTGCAGAATCAGATGCCAAAACAATGCCCGAAATATACTCCGGACTACTTATTGCACTATTAATAATCTTTCTTGTATTGATATTCCATTACAAAAAGATCAGTCTTACAATACTGACCATTCTTGCCATACCTCTTTGTTTCTTCGGCGCAATACTGGGGTTATGGATTACAAACGCCCAATTTAGCATCACAGCCATATTAGGAATCGTATGTCTATTTGGTATTGTTGTGAGGAACTCCGTTATTCTCCTCGACTATGCTGAAAAGTTGAGAATAAAAGAGAAAATAACAGTCAGATCTGCAGCCATCGAAGCGGGAAAACGTAGAATGCGTCCCATATTCCTGACCTCAGCAGCAGCATCAATGGGAGTAATACCTATGATCATTAGCAAAAGTCCTCTTTGGAGCCCTATGGGAACGGTCATTTGCTTTGGAGCTATTTTCTCGACCATATTTATTACGACCGTACTACCTGTCGCTTATTGGCTCACATACAGAAAGATTAAAAACAACAAATAAAAAGATCATATATGAAACTAAGGATAATAATTGCCCTATTAGCTATAACAATCTCCAACAATCTATTTTCACAGAAAAAGTACACATTGGATGATTGCAAAAAAATAGCGGAGGCTCACAACATCAACCTCAAGAATAGCGATCTCGATGTATTATCGGCTGCACAAACCAGTAAAGAAGCATATACCAAATACTTCCCGGAAATCAAAGCTTCTGCTTTCGGATTCAACAACAGCCGCTCTGTTGTCTCAATGGATATTGGAGGCATTCAAGTAAATACCTTGAAATCGGGAGTGACTGGAGGTATTACTGCAATACAACCGATATACACAGGAGGTAATATATCGAATAGCAACAAACTTGCAAAACTAGGAGAAGAAGTAAGTAAATACCAAAGAGAGATCACTAATAATGATGTACTATTGGAGACCGAAAAAAGTTTCTGGCTATTGACGTCACTCATGGACAAACTCAAAACAATTCAGACAGTCGAAAATCATCTCAATGCCTTACTGAAGAAAGTAGAATCGGCGGTAGCAGCCGGAACAACAATCACCAATGATATACTCAAAGTGAAACTGAAAATAAATGAAACGACTGCATTAAAATCTAAAACAACAAATGCAATCACCCTCTGCAAGATGAACTTATGCCAGCAGATAGGACTATCATTAGATTCGGTACAGACTTTTGAAATAGTAGCGCCCGATTTTGCAAGCATCGAATCGCCGGCAGCATACTACGTGTTGCATGAATCTGTGATGTACGACAAACCGGAGTACAAGCTACTGGACAAGGGAGTAACAGCCAGCAAATTAGAAACAAAAATAAAACAAAGCCAATATTTACCGACCGTATCTATCGGCGCCAACTACGGATACGACAACTTCAGCGATCACAATCACATGAATGGAATCATATTTGCCACAGTCAGCGTCCCTCTTTCCGATTTATGGGGAGGATCGTACGCCATAAAGAGACAAAAGATTAAAGAACAAATAGCCTATAACAAATATGAACAAGGAAAACAATTATTACTACTAGAAATGAAACAGGCACAAAATGACTTTGACGAGTCGTACCGACAAGTTAATATTGCCAAATCGGCTATCGCGCAATCGATAGAAAATCTTCGACTTTATAATAACTATTTAACGGCAGGAACCACTGAAATTTCGCAGGTTCTGGATGCCGAGAGCATGCTGAGTCAAAGTCAAAACAACTACACAGACGCCTGTATCAACTATTACATCTATAAGGCAAAATATCTTCAGGTTACAAACAGCCACCGTACATCCAATCGATGAAACATCGTTGGTTCTTTGTGCCTCAAATGGCCTTAAATGCCCAACAGTAGTTCCATCTTTGTATACTCGGAAATACTTAAGGACATAAGGATGAAAACTAACATACGAAATTTGCGACTCACGCCCGTGAGTCGCAAGTTTCGTCCTTATGTTTTTTCCGACTCACGGGCGTGAGTCGGAAGCGACGTCTATATGTGACTACCACAACACACCGAAGCTATAGGGATAAGTGAAGGAAGTGAACAATACAAGATAAGATCGATGCTTGTACAGCATCCCAGAAATGGCGGTATTGTATGAAATCGAATGAGATAAAACTTTCATATTCCACATACACGAGGAAGAGAAGTACACCCGAGTTCGTTTCAATGAAAATTGTTTCGTTTCTAACGATTTTGTTTTGTAATTCCAATAATATTGGTAAATTTGTGCCGTCAAAGGTTTTCCGCATCATTTGAATAAGTGAGTCGGAATTAAAAGGGAATGCCGTGCAAATCGGCAACAGTTCCCGCTGCTGTAAGTTCCACAGTCCTGTAACGGACAAAAGGGTCTTGATAAAAGAACAAAGCCACTAGCTCTTTCGAGTAGTTGGGAAGGCTTTCAAGACCGGAATAAGCCAGAAGACCTGCCTTTGCTGAATATCTGTTCTACAGTCCACGGACGAATGGGCATGGATCGGGCAATGTTGTTTCTTTCTTATCGTGTCAAGATAGGATGTATACATCGTGTACTGTAGATTGATTATGTATGTATTTGTTAGTAGAACTTAATCAATATACAAAACGATGGAAAAAAATAAGAAATTAGAATTTGTCGGCATTGTTGTCATGATCCTAGCAGCTGCATTAAGCAGACTCATCCCCCATCCATACAACTTTTCGCCTATATGTGCAATGGCTCTTTTCGGGTCTGCCTATCTTAACAACCGTTATTACTGCTATATCATCCCCATCGCTTCGATGTGGATAAGCGATTTGTTGCTCAACAATATAATATACGCAGCCTATTTCGACCATTTTATTTGGTTCTACGACGGAGCTATAGTTACATACGCTGCTTTTCTGCTGATCAGCTTTCTAGGACGAAGTATTCTGCACAACAAGATAACGCTACTCAGGCTCTTTTGCTCGTCGGTAGCATCATCTGTCATGTTCTTCCTCATTTCGAACTTCGGGGTATGGCTATTCTCGAGCATGCTCCCCTACCCTCATACATTCAGTGGATTAGTATCGTGTTACATAGCGGGAATTCCTTTTTTCCACAACACCCTATTGGGCGATTTTTTCTATACCTTCCTGATGTTTGGGATATATGAACTGCTTATTAAGACTGCCTTAAATAATTTAAGGCTTTATAAAATGCCCGATCACCAACACAAATAAAATAAGAATAGAACAAAAGCTCTCTCTTAGAGTATAGACTTCAACTTATGGTTGTTTGTATATTGTATTCTCAATATACACTATTTTGAATATGTGTTTCTGCCCTGTACGTGACGTATAGGGCAGAAGTTATATAATGAGCACACAACCATAATTGTGATATGCTTACTTACTCAATACTATCTAATAACTTTTTCAGTACAACAGTAGCTGATATTTCGCGATTGGCTGCCTCGGGAATAACCAAAGATTGAGGACCTTCAATAACATCATCCGTCACAATCATATTACGCCGTACGGGCAAACAATGCATGAAATGAGCATTATTTGTCACAGCCATCTGACGGTCGCCAATAGTCCACGAACGATCGGAACATATAATACGTCCGTAATTGTCACCGGCATACGCAGCCCAATTCTTGCCATATACAAAATCAGCACCCTCGAATGCTTTCATCTGATCGTATTCAACATGAGCATCGCCTACAAATTTCGGATCGAGTTCATAACCATGAGGATGGGTAATAACAAAATCATAATCGGCAGCGTTCATCCACTCAGCAAAAGAGTTGGGTACAGCCTGCGGCAGCGCACGAGGATGCGGAGCCCATGACATGACCACTTTGGGACGTGGTTTAGTTTTGTATTCTTCAATGGTGATAAGATCGGCAAACGCCTGAAGAGGATGACAAGTAGCTGCTTCCATAGAGAACACGGGCTTACCGGAATATTGTATAAACTGGTTGAGAATAGTCTCGTTATAATCATAGTCACGATCTTCAAACTGCGCGAAAGAACGTACACCAATAATGTCGCAATAAGACCCCATTACCGGAATGGCTTCAAGAATATGCTCCGATTTATCGCCATCCATAATAACGCCACGTTCTGTTTCGAGTTTCCAGGCACCTTGATTGATATCGAGCACAATAACATTCATACCAAGATTCATTGCAGCTTTCTGAGTGCTGAGTCGAGTACGCAAGCTCGAATTGAAAAACACCATCAATAATGTTTTGTTACGTCCCAGTTCCACGTATTTAAACCGATCCTTCTTCATTTCAAAGGCCAACGCTAAAGCGACTTTCAAGTCACCAATGTCTTGTACTCCTGTAAATTTCTTCATTGTTCGCTTGTTTTATAATTTTATCATTTGGGTTTATGTTTTTCTTATTTGCCCATTGCCCTCTATCAACCACTTATAAGTAGTTATTTCTTCGAGTCCCATAGGACCACGAGCATGGAGCTTTTGAGTACTGATACCGATTTCGGCGCCTAATCCGAACTGCCCGCCATCGGTAAAGGCTGTTGACACATTAACATATACACAGGCGGCATCCACTTCGCGCAGAAAACGTTGGGCACGCTCCTCATTCTCGGTTATAATGCTCTCACTATGCTTAGATCCGTTAGCGCGAATATGATTTAGTGCCTCTTCAAAAGAATCAACGGTCTTTATAGCCATCTTATAATCCAAAAATTCTGTTCCGAAGCTTTCGGTAATCGCATGCTCAAGAAGATGAGCCGGATACTTTCCCTCAAGCGCTTTATAAGCCGCTTTGTCTGCATATATAACGACATTCGATGATTCGAGAAGAGAAACGATCTCGGGTAATTCTTTCAGGCGAGATTGATGAACAATAACACAATCGAGAGCATTGCAGACTGTGACACGGCGGGTCTTAGCATTATTGATGATAGCACGGCCTTTAGCCAAATCGCCAAATTCATCGAAATAAGTATGACAAATACCCGCTCCTGTTTCTATAACCGGAACGGTTGCATTATGTCGAGCAAATTGAATAAGATTATTGCTGCCACGAGGTATTATCAAATCAACATACCCTGTAGCATGAAGTAATGCAGCTGCCGATTCGTGACCGGGCGGAAGCAATTCGACAACGTGCGGATTGACACCTTGCGATTCAAGAGCTTGATGAATGATTTCGACAATAGCCCTATTGGAAGCATCGGCATTGCTTCCCCCTTTTAAAACACAAGCATTGCCACTCTTTATACAAAGCGAAAAGACATCGAAACTAACATTCGGTCTAGCCTCGTAGATAACACCGATAACGCCGAAGGGAACACTGATACGACGCAAATGAATACCGTTGGGGCGTACAACATCTTTAAGCACCCTTCCCAAAGGAGAAGGAAGTTTTGCGACATTACGAATACCTTGAGTAATATCTTCAAGACGAGTCTGCGTGAGTTTCAAACGATCGTACATGGGATCGGAAGCATCCATCTTTGCCAGATCTTTTGCATTTTCCTTCAATATATAAGGAGCCTGCTGAATGGCAACATCGGCAACAGCCAGTAGTACTTCATTTATCTTTTCATTGTCAAGCAACGCCAAGTCGCGACTAGCAGCCTTTACTTCCTGAAAAATAGAATCCATGTTCATCATATCATGTTAATTATTCAATATAAAGATAATCGTAGTGCACTACAGCACGCTTGCCATGCTTTCCCATCTCGGCACGTGCCAATTCGGAACTGGAATTCACACGCCCACAGCCTATCAGATGCCCATTACAATCGACAACACGAACAATATCATCTTTTTCAAAGTCACCCTCAATAGCACTAATACCTACCGGCAATATACTAACAGCCTGACCTGTGCTTAGTCGGGTAGTAAGACACTCGTTAATATGTATTTCCCCCTTCGCAAAGCCTTCGCTATGAGCAATCCACTTTTTCACGCTCGACACAGGCTGAGTGGACGGTACAAATCGGGTACAAACCGTATGATCCGGATGAGAAATAAGTTCAAACAATATATTTTCGCGTTTACCATTGGCAATAACAACTTCAATACCTTCTTCGGCTATTTTATGTGCAATATTGCTTTTGGTAAGCATGCCACCTCGGCCGAAACTAGACTTGCCAGTCTGTATATATTGTGAAAGATCCATATCAGGAGTTATAGTAAGAATGACATGCGATAAAGCATCGGAGGGAGAACCATCGTAGATACCGTCAATATTGCTTAGGATAAACAAAGCCTGCGCATTCATCATCGAAGCAATGAGTCCGGACAGTTCATCATTATCCGTAAACATAAGTTCTGTGACCGATATGGTGTCATTCTCATTGACAATAGGTATAACACCATTACGAAGCATCACCTCCATACAATTTTTCTGATTGAGATAAAGCCGTCGAGTGGCAAAATTCTCTTTCATAGTAAGTACCTGTCCTACTACGATATGATGATCGCGAAAAAGTTCATAATAACGATTAATTAGCTTAGCTTGCCCCACGGCACTAAACAACTGCCGCTGGTCTACACTATCCAATTTACGTTCTGTATGAAGTTCGCTTCTACCCGAGGCGACAGCACCCGAAGAGACAATTATGACTTCTATGCCACGTTGATAAAGCGCAGAGATTTGGTCGGTAAGCGACGACATACGAGTCACATCAAGAGTACCATCGGAACGAGTCAATATATTACTCCCTATTTTTACGACAATACGCCGATATTCTTCACTCATAGTTGCATTGATTAAAAAATATTAGTCTAATACCACCCGATGAACGTTTTCTATCGATTGATTAAGGAATACAGTTGCCGACCCTCTGAACTTATCTTCAGATTCCGTCGTATAAAATTCGCATGTACCCCCTCGTGTGCAAGACTCCTCCATGTCCGGATGACGATATAAATAATCTTTCAGACTATTGGATACCAAGCTCCCTTGTGACACGATTTGAATATGATCGGGCAGATAGGCTCTAATCTTGGGATAAAGCAATGGGTAATGGGTACACCCCAAAATAATAGTATCGATCAGAGGATCTTTGGCTAATAAATTATCGATATATTTGCGAACAAAAAAATCGGCACCGTCATTATTAGACTCATTGTTTTCTACTAACGGAACCCACATTGGACAAGCTTGTCCCACTACAGTAATATGAGGAAATAGTTTCTTTATTTCCATCGGATAAGAGCCCGAAATAATAGTCCCGTCTGTTCCAAAAATACCTACATGCCCGCTCTTTGTGATATTTCCTATGGCTTCGGCTGTAGGGCGAATAACTCCAAGCACCCTACGCTTAGGATCGAGTCCAGGCAAATCGTTCATCTGTATGCTACGTAAAGCCTTCGCTGATGCGGTATTACAACCGATAATGACCAAATGGCAACCTTTTTCAAAAAGGTTGATCACTGCCTGCCGCGTAAATTCGTAAACAATTTCAAAGGAACGGCTTCCATACGGTGCACGAGCATTGTCTCCGAGATAAACATAATCATATTGGGGTAGCACATTACGAATACTATCAAGTATGGTGAGCCCACCATAGCCCGAATCGAAGACGCCGATAGGCCCGGGAGATTGTAAAAATTCAACCATAACTATATGATAAAAAAACAACGGCACAAATATCGAGCAAATAACCCGATATTTATGTCGCTTTTATAATTGGGTTATATCTATTTCTTTTTCCCAGCAGTAGTAGCCGGAGTTGCAGAAGCATTACCGGTAGCACCAACGCGCAACTTAATCTTACTGGTCAAGTCAACCATTTGAGTTTCGTTAACATAAGGAAGTTGTGTACGAGCCATATCGAAAATGCAAGTAAATCCTCCTTCTTGTCCGATAGCTTTAACAGCAGCCTCTATCTTCTGATAGATAGGTGTCAGTTTCTTCTCTTGCTGATCTTGCATGCTCTGTTGTGCATCTTGTTGGTATTGTTGCGAACGTTGTCCCATTTCTTCAAGTTCTTTCTGGCGACGTTCAGCGATAGCCTGTGGTAGAGAATCTTTCTGCTGTATGAATTGCTGATACTTTGTATTGAATTCGGTTTCAGTACGTTTCATTTCTGCCCGATACTTATTACCCAACTCCTTCAATTCGTTCTGAGCCTTTACAAATTCGGGCATATCAACGATAACAGATTGAGTGTTATAATACCCAAGCTTAACTGTCTGAGCAGATATTCCCACCAAGGGAAGCGCAAATAATGCAATTGCGAATGCGATTTTCTTTAGCATAATTCTTTAAAAGTTTATTGATTATTATATTATTCTTTTTAACACTACAAATGTAATCATTTATTTTGAATAACCCATCTTGGCAAGTACATCTTCGCTTATATCGATACTTGGAGAAGCAAAAATAATACTCGAAGCGGAAGCTCTATCGACAACGATAGAATAGCCATAACGTTCAGAGAGAGCCTTGGCTGCATCATATATCTGATCTTGAATAGGTTTAATCAAATTTTGACGCAGTTTTGCCAATTCACCATCAGGACCGAAATATTTACGTTTGAGTTCGGCCGCACTTTTTTCTTTTGCCACGATAGCATCTTCTTGCACTTTCTTCTGAGCATCCGACAGACGCGACATTTTGTTCTGATAACTAGTATACATGGTCTTTGCCTCATTGGACACTACCTGAACCTCATTCTGCCATCTTTGAGAATTTTGTTCAAGTTGAGCAGTAGCTTTAGAGTAAGCGGGTATATTTTTCAATATATATTCCGTATCGATCAATACTATTTTTTGGGCGCAAACAGACATTGTAAAGCCCAACAATAAAATGAGAGATAAAATAGACTTTTTCATATTGCACACATTGTTTGATAATTATAATTATTAAAATTCCTGTCCTAATATAAAATGGAATTGACTACCGCCATACTGCTTCGAGCCAAAGACCTTATCAAAACCATACCCCCAATCAATACCCATCAAGCCAATCATTGGGAGGAATATACGTACACCAACACCGGCAGAACGTTTCAAATCAAGCGGATTAAAGTTTTTGATATCATGCCAAGCATTACCGCCTTCAACAAAAGCTAACATATAAATATTTGTACTGGTCTCCAACATCAACGGGTATCTAAGTTCCATGCCCAAACGAGCATAAGCATAGCCTTCCTTTCCGTACGGAGTCAACGAACTGTTCTCGTAACCACGAAGCCCGACACTTTCGGTAGCATAACTTGCATAACCTGTCATACCATCACCTCCGACATCAAATGTCTCGAATGGCGATTTTTTATACTTGTTATAATAACCTAACAAACCGAAATCTGCACGCGTCATCAACACCAGACCTTTCT
Source organism: Bacteroidales bacterium (assembly GCA_012517855.1). Lineage (GTDB taxonomy): Bacteria > Bacteroidota > Bacteroidia > Bacteroidales > Bacteroidaceae > JAAYUD01. Next base: position 27,159 of record JAAYUD010000097.1, read on the forward strand.
TATATATAGTCGGATCCATCAATGGTGTATAAGTTTTCGATTTAAATTCCCACTTATGATATTCGATCCACCGATGCATCTTGTTTACATCGTTCTGATTGCTCAAGTTGTAAGTACTGTAATCGATTCCATCGAATAAAGAATAAGGAGGCGTAAACTGACAAGACAATGAGAATTCGGAACCCGTACGAGGAAATATAGGGTTATCGATAGAATTTCTGCCTAGCGTAATATTCAAACTAATATTGTTGCAATGCCCGTTAGTTACAGGGAAATATTTCCAATCATGAAGTACATAGCGCTGATAAGATAATTCGGTAGAGAGTGTGAAATAATCATCCGGCCATCTCAAACGCTTACCAAATCCGACAGAAAATCCATACATCTGCAACGATTTCGATTTATCATACATATCTTTATAATTGTATGAACCGCCATACATACTATTAGAATAGTTATTGAGATATGATTGACTGTAGTACTTACTACTAATATCGGTCTGACGAGAATAGAATGCCGACAAAGACAATGAATTAGGACGTTTGCCTCCGAACCAAGGATCAAAGAAGGACACGCTATATTGCTGATAGTATGACGCATTGGTACGAGCACTAATCGTGAATGTTTGTCCATCACCCTGTGGCAATATACCCCGGTAGTTCTGTCCCGGATGTAACAAATTGGCCATAGAAAAGTTTGTAAACTTCAAACTCAACGTACCGATAACACCCGTTTGGCCCCAACCTGCGGAGAATTCAACCTGATCATTAGCCTTTGATGTCAACGGCAGCCCTATATTCACCGTTCCATTTACTTGGTCAGGACGAATATCTGGAGTCATTTTTTCAGGATCGAAATGTCCCATCTGAGATAATTCACGCAACGAGCGCATCAGATCTTCACGACTGAAAAGATCACCGGGACGAATACGAAGTTCACGCCGAATCACATTTTCGTAAACTCTATCGTTACCGCTAATAGTTATTTTATCGATAGACGCCTGACGCCCCTCGCTGATTCTCATTTCCAAATCAATCGAATCGTTTTCCACGTTCATTTCTACAGGATCAAGATTATAAAATAAATAACCATTATTATAATAGAGGTTACCGATAGCATCATCATCTGAAGACAAACGTTGATTCAACAACTTCTGATTATAAACATCCCCCTTCTTCATCCGCAACATATAATTCAGCTGATCTGTAGAATAGACTGTATTGCCAAGCCATGTCACATTGCGTAAATAATATTTATCGCCTTCGTTTACTTTAATATAAATGTCTACCGTACGATCATTAAACATTTTGACGCTATCTTTCAAAATACGAGCGTCACGATACCCCAGTTCATTATACTTATCAATAATCAACTTCTTATCGGCTTCATAATTTTCATTAATGAACTTCTTAGGGCGGAAAATGTTCACCAATTTATGTCGTTCGTTTGTTTTCTTCATGACCCGCTTCAACTTCTTAGATTTCAGCACGGTATTACCCTCAAACGTTATTTTATGAACATGGATTTTTTCTTTCTTATCGATATTGATATCAACAATTACTTCATTGGGGGTTTTCGGATCGTCGGTCTGAACAATATTCACATCAGCATTTTTAAATCCTTTGTCATCAAAGTAACGTTTAATCAACAATTTGGCCCGATCAACCATATTAGAGGTAATCTGACTTCCTTTAGGCATACCCAGTTTAGCAATCAGATCTGTCCGTTCCGCCTTCTTCACTCCATGATAATGGATATCAGAGATACGCGGTTGTTGGGCCAAAGTAATCAATAGCCATATTTTATTCTTATACTCCTTTTCAACAGATATAGCCACATTCGAAAACAGACCATGCTTCCAATAGCGACGTATAGCATCGGTTATTTCCTCACCAGGCACTGTAATTATCTGCCCCACAGCCAATCCTGAAATGCCTATCAACACATAATCTTCGTAGCCTTTTACACCTTCCACCTTTATGCCGGCGATTTCAAACTTTTTAGGAGTCCCCGTATAAATAATAGCAGGTTTATAAATTGTATCGGCAGCTACCTCTTGTGCATTTCCTTGCAAAACGCAGCAAAGAAGCAAACTAGCTAATGCTATAAATCTCAAATAAGTACGATAATACATCTATCTAATTTTAGGTTTTTTACTAATCTGTTCACTGGTCATTCCATAACGTCTTTCTCGCTGTTGAAAATCCGCTATAGCTTTATATAACTCATTTTTTTTGAAATCTGGCCAATAGGTGTCGCAAAAATATAACTCGGAATAAGCACACTGCCACAACAAATAATTACTTAATCTCAATTCTCCACCGGTGCGGATAAGCAAATCGGGATCAGGCATAAAATTGGTAGCCAAATACTGCGATATAGTATCAGTAGTGATATCTTCAGGAGCCATTTCTCCCTTCTGAACCAAACGGGCAATCCGACGTGTAGCTTCGGTAATTTCCCAATGCGAAGAATAGCTCAAAGCCAAAACCAAAGTCAGCCTCTTGCCATGAGCAGTATCACACACACACTGATTTAAACGCTGTTGAAGTTTATCCGGAAGCTTGCTTAAATCACCTATGATTCTAAAACAAATATCATTTTTAAAAAGAATTTCTTCTTTAAGCGAATCGAACAATAAATCCATCAATGCAGCGACTTCCGCCTCCGGACGATTCCAATTCTCGCTCGAAAACGTATAAAGAGTCAAATACTTAACCCCAATTAAGGCAGCTGCTTCAATAATTTCTTTCACTGTATCAGCTCCTGCAATATGACCGTCCCTGCGTTCTTCACCACGCAGTTTTGCCCAGCGCCCATTGCCATCCATTATGATAGCAATATGCTTTGGCACACGATTTTTATCTATTTCATAATCTTCAGCCATTTACTTCCGAAAATCTGTTGTTTACAAATTGCAAAAATAGGAACAATTTTTTCTATAATAAGCGATAAATAGAAGTTTTATATAAAATTATCACTAAATGAGAGCTTTTTAGGGTTTTCTTTCTCCAAATAGTGAAGCACATCAAATTTAGACCCCAATAATTTTTAGTTGTATACAACACCTTAATTTAATGTATGTATTTAAGAATATCGACTCCCAATACTCTTCGATTCGTAAACCCCTTTATATTTTTTAATTGGGCAGCACGCACTCCGTTACCCAATACTTTCACACTTTTCTCGACATAAGCCTCGTCCCACAACTCTTCATCGATAAATGACTGATGAAGCCGGGCACCACCTTCGACCAGCAACGATTGAATATCTCTTTGAACCAACTCTTTCAGAAAGCGAGAAAGACAATAGTCTTCTTCAGGCAAAACTATATACTCCAGATTTACGCTATCAGCACGAGAAGAAGAGGTGGTAAAGACCAATGTACGAATAGACCCATCAAACAAATGAATAGACTGAGGCAAAGACGAGTGACGATCGAGCACAACCCGAATAGGATTTTTGCCATACCAATCATGCAAAGTCAATTGAGGGTCGTCAATACGAGCAGTCTCCGTGCCCACCATAATAGCATCATTTTCAGCACGACGTTTTTGCACCAATAATGTCGACAAAGAGGTAGAAAGGAGTGTGCGATTAACATTCTTCCCGATAAAGCCATCGGCAGATTCAGCCCATTTCAATGTCACATACGGCCTACTAAGGGTATTGAAAGTTACAAACTTTCGTATCAATTGCCTGCATTCTTTCTCAAGCACTCCGGTTTTCACTTCACACCCTGCATCCAAAAGTTTTTGAATACCGCGTCCATGAACTTTCACAAAAGGATCTTCACAGCCAATCACGACACGAGGAATTCCTTTATCAATCAACATATCTGCGCAAGGTGGAGTTTTACCATAATGAGAACAAGGCTCAAGACTGACATAAATAGTAGAGCGCCGCAATAAAGACTGATTCTTCACAGATCGCACAGCATTGACCTCAGCGTGCGCTTTACCACTCCGAATGTGATAGCCTTCACCAATTATCTTTCCATCACATACGATGACCGCTCCAACCATCGGATTGGGCGAAGCAGTACAAAGTCCATTTTTAGCCAATCGGATGCAACGCCACATATATTTCTCGTCTTCTTCCATCGTAAAATATATTTTCGTAATTTTGCAGCTATTAATGCCACAATATATGGAATCACTATTCACTTACATACGCCGACAACTGGATACTCAATATTCTGTAACCGAGATAAAGAGCTTGGCATCTATTATATGCAGCGATTCGCTTAATATTAGCACAATAGAGCTATATACCGGCAAATATACGGATTTATCGGCAGATAAAGCACAAAAAATTCAATACATTTTAGAAAGGTTACTCCATCATGAACCGATACAATATATAATAGGTACTACCATCTTCTGCAACTTAACGTTCAAAGTAACACCAGATGTATTGATCCCCCGCCCCGAGACTGAGGAACTAGTGAATCTTATCACCCATGAGAACAACGGGAAAGTAAGTATTTTGGACATCGGCACAGGAAGTGGCTGCATTGCTATTTCTTTGAACAAAAACCTACCCGAAGCTTCCGTAACAGGCTGGGACATTTCAAAAAAGGCCCTTAAAATAGCGACATACAATAACAATAATATCAAAACGAATGTCAACTTTAAAGAACGAGACATCTTTAATTTACCTCCAAATACTTCAGAACAATTCGACATTATAGTAAGTAATCCCCCTTATGTGACAGAAAAAGAAAAAGAAGAGATGCAACCGGAAGTCCTTTACCACGAACCAAGTATTGCCCTATTTGTAGAAGACAATGATCCATTACGATATTACCGCCGAATAGCCAAATATGCTTCAAAAGCACTTACAACCGACGGGAAGCTTTATTTCGAAATCAACCAACACTTCGGAAAAGAGACAGCCGAAATACTTCAAAAAGAACATTTTAAAGAAATAAGAATTTTAAAAGATTTTTATCAAAACGACAGAATAGTAGCAGCAGTACGATGAAAATATATACAGAAGAAGAATTACTAAACAAAACTTCGTCCTTGTGTTCGACATCCGAGCACTGTATTAGCGAAATAGACGATAAACTCCGACGAAGAGGTGCATCTGAAGAAATGATAGGACACATAATATCCAAACTCCTTAAAGAAAATTTCATCGATGAGACCCGATATGCAAAAGCCTTTGTTCGAGACAAATATCGTTTCAACAAATGGGGAATAGCCAAAATACGTCTAGCCCTAAAGATGAAGAGGATTAACCATAACGACATAGAAACAGCTTTGGACGAAATTGACAGAAAAGAGTATCTATCCATTTTAGGGGATATTATTCAGTCCAAACGAAAAAGTGTTAAAGCAAAAGATAAGTACGAAATGAATGGAAAACTCATTCGCTTTGCTCTAAGCAAAGGCTATGAGATAGATGAAATAAGACTTATTATAGAACAATAGCATACTACTTACTACAAATAGGTTAAAAAAACAAACTTTCTTTTCATTTTTCAATGCATTTTTCCTAATTTTGTGGCTTATTAAGTTCAATAGATTATGAAAAATTTAGAGAGACTATTCGCAGAGAAACTATTGAAGATTAAAGCTATTAAGCTTCAACCTTCGAATCCATTCACATGGGCTTCAGGGTGGAAATCACCGTTCTATTGTGATAATAGGAAAACGTTATCTTATCCATCTCTCAGAAGCTTTGTCAAAACGGAATTAACGCGTATCATTCTTGAGCACTTTAGCACAGTAGATGCTATTGCAGGAGTTGCTACAGGGGCTATTCCACAAGGGGCACTTGTTGCCGACGAACTGAACTTACCTTTCGTATATGTGCGTTCCACCCCTAAAGACCACGGTTTGGAAAACCTCATAGAAGGTGAACTGCGCCCTGGTATGAAAGTGGTAGTTATTGAAGATTTAGTATCAACGGGCAAAAGTAGTTTAAAAGCAGTTGAAGCTATTCGACGTAATGGATGCGATGTGATCGGTATGGTAGCATCTTATACATACGATTTCCCCGAAGCTGAGAAAGCTTTCAAAGAAGCGCATGTACCATTGATCACATTAACTAATTACGAAGCTGTTATCGAAGTGGCTCTGCGTACCGAATACATTGCAGAAGAAGAGATCCCTACTTTAGACAGATGGCGCAAAGATCCTGCAAACTGGAACCCAGAAGATTAAAACATGACAAATTTTGAAAGTCCCGTGAGACACATACCTTTTTCGGAAGAAAAGGTATACGAAAAGTTATCTAACCTCAACAACATTGAGGCCATGAAAGATAAATTGCCTGCCGATAAAGTCAAAGACTTTAAGTTTGATGCTGACAGCGTAAGCTTCAACGTTTCTGGCATAGGCGACATACAACTAGAAGTTACCGAACGTATACCTTCCAAGTGTATAAAATTTGGTTCTATCAACTCACCTATCGCTTTCAACTTGTGGATTCAGATCGTATCAATCTCTGACGATGAATGCAAAATACGCATCACGGCAGGATTGGAAGTTAATGTTTTCATGAAAAGCATCGTTTCCAAACCAGTCAAAGAAGGCTTGGAGAAGATGGTTGATATGTTATCTATGATACCTTATTAATATAATGGCATTAAAACTTTGGGAAAAATCAGTTCAGGTCGATAAAGCTATCGAGACCTTTACCATCGGCAGAGACAAAGAACTCGACCTTCTTTTAGCTAAATACGATGTGCTTGGCTCTATAGCTCATATCACTATGCTCCAAAGCATTGGACTGCTCACCGCTGATGAATTACGCAAATTACTGCCCGAATTAAAAAACATTTATGTTTTGGCAGAAAAGGGTGATTTTATAATTGAAGAAGGCGTAGAAGATGTTCATTCTGAAGTAGAGCTTATCCTAACGCGACAATTAGGAGATATTGGGAAAAAAATCCATAGCGGTCGCTCACGTAATGATCAAGTGCTGTTAGATCTAAAGCTTTTTACTCGCGAACAAATCAAAGAACTGAC
>JAAYUD010000006.1 GCA_012517855.1 Bacteroidales bacterium
AACATTTGCAGCCATGGTACCGATGCAAGTATACAATACGCTAGGGAACGCGGCAGAAAGAGAAAAATTGGAGAAGATAAAAATACTCATTATAGGAGGCGGATCTATTGACCCAGAGCTGGAAAAAAAGATAAAAGATCTTCCAGGCAACATATACTCCACTTATGGCATGACAGAGACACTCTCGCACATTGCATTGAGGCGCCTGAATGGTGAAAAGGCCTCTATGCATTACATGCCTTTCAAGACAGTACATCTCTCGGTAGCAAACGATGACACATTAGTAATAGACGCTCCCCTTATTTGCAACCAAACACTATATACCAATGATATAGTGCGGCTATATCCCGATGGCAGCTTCGTCATCTTGGGACGTAAAGACAATACGATCAATAGCGGAGGCATCAAAATTCAACCCGAAGAAGACGAGCGACTATTGCAACCGATCATCGACGTACCATTTGCTATAACCTCAGTTCCGGATGAAAAGTTGGGAGAAGCCGCCATTCTACTACTCGAACAGGTATCTGAAGAGAAGTTAGATGATATAAAGACAGTAATGAGACGTGTACTACCGCCATATCATATACCACACACAATCATAACAATACAGAAACTTCCTCTAGCGGGCAATGGAAAAATAAATCGAAAAAGATGTAGGGAAATAGCAGCAGAATTAATTTAGATCACGCAGAGATATAACAAATCAAGACGATATGAATATTTTTCAAAATGAAAGTGTAACTTTGCATCCTCAAACAAAATAATCTATTCAATGAATATATTTAAGAATTATGCCTTTACAATATGCCTGATTACAGGAATTGTGATAGGTGGCATTTGTGGATTAGTATTCGGAGACAAGGCATCGGTAGTAAAACCTATCGGAGATTTATTCTTGAACATGATGTTCGTCATGATCGTACCACTGGTATTTCTTAGCGTATCATCGGCTATCTACAATATGAAAAAGATGAATATGATAGGCAAAATACTCGGCAATGTCGTATTGGTATTCTTGGGTTCGGCAATCATAGCCGCTGCTACAGCATATATTCTTACCCTTTTTTACAACCCACTGACAAATGTCGACAAGTCGTTATTATTGGCTCACTTACCGGCTCATGCCGAACTAAAGGGACTTACAGGAGGCGAAATATTTGTAAACACATTCACCGTACCCGACTTTCTGCAACTATTTACCAAATCGAACTTACTCCCGCTGATACTCTTCTCGGTATTATTCGGATTGGCAACGGCTTACTCTAAAGAGCACGGCAAAGTAATATCCGACCTGCTCAATGCCGGCATGGCTATCACACTGCGCATGATGAGAATCATTATGTTTATGGCACCTATAGGATTGGGTTGTTATTTTGCCGATACCATCGGTGTAGTGGGTGGACAAATATTAAACGGTTATCTCAATGCTTTTCTGCTCTATCTGGTACTTGCCGGTTTCTGTTATTTTATTCTCAACACGATCTATGTATGGCTTGCCGGAGGAAGCAAAGGAGTGAAAACATTCTGGAAGCATATACTGACCCCTTCTCTCACAGCTATTGCCACTTCGTCGAGTGCCGCCTGTATTCCTATTAATATAGAAACGGCAGAAAAGATTGGAGTACCCCGAAGCATCGCCGAAACAGTAATCCCACTAGGAACCAATATGCACAAAGACGGTTCGGTAATGGGCGGCGTTATCAAAATAGTATTTATACTCACCATCTTTGGACAAAACACACAACCATCGGGCAACGGGTTGTTTATCATTGCTGTTGCCATACTTGTAGGGGCAGTGATGGGAGCTATTCCAAGTGGGGGCATGACAGGCGAATTGCTTATCTGCTCCGTTTTCGGCTTCTCTCCACAACTTGCAGGAACACTAATGGTGATAAGTACTATTATAGATATTCCGGCAACGTTGCTCAACTCTACAGGCAATATCGTTAGTTCGATATTGGTAGCGAAGTTGAGCGGAAAGAAAAAATCTTATTTCAAATAGGTATACCATAAGTATGCTTTATCTCGTCCATCACAAAAATACTTTGCAGTGAAGCAAGACAATCGATAGTCCCCAACCTATTAAGAACAAAATTGCGATATACCGTCATATCGGTAACATGGATCTTCAGCAGATAATCAAATTCTCCAGAAGTATTGTAGCATTCGACCACTTCGGCCATGCCATCGACAGCTTCAGTAAATTCTCTTGCAATTTGAGCATTTACCTGCTTCAACTTGACCTGACAAAATACCATAAAGCCATAGTGTAGCTTTTCGGCATCGAGTATAGCTATATACCTCTTTATATAACCGTCGTTCTGTAAGCGACGCAACCGCTCGAAAACGGGAGTTGTACTAAGATGAACACGCTCGGCAAGTTCTTTCGTAGTCAAGTTGGAATTGTTTTGCAATGCACGCAAAATCTTCAAATCCGTTTCGTCTAATCTGTCCATAGAATATTTTTCTTTGCAGCCTATGATAGGCATCCGTTTATTTAATGCTTTTTCTGTTAAATCTACAAATATAGATTTATTTTCTCAATTTATCACAAGTATTTGCCATTATATTCTAAACATATACCTTTGTAACAGAAAATAATTCTTAAATCATATAAACTAAAAATAATAAGATTATGGCAACAAAGAAATTACATTTTGAGACATTACAGCTTCATGTAGGACAAGAACAGGCCGACCCGACCACCGATTCACGTGCCGTACCCATTTATCAGACAACATCGTATGTCTTTCATAATTCAGCTCATGCCGCAGCTCGTTTCGGACTGCAAGATCCTGGAAATATATATGGTAGGCTTACCAATTCTACACAAGGAGTATTCGAAGAACGTGTAGCTGCCCTGGAAGGAGGAATTGCCGGACTTGCCGTTGCATCTGGTGCAGCAGCGGTGACTTACTCTATTATCAATATTGCCAGACAAGGCGATCATATCGTAGCAGCAAAAACTATTTACGGCGGCTCTTTCAATCTCTTGGAACATACACTCGAGAATTACGGGATACATACCACTTTTGTCGATCCGGACGATCCACAGAATTTCGAAAAAGCCATTCAGGATAACACTAAAGCACTGTTTATTGAGACGCTGGGCAATCCGAACTCGAATATCACCGATATTGAGACAACATCTGCTATTGCTCACAAACACGGCATTCCGTTGATTATCGACAATACATTCGGTACTCCTTATTTAATCCGCCCGATTGAACACGGAGCTGATATTGTAGTTCATAGCGCTACAAAGTTTATTGGCGGACACGGATCGTCACTCGGTGGTGTCATTGTAGACTCAGGCAAATTCGATTGGGTCAAATCAGGAAAATTTCCTCAGCTTTCCGAGCCGGAGCCCAGCTATCACGGTGTGCGCTTTGTCGATGCAGCAGGAGAAGCAGCTTATGTTACTCGCATTCGGGCGGTGCTGCTACGCGATACGGGTGCTACTATCAGCCCATTCAACGCATTCTTGTTGTTGCAAGGACTTGAGACTTTGTCTTTGCGTGTAGAACGCCATGTAGCCAATGCACTGAAAGTAGTTGAATATCTAAAGAACAACCATAAAGTGGTGAAAGTTAATCATCCGGCACTAAGCGAACACCCCAATCACGAACTCTACAAACAATACTTCCCCAATGGAGCCGGTTCTATATTCACCTTTGATATTAAAGGTGGGGCCAAAGAAGCACAGGCATTTATCGACCATTTAAAGATATTCTCTTTGCTGGCCAACGTTGCCGATGTCAAAAGTCTGGTTATTCATCCGGCCAGTACGACACACAGCCAACTTAGTGCTGCTGAACTTGAAGATCAAGGCATACATCAAAACACAATTCGTCTAAGTATTGGTACAGAACATATAGACGACATCATTGATGATCTCGAACAAGCATTCCAAGTCATTTAGTTCATAATAATAGAGAGAGAATTTTTTAACCCAAAACAGTAAGGCATTCCTAATGGAGTGCCTTTTTTGTTTATATAATCTTTTCAATGCCCAAAGAACTTTAACCAACTTCATTCTCCCTCTAAAGACATAACATTATATAAGTAATAGGTCAAGATTGCAAAAAGAAGTGAATGAATTTGTTATTACACCCTTCTTTTTTTATTTTTGTAGAACATAATAATCAACCCCAAACAATGAAATATTCGATAAACGGATTTCTCAAAGCGAAACGTACGCTAAAATTACTTTTCCTGTTATGTTTGATAGCTTGTATAGGCTGCACTAATCGTCCCCGCTCAAAAAAATCGACAGAAAAAGACAACACAACTCAACAAGATACCACCGCCGTTATTGCCAATATGCCTAAATGGTTAATCGGAACATGGAAAGGACATTTCACTGAAGCACAATACGGAATGGATATTCAATTTGTGATCATTATTAAAGCAGATGGTAGTATCAGCCAAAAATCTACCGTACCGGATGAAGAAGATGAGATACTTAATGGGAAATGCATATCGGTTGATGAGAGCACTCTTTCAGTTGGATTTGAAAATCAAGAAGACTATACACAGTACTATTTGGATAAAAAAAATAATAAGCTAGGCATTAGCAGCTATAACTGGTTAACGAAAAAATAAATGAAAAGAATAATACTCATTATAAGCTGCTGGTGTATTGCAATGGCTTCTTTCGGACAACAGCGCATCGTTATAGGACTCACAGGCGATATTACTATAGGGCCTAATAACACTCCCCAAACGTCACCAACTGCTACAGAAGAATGGTTCAGAGATGCCGCACCGGTCTTACAAGATGCCGACCTGACGATAGGAAGTCTACAAGGCAGTTTTTTGGATGAAATAACAAAAAATAAAAAGAATGCTTCGAGGTTCTCATCTTATATGATACCCACCCGATATGCCAAAGCATTAAAAGAAGCAGGATTTGATGTACTTACTGTGGCAGGCAAACATACGATGGATTTCGGAGAAGAAGGACGTTCGTCTACTATCAAAGCGATGCATGAATCGGGACTTTCGCTGGCAGGATTTGACAATGGCTACGAATTTGCATCGTTCCAAAGCAATGGCATATCTATTGCCATCTGTGGGTTTGGACATATAAAAGGTGTTCCTTCTATTAATGAAATAGACAAAGCCACTACCCTCATCAAACGTTTAAAGGAATCTTATGATATAGTAATCGTCTCCTTTCATGGTGGTGCAACAGGACTTCCATATAGCCATGTTCCTTTCCGTGAAGAACGTGTAGGACATGAAAAACGTGGTGATGTATACAAATTCGCCCATGCATGTATAGATGCGGGAGCTTCTTTGGTTGTAGGACACGGCACACAAGTACCTCGAGCTTTGGAACTCTACAATAACCGCCTCATAGCTTATAGTCTAGGAAGTTTTTGCACTCCTTATAGGAACTCAATGAGAAAAGCATTAACCTATGCTCCACTCCTCAAAATAGAGTTGGGGAAGAATGGGGAACTTATTTCGGGAAAAATATATTCGTTTCTCCAGAAATACAAAAGTGGTCCGATAGCCGACCCTCAGAATAGCGTAGTAAAAGAGATTAAACGACTGACGACTATCGATTTTCCTAAAACCCCACTGGTGATAGAAAAAGAAGGTTGGATTTCTAAAACAATAACAAAGAAAGTAATTGTACCAACTAAATTGGGAAACAAGGAAGAAACAGTTGTCGATACCAATCCGGAAGACTACAATCCCATAAGCTCATTGCTCAATTATTCTAAAAAACTACTTGGCAGCCGTTATGCTAGAGGACATAGTGGAAACGGTGTTTACGATTGTTCGGGATTAATGAAAGCTATATACGCAAAAATAGGCTACAAGCTGAATCCATCTTCTAGAGCACAATACACACAAGGACGCCCTATCTCGACAGACAATCTACGACCCGGAGATTTAGTTTTCTGGAAAGGCTCGCGAAAAGGTGGCATTGGACACGTAGGTATGGTAGTAGAAATGACAGGCACCAAGTCTTTCAAATTTATTCATGCGGCAAATACTTCACGCGGGGTTGTTATCGACAATTATCCCGACAAATACTACTTCACGGCAAGATATGTAGGCGCTCGTAGAATATTGCCTTAACCTCAAATCTCCATGAGGATTAAAAATAGATGAAAAGAACGGTGTCATATAAATAAATCATATAAAAGATGGCAGACAATTTTTTAGAGAAACATTATAACGATTATCAGTCTCGGAAAAAAGAATGGGAAAAGAAAAAGCAACTGAATAAGATAAAAAAATACTATCAGCAAGTCGATGAGAAGAAAGCCGAACATCCGAGCGCTACAGAGGTAGAAATAAACGAACGAGAATAAACAAATCCAATCCGAAACAAAAAAAGTTGTAAAATTTATTCAAACAGTCGGTTACTACATTCCACAAGCATTATCAATGTAACTAAAGGTACTTTTATAGGGCGAAAAAAACTAACGTATGTCGCAGCAATAACTAACAGAAGTTACTGCGGTAACTAACGGAAGTTATCATGAAAACTAACGTTAGTTTTTTCTGCGACATACGTTAGTTATTGCTGCGACATACGTTAGTTTTTTCTGAATTACTTCTATTTTAATTTATCTGGAAACCTGTCATTATAACAGAATAAACGATTTTGTTTAATTTTGCGATTCAATCCAAACTGAAGTATAAACGGAATCGGTTCATATCATTACGCATGCGGGGCCATTTTGGAGGACGAAATAATATGAGATAAGCGATGATAAACATAAATATATGCCGGGACAAGAAATAGATCGGCTGCTATCCAAGCCGTAACATCACCGAAACAAATAGCAGAAAACCCAAAAAGAGGTACGGCATAAATACTGATAAGCGTTCTGGCCAACATCTCTTGAACACCCGAGAACATGGCAAAACCTGTATATCCGACTCCCTGAATGATGCTACGCAAAATACATAACACACCCAACACCAAGAAGAAAGAAGAGTTGGCAAATAAAAACTGTTGAGCATGTTGGATAATAGCCGTTTCGCTAGAACTTACAAACAACAAAAGTACCCATTTGGAACACAACAGCAAGAATAGTAAAGAAGCAACAGCATAAATAGCCATCATAAGAAAAGATGCCCATATACCCTGATTGATACGCTTCAATTTCCCTGCGCCGTAGTTCTGACCGGCATAAGTTGCCATAGCCATTCCCAAAGTATCGAATGGGCATATAAAAAACATTTTAAGACGAATTCCGGCCGAATAAGCTGCAATACAAACGGTGCCCAGTGCATTGTTTGCACTTTGAAGCATGATGATACCAATAGCTGTGATAGAAAATTGTAGTCCCATAGGTACACCTGTGTATAACATATTGCGAACATATTTCATTTTCAAACGGCGTTCTTGGCGATTGCCTCTCAATATTTCATAGCGGCGACGCATATAAAAAGCACAAAGCAATACAGAAACAGCTTGCGACAAAAGCGTAGCAAAAGCAGCTCCGCCAACTCCCCATCCAAAACATATAATAAAGAGTAAATCTAATATGACATTGAGTATAGACGAGAACAGCAAAAACCAAAAAGGGGTGGTACTATCGCCTAAAGCCCGAATAACATACGACAATAGATTATAAAAGAAAGTGAAGGGGATACCTATAAAAGTAATGAGTAAAAAAAGATATGCTCCATGGAATATATTCTGAGGGGTATGTATCCAATGCAAAATATCAGAACAATACAAGGATGTCAATACAGCAAGCGAAATGGATAAGATTAAAGAAATCTGTAAACCTACATAAAAGAAACGCCGCATCATGCTGTAATCGCGAGCGCCAAATTTCTGCGCAATAGGTATACTAAAGCCTGCACAACAGCCTGTACAAAAGCCTAAGATGAGAAATATCACAGAACTACTCGCTCCTACTGAAGCAAAAGCATTAATTCCCAAATACTTTCCAACAATAGCGGCATCAACCAACGAATAGGTCTGCTGAAGTAGATTGCCTACCAAAAAAGGCAAACTAAATCTGAATATCAATTTAAGCGGAGAGCCCGATGTTAATTCTTTTATTGCCGGCATTATATATACTCCTGAAAACAAATACACCCGAAGATTAAACTTCGGGTGCAAAAGTAATATATTTTATAACGATTATCGTTTCTTCAAGCAGTTTTTATTTCTTCACCACCTCGGTAGGAATCAAATATCGATCGCCCGTCTGCTTAACATATTCTTTGAGAAATTCAGCAGGATACCCCGGACGTTTCACGGGAAGAGCCATACCCCACTTATCTTTCAAGAACTTTCCTTTGCGTTCCTGACGTACAACTCCATCACAATATTTCACGACCAAAAATTCGCCTAATTTACGCCAAGCATCATGAGTGCTTTGCGCACACGCTACCGTATAATTGGTAAGCATCTTCTTCGCCGCATTAGGATTGGTTTTGTATAAAGCCATTGCTGCGGCTTCAATACTATCCTGATTGTGATTAAAACGGTTTTCGATTTCAGATTGTAAAGCTTTCAAATCTCCCACCATCAAATCGTAACGAGGATATATCATATTGGCTACCCAATTGAACACCCAAAAAGAAGAATCCCAATTAAAAGTAACATAATCGGCTATATGAGAATAGCAATGAGGTATTGTATCGGTGCAGCAATACACAGGAGTGAATACTGTACAATTGGCATCATCAGTGCCGAACCACAACACACCACCTACCGCATCGGGCATATCGGCACGCATTTGAGAGACAAATACAAAACCGGTTTGAAAAGTACTTACCGGACGTTCATTGAAATACTTTTTCCCGTCAACTGTGAAATCTAAGGGAGATAATCTATAGGGGGAATGATAGGGACCAGCGCCCATATCTTTGCTAATATCAAGCGGAGTATTCTCATAATGATCGCGCATGGCATTCTTTATATCTTGAACGCTGATCTTGCGATTCGGCTTTACATAAAGCGGCATCGGGACATCACTTTTACCCAATACATACGGTAGATATTCATTTCCGTTATCGGTAAAACGATTGTAAAAGCTCCATACACGGGCTTCACAATAACGACGAGCACTAAAATCCAGAGGAGCATAAGCATCGGCAAAACTGAAATCTTTATTGACGCCAGTAAAGTATCCCTTAGAACGGGCAAAGGAAATAACATCTGCCGAATAAATACAATTTTTAGGATCGTTGAGAGGGAACTGATGGATACGGCTCTGATTGGCATGAGCTGCGATACAATCATCAGGGATACGGACAGCAACCCAAACAGCTCCGCGCATCCCCGGACCTTTACCTACCATCTCGAGCATCCATACTTCATTGGGATCGGCTACAGTAAATGTTTCTCCTTCGCTACAATAGCCATATTCGGCAACTAATGTTGTCATCACCTTTATAGCCTCGCCAGCCGAACGCGAACGTTGCAGAGCAATATATATCAAACTACCGTAATCGACAACTCCCAAACTGTCCATCAACTCAGGGCGCCCTCCAAAGGTTGTTTCGCCAATTGTAACTTGATATTCGTTGGTATTTCCGATAACATTATATGTCTGATGAGCCTCTTTAATCTGACCGTGAAAACGTCCGGTATCCCAATCGTAAATATCTCGCAACGAGCCATCAGGATGAATGGCGGCAGGATAATGATACAACTCACCGAAAAGGCCATAGCTATCGGCTGCATAAGACACAATAGTGGAACCATCGGTCGAAGCCGATTTGCCCACAATAAAATTAGTACATGCTGTAGAGTAAGAATAGCATAACAGCAAAAGTAACAGAGGAAAATATCTTTTTCTCATATCAAAAATTCATGTTTTGTGCAAAGATAAGGCTTTTATTGTACATCTCCATTATTAGCAAAAGATTCTTTTGCCAATTTGGCCTTCATTTCCTGATACTTTTTGATGGTACGCAAACGACTCATTAGAATCTGTCCCCTATAGACAAAACACGTCGTAACAAAATAGATACCAGTCTGTAACCATAAGGCATGATATTCAAACTTCACATCGGCCAAATCTGCAGACAGATTGTTAATTCTGACAAAACCATTGATGCCAAAGGTAGAAGGAAAGAGATAGGATACATACTTCCAAAAGACAGGAATACCCGATCCCGGCCATGAGATACCACTCAAAAATAACATAGGAACAGAAAAGAATGCAAATAGAATCATCGGCTTTTCACGATTGCGTACAAAGACTGAAACTGTCATGGCAAAGAAAATGCATTAAAGAAGATAAGCCAGTGAAAATAAAGATAATGTAGCAGGATGGTCAAGCTGATTAAGAGAAAAAAGATGCGGGATAACCAACAGCACCCATGTCGCAGTAACCATATATATCATCAAATAACATAATGCTTTACCAAAAACTATCCGAATAGTACCATTATAATGCCTATTAATGGGGACTAAATTTCTAAAACGATTTGTCTCGACAGCTGTACCGGCCGACATTCCTATGCCAAACACCAGTGTCTGCTGAAGAATAAGCATCAATACCGCAGGAATCAAAAAACAAGCATAGCCGCTCTGTGGATTGAATAGAGCCACATTGGTATACTCAATTGGAGAAGTGCTAACCGCTTCTTCCCTATCCGTCGTAGTATTACCCATGCGCTGTATTTTGATTTTTCGATTCATATCCAACGAAACATCGGTGCATGCCGAATAGAGAGACTTATAATAAAACATGCTGCCCATATCGCAATAAGCTTGGACATGCACCTGCTCCCAGAAATTAATATTATTGATTTTCTTGCTGAAATCGGAAGGAATACGAAGTATACCATAGGCTTTATGTTCCTTCATTGCCTGCTCAGCATCTGCCATATCATTGGAATAGCCGATAACTTGAACATCAGGAGAAGCATCTACCTTGCGAACAAATTCACGACTCAAAAAAGAATGGTCTTCATCGACAACGACAACAGGGACTTCATGCACAACTTCTTCATTGTATATAAAAGCATAAAGCATAGGATAACCCAGTGGCACTAGGATAAAGAATATAAACACACCCTGATCCTTAAAACACTTGACCATCTCTCTCTTCCAAATATAAAAGATATCTTCAGTGCCCTCTATAATAATATTAAAAAGACTTTTCGATTTCTTCATTATGGTATATAATTATAATAAATGAGAGCCTTCTTTAATCGATATATAAGGAAATAAGGCGCCAACATAAACAACAACAATGCCAAATAACTGGCCCAAGAGTAAACCATCGGGTATCCATTAAGAGCTTGATCGACATATATCAGATAATAATGTCGTAATGGGAAAAGATTAGCCAAAGCCTGGAGCATTGGGTTCATTGCTATTTCCGGAAAACTGAATCCCGATATAGAAAACGAGACGACCCCCCACAAAGTAGCGAGGCTTAATCCAAATCGCAACGTAGGAGCAATACTAATAAATACGACACCTAAACTTTGGCTTGCCAATACAAGACATAGCATTGAAACCAACATCGGCAAAATACCGCTATTGCAGGGATAATGCAAATAGCCATATAGATAGACATTATAAAGCACCCCCATCAACGTAAATACAATAGTCTGAGGTAACAATTTGGCATAAATGGAAATAAAAATTGAATTATTTCCCAAATGCAACCATTCCCGAGCTGTTCTATCTTTTATTTCGACCCCAATAGCATAGGCGGTTATCAGAAAAATCATCATCATCATGATACCGGGCAACAATATATTATTTAGATAGATAGCGTAATTTATCCATGGATTACCTATCGGATGAGCATCAATAACGATAGGTTGCAGATAAGCCAGACTTTGCTTCTCGGTCATACCATGTCCATAAAGCACTTGACGTTGAGCTGCAGCAGAACTCAACTCGCCCATCATTCTAAAATCCTTATACATCAAAGAACCTGCAAGCATTATAGAATTGTTGGTATAAAAAGATACTCGTGGTTGACGCTGTGCATTGACATCTTTTGACAAATGATGAGGAATGAAAAAGAAACCATATATTTTGCCCTGTTGCATATCTTTTGTAGCTGCTGCAATATTCGGATAATGGGCTATGACATTTGTTTCACCAAAAGCATTCAGATTACGTACTATCTGACGAACAGTTTTACTATTATCTTCTATAACAACCCCGGCAGGAAACTTTTTCGGAGATCCGGAGTACATCAATGTTGTAAAAAGAACATAGCAAAAAGCAGGAGCAATGAACATGGCAAACAGATAAATAGGATCTTTAAGATACCTTTTACATTCACGCAAGAATACTTGCCTGAAAGCTATAAATTTAATATGTCGTTTCGGCTCACCGTTCACTTTACTTTATTTCCTTCTTTAATATAACAGACATTCCGGGACGTAAACCATCAACATATTCGACAGGACGGGCCTTCACTTCAAAAGTTTTCAAGTCATATTGTCCTGTCGTTTTGGTAGCCTTCCATGCAGCATACGTTCCCAAATCTTTCATATAATAGACTTTCAGATTGATTTTTTTATTGCCTAATGCGGGAACAAAAGCTTCTATAGAAGCACCTATTTTAATTTCTTTCAATAAGTCTTCACGTACATTGAATGTAACCCACTTAGATTTCATTATGGCAATGCTCATTATTGGTGCGCCGGTTCCAACCAACTCTCCTACTTGCGGATAAGTTTCTGTTACTTCTCCGTCACAAGGTGCTATCAAATAAGTTTCTTTGATATACGAATTAACCTCGGCAACTGCTCCTTTAGCCCGTTGAACCAATGCTGCAGCAGCTTCTTTATCTTCCCGTTGAGCACCATTCACTGCCATCGTATATTGAGAATGAGCTGCTTTTTCGGTAGAAACAGCAGCATCACGTTGTGCAATTGCCTCGTCAAGTTTTTGTGCAGGAAGAACTCCCTCTGCATTTAGGTTCTTTACTCTAGCATAGGTTTTTTGAGCTATTTGTACTCCAGCTTTTGCCTTTTGCCACATATCGTATGCCCCTTGAATCTGCTCTTGACGAGTACCTCTTATAGCCTTCATATTTTGTGCTTGTGCTGCATTTTCAGCTGCTTGAGCCTGAAGCAGTTTTGCCTCAACATCGGGAGCAACCATTACAGCAAGAGTGTCACCTACATGAACAGTATCCCCTTCTTGCTTGCACAACCGGAAAACACGAGCCGGGACTTTACTCGAAACCCTGAATTCATCCACATCGACTTCTCCTTGAATAATCTCAGGACCCTTGCGAAGCATAAAAAAGCCAACAACAGCAACGACCAAAATGATTCCCGTTAATGTAAGAAATGCCAATAACAAATCTTTGTTTTCTCTTTTAAATTGTGATGCCATATTGTAATATTCTTTTTATTTCTATATTCAAATTACAAAAAGATATAAGATAACGATTATTTCAAAGTGCCTAAAGCCTTCTGCAAACAAATATCCGTTAACTTAATATCAACCTCCGAATCTATCTTCTCAGAGAGTGCCTGTACCCATGCAGTATGTGCTTCGAGTACATTACTAGCAGGAATAACTCCTTCTTTGAAACCGACATTTGCATAACGAAGATTTTCCTCGGCTTTCTCCATATTCTTCTTTGCCATAGCATAACGTTTCAGAGCTTCATTCACTTTATAAGCCGATTGATTTACTTGCAACTCTATTTTTTCACGAGCGTCACTCAACTGATAGCGGGTAATATTTGCTTCTGCTTTAGCCTGGCGAACCTTATTTATCCCCTCACCCCAATTCCAAATAGGAACTTTTAGTGTAACACCGACACTCCACATACCTTTGAATTTCTTTTCGAAACCATTGTAAATACTTGGATTACTTACAAGATAATTACCGACAAACGATACTTGAGGCAAATAATCGGCACGAGCAATATTGACTTTCTCATCATATATTTTTGTAGCAAGTTCTAAACTTTTCAACTCCGGACGATTATCATAAGCGGTCTTCATTTCGAATTGAGCCTTAAGCGGATTAACTGAAAGATTATCGATCTCTTCATCTGCCAGATGGATAGGCAAATCCAAATTAATACCACAAATCTGGCAAAGCAACATTTTAGAAAGGCTCAATCCATCTTCGACTTTAGTCAAGGTCATTTCGGCCTCATTAACCTTTACCCGTACAGACAAGCCATCGGCTTTCGTAGCAAAGCCATTAGCTATCATTTGTTGAATATCATGATCAAGAGCGTTGAGCAATTTCAGATAGCTTTCAGCCAATTTTTCCTTATTAATCAAAGAAATAACCTGCCAATAAGCTTGGTCAACATTCATTATAACTTCTTGCATCCCCGTTTCATGCTGTTGAGAAGCCAACTGCTCAGCATAATTGGTTATACGATCATAAGCTCTGATTTTACCACCCATAAAGACCGGTTGAACTAAAGTCAAAGCACCGGTATAAACATTTCTCGTATCTGTTCGAAAAGCATCAACAAGAGAAGAGCCAGCTCCATTCAAGCCCGATACCAGCGTAGGGATATAAGTAGAACCCAGCGACGATATCATTGGTGCTAAATCCGGAAACTTTGTAGCTAAAGCCGTAGCTACTTCTTGTACAGTAGCTCCTGCCTTAGTTCCCATGCTCTCCAAAGCGCTTTTTTGATCTCTATTTAAAATAGAAGCTTCACGCTGATTGTGCAAATAGCCACCCTCCGCATACAATTTAGGGAGATAATTGGTTTTTGCAACTTCATGTTGATAACGGGCTACATTGATTTTTTCACCTGAAATTCTAAGTTCTTTATTATTTGCTATAGCCAATGCCCTACAACTATCAAGTGTCAAAGTTTGCGCTTCAACACTTGACGCTATTATAGCCAAAATAAAGGAAATAGAGTATAATCTTTTTATCATATCCTCTTTATTTAAATACGCCAAACCACCTATTCAAAAAGGCATTACAAAGATAGAGAAAGACTATTAAAATTTAATCATTTGCTTTCTTTTTTTTAACAATATTATCGGTTGAAGGACAGAAATCAAGAGCAAAAGACTAATTAGTGAACAATAACACGCTGTGTCGGCGCGTGTTCTACATTTCGTTTGTCTACTTGTCGCACCATTGATGCAGCAAGAGATAAAAAAGCCTTTCCCGTTATCGTATTTTCATCGAGCGACACAGGTTCGCCATTATCACCTGATTCACAAATGCTCTGAACGATCGGGATTTGCCCCAAAAGGGGTACATTCATTTCGTCAGCAAGTTTTTTACATCCTTCTCGACCAAAAATATAATACTTATTTTCAGGTAATTCGGCCGGTGTGAACCAAGACATATTTTCCACCAGTCCTAAGATTGGTACATTCACCTTGTCATTTGTGAACATATTAATGCCTTTCTTTGCATCGGCAAGAGCCACAGCTTGCGGTGTGCTTACTACAACCGCTCCAGTCAATGCCAATGTTTGTACAATCGTAAGATGTATATCACTTGTTCCGGGTGGCAAATCGATAAGGAAATAATCTAATGGACCCCAATCGGCATCTGCAATAAGCTGCTTCAAAGCATTGCTAGCCATACCACCACGCCATACCGTAGCCTGTTCCGGATTAACAAAGAAACCGATGGAAAGCACCTTTACCCCATATTTTTCAACAGGGACAACCATATCTCGTCCATCTTTCTGAATGCCATAAGGACGAGCGTCTTCTATATGAAACATTTTGGGTATAGATGGGCCGAAAATATCGGCATCAAGCAATCCCACCCGATAGCCCAATTTTACCAGAGAGACAGCAAGGTTAGAAGCGATTGTCGATTTGCCAACTCCACCTTTCCCCGAAGAAATACCGATTATATTCATCACTTGCGGCAAAAACTTTTCAGGTTCGGGACGAGCTGTCTTGATGGTTTTCACATCAATATTGCCCTCAATTTCCACGTCCTTATCGACATAAGTTTTGATAGCAGCCTCAGCCGATTTAATAACCGATTTCAAAAACGGATCCGTAGGTTTCTCAAAAACAAGCGAGAAAGAAACTTTCATGCCATCGATACGGATGTTATCATCTACCATTCCAGCCTCAACAATATTTTTTCCTGTGCCGGGATAGCGCACATGAGTCAAAGCATCTAATATTAATTGTGGATATAAAGTAATCATAATATATATTGTTTTATTGTTTTTTATTTTGCTAGTTCAAGCCCGCTTCTCTTGCTACGATTATAACTTCGATAGCTGTCAAGCGGTATTTCTACATCCGGTTCTACCAGATTTTGAATTTGTGGTAAACAGAAGCGTATATACTTAATAAGGATACCGCGTTGCAACCACTGTTGTTCATAATATGTTTTAATATTCAACGAATCATCAACTAATTCGGTATGGTACAAATCGTCGGTCAACACCTGCAAAGGTAGATCGTTCGTTTCGACCAATGCCTTAGTATAAGTAAAAAGAAAATGACTATCTGTCTTGAGGTGAATGACACCACCATCTTTCAAGAACTTACGATAACGCTCCAAGAAAAAAGTCGAAGTCAAACGTTTTGTAAGCGACTTCATTTGAGGATCAGGAAAAGTTAGCCATATTTCATCTACCTCATCTTTATCAAAAAAGCGATCGATAATCTCAATATTCGTACGCAAGAAGGCTACGTTCTTCATTCCTTCCTGAAGAGACTCGGTTGCTCCAGTCCACATTCTGGCACCTTTTATATCTACTGCAATAAAGTTTTTATCAGGGCATAACCGACCTAGCCCGACAGTGTATTCAGCTCTTCCACACCCCAACTCCAAAACAAGAGGATGTTCGTTACCAAAAAACTCTTCGTGCCAATGTCCTTTCATATCAAACGGAATATTTTCCAACACCGAATACGGATATTGAAAAACATGAGGATATGACTCCATATCAGCAAACTTTTGCAATTTATTCTTTCCCATAAGATCATAAATATGTAACGAAGAAAGAGGGCACATTGATTGCTCATATACCCTCTTTTCTTTTAATAACTATTATTATTCAGCAGCGGCAGTATTTGCCGTTTCCATCTTTGCTTCAAAATCGGCTTTTACATCTTCATAGAAGGCTGCATTACATGTTGTCACGTAAGGTCCCAACCAAAAGAAACCTATACCGAGAGTCAAGAGACAGAGGATACCCCATCCGATGAAATACAGATTCATCAGAAAGAATTTCATTTTGTAGCCTTCCATCATCAACATACTCTTTTCGATGGCACGGTTATAACTCAGCGGCTCATCTTTCAATATATAATAAGTCATCGAATAAGAGCAAGCTTTCATTACACCGGGTACCACTAGCAACAACGTCCATAATATAATATAAACACCTTGTAGTAGAAGCGTACCCAAATAGCGAAGATATTCATTCGTGAATCCATCAAAAATCTGAGAAAAACGAATTTCTTCTTTTCGGATGAGTCGCAAAAAGATAATACTATATGCCCATGACATTGGCAATAATAATATTTGCACTAGTGAACCTACTTTAGGTACACAGCTAATGCCAATATTAAAAAGCATATAAACAAATGTAATCAATGCTGATAGAGACCAATGTCCATCAATAGCCGCATAGGCTTGTTTTCGAAGTTCCGAATTTTTTTCCATCGCAAAGAATATTTAAATGGTAATAATTAATCTAATACCGTAACCCATCCATAAGGATCCGATTCATCACCATACTGAATAGCACGAAGCTTATTATATAACTTTGTTGACCAAGGACCGGGTTTACCGTCTTTAGAAATAACATACGATTTTTTATTCTCCAAATCATCAATCTTACTAATCGGACTGATAACAGCTGCAGTACCGCAAGCGCCGGCTTCTTCGAAAGTAGCCAATTCTTCCTCGCCTACCGGACGGCGTTCTACTTTCAGCCCCATATCTTGTGCCAACTGAATCAAGCTTTTATTTGTGATAGAGGGAAGAATAGAGGTAGACTTTGGGGTAACATATGTATTATCTTTGATACCGAAGAAATTGGCAGCACCACATTCATCAATATACTTTTTCTCTTTAGCGTCCAAATAAAACTCACAAGAATAACCTAAATCATGAGCCATTTTGTTTGCACGCAGACTAGCAGCATAGTTACCACCTACTTTATATATACCGGTTCCAAGAGGAGCGGCACGGTCAAATTCGCGAATGATAACATAAGGATTGGTACTAAAACCTCCTTTGAAATAGGGACCAACCGGAGTAACGAAAATGATAAACATATACTCAGTTGCAGGATGAACTCCTACCTGAGCAGTCATTCCTATTAATAGAGGGCGAATATATAGTGTGGCGCCGGATTCATAAGGAGGAATAAAACGTTCGTTCAACTTCACAACTTTCAATACTGCTTCGCGAAATCTTTCAGTAGGCAGTTCGGGCATTAAGATTCCTTGGCACGTTGATTGCAAGCGTTCGGCATTGGCTTCTAAGCGAAACACACGGATTTTGCCGTCTTTACCACGATAAGCCTTCAAACCTTCAAAAGCTTCCTGACCGTAGTGCAGACAAGTTGCAGCCATGTGCATATTAATTTCTTCGCTGCTACTTACTTCCAGCTCGCCCCACGCGCCGTTACGATAGTTAATTCTGACGTTATAATCGGTTTTCTGATAACCAAACGAAAGATTTTTCCAATCGATCTCTTTCATAATATTTACTTTTTGAATTAGTTATTTGATTTACTTGTTTTGCAAAAATAGCCTTTATTATTCAAATTTTCACTTATTCTGCAATATTTTTTTCACCTCATCCTCTGTCTGGGTTAATTTTTTCTGGCATTTTGCTATTATTTGATTGGCCTCTTTAAGCTTTCCACCCAATTGGTCAAGTTCCATATCCCCCGACTCTATTTCACGAATAATTTCCTCCAAACGCTTTATAGATTCCGAATAATTTAATTTCTCCATATCTCAACACTTTTAGTTTTTATTTTTTACTACATTAGATACTATAGCACCACGATACAATTGAGTAACTATCTCATCTCCATCCATGCACTTCGATGCATCTTTCAATACTTTTCCTTCACTCGTAGTTATACTATAACCTTTGGCTAATATTTTTTGAGGTGAAGCATCCGAGATTTTCGAAGCATAAAGTGCAAGCCTATGACGTTGAGACAACAAATACCTGTCGACTGCAGAATAAAGATCTTTCGACTCTGATATTAGACCCGAACGACTATCACCGAGCTGCCTGATTGCGACTGCCGGAATTCTGTTGCAAAACGCCAATAGTTTTTGCGACTCGCTATTAAGCCATTCCTGTACAAGGCGATGCAGGTTGTCTGCCAAATTCCACAAACGGTCTGCTGCCATTGTCATCCTATCAATAAGAAATGCCGCCGCCGCTGTTGGAGTTTTAACTCGGGTATGAGCTACTTTATCGATGACGGTTTCGTCCCGCTCATGTCCTATACCCGTAATGACAGGTAGTCTGAATTGGGCTACTGCCGCTGCCAACAAATAGCTATCGAAGCAAGCAAGATCTGAAGTTGCTCCCCCACCTCGAATAATTACCAACACATCAAAATCATCGATACGAGAGTCTATCTGCTGCATCGCATCAAGCACGGACTGTTCTGCCTGATTACCCTGCATTAAGGCCTGAAAAAGCTCTACGCGAAAAGCAAAGCCTTGCTCATTTTGTTTTAGTTGGTTTGCAAAATCACCATATCCGGCAGCCGTATTGGAAGAGATAACGGCTATACGCTGCGGCAATTCCGGCATATCGAGTTCTTTATTAAGGTTTATAATGCCTTCTTCTTCCAACTGCTTCAAGATCTGCTGCCGCCGCAATGCCATATCGCCCAATGTATAGGCGGGATCTATCTGGTGCACTATCAGGCTATAGCCAAAAACCTCATGAAAACTAACACTAACCTGTACCCTCACCTTTATTCCTGCAGTAAAAATCTGTCCGGTAGTATCTTCAAAAAAAGACTTGAGCAAACCAAATGTTTGTTGCCAAATAATGCCACGCGCTTTAGCCACTTGCTTTCTCCGGCGTTCATCATTTTGAACAAATTCCACATAACAGTGCCCGCCGTTGATATGTACTTCACTCAATTCGGCTTCGATCCAATATTCATCGGGCATACACTGTTCCAAACTACGCCTCACCAACGAATTGAGCTCCAAAAGAGTTAACGATTGTTCCATTTCTATATGCGACCTTTCTATTTGGTATTGTTATATCCGGCAGCTTTAAGCAAAGTAATCACTTGCTCCCGACGATCACCCTGAATAATTATTTGACCATCTTTTGCACTACCTCCCACACCACATTTCACTTTCAACATCTTTCCCAATGTAAGCAGATCGCTTTCGGTCCCAACAAAACCCTCGACAAGTGTCACCACTTTCCCACCTCTATTTCGTTTATCAATCTTGACTCTCAACTTTTGTTGATTAACAGAGAGTGTACTTTGTTCCGTTCCTTGAGCATCATCGTACTTAAAATCGGGATTTGTAGAATACACTACATTAAGATGACTTTTCCAATCATTATCCTTCATTGCTTTCTTATTTTATCGTTTTAGGTTTCAAAAATACAAAATTGTTTGAAAGTAATTCGGTATTTTAGTACTTTTGTCGTTTATTACTATCATAATTTTATCCAAAAGATGCGCATCAGACTATTGTTGTTCTTTCTTTGCATACCTTTTATATCTACCGAAGCACAAAAGTTTCGAGGATTAGTAATAGACAACAATGGCAAGCCTATACCTTATGCATCGCTCTATATCAAGGAACTCAAATCGGGAGTTATGACAGATGCCTACGGCTCTTTTTTCATGTATCTTCCAGCAGGAGACTATTCATGCGAAACATCTTGCCCTGGCTATGATAGCACAGATTGGAAACTACACCAAACTAAAACGACAGTTATAAAAGACATTGTACTACAAAGACGTCACTATATACTGCCAAAAGAGGACGATCAAAACGAAAATCCTGCTATCAGCATTATACAATCCGCTATCAAAGCTGCTCCTCAGTATCTCAATATAATATCGGGATACAAAGCAGATGTCTACACTAAAAACCGTGAAAAATTGGTGAAAGTACCGGGCATCCAGAAGATGTCGAAAACGGTAAAATCTCTTGCCAAGAATTACCAAGGTAAGCTCGTTATAAGCGAAGAACACAAAAAGATAAGCTATCGTAGCCCCAACATATATCAGATACGAACGCTGAATAAGACAACAGTTCTTCCAAAAGAATTGGATATACCCATAGATATCAGCACAACCAATATTTACGAAAGGATGATACTAGACAAGTTATCGCCTATCGCTCCCGAAGCTATGCGCTACTATCGATACATCTTAATATGCACAACAAAAGAATCAGGGCATATTATTTATAAAATCCAAGTAATACCAAAACATCTACAATCCGTATTGGTAAGCGGATATATTTACATTGTCGATAAGCTATGGTGTGTCTCGGCATTCGACCTCTTGACGTACGACAGTCATATCATAGCCAATATAAAAGTAGCATACAAAGAGATCGTGCCCCGTGTTTTTCTACCCATAACGATTCAAGCCGGTATCAATTATCACAATACAGGCTTCCAAGCTCTTTCGTACAACATTCATAGTATACGCTACGATAGCGTTACTGTCAATAGCAAAGCTCAACCTCTACAAAATCAGTATCGTGCAACAAAGGAACACCCATTTGAAAGGCTTTTGCCCAAAGATTTGATTTCTGTAAAAGAAGACACGATGGCATTAAACCGAGATTCGGCAATGTGGGACTCCATTCGCTGCGTTCCGTTATTACCCGAAGAAGCCGAAAGCTATCAACTAATAAAGCCCGAACAAAAGAAAACGACTTTTCACTTCAGTATGAAAGATTGGACAGATATGCGTACATGGTGGAACCTAATAATCAAGGGCGACCGTTTTATGACCCCAAACAAGAAACAATGGATGGACTGCTACAATATACAATCGATAATTCCCGAATACAATTTCGTAGACGGCCTATGGATTGGTTACAAATTAGGACTTGGTTGGCGAATTTCTCATGCCAACACTTTCGAGTTCAATCCGGCAGCCTATTATACTACGGCACGCCACAAATGGATTGCTTTTGGCGACTTTTCATTCACTTATGCCCCTAGAGCTAGAGGCCGAATATCACTTAAAGGAGGATCGCTTACTCAAGACTATAACGAAGAGAGCGGTGAATCGAGATTATTCAACTCCGTATCTGCACTCATTTATGCAGACAACTACGTGAAGTTGTTCAACAAGCAGTACATTGCAATAAGCAACCAAGTAGAGCCTTTCAATGGCATGTTGTTCTCCTCCTCGCTCAGTTGGGAACGCCGTCGCAAAATAGACAATCATGTACATCATAGTTTGCTGGGACAAGATGCCGAATCAAATAACCCTTTCAAAGACAACTCATATACGATGCCCGCAAACCGATTACTCAAAATGTCACTGGCACTCGAATATACGCCGAACCATTATTATTGCATGAAGAATGATCGAAAGATCTATGAAGAGACAGAAAATCCGACGTTCAATTTTTCCTACACGCAAGCCTTTAGTATCGGAAAGGTAGAATCATCACCGCATTATAGCAAGATGCAAGCAGGAATCAAGCAGACGATAAACGTCGGACTTTTCAACCACTTCATCTGGCTTGCCGATGCAGGATGTTTCTTCAATCGCAAGAGTATGGAATTTCCAGACTATCACCATTTCCCAACAGTAAAGAATACATCTACAACACGCTCTTTCAGCTACGGTTTCTTTCTACCCAATTGCTACACATTTAGTACGCCAGATCGTTGGGTGATGATCAATGCAACATGGAATACGCCCTACTTATTAATAAAATACTTGCCCATATTCCAACACAAAAAGTTTGACGAAGCGATTCATTTCCGTTTGCTTGCCACTCCCGAGGAACATCCTTATATGGAATTATCCTATTCGACAGGTGTAGAAGACATATCACGAGTAGGATTCTGCATAGGCTTCGACCGCAGTGGATACCGTTCTGTAGGTATCTCTCTAAGCTTTGCGATGTAACCTACCTAGCCTATTGTTTTAAAGAACAACGCCTACGGGACAATGATCTGCTCCGTCAACCTCATTCAGAATAAAGGCTTCTTTAAGAGAAGGCAACAGTGCCTGACTGATAAGAAAATAGTCTATACGCCAACCGATATTCTTTTCACGAGCGCCAAAGCGATAGCTCCACCACGAATATGAATCCTTTTTATCCGGATAGAAATGACGATAAGTATCGACAAAGCCATTCGCGATGAACCGATCCATCCCATCTATTTCTTTTTGTGTGTATCCGGCCGACTTATTGTAGTTATCTTTGGGACGAGCAATATCTATAGGTTCATGAGCAACGTTAAAATCTCCGCATATCACTACAGGTTTCGTCTGCTCCAATCGCTTCATATAGGCAAGCAAAGCCTTGTCCCACTCTGCACGATAATCAAGTCTTACCAGTTCGGCACCCGAATTGGGAACATAGACATTGATTAAATAGAAATGCTGAAATTCGACAGTAATGACACGTCCCTCTTGATCGTGTTCTTCTATCCCAATGCCATTAGTCACACAAATGGGTTCTACTTTACTCAGTACTGCTGTACCAGAATATCCTTTCCGAACAGCCGAATTAGAACAGACCCGATAACCCTGCAATTCGGCAAGTGCCTCTTTTACTTGATCATCTTGAGCCTTAGTCTCTTGGATACAAAACACATCCGCATCCATTTTTTCTATTTTAGAAAGAAAGTCTTTCTTCACAACAGCCCTAAGGCCATTTACATTCCATGATATAAGTTTCATAACGACAAATATGGCAATTCTCTAATTATTCTGCAAATAATCGGTTAGATTTTTTCTGATTTCAAAACCATTAGCCCTTCGCGACCGGTATTTATTATTGTAAGCCCATATACAGTTCGAAAACAACATAAGCACTTAAATATATTCTTGTACTTACGTCCCTTGCGACTCACGCCCGTGAGTCGGAAAAAACATAAGGACGAAGTTTGCGACTCACGGGCGTGAGTCGCAAACTTTATAAGTATAAAACATTCTCAAGTCTTTGTCTCATCCCTAAAACTATAAAGGGCCAAAGATATTCATTGCACAATAAAAGCTATAGTACTTATTAAGATCAAAATAAATGATAGGCATTACAGCGACTAACCATCTTTTCTTTTTCGCATTATCGCCTTATAAAAACAAAGAAATCAGATAAAAGAACTCGTCAAAATACAAATCAACAGACTATTATGGTAATAAGCTTAGACAAAAACGGATTCTTTCAATGATAATTTTTGGTAATTTTTTGCAGCACACAAACTCTTGATACAATAAAATACTTATCTTTGGCAAACGATAAAAAGACTCAGTCACGAGAGTCTAGACAAGTACTAAAATTTTATAAGACAATTTGTATGTTTTTAGAGAACTTCTTTGAAGATTCGGCACGCCAATATCCCAATAATATTGCCATTGAAGAAGGCGAAAAAAGATATTCGTATGCTGAAACTGAACGTATAGCCAATAAGCTGGCAAACTATTTACAAAGATTACCTGTAGGGCCAGAAGATAAGGTTGTCATTCTATTACCGCGAAGAGCGGAAGTTACTATCGTAATGTTGGGTGTACTCAAAACAGGCGCTGCCTATATTCCTCTTGATCCCGAAATTCCCGCCGATCGAGTAAATTTTATCATGGAAGATGCGGGGGCAAAAATCTTGATTACTTCCGATGAAATAATGAAAAGCATAGGCTCCCAACTAAATTCTTTTCCCATATACAATATAGACAAGTCTTGGAAAGAGTTGGATTCTTATCCCGATACAAAACCGACAGTAGAAGGACGTAGCGAAGATAATCTATGCTACATGATTTACACATCCGGCACAACAGGCAAACCCAAAGGAGTTTTGTTGATGCACAAGAATGCCGCAACTTATATTCACGGAGCACAAAAGATCTATCCAATAGACCAAAGCGATAGAGCATTACAAGGTTTTTCGGTTTCGTTTGACGCCTCGGTAGAAGAAATCTGGGTACCGCTCTCGGTTGGAGCTACATTGGTGGTAGGGACTTTCGACATCATGCGCTCAGGAGATCAGTTTTCATCCAAACTAAAAAATCTAAATATAACTTTTCTATCGTGTGCACCCACTCTTCTCTCGATGGTGAAAGAAGATATTCCGTGTCTCAAAATATTGATCTTCGGCGGCGAAGTGTGCTCGAAAGATATAGCCAACCGATGGTGTAAAGCAGGAAGGACAGTTTATAACACTTATGGGCCCACCGAAGCTACCGTTATTGCCACCTATTCGATTCTGAAACCGGGAGAAGAAGTGACGATAGGTAAAGCGCTCGACCAATACGAAGTGCTTCTCGTAGACGAACAGTTGAACCCCATAACAGAAATAGATAAAGAAGGTGAAATACTTATTGGAGGTGAATGCATAGCTCGAGGATATTTAAACCGTGAAGATCTGACAGCCAAAAAATTTATCGAGACAGATCGCTACAGCGGAAAAATAAAACGCTATTACCGTACGGGCGATTTGGCAAAGTATAATGAAGAAAAAGAATTTGTGTTCATCGGCAGGGCCGATGCGCAAGTTAAAGTACGCGGCTTTCGTGTAGAGCTAGCCGAAATAGAAGGTCTATTGATGCAAAACGAAGCCGTACAAGCAGCAGCAGTAACCCTCGATAAAAATACTCAGCAACTGGCAGCTTTCGTTGTGTTGGGCAAAGGGAAGACAATAGATCGCGAAGCAGTGGCCAAACAATTCCGTCAATTGTTGCCATATTACATGATACCTTCGACACTCGACAAAATAGATAAACTGCCTATGACGACGAGTCAGAAAATAGATCGCAAACGCTTGCCAACACCCAAAACGCCATTAAGCTTCTCTACGAACAAACAGATTATCGCTCCTTCCACTCCGCTCGAAAAAGCAATGGTAAAGATAATCGCCCAAAATATAAACCGAGAAGACATCTCGATGGACGATCATTTCTTCAATGATTTGGGAGGGCATTCATTGCTTGCCGCTATTGTCGTGTCGCAAATGAGAGAGCAGAAGATATTCGAGAACATGTCTGTAGCCGATGTCTACAAATATCCGATTCTGACAGATCTAGCTCGCGAATTAGAAAAGAAACGCCCGAAAGAAAATCAAAAAGAAGAAGTAAGGGATATTTATAAAGTTCCTACATGGAAATATTATTTATGCTCTTGCTGTCAAGGCATATCTCTTATTTTCCTCACCCTCCTCTTCGGCTTGGAATGGCTCGGTCCGTTTTTCGTTTATTCTTATTATTATGTAGCCGACTTTGGCGTCTGGAGTTCAATCGTATTAAGTCTTTTTGCTTACTTCTTAATATTACCTGTATTCACTATATTTTCGATAATTTTCAAATGGCTGGTAATAGGTCGCATCAAGCCGGGAAAATACAAATTATGGGGAAGCTACTACTTCCGTTTCTGGCTGGTAGGCAAAGTCACAGCCATTTGTCCGATTATTTATTTCAGCGGCACAGCAATCATGAATTGGTTTTTGCGATTGATGGGAGCCAAAATTGGCAAAAACTGCTATATCAATACTTCAGCAATCGATGTCTTCGACTTGGTAACAATGGGCGAAAATGTCAGTATCTGCACCGACACACATCTCAGAGGATACACTATTGAAGACGGTTGGCTAAAAATAGGTACTATAGACTTGGGCGAAAATGCCTTTGTGGGTACCCGATGCTGCCTGTCACAAAATTCGAAAATGGGGAAAAACAGTTCGATAGAAGACCTCACCCTCATTCCCGACGGTGGAATCATTCCTGATAATGAAAATTGGGGCGGATCTCCAGCTCAACCAATAGGAAAGAACATACAAGAAAAAACCATTCCGCTATGGTCATTCAAGTTCATTCTATTATCATTGATTTGTGTTTTCATCATTCCATTAATAACGATGGTAGCTTTCTTCCCGGGCATGATATTAGTTGCACATATCAATTACGTCTCCGACATTTGGAGTTTCTCATGGGTCACACTTTTTATAGGCGTCTCTTTTGTTTTACTACTTACATTTATCATAGCCCTCTTCAAATGGTTATTACTGGGCAATATTAAAGAAGGCAAATACAAAGTAGACAGCCTGTTTTATTACAAAAAATGGTTCTTCGACCAACTAATGAAACTTAGCCTACAAGTAATAGGTACTCTATATACCACGCTTTATCTACAAAAATGGTTCAAACTGCTGGGTGTAAAGATGGGTAAGCGTGTCGAAATATCAACCGTAGAGTTTATCTCACCAGACTTATTGGTTACCGGAGACGAGTGCTTCTTAGCAGACTCCGTCTCGGTAGGAGCCTCTTATGTCAGAGGCGGCTACATCGAGATAGCCAAAACCTATATTGGCGATAGAACTTTTGTAGGAAACAGTGCCGTAATAAGTCCTAAAACCCGAATCGGCAACGACGTTTTGGTAGGTGTACTCTCCAAAATGAAAGAAGAAGATATTCCGGTAAAAGACGGGACGAACTGGTTCGGTTCGCCAGCAGTATTTTTACCACGGAGAGACATCAACAAAGACTTCTCACAGGAACGAACTTACAAGCCTTCCAAAAAATTGTTCTGCTATCGATACTTTATTGAATTTTTTCGCGTAGTGCTACCTTCTACCCTTTTTATACTGATGGCAGGATTTATTACCGAAGCAGCATCGTATTTGCAAATAGACAAAGATTTGGGCGAACTCTTGTTATGGTTTCCCTTTTTATATATAGGAGCAGCCATAATCGGAACAATTATCATGGCAATATTCAAATGGATTGTCATAGGGAAATATGTGCCCCAAAATAAACCTCTTTGGAGCGGCTTCGTATGGCGTAGCGAACTGGTAACGGGGCTTTACGAAAACTTTTTGGTACTATTCTTTTTGAATATACTGACAGGTACACCATTTATTAAATATCCACTTCGGTTGCTGGGCTGCAAAATCGGCAAACGCACTTGCTTATTTACGACTCAAATCACAGAATTTGACCTGATACATATTGACGACTACGCGGCCCTTAACGACAATTGCACCATGCAGACCCATCTTTTTGAAGACCGAGTAATGAAAATGTCGTATGTAACTTTGGGAGAGAATAGTAGTGTGGGAGGAATGTCTGTAGTATTATACGATTCGAAGATGGAGAAAAATGCCATACTCGATCCATTGTCGGTATTAATGAAAAATGAAACGCTACCTGCAGATAACCGATTTATCGGTGCACCTGCCGAAAAAGTATAGCAGCGCCTTACAACAAATAAATACTTAATAAAGCAACCGATAGAGGCTTAATTATCTCTATCGGTTGCTTCTTTTATTATACAGAAGCGCATATCAAAAGAGAATTCAGAACAGTCAGCATACCTGCCAATCTTTCGTCATAGTATAAACAAGAGCTACAGAGCACACAATAAGCACAATAATATTATCTAATAATATATTGCATTTATTCGATTTTTCAATAAAAATAAATTATATTTGTAGTGTATTATTACAAATACAAGCTCTTATAACCGACCTTAATTGTACAGAACTAAAAAAATTATTTATGAAAAAAAGAATTTTATCGGTAGGGATATTATTGTTTTTTACAATAAGTTCCTTCACGTTTGCCGGAGTTCTTCCGACGTATCAGACGGTGCCGAACGACCCGATGCATTCGAGAATTTACACACTGTCAAATGGTCTGAAAGTTTATCTTTCTGTAAACAAACTGCAACCTCGCATTCAAACGTATGTAGCTGTTCATGTGGGGAGCAAAAACGATCCGTCGGAAACAACGGGATTATCGCACTATTTGGAACATTTGCTTTTCAAAGGGACTTCTCATTTCGGCACTAGCAACTATGCTGCCGAAAAGCCTCTACTTGATCAAATACGTCAACTATACGAAGTATATCGTCATACAACCGATACAGCTCAGCGCAAAGCCATCTATCATCAAATAGACAGCATTTCGCACGAAGCCTCCAAATATTCTATCGCCAATGAATACGATAAATTGATGACAAGTATAGGTTCACAAGAGAGCAATGCATTCACATCGGAAGACTGCACCGTTTACCAAGAAAATATACCTAGCAATCAAGTAGAGAATTGGGCTAAAGTAGAAGCAGACCGTTTCAACGACGCCGTAATCCGCGGCTTTCACACAGAACTCGAAGCAGTATACGAGGAATATAATATTGATTTGACACAAGATATCAGAAAGGTATTTGATGCTATTAATCAGGGATTGTTCCCAAATCACCCTTATGGTCAACAGACAGTAATAGGAACTCAAATGCACCTGAAAAACCCTTCTATTGTAAATATCGACAATCATTTCCACACTTATTATGTTCCCAATAATATGGCTATTTGTATGTCGGGAGACTTTGATCCTGATCAAACAATTGCTATCATCGATAAATACTTCAGTATACTCAAACCAAATCCTTCATTACCCAAAATACAAATAAAGTCGGAACAGCCCATCACTACTCCGATTATCAAAAAAGTGATTGGCCCACAAGCAGAACAATTGGCCTTAGGTTGGCGATTTCCTGCACAACATTCAGCCATTTGCGATACATTACAGGTCCTAGATATGATATTAGCCAACGGTAGTGCCGGATTGATAGACGAAGACATCGTTCAGAAGCAAACAATGTTAAAGGCGAGTTCATATCCAAATATGATGGGAGATTACTCTGCATATATAATGCAAGGAACTCCAAAGCAAGGACAGACACTCGATAATGTAAAAGCATTGTTTTTGAAAGAATTGGACAAACTCAAGAAAGGTGAATTCAGCGAAGAACTTTTAAAAGGCTCAATCAATCAATTCAAATTGCGCCAGATGCAAACATTAGAAAACAATGAAGCTCGTGCTAGCATGTTTGTTGAGTCGTTTACTAAGGATATTCCTTGGGAAGACGAAGTAACGAAGGTAGACCGCTTATCTAAAATAACAAAAGCAGATGTCGTGACTTTTGCTAATCGCTACTTCGGTAACAACTATGTAGCAGTATACAAAGAAAAAGGACAAGATCCGAATGAAAAGAAAATAAACAAGCCAGCTATTTCGCCGATCTTAACTAACAGGGATAAGGCAAGCGATTTTTTAAAGGCTATTCAAAATAGCCCCGTCAAACCGATCGAGCCGGTGTTTATCGATTTTCAAAAAGACATGTCGCAAGCAAAAGTTAAAAATGGCATTCAATTACTATATAAAAACAATACTTTAAACGACATTTTCACCATCATTTACCTACTCGACCGTGGTAGCAACAATGACAAATATCTGAATTTCGCAGCCGGTTATCTAAATCTACTTGGCACAGCAAAGATGTCCAATGCAGATTTCAATAAAAAAATGTATAATTTGGGATGCAGCTTCAGTGTCAGTGCAACGGAGGAGCAGACTTATATCGCAATATACGGATTGAGTGAAAACATGAAGCCCGCGATGAAATTGGTAGAAGATTTATTAGCTCATGCTATTGTAAATAAAGCGGCCTATAAAACTTATGTTCAGAACAACATTAAAGAACGTTCAGATCAAAAACTCAACCAACAATACAACTTCTCAAAGTTAGTAGATTATATTACTTACGGCGGACAACATCAAAAGAATATGCTGTCGAATGAACAGATGAAGCAGCTCAACCCGCAAACTCTAATTGACAAAATCCATCATTTGTTTAGTTATCAACACCGTATACTGTATTACGGACCGGCATCGGAGGTAGGAACGATTCAAGCCATTAACCAAATGCATCAAGTACCGAAAGTTCTGAGAGCTTTACCTCAAGAAATAACATATGAGAAGGTTCCAACTATCGACAATAAAATCTATATAGCTCCTTACGATGCTAAAAATATCTATGTAAACAAAATCTCCGTTTCGAATACTCACCACTTTTCCGTAGAGACCGAACCGCTTAGGATATTATATAATTCCTATTTCGGAGGATCGATGAACAGTATTGTTTTTCAAGAGTTACGAGAATCGAAAGCTTTAGCTTATAGCGCCTACGCCTATTACAGAAATGGAAATCGCAAGAATGATTCTTACTCAATGAATGCTGTCATCATTACCCAAAACGATAAAGCAAAAGACGCATTGACAGCATATCAAGATATTCTGGACAACATGCCACTGACTCAAGCCAATTTTGATTTATCAAAACAGAATGTGATCTCACAATTTCGTACCAATCGCACGATCGGCATGAATATTATTTGGAAATATCTAAGCGCCCAAAAGCTAGGTCTGAACTATGATATAAATAAAGAAATATTTGATAAACTACAAGATATGACCATTAATGATGTCTCTAACTTCCAAAAGTCTTTTATAAGAGGTATCAAATATA
Organism: Bacteroidales bacterium; assembly: GCA_012517855.1. GTDB lineage: Bacteria > Bacteroidota > Bacteroidia > Bacteroidales > Bacteroidaceae > JAAYUD01. Next base: position 31,414 of record JAAYUD010000006.1, read on the forward strand.
GCACTGCGATTTTAGGCAACGAAAAAGAATTGGATATGAAAAGTGTTGCAAAATATGGTACAATTGTAAGATTAACGCAAAAAGATATTTTTGGATATTAACCGAATAAGCAACTATTACCTCAGTTTGGAATAAGTCATCAGACTAAAACTTACTTTATTCTGAACTTATTCCGAACTGAGATATTACTTTCATAATGAAAAGCGTCCAGATAGAGTAAAAATAATAGGTTTATAAGAGACAACACCACTGACAATTCTCATGCAAGAAAGTGCATCAGAACTTCAAAGATTCCTCCAAACTTTCATTTGCAGGAATAAAAGTACATCATCTGCCAAAAACCGAAATCTTTCGGAAACATTCACCACTGGCAATTAGTCTCTGTTAGATACATCATGGCATTTATTAGATCGCGCAAAAAATGTTTTTGCCTCCTTTCTTTGATTTCTAACATATTCTTAATAACTTGCCACTGTTTATCAGTGAGGTTAGTTTGATAATAGCTCAAAACTTATTGTCTTGATAAATATAAGGCCATGGAATATCATTCAATTAATGCACTAATATTTAACACCTTATATATATTATAATTAAAAATAACTTAGAAAGATTTTTATATATTATGAAAGCAATTGCCAAATATTCACATCATTTACTTACATTATTAATCCTACTTTTTTTCTGTTCGTTCACCACTCCCACGACTTCAATCGTTGGCATGCGATGCGAATATAATACCGATCCCATAAACATTGATGTTTCAATGCCACGTTTCGTTTGGAATTACTCTGCGAACAATACATTTCAACAATACAAATATAAAATCTGTATTGCTACAGATAGACGTTCATTCAATGAAAGCACTCATACAAATGGATTTTATTGGACTTCCGGCATCATAAATTCAAATCGATCTTTCACCCAATACAATGGAAAAATAAAGCTGAACTCTTTCACAAAATACTATTGGCAAGTTACAACATGGGACAAAAGCGGAAAACGAAAAGTCATATCGCCCGTAACCTCGTTTGAAACAGCTATGATGAATCAGGAAGATTGGCATGGACAATGGATTACAGACGAATATGACAAAGACTACAATCCTGCTCCAATGCTGCGCAAATCGTTCAGAGCAAACAAAGGTGTGATCAATAAAGCTCGCTTGTACGTCAGTGCGGCAGCCTATTGCGTCATGAAGCTGAATGGTAAACCCGTATCGAATTCGTTGCTAAACCCGGGATACACTCATTATGATAAAAGAAATTTATACAGTGTCTCCGATGTAACCTCTCTTATTAAATCAGGAGAAAATGTTCTATCGGCTGTCTTAGGAAATGGTTTCTACAACGAAATAGCCCCCGTGGGACCATGGGAGTTTGAGAAAGCACGTTGGCGCAATCGAGCCAGAATGATATGCGAACTGCATATAATCTATACTGACGGAACAAAACAAATAATCGGTTCAGACGCTTCGTGGAAAACAAATACCGGTCCATACCTTCAAAACAACATATATGGCGGAGACACTTATGATGCCCGTTTGGAAATCGCGGATTGGGACAAACCGGGATTTGACGATTCGTCCTGGAAAAATGCAAAACAAGTAAAAGCACCATCTCCCCTATTTATATCACAATGCATGCCTCCGATTAAAATAGATCGCGAAATCAGCCCTGTCAATTTCGTCTCTATCGGCGACAGCCTATTCGTATATAATTTTGGCGTGAATATGTCCGGATTTTGTCGCTTGGCTATAAAGGGAGAGAAAGGCACTAAAATCACACTGAGACACGGCGAAATACAAAAAGCTGATGGACGATTGGAAACCGGCAATATTGATATTTATTTCAAACCGCAGCCTGATATGGCTTTCCAAACAGATACATATATATTGGATGGTAAAGATGATATTTTCATTCCCCATTTCAACTATCATGGATTTCAGTATGTAGAAATACATGCCGATCATCCTGTCAAGTTAACGAAAGAGAGTCTGAAAGCAGAATTCTTCCACACAGCAGTAACACCGGCAGGTAACTTCTGTTGTTCCAACGCGCTGCTTAATAAAATATGGAAAGCCGTCAATCAATCTTACTTATCCAATCTGATGAGTATTCCCACCGATTGTCCGCAGCGCGAGAAGAATGGATGGACAGCAGATGCCCACGTCAGCATGGACACCGGATTATTGAACTTCGACGGCATCACCTTTTATGAAAAGTGGATAAATGATATGATCGACAACCAGACTCCCCAAGGACGTATATCAGGTATCATACCCAGTTCGGGTTGGGGATACGACGATTGGATAGGTCCCGTATGGGATGCCGCTATGTTTATCGTTCCGATGAATTTATATCACTATTATGGCGACATCAGCGGGATCCAAAAGATATGGGCGACATGTCAAAAATATCTTGCATACCTAGGTTCACGTGAAGATAAAAACGGAACAGTGACTTACGGCATAGGCGATTGGGTATTCTATAAGACACAAACTCCAACCGATTATACGACAACGTGCTATTATTATATGGACAACATGTATATGGCACAATTTGCAAAGCTTTTGGGAAAAGACGGTACAAACTATGCACGAAAGGCCGAAAAGTTGAAGTCGCTGATAAACCGTATCTATTTCGATCCGAAAACCAGTCTATATTCAAATGGCTCACAGGCAGCTCAAGGGGTCGCACTTTACTTAGGAATAGTACAAAAAAAAGATGAGCAAAAAGTAGCGGAGAAGTTAAGTGAAATGATTGAGAAAAATAATAATTCTCTTGATTTCGGAATGCTAGGAAGCAAGACGGTACTAAGAATGTTATCAAAATACGGATATGCAGACCAAGCTTACAAACTTGCCACCAAAGAAGATTCTCCATCATGGGGTAATTGGATCAAGAGAGGACTTACTACACTTCCAGAAACGTGGAAGCTCTCTCCCACATTCAAAGATGCATCTCTCAATCACGTATTCTTAGGAGATATCAATGCATGGATGTATAATGTTTTGGCAGGAATTAACTATGACGAACAAAATCCAGGATTCAAACATATATTGATACGCCCGCATTTTGTGAAAGGGCTAGATTGGGTAAAAGCAGAATATCATTCAGTCAATGGACTAATTAAATCTGAATGGAGAAGATCCGGCAATAAAGTTGTTCTAAACATAACAATTCCAACCAACACAAGTGCAACGGTAGAAGTCGGAACTAAAAAGAGTGAACTTTGTGCCGGAACTCATCAAATATTATATTAATAACTAATGAATTAATTTAAAAAGACAGCTCTATATGCTAAAAAGGCAAAAGGAAGATAATAGGAATTCAATAAAACACATAAGACCAAATAATCACTACTTTTGCTCCCAAAATAACAAAAAAAGATATAATGATAAGATTCGGTATGAGAAATGGCCGTAGATTGTTACTTACAATTTGCACCGTTCTATTCACCACCTCACATGCTCTACCTCAGGATACAGAGATTTTGCACAAGGACACAAGCACATATACTAAAGATAGTATACAACAAAACAAAGACTCAACCTTCAAGTCTGATGATTCAAACTATTACAAATTTAAAGTTAAGCAATTGGTACTACCTGCCAGCATGATTGGTATAGGGATACTAGGAGTATATAGTGACTGGCTTGAATCCAAAAATTATCAGATAAAAGATGAGTTAAGAAAAAACATTGATAAGAAAATTACAATTGATGTTTTTTCCCAATATGTCCCGATGGCTGCCGTCTATGGCCTAAATCTCGCCGGGCTAAAAGGTTATCATAATTTGAAAGATCGCACCATCATTTTAGCAACTTCTTATCTGATAATGAGTATTACGGTAGAATCTTTAAAAAGAGCTATAAAAGAAGAACGCCCCGATAAATCAAACAACCAATCATTTCCTTCAGGGCACACAGCAACAGCTTTTATGGGAGCAGAATTTCTATGGAGAGAATACAAAGACGTTTCTCCATGGATTGGTATCACAGGATACGCAGTAGCTGCCGGTACGGGATTTTTCAGAATGTACAACAATAAACATTGGCTCACAGATGTAATTGCCGGAGCCGGTATTGGAATATTAAGTACTAAAATAGGTTACTGGCTTTATCCGACAATCAAACACAAGCTGTTTAAAGACAACTATTTGAAAAATGTCGTTGTTCTTCCCTATTATAACATGAAAGCGGCAGGAATATGTTGTATGATCAATTTATAATTGGTACTATACAAACGATTGCTGCCCGGTAAAATTTCCATGGATTCATCTTTTCCTGCCATCTCGACTTCATTTCGCGATAAAAAATAAAGTCTCGAAAACATATCCGTCATATCAAACATCTATCAATCAATATATTATAGAGACACGAGGCTAAAACGGGACCTGAGAAAGGCATTATTAAACTATCACACAGTGATTTATGAAAGTTGAGTGCCGCGGTTCCCACGATTTTCCTGTCGACATAACGACTCGGACAACCATCATAACCGAATGACCGAATAGACAGAACCGGAATAGCTGTGTCTGCTTTTTACTCCGATCATTGCCAAATGGCGGGCGAACAGATTAATCGAAATGTCGCGCATCGTAGCCGGACTGACCTTGCGCATATGCTCATATAAGAGATGAATGCTGTATTCCTCCGCCCGTTCACCCTTACGAGGAAGACGGAACAGACTGAAGAAAAGTCCTTCTTCGTGTGGGCGACGATAAAAACGTTTATTGCGTTCCGTGATTAAAGCCTCTTCGTGAGGGGTATACCAATAACGGGCTCCACTACGCAGTTCCATTTTGAGCTGCGCATACAATTGTTTGTACGAGATTTTGAATCTACCGATACGGTCTTCCAACTCGATGGGGAAAAAGCGGCGACTCCCCGTCGGATCGGTAAGAATATCCGCATGGTTGGAAGTACCGATAAACGAAGCCATCCGGTCGAAGTATTGA
>JAAYUD010000007.1 GCA_012517855.1 Bacteroidales bacterium
AGTGCAAACTTGTACCACTACCTGTCTGTTGAAATACCGCATTAGAACCGTCATCTATATGCGTTATTAAATTTGAATTCTTGTCGACAAAGTCCGAAAATTCTTCTCCATTGGGATCAACATATCTTCCAGGGTTATTAGAGCTATACACATACGAACTCCAATCATAGTATTTCTCCGCCATCGGGTCTTGCATAGTCCACTGCCCCAGCACCGAGTCATAATACCTTGCCCCATAATCGTACAAATTCAAACGATACTGTCTGTCGAGTTCTTTGCTGTTGTACTTGTATTTTTGCACTGCATCATTTGTGCTTTCGGCAAACAGCGTTCCGAAAGGATAGTAATGGTTCACCTGTTCCACCGTTCCGCTCTGATTAATCACCACACGGTTGTTGCCCTCGTGGTCTTGCAGATAGTAATGGTATGTAGGTATCGTTCCATTCATGGTGATCTATCCTTCTTCGGTAAGTATTCTGTCCAAGGTCCCGTTCTCATAGACGAAATTTCCGCAGTAGTCGGTCACTGCTGTGCCATGCGCCACTCTCTGCTTCACACCGTCAGCGGCATAAAGATAAGTAATATTTCCCGAAGTTGCTGCAAGAGAGGCAGGTAAATTTAAATCGTTGTACGAAATAGTGATTCCTTTATTCAAGTCCTGTGTCGTATTGCCGTTGGCATCATAGAAATATTCCGTAGTCTGGTTTGTGCCGTCTACGAAGTGCATCCCGCCGTTAGCAGGTGTTTCAGTAGCGGTATCGGTCATTTTCTGCAACTGGTTGCCAGAGAGGGTATAGGTTAGGTTATCTATCAAAGCGTAGCTTCCAGAAGTGCTCTTGCCATAGCGTTGCAGTCTGGTGATAGCTCCGTTGCGGGTATAGCTTGTGATGTTTTCGCTGTAGTGGTCCGGGTTGGTAGTTATACCGGTACCCTCGCCATAAACGGCTGTTGTTAGACGTTCCAGTCCGTCGTATGTAAACTTATAGCCTCTTAGTGAGGTATCGCTTCCAGCCTTCCACGTCATGTTGCTTATATTTTCTCTATAGAGTGCGGTGCCCGGTCCGTCGGTATAATAAAGATTCTGCGTCAGTTTGTCGCATGCAATACCTGTCAGCCAATTACGTATATTATAAGTATATGCTACGCTCTTGATTCCGTTTAGTAATCGTTGTGTACAGCGATTTCGGTAATTATAAATCGCCCGCCATGATTTCTTCTATAATAACTCTTAGGAAATTCTTTCTTTGCTATAGCTGTTTTTGATTCAGAACCTCGTATTACTCTTTTTGACCGATAAACTTATGAGCTCCAAATAAGTTCTGTATATTTGAAACTGTTGACTAGATTTCCTTATGATTATATCCACACCATATGTAATATCTGCAGTTATGTTTATTTTTCTATTTATCAATCCTCCTAAAACAGATGTTTCAGGAATACGTGATATATGCAAGGCTTTATTTGGTTGCGTTTCATTTACAAATCACTTTTTACAAAATAATATTTTTTCCCTTTTGTAATATAGTAATTATCGTCTACTCCTTTCCCTTTTTCAAATTTAAAAATTTGCTGAGGTTTATTGTCGTATTTTAATATTAGATTCTTACCATCTAATTCAAACTTCCCGCGCAAAACTTCTATTTCCTGTGTTTTTATATTGAAACTGTTAAAAATGAAAGTTCTGTCTTTATTAAAAGTAATGTTTATATCAGCAGCATGGGGTGTAAACCATTTTCCAATCAACAAATGTTCAACTTTTGTTTTTTGCAATTTATTGTTTCTTATAGTATCACTTAATATGATTGTGGATTTACTTTCACTTTTATTTGTTTCTGCCTGACATTGAATGAAAACAAAACTACAAATAATTGATATAAGGATTGATTTTAATTCACTCATAATCTGTTATTTTTAATAAGTCGCATTATTAAATAAGTTCACTTCTTTTTTCCTTCTTGGTATGATATCTGAAGGCCTGTGATAATTTAGCATCAACTGCCCATTATAATTTCCTCCATTAAGTTCTTTTAGAAAATTCGATTTTTCCAATCCCCCGACCCCTATATTAAATGTAAAAGAAACTATTGCATCATATTGAAATTGCATTAGCGGAACATTTACAAGAGATTTTACAGCTTTTTCATAAGCGCAAGACAAATCAGTTCGTAACAAATCCATCGCTTCTTGTCTTGTATCAAACCAAGCCCAACTTTTTTTATCTTGCTCAGTTACTTTCCGTTTCTTTATCAAGTGTCCAATACCAATTGTAGAAAAATTTCTTGAATCATTATAAGGTTTCAATTTTAGCCCTTCTCTGTCAATAAGGAAGCTTAACCCTTTATCACTAATGCTTAAATTTGAAGCAGCCATATAAGGATATACATCTGTTATATTATTCTGATTATAAAAAATAGCACCTCCATCATATTTTGCAAGATATGTTGCTCCTATGTTATTATAAATTTGGTCATTTATAGTTATAGTTTTAGCATCCCCTTCTTGCCATATTGTTGATTTTTCACCGTTTTTGTTTTCAAATTGATACCAGTCTCTTCCATTTGAATCAACATATCTTCTAGGGTTATTAGAGCTATACACATACGAACTCCAATCATAGTATTTCTCCGCCATCGGGTCTTGTGCCGTCCACTGCCCCAACACCGAGTCATAATACCTTGCCCCATAATCGTATAGATTCAAACTGTACTGTCTGTCGAGTTCTTTTCCATTATATTTGTATTTTTGTACAGCATCATTAGTACTTTCGGCAAATAACGTTCCGAAAGGATAGTAATGGTTCACCTGTTCCACCGTTCCGCTCTGATTAATCACCACATGGTTGTTGCCCTCGTGGTCTTGCAGATAGTAATGGTATGTAGGTATCGTTCCGTTCATGGTGATATATCCTTCTTCGGTAAGTATTTTGTCCAAGGTTCCGTTCTCATAGACGAAATTTCCGCAGTAGTCGGTCACTGCTGTGCCATGCACCACTCTCTGCTTCACACCGTCAGCGGCATAAAGATAAGTAATATTTCCCGAAGTTGTTGCAAT
>JAAYUD010000098.1 GCA_012517855.1 Bacteroidales bacterium
ATGATCATAATAAGCAATATTCCAGAATACCGCTTGATAGTTGCGAGCGCCCGTGGGTTGATTGATAGAGTATACAATTTGTTCAAAATAATCGCATATCACCTTATCGAGCGAACGTTGGCGTTTGGATAGATCTGCCACTCTATCGACATCCTTATAATAATCGTCTCCATATTCTTTCTGAATGAAATAATTCATATACATTAAAAATTCGGGGGTGGCACATGCCCCACTGAGCATACTCGACACCATAAATACCATGTTGATGAATCCACCACAAAAAGATTTCAGATTGGTAGGAGCCTTTGAGTTGCCTCCAATAGAAACGGTCCCTGCCAGTAGCCAAGGGTACATCGTAATACTGGCACAATAGTTAGCCAGACTGGTTTCATCATTTTTATAGATGAAGTGATTGATGAGTAGTTGGAGATAGCGATCCGAAAATTCTTTGCCATACATTTCTTTCAATTTATCGGTAAGCAAACGCCGATTCAATCGAATGAAATTCTTTTTGGGGAGTTCTCCTATTAGCGTTGCAATGTTTTTGTTCTCAACGTTGGCATTAGCATCAAACTTGCTGCCTGTTGCCGCATTTTGAGCTTCACAATAGTCCATCAGGAAGTTGAGTTTGTCGCGCACCTCACGATCTTCCGTGTGTTGTCGGCGATAAAGCATATACGATTTGGACACCGCATAATACTGCTCTGCCATAAGTGCTACCTCTACTTGATTCTGAATTTCTTCGACACTCATGCCATCCTTAATATTCACTCTACCCAAAATAGCGGTCAGATCACTATCTGTAGCAAAGCTACCTATTGAAAGAAATGCTTTACGTATCGCATTCTTAATTTTGTCGATAGAAAACGGCTCGCGTTTACCATCCCGCTTTACAATTTGAATTCCTAAAATGTCCATAATAGTATATATATAATTTCTTAATAAAAGTATTTACTTTATCCAAAATATATATAGCTAAGATTGAGAAGCGAAGAAGAATTCCTTCCAATGGGAAATTTGCAACGATGATACACATGAATTGCTATTCACATAAACATCTTTGAAAAGACCTTATTCCCGAAGTCCCAAAACTTAAATATAACGCATGGCAGGTCTTCTGACTTATTCCGTTTCGACACCTTCCCAATCTTTTGCAGGTCAGTGGCTATAATCGTCGAATATATTTACCTTATAATATATATAAGGTGGAACTTACAGCAGCGGGTACTGTTGCCGACTTTCACGGCATTCCCTATTAATCTTCACCAAGTAGCTTCTTGATAAAAGAACCATTTTGTGATGACAAAGATATAATAATTAAATATAAAGTGTATCACTTATGACTACTTTTTTATTGTGTTTTTTCATAAGTTATCCAGCAAATAGCCATAGAATATATTAGGGGCATGTTTTTTAAAACAAAAGTTTTCTATTTTTATTTTCTTATAAAAATAGTCATTATTCCACTTATACATTATATAGATTCGTATTATCTTAATGAAAGAGATATTATTACATCTCTTCATGCATAAAAAAGAGAATACAATCTATCTATTCGGTCACCGATCAAAGAGATCAATAAACGAGACGGTAGCCATTGCAAGATAAGCGATCGTTATATCATTTCAGCTCTTTTGTTTGATTCATAAGATAATTCGATCACCTCTCTTAATGATATTCTCCTATCAGTTTCATTATTTGCCTCTCTGTTGCCTGCGGTAGTACTTTATGAAGATGAGTCATTATACGCTGCAACGATTTTTCTTTAGAATGCCCATTGCACGAAGCAATAAGCGATTTACCAAACAGCAATTCGGGAGAAGTATAACGCGCAATACCCCAACCATAGGGCTGATTGTGTCTATTGAGCAAATATTCAAAATCAGCAATGATCAAATAAGTATTCATCTGGAGTCTAGTCATCACAGCTTCGAACGATTCGCGAGGACCGACATAAGACTTCTTTTGTACAGGCTTTTCTATTTCGTCTACAATAAACGAATCGATCTTCTTTTTCTTTTTTATCGTATTAAAGCCGCAGATAGCCTTTATCTCTTTTGACAATAAAGATTCGTGAGTAACAACTGCGTCGTATATCAAATGATCGTTATGACCAAAATTACTGGTACCGGGTATATTGAGAATAGCATGATCGCATCGCCTGTAATTAACCAATTCGGGAAACCATTCTAAACTAACAAAACCAGCCTTACTATTAAACAGCTTGCCATATACACACTTTCCATTACGAACAACAGGCCCTTTCCATTCCCATGCCCCTTCATTCTCGTGCGAAAACCAGAATTCGGACGAAGTAACCTCTTCTACCGAGAAACCCGGTATCTCGTTTTTAAAGAAAGGTAGAAATCCCATTGTCATCACCAACTGTTCTAAATCTTCATGACAGCGCAACTGTATCATTCTCTTCTGTTTTGGTTAATATGCAAATTTACGAATATTATTTATTGTCGCCACATCAAATAACATTTTTATATCGACCCCAAATAACCATAAAATTCATCCCTTTGCTCTATTCTATAATTATCTGCTTACCCCCAAAAGGAATTCAGTATAATATACCTTTAATAGGGCCACTAGTAAAACGATAGAAACCAAACATTATAGTATTGAGTGCTTATATCCGATAAGAGATTGACTTTATATTAATGAGTTGTAAGAAGACGTGAAATATTTTTCTGTCTTTACAGAAAATATTTGTATAAACAGCCTCAATTGAGATAGTCTTACTCTATATCGATAGTTGGAATGCTCACCCTATTGACATCGAAACGAGCTATGATACAATACTTTGCCTGCAATCCATTTTTCAGATCGTATTTCGATGTGAATATTTCCAGACATACTGATGCTTTCTTATCCAAACATCAACTACAGGCCCTTACAGGGCACTATTTCCGCTATAGCTTCAACGCTCGAATGTAAATCAAATCAGGATAAGACATCTATGCATCGTGCTTAAATATCTGATATACAGAGAGAAATTCATAAGGACGAAAATAAATGTTTGTATGTATAAACTTTCAGTTTCGTCCTTATGAATTTTTATGTTCGTCCTTATCATTTTTTGAGAATACAGGTTCCATTTTGTATATCAAGAAGTGCCACTCCGGTATGGTTAAAATAGTATCAGCATCGCTCCCAATGTTCACTTCTGAAAACGGGGTCGAAAAAAACATTTTGGTACACCAATCTTCATCGCACCCTTATATCGCTCATTATCAATGCCCTTATATGAGAAATCATAAAGCGTTGATTCTCTGAGAGAAGATATACTTTACGAGTCCCATTTTTCTATCATATACACGTATATACCTAATAAACAGATTGTTAATATGACGGATATAGTACCATAACTAGAATAGAAATAGCAGAGTTGTTCATACCCGCATAAGACATCTTTAAGTATCAGTAAGAATAGATTATTTCAATAAATTGATACTGTCTTTACCCTTCCAAAACGTCGTATGTTCCTAAAAATGTTGTTGTATGTTAGTTTTTTCGAAAACATAAGAACGTCACCGGAAAAACTAACATACGACAACGACGGCTGTGGTCTTATTTTATATTGCAAAAAATCAACCGTATGTTGCTGCGATAACTAACGGATGTCGCAGAAGAAACTAACGTTAGTTGTCATGATAACTTCCGTTAGTTACCGCAGAAACATACGTTAGTTATGGCTGCGACATACGTCTGTTTTTTTAATCTGTTGTTGATACAATGTAGTTTCAATATTAGATCTTTAGCTTCATCTAAATAAGCATCGTCCGTAATAATTGATTTTATCTGTTGAAGATTTTAATTCCATGTCAATTTGTCCATACTCATTAAAGATTATTTGGGATTATGTATGAAATTAAATCACTTAGTAATAAAAAAATGTCCAGAAATTTGTATTTCTAGACATCTAATATCTGGCGGTGCGTACGAGACTCGAACTCGTGACCCCATGCGTGACAGGCATGTATTCTAACCAACTGAACTAACGCACCTTTTTCTGTTTTGCGAGTGCAAAGGTAATAAACATCGTAATATATTCAAAGCATATTTAAGAAAAATATGCGCTGTTTATTGAATTATTTTTAGGTAAATTCATAACCAGCTAATAACCAATATAAATACAGATACATAAAAATAGGCATTGTTGTGACTGATATCATTCCATAGAACAACAAAAAAGGGAAGCATCTAACGATGTCTCCCTTAAAATCTAATACTTATTATTGAAAACTATTATTTTTTCGAAATAGCGTAGCGCTTGTTCAAACCGTCAAGCACGGCACTGGTAATATTCATCGACTTATCGGCATACAACAGATTGTCCATACCAGTGTTGCTGATAATCAAGTTGAAATGATACTTCTTATTAAAATCTTTCAGGAAAGCGTTGATCGAGTCACGCAACTGCAAGCTATTCTTTTGATTTTCGGAAGCCAATTCACTTTGCAATTTCTGTTGCAATGTCTGAAGATCTTGATCCATCTTCATCAGACGATTGTATTCCTGTTTAGCTCTGTCTTCTGAAAGGAAAGCGTTATTATCGTATTTTTTCTGGAAATCTTGTTTGTCTTTGGCTAGTTCACTGGCTTTTTGATTCAATACCATACGACTGTTTTCCTCTTTCTTCACCATTGCTTCATTGACATCCTTGCAGAGATTGTATTTAGTCAATAATGTATCTATTTCAACATATGCAATTTTCAAAGAACCGGCAGGAATCGGCTTAACATCGACATTGTCCTTATCCGATTTTTTGTTGCATTGGGCAAAAAGAACAACGATCGCAAGTGCTGCAATAACGTTGATAAGAAGTTTCATTCTCTTCATAATTTTGATATTGTCTTTAAATAGTTTATATTTTTAGTTACCATATTCATTCTTTACCGCCTTCCCTTTTTTCTGCGACTAAATGATCGCAGACTCTCTGGAATTCGGCATCCTGCTCAGTATAACAATGTATCCCGTGTTGCTGCATTGCTTTGCTTTCACTGATATGTTCATTGGGAAATTTCCCACCTTTCACAAAAAAGACTTTTACGCCCAAAAAAAGGACGCAAATAGCAACTATTAACAAAGTAAATAACAATATTAGGTACATTTCAATTACTTTTGCGATGCAAAGATAGACTTTTGTGGCGATTTATCGCTATCTTTTCAATGTAAAATCAGACGGAATAGTCATAATTGCCTATCAGATTAAACATATTTAGCACAACAAGTCTTTTGAAAAGACTCTTTAATATTAGTATTATGAAAGAAACCGATTTGAAACCGGCCGGCATTTTTCATTATTTTCATGAAATATGCCAAGTACCACGCCCTTCGAAACACGAAGAGCAGATTGTTGCTTATCTGAAAGAATTCGGTGAAAAGCATCACTTGGAAACTAAAGTTGATGATGCGGGCAACGTAGTAATAAAAAAGCCTGCCACTCCAGGTAAAGAGAACCTGAAAACTGTTGTTTTGCAGGGTCACACGGATATGGTATGCGAAAAGAATAGTGACGTTGAGCACGACTTCATGAAAGATCCTATCCAAACAGAAGTGGATGGCGATTGGCTGAAGGCAAAGGGAACGACTCTCGGAGCTGACGACGGTATCGGCGTAGCGACAGGACTGGCTATCCTTGCAGATGAATCTATCGAACATGGTCCTATCGAATGTCTGTTCACTGTAGACGAAGAGACGCAATTGACAGGTGCCAATGCGTTGAAAGGAGGATTCATGAGTGGCGATATTCTGATAAATCTCGACTCGGAAGACGACGGACAGCTGTTTATAGGATGTGCCGGCGGCATCAACACCGTAGGAGAACTCAAATACACACAAATCGAGGTGCCAACAGATTATTACTTTTTTAAAGTTCACGTATCGGGCTTAGTTGGCGGACACTCCGGCGACGATATCAATAAGAACAGAGCTTGTGCCAACAAGGTGCTCAATCGCTTTCTATACAAGGAAGCATCCAAAATAGATCTGTATCTCTGCACGATCGACGGAGGGAACCTACATAATGCCATTGCCCGGGAAGCTTATGCCGTATGTGCTGTTCCTCAAGATGAAAAGCATACCGTCCGTGCCGATCTGAATATCTTCATTTCGGAAATAGAAGACGAATACAGTGTAACAGAACCCAATTTGAAGATGACGTTAGAATCGGTTGAAGCACATCCGAAAGCCATCGACAAAAAGAGTGCTGCCAACCTACTGAAAATGCTTTATGCCATGCCTCATGGTGTTTTTGCAATGAGTCAGGAGATTGCGGGATTTGTTCAGACATCGACCAATCTGGCCTCTGTGAAGATGAAAGAGGGCAACGTGATTCGCATCGAGACAAGCCAACGTAGCGATATCACATCGTCGCGCAACGACATGGCTACCATGGTAGAAGTCGTAATGACAATGGCAGGTGCTACAGCAGTGCACAATGACGGATACCCGGGTTGGAAACCCAACACTCATTCGGAGATTCTGAATATCACGGTAGCATCGTACAAGCGTCTATTCAATGAAGAGCCCATCGTACGGAGTATTCATGCAGGACTCGAATGCGGTTTGTTTTTACAGAAATATCCCAATCTCGACATGATTTCTTTCGGACCACAGCTTGTCGGCGTCCATTCGCCCGACGAACGTCTGTTAATTCCTACTGTAGACAAATTTTGGAAGTTGCTACTTGATATATTGAAGAATATTCCTGCCAAAAGATAAAAGCGCAACGCGCATATATCACATATATAAAAACCCCGGGGTAGAAAGAGTATTTTATAATTCTCGCTAGCTCGGGGCTATTTGTTTACTTTGAAACAGAAAGTCGCTTTCTGCAAGTTTTGATAACCTATGAATACTATCATAACACACCGTCTTTCATTATTTCTCGTATTCCTATACGCGGTATTGCCTGCTTTCGGTCATTCTAACGATACGATCAGTATCATGGAGTGGAATGTCGAAAATTTGTTCGATTGCCGACATGATACATTGAAGAATGATCATGAATTTTTACCGGATGGACTTCGTCATTGGAACTACTACCGTTACCGTCAGAAGCTGGATAAGATTGCCAAGACAATTGTCGCTGCAACTGGCAACTGGAATCCACCCGCATTAATCGCTTTGTGCGAAGTAGAGAACGACAGCGTACTGATTGCTTTGACTCGCTATTCGGCATTGAGAGAATTAAATTATCGGTTCGTCATGACCGATTCTCCGGATCAACGTGGTATCGATGTGGCGTTGCTTTATCAACGAGACAGATTTAAATTACTGGGATATGAAAGCATTGGGGTAACTCCATTGAATGATTTTCGGCCTACACGTGATATACTTCATGTAACAGGATTGATAACGCTGCAAGACACACTTGACATTTATGTGGTACATGCACCATCCAGAAGTGGCGGAGAAATGGCATCCCGCCCCTATCGGACACATTTTGCCAAGACTTTGATGACCGAAATAGAGAAAACAAAAGCTCAAAGGAGAACACCGAAGATATTAATTCTAGGCGATTTTAATGACTTTCCCGAGAGCCCTTCTATCAGTAAAATATTGGGAGCAAAAGCACCGGAGAAAGAAATAGATGATAACAAACTATACCATCTGTTGGCGCGACAGGTAAAACAACATGAAGAAGGCAGTTACAAATTTCGAGGAGAGTGGAATCTGCTAGACCATTTAATTGTTTCGGGCAGCTTGCTTAATACGACCAATAGAATATATACTTCTGAATCATTGGCACAAATCGTGCATCTGCCTTTTCTGATGACCGAAGATAAAACTTATGGTGGAAAGCGCCCCTATAGAACCTACTACGGGATGAAATATGAAAGCGGCTATAGCGACCATCTGCCTCTGTTGATGCAGATGATTATTACAGCCGAGTAAAATTTCAATAGAGAAAAGAAAGGGGCAGTCTCCTATATTAGTCGAGTTTGAGTACCGCCAAAAAGGCTTTTTGGGGTACCTGAACGCTACCTATTTGTTTCATACGTTTCTTGCCGCGCTTTTGTTTTTCGAGCAACTTGCGTTTACGGCTGACGTCACCGCCATAGCACTTTGCCGTCACGTCCTTACGAACCTGTTGAACAGTTTCGCGAGCGATAATCTTGGCACCAATAGCTGCCTGAATGGCAATATCGAATTGCTGACGGGGAATGAGCTCTTTCAACTTCTCGCACATGCGGCGTCCTAAAGTATAGGCGTTATCGACATGAGTCAAGCACGACAAAGCATCGACCGGCTCACCATTGAGCAGAATATCCAATTTCACCAATTTAGAAGGACGAAATCCATCGGGATGATAATCGAACGAGGCGTAACCTTTCGAAATACTCTTGAGCTTATCGTAAAAGTCTATCACAATTTCGCCCAAAGGAATATTATAGTAAAGCTCTACTCGATTACCGCTAATATACTCTTGTTTAATGAGTTCTCCACGTTTGCTGAGACATAGCGTCATAATCGGGCCAATAAAATCGGTGGTCGTAATTATCGAAGCTTTAATGTAAGGTTCTTCAATGTGATCTATGAATGTCTGATCTGGCATGCCACCCGGATTGTGCACTTCCGTCATCTCGCCCTGCTTGTCGTATATTTTATAAGAGACATTCGGAACGGTAGTGATAACATCCATATCGAACTCCCTGTCAAGACGTTCTTGAACAATTTCCATGTGTAGCAATCCCAAGAAACCGCAGCGGAATCCGAAACCCAGCGCAATGGATGACTCCGGAGAGAAAGTGAGTGAGGCATCATTGAGTTGAAGCTTTTCGAGCGAAGCACGCAGATTCTCAAAATCTTCGGGTGAGATAGGATAAACACCGGCAAACACCATAGGCTTTACTTCCTCGAACCCTTTGATAGCTTCCTTGCACGGATTTACGACATGCGTTATAGTGTCGCCCACCTTTACTTCGGTCGAAGTTTTTATTCCCGAAATGATATAGCCTACTTCGCCTGTACGCATTTCTTTGTGCGGTACCAAATCCATACGAAGTACACCTATCTCGTCGGCTTCGTATTCGCAACCGGTATTGAAGAACTTCACCTTGTCGTGCGAACGGAGCACACCGTTTTGGACCTTAAAATAGGCGATAATACCACGGAACGGATTGAATACCGAATCGAATATCAGTGCTTGCAGCGGAGCATCTTCATCACCCACAGGATGCGGAACACGTTCTACTATTGCATTCAAAATTTCTTCGACTCCCAAGCCCGTACGTGCCGAAGCGCGAATAATATCTTCACGCTTGCAGCCTAGAAGATCAACAATTTCGTCTTCCACCATGTCCGGATTGGCACTTTCCATATCACATTTATTGATGACGGGAATAATCTCCAAGTCATGCTCAATAGCCATATAAAGGTTAGAAATAGTTTGAGCCTGCACTCCTTGAGATGCATCGACGACGAGCAAAGCACCCTCGCAAGCAGCAATAGACCGTGAAACTTCATAAGAAAAGTCCACATGCCCCGGGGTATCAATCAAATTGAGTATATAAGTTTCTCCTTGATAGTTATATTCCATCTGGATGGCATGGCTTTTGATAGTAATACCACGTTCCCTTTCCAAATCCATGTCATCAAGCATCTGGCCTTCGGTAATCTCTATTGTCTTGGTATATTCGAGTAACCTATCGGCAAGAGTTGACTTACCGTGATCAATATGTGCAATAATACAAAAGTTGCGTATATTCTTCATGCAATATCCTCTATTTGTATGCAAAGATAGTGCAAGAGGAAGAGAATAGAAAATAAATCAATTGATTTTTATTGCAAAAAGCGATTCTATGCCATCGTTTCTACGTTTTTATGATGGCAGTATAAGAAAGTATGAAAATCCCTAGCAAAATAAAAATGCGTTGGCAAGTTTTAGGACGCCAACGCATTTTTATTTGAAGAATTAATCAATTTAGAAGTTGTGTTGAATTTTTATCGAAATAATTTTGAAGCTTCGAAACAGTTTCAGATTCTTATGTTTCTAAAAATTCAAAATAGCTTCTTAGATCAATTTAATAAAAACATCTGTTTCCTGCACTTCTGCAGAGATTTTGTCTTCCCTTAACAACCAACCAAGACCTAAATAAAGATCTTTATCGACTACTTTAAGCGTTTTCTTAAGTTGTTTAGCCGTCATGCCTTCCGTTCCATTAAGAGCGTTCCAAATAGATCCGGCTATCTCTCCTGCTTTAACTTTCAACATTTCTTTCAGTTTTTAAATGTTAGACATTTTATAATTCTCTTATTCTCCTGAAATTAATTTCGTTACAAAGATAGTATTTTATATGTTATACAACACTTTTTACCGAAATAATTTTACCGTTTTATACTAAATTGACCAAAAAATTAGCCCTATTTCCTCATCTGGTCTTCCAAATATTCCGTCCAAAGACGCGCAGCCTGCTCAACTAATTGAACACAAGGACGTTTCTTATAATATTGTTCCGTGCGTTCGGCCGGTACAGAAGAAAGGTTATTTATCGTTTGCAATTCGACCTCGGACTTACGTAATCCTAGCAAAACGCCGCATACGATAGAACCATTTTTGGACTTCAATTTATCGGCCAGCTTTTGAACCAAAGCATAATTAGCTGCTTTGCCTTCCTTGTCGGATCCCTTAGTAGCGCCTGTTTCGAGTCCGGCAAGCATAAACAGCCCGCATGCTGCACCACATGTTTCTCTCATTCTTCCTATGCCACCGCCAAATGAAGATGACATTCTGAAAGCTTGCTCGGGAG
Organism: Bacteroidales bacterium; assembly: GCA_012517855.1. GTDB lineage: Bacteria > Bacteroidota > Bacteroidia > Bacteroidales > Bacteroidaceae > JAAYUD01. The sequence continues at coordinate 10,764 of JAAYUD010000098.1, forward strand.
TAAAACCATACATATCAGCAAATGCACCCACTACGCTTTGAGAACAATTGTAACCTTCCTTGAAAAGCTCGACGGCTTTAGTCACTCTATCTTCGTACATACACCTCTTCAATTAATAAGCTCTGGCAAAGATGACACGACGTGCAGATGGTTTGCCGGTCACCATATCGACACCCGGAGTCTCATCACCGTCAATCGGTATGCAACGGATAGTAGCCTTTGTATCTTCTTTTATTTTCAATTCTGTTTCGGTAGTGCCGTCCCAATGACAAAGCAAGAAACCGCCTTCTTCTATCTTCTCTTTAAATTCATCGTAACTATTTACCTCGATTGTCTTTTGTTTGCGATAATCAAGAGCTTTCTGATAAATATTGTTCTGAATATCGTCTAGCAGATTTCTGACATAATCGACAATGCCGTCACAAGAAACAGTTTCTTTTTCTAATGTATCACGGCGCATCACCTCTACGGTGTTGTTCTCCAAATCTCTGGCTCCCATTACCAAACGTACAGGAACACCCTTCAGTTCGTAATCGGCAAATTTAAATCCCGGGCGTTTGTTGTCCGCATCATCATATTTTACTGATATGCCCAACGCTTTGAGTCCTGAGACGATTCCGGCAACCTTCTCTCCTATTTGTTGAAGTTGTTCTTCTTTTTTGTAAATAGGAACAATGACCACCTGAATCGGAGCCAATTTGGGAGGTAGCACTAAACCGTTATCATCGCTGTGAGTCATGATCAGCGCACCCATCAATCGAGTAGAGACACCCCAAGAGGTAGCCCAAACATAATCGAGCTTATTTTCTTTATCAATAAACTGCACATCGAAAGCCTTTGCAAAGTTTTGTCCCAAGAAATGAGATGTTCCGCACTGCAAAGCCTTGCCGTCTTGCATCATGCCTTCTATGGTATATGTATTGAGAGCTCCCGCAAAACGTTCGTTGGCGCTCTTCACACCTTTGATAACGGGAACAGCCATGTATTTCTCTGCAAATTCGCCATATATATTCAACATACGAACGGCTTCTTCTTCGGCTTCCTTGCTGGTGGCGTGTGCCGTATGTCCCTCTTGCCAAAGAAACTCGGCTGTACGAAGGAACAAACGAGTACGCATTTCCCAACGAAATACATTCGCCCACTGATTGATGAGCAATGGAAGATCTCTGTAAGAATGAATCCAATTACGATAAGTATTCCAAATGATGGTCTCTGAAGTTGGACGAATAATCAATTCTTCTTCAAGTTTCGCTTCCGGATCGACAACCACACTTTGTCCGTCATCCGAACTCTTCAGGCGATAATGAGTGACAACTGCGCACTCTTTGGCAAAACCTTTCACATGCTCGGCTTCACGACTCAAAAACGATTTAGGGATCAACAACGGGAAATAGGCATTTTGCACACCTGTTTCTTTGAACATATCGTCCAATTGGCGTTGCATTTTCTCCCATATGGCATACCCATAAGGTTTGATTACCATACAGCCACGCACCGCAGATTGTTCTGCCAAGTCAGCCTTTACCACCAACTCATTATACCATTGCGAGTAATTATCATTACGTTTTGTAAGACCTTTCAATTCTACTGCCATTCTATTTATTTTTTATTATTTACTATTTCAAAATGATGTGCAAAATTAGTATTTTTTCTTTTAATAATCATAATCTACCGGACTGTATTTGATTACTCTCTAGCCGTTTGAACTGTCGAAACTGCAAATAGAGCATTGTTCCCGAAGTAACCGTTGCAAATATATCGCTGAAAGGCATACTCCACCAGATTCCGTCCAATTGCCAGAAAAGAGGTAAAATAATAACGGCCGGAACGAGGAATATCATCTGCCGGGTGAGCGATAGAAAGATGGCTTTTTTGGCCATCCCTATACTTTGAAAGAAATTGGATGTGACCATCTGAAAACCAATAATAGGAAACGTCACCATCACAATTCTCATACCGAGTGTCGCCTGCCTGATAAGATCAGCATCAGTAGTAAAAGCCTTGACGATAGTTTCAGGGAAAAGTTCAGCCAAGAAGAAACCAATGGTCGTAACAACGGTGGCACAAATAATAGTCAATTTGAGCACTTGGTTGACACGTCCATAAAGTTTTGCTCCGAAATTATACCCCGCTATCGGTTGCATACCCTGATTAAAGCCGAACACGATCATCACAAAAACAAAGACATAACGATTTACAATGCCAAATGCACCGATTGCCATGTCACCGCCAAACTTATTGAGCCCTTTATTGATGAGAACAACGATCAGACAAGAAGCTAAATTCATCAAAAAAGGAGAAAGTCCTATAGACAGAGTATCTTTGACTATTTGTTTGTGGAGCCTGAAAGTTCCCTTTTTAAAATAAATGAAATTATTTTTATTGCGAAAATAGTTCAGTTGCCAGCACAATGCCGTGAGCTGTGAAATAACAGTGGCAAGGGCACTACCTCTAATGCCTAAGTGCAGTCCAAAAATGAATAACGGATTCAACACAATATTGATCAACACCGTACCGATTGTAGCATACATGGCCTTTTCGGGTGCTCCGGATGCTCTAAGCATCGCATTAAGACCGAAATAAAGACAAGTTACCAAGTTGCCTATCAATATGATAAACATAAAATCGTAGGCATAGGGCAAAGTATGGGGCGACGCGCCGAAAAACAATAATATAGGTCTTAAAAAAATCAGTCCCAATATTGTAAGCGTAAGACCGAACATTACATTCAATATGAAACAGTTGCCCAAAATAACATTGGCACTACCATAATCTTTTTGCCCCAGGCGCACTGATGTCAAAGTAGCCGAACCCACACCTACAAAAGAACCGAATGCAGCAACAATATTCATCAGCGGAAACGTCAGTGCCAATCCCGAGATGGCCAACGGACCCACTCCATGGCCAATAAAAATACTATCTATGATATTGTATAAAGAAGATGCTGTCATCGCTATGATGGCAGGTGTGGCATAATTCATTAATAACTTTCCAATCCTCTCGGTACCCAACTCGGTAGGTATTCTTTTCTGTTTCATATTATCCCTCATTACTATTTCAAACTACAAAAGTAGTCATTTTTCGGCGCACTAGCCAGCAATCGACATGTAAAACTGGTTAATATATTTTTTCTTTATTCGTACATTAACATATTCATTCTACTATATTTTATTTGCAAAACAGGAACAAACGGATAAATTTCTTTTTATCATCAAATTAATTTTAGCCTATAGAAGCATTCAATTAAAACAATTTGAATGCATCTCACCACACTTTAGTGGATATTAGCGCACTTTTGTGTTTATTCTGTTTTCTAATAACTAATTTATCTAAATTTGAGGATGCTAGAATATCATCAGACGCTACCGTTTGATGTTCTTCATTATTAATAATTAAAAAACGCTTAAAGACTTTTATATATAGGTTTATCTTCATTATATTTGCATTCAAAATGATGAGAGAAGATGAGAAAAATATTAATATTCTGTTTGTTTTTTATGACGTTTTTATCGGCTTCTTCGAAACCCTCAAATTCAGTCTTATTTTCTTATTCGGCAAATCGAATAAATGTTTCCAATTCTTTTGTTGGTCGATTTATACCACCACCTTTAGCTAGTGATCAAAAAAATATCGTTCAGCAAGACAGCCTTTCTGCTCTGTATGTTAAAGACATATTGAGTATGCCCATAATGACAGATTCATTGGCTGCTACGATAGATTATAATCCGAAATATTATAGGCTTTTTGTAACTCCTACTTATTATTATGCTCCGATGGAAACCATCTCTACGTTAAATTGGAAGATGCCCGATTTAGTTGAAAAGAGTATTTCAGAGATTATTTCTCCATTAGACTCTATATTTAGCCTCAAGGAATATAAATTGGCCAATGCACAGGTCAATAAAACATTACTCAATTTATATTTAAAGAATTATCAGGCTATTCAAACTACAGAAGCCCAAGTTATGAGCCGTGAACTATTTCATAGTAATATATCTGCTGCTCCAGTACAAAAAACAAAATTTGCCAATTTATTCAAACAAGAACCTAAAGAAGAAAATTTAAGAAAAGCATCTCTTATGTCATACAAACCCAACTGGTGGACGTATGGTGGAAGTATTTCTTTGCAGATGACACAAAATTATGTCTCGAATAATTGGTATAAAGGAGGCGAAAGTACCAATACTGCACTAGGCTATTTGGCTCTTAAGGCAAATTATAATGATAAGGAAAAGATACAGTGGGACAATTTGCTTGAGGCAAAATATGGCGTAACATCTTCTCCATCGGATACTTGTCATAAATATTTGGTATCAAATGATTTATTGAGAATATATAGTAAACTTGGTGTTCAGGCATCAAAGCATTGGTATTATACTATATCAGGTGAATTTAATACGCAGTTCAGTAATTCATATAAAAAGAATACCAACGATGTTTTGGCTGCATTTATGTCACCTGCCAATTTAATATTGAGTATCGGTATGGATTACAAGGTTAAGACTAAGAAACTCGATTTTTCATTATTATTATCTCCACTGGCTTACAATTGGCGTTATGTGGGTGATCATCGAGTAAATCAAACTACTTATGGTTTAGAAGAAGGAAGAAAGTCCCTTAATCTGTTCGGTTCTAAATTAACTTCTACTTGGACATGGCAAATTATTCCGACTGTAGCATGGACATCCCGTCTATATTATTTTACCGATTATACAACTTCTCAAGCCGAATGGGAAAACACCTTTAACTTCTTATTAAATAAGTATCTGTCTGCACAGCTTTTTATTCATGGGCGTTATGACGATTCTGCTACACCAACAGAAGGGACAAGCCACTTTCAGTTTAAAGAATACTTTAGTTTTGGTATAAATTATGCATGGTAATGGCTCATGTGAAAAATGTCAAACAGAAAAATAACGCGAAGTGCTTTTATATTCGAATGAATATTCTTAATTTCGCATCGGCTAATGAAAACAAATTCAAATAAAATGAAAGATAGAATTTTAGTAACAGGAGGCACAGGATACATTGGATCGCATACTGTAGTAGAACTCCAAAATGCCGGATATGAAGTTATTATTGTAGATAACCTATCAAACTCAAGTGCCGATGTAGTCGATAGTATTGAGAAAATAACAGGTATACGTCCAGCTTTTGAAAAAAACGACTGTTGTGATTATAATGCTCTTGATGAAATATTTAAGCGCTATTCTGGGATTAAAGCAATCATTCATTTTGCAGCTAGCAAAGCAGTTGGAGAATCGGTTCAGAAACCGTTGTTATATTATCGCAATAATATTCTATCGCTAATTAATCTGTTGGATTTAATACAGGTACATAAAGTAGAAGGGTTTGTGTTCTCTTCTTCGTGCACTGTCTACGGGCAACCGGACAAACTTCCGGTAGCCGAAGATGCTCCATTCAAGAAAGCAGAATCGCCTTATGGCAATACAAAAAAAATAAATGAAGACATTCTTCGTGACACGGTACATTCGGGCGCTCCGATTAATGTTATCATGCTTCGTTATTTCAACCCGATCGGTTCACATCCATCGGCATTGATAGGCGAGCTTCCCAATGGTGTTCCTCAAAATCTTATTCCTTATCTTACGCAGACAGCTATGGGCATTCGTCCTATGCTCAAAGTTTTTGGCGATGATTATAATACTCCCGACGGATCATGTATTCGCGATTATATCAACGTTGTAGATTTGGCAAAAGCACATGTTACAGCCGTGCATCGTCTTGTGGACAAAAAACAGAAAAACAAAATTGAGGCATTCAATTTGGGAACCGGTAACGGTGTATCTGTTTTAGGACTGATCCATGCATTTGAAAAAGCAACAGGAGTCAAACTCAATTATGAAATAGCCGATCGTCGTGCCGGCGATATCGAACAAATATGGGCCAATCCGGAATATGCTAATAATGAATTAGGATGGAAAGCTGAGACGAGTATTGAAGATACTTTGCTTTCGGCATGGAATTGGCAAAAGAAACTTCGCGAACGCGGCATCATGTAGTGTTAGCGAGACAATATAAAGATGAGATACAACACGATATCTCATTCTTTAAAAAAGCACATATTTGGCTATCGCCATTGTGGCTATGCGAATAGGGACAATGGGGTACAAAAGATTTATCTTTAACAAATATGCTTGCATAGTAGTTTTGTCGTGTTTTATTTTGTGTTTGTGTTGTGCAGTCACTACGATGTGAATCGTGGGGCTGTTTTTTTTATTCCATATTTTCCAATTTCCTTTTCAGCCTTAACTTTACTATTAGTTTCAAATGCTATTACTTTATTGAGACACCAAGGTTTATAACAATATCTATTGGCGTCTAGTGAAATAGACACTTTTGCTTTTCATGATTTCTCTTAATGATGTTTATAGTACTTACAAATAAAATAAAAAAGGCTGAATTCCGAAAGTGGAAAACAGCCCTATTTTTTGCATTGATCATTTTCACCGGACACCAATAGTAATAAATGAACTAAATTCTAAAATAGTGCCCAGGTAGAAGAAGCTGTTTTAAATTTTTATCGAAAGTCTTTTGAGGTTATTTTTGAGCGAATTTATTGGATTTGTTTCGAAGGTTTAGCGGGCTGAATCGAGAGACAAACTCGAGAAATGCACCAAAAAGAGGCCAAAAGAATTCGAAACAGTTTTATAGGCTCACCAGTAAAAGTTGGGGGAGTGCAAATTAAATAATATCTTTGCATCAATTAGAAAAGAAAATAAGATGCAAGAGA
>JAAYUD010000099.1 GCA_012517855.1 Bacteroidales bacterium
TGCACAATGCAAGTTGAGTACCGGAAAATTACGAGTTACACTATTCTTATTCATACCTTCTTATTTATTGTTACAACACACATCTCCAAAGGAGATTTCTTTGTTGCAAAAGTAGAACAAAAGACGAAGAAAGGCATTATACAATTTCCGGAAAGATTTATAACTTTTCCCTATCAGAGCACCTCATCCAACGGCTTACGTTTGTCTGCGCCCACCTTTTTATAATAAGTAGGCGTCAACCCCGTTACTTTTTTGAACTGAGCACTAAGATGAGCCACACTCGAATAGTTTAGCTGATCGGCTATTTCACTCAACGAAAGTTCATCGTACACCAGAAGTTCCTTGATACGCTCCACTTTCTGAGCAATATAGTACTTTTCAATGGTATATCCCGTCACCTCAGAAAAGAGATCGCTGATATGATGATAGTCCAAATGCACCTTCTCGACGATATAATCTGACAAGTTAACCGTGAGCCGTTCAGAACTATAATGAACCAGTTCGATAATAATCGACTTCACCTGTTCGATCAATCGACTTCGTCTGTCGTCTATCAGTGCAAAGCCTTTCGATTGCAACGCCTCCCGCAACTTCTCCTTTAGTTCGACCGACAGAGAGGCAGATAGTTCCACTTCACCCAAGACAACCGAGACATAACCGATATGCAATTGGTCGAGTTCCGACTTAACGGCCGAAATACATCGACCGCATACCATATTTTTTATATAAAGTTTATTTTCTTCCATCTTTTTCCTCCATAAAAACAAAGCTAACTATAAAAACTTATTTATTATCAGAAAGCATAAAAATAGAGCAATCTTTAAAAATAAAATGCAAAGTACTTGCAAATATAAACATTTTTGCTGATTTTTGTTCAAAACATTCAAAATAGAGCAAAGCAGTAAGTAAGTGTCATTATAACAAAAAATCAAAAAATTATTATTTTATTGCCATTTTGTTTAGCGTCATTCAAAATAATACTTATATTTGCAGAGTGATTTATGACATTTTATCATAACCTTTAAATACTTTATTATGAATATTGAAAAAATCATGACCTCGTTGGAGGCCAAACATCCGGGAGAGTCTGAGTACCTCCAAGCAGTCAAAGAAGTCCTCATATCAATTGAGGAAGTATACAATCAACATCCAGAATTTGAAAAAGCAAAAATCATCGAACGCTTAGTTGAGCCCGATCGTATCTTCACATTCCGCGTTACTTGGGTAGACGATCAAGGTGAAGTTCAAACCAATCTCGGCTATCGTGTTCAATTCAATAACGCCATCGGACCGTACAAAGGAGGTTTACGTTTCCACGCTTCAGTCAACTTGTCTATTCTTAAATTCTTGGGCTTCGAACAGACGTTCAAGAACGCATTGACAACACTACCTATGGGTGGAGGCAAAGGTGGTTCCGATTTCTCACCACGAGGCAAGAGCGATGCCGAAATCATGCGTTTCTGCCAAGCATTCGTTCTCGAATTGTGGCGCCACATAGGTCCCGACATGGATGTTCCAGCCGGTGATATCGGTGTAGGCGGTCGCGAAATCGGCTATATATTCGGCATGTACAAAAAGTTAACCCGCGAATTTACCGGCACATTCACCGGTAAGGGCTTAGAATATGGCGGTTCTTTAATCCGCCCTGAAGCAACAGGATTCGGTGGTCTTTATTTTGTAAATCAAATGTTGCAGACTAAAGGCATTGACATCAAAGGCAAAACAATTGTTGTTTCCGGTTTCGGAAATGTTGCTTGGGGTGCTGTTACAAAAGCCACACAACTTGGAGCTAAAGTTATTACCATCTCCGGTCCCGACGGATACATTCTTGACGAAGACGGCGTAAGCGGAGACAAAATAGACTATATGCTCGAACTTCGTGCTTCCGGCAACGACATTGTTGCACCTTATGCAGAGAAATACCCTCGTGCTAAGTTCTTTGCAAACCGTCGTCCATGGGAAGTAAAAGCAGACATTGCTCTCACTTGCGCTACTCAAAACGAACTGAATGGTGACGATGCTCAAAAACTCATCGACAACAAGTTTATCTGTGTCGGCGAGATCTCCAATATGGGATGTACACCAGAAGCTATCGATTTGTTTATTCTGAAAAAGATGTTGTATGCACCGGGCAAAGCAGTCAATGCAGGCGGTGTAGCTACATCAGGACTCGAAATGTCACAAAATGCAATGCACCTTAGCTGGACAGCCGAAGAAGTTGACCAGAAGTTGCACCAGATCATGCACAGCATTCATGCACAGTGCGTGAAGTATGGCACAGAGCCCGACGGCTATATCAATTATGTGAAAGGTGCAAACATCGCAGGCTTCATGAAAGTGGCTCATGCTATGTTGGCACAGGGAATTGTATGATTTTAAAAAAAGCGTATTTAATTTTTACATACTTTATTTTTTGCATTACCTGCCTTCAAGCACAGAAGGTGGGCAATGCAACTTATTATAGTAAGGGGCTACATGGCCACCGCACGTCCGATGGCGGCAGGTATCATAAAGACAGCCTTACGTGCGCCCATCGCACTTATCCATTTGGTACGATACTTCAAGTCAAAAATCCTCTGAATGGCAAGATTGTTTTCGTTAAAGTCACAGACAGAGGTCCATTTGGCAAACGATTGATAATCGACCTATCTTATCGGGCAGCCAGTGAACTCGGCATTCTCCGTAGTGGGCGTTCATTAGTAGAAGTCAGTGAACTACCTAAAGAAATAAAACCGCCACTCCAAATAGCGCCAAGAAATCTTAAAACATGTTTCGAAATAGCCGTTGTTGACGAAGATCCTTATACTATATTAATAAAAAAGAAAAAGATAAGATAAGTTTCATTTTCAACCATTTCTTTATTATCTTTGCGTCATTATACTTTAAAAAGATACAAAGATATGCTTCAACCGGAACTTAAGACACGAAGAGACAAAATTCGTGTCTTCATGGCAAAGAAGGGTATTAACGCCGCCCTTATAACGTGTAATGTCAACATGCTCTATACTTTTGGCCGCGTTGTATGCGGCTATTTGTATTTACCTCTCAATTCTCCAGCTATTCTATTTCTCAAAAGACCACACAACATTACAGGCGAGCATGTCGTCTCCATACGTAAACCCGAAGAAATTCCGGGCAAGTTAAAAGAACTAGAACTCGAAGTGCCAGACAAACTGATGCTCGAAGGCGACGAACTTCCCTACTCCTCATACATGCGTCTGAGTAAATTATTTCCCGATGCAGAAATAGTCAATGGCACGGACATCATCCGCAAAGCCAGAAGTGTGAAGACCGAATACGAAGTCGAAGTATTCCGCCGTTCGGCACAACTCCATACTAAAGCCTACGAACAGATTCCGTCTGTCTATCAAAAAGGTATGACCGATCTCGATTTCTCTATCGAAATAGAGCGACTGATGCGCAAGAATGGCAATCTGGGTTTGTTCAGAGTATTCGGACAAAGCATGGAAATCTTTATGGGCAGCGTGCTCAGTGGCAACAATGCGGCAGCTCCATCACCCTACGATTTTGCATTAGGAGGGGCAGGAACTCACCATTCACTTCCCATCGGAGTAAACGGAGCTCCTCTAATAGAGGGACACAGCGTCATGGTCGATATGGGAGGCAACTTCTACGGCTACATGTGCGATATGAGCCGCGTATTCTCTATCGGCAAGCTCACCGACGAAGCCTATGCCGCTCATAATACCTGCCTGAAGATACAAAAGAAACTATCGGAGATAATAGCCCCAAAAGTTATTTGCGAAGATATCTACCAGGTAGCTTTAGAAATAGCAAAAGCTGACGGATTCGAAGATAAATTCATGGGCATCGAGCAACAGGCACATTTCATAGGACACGGCATCGGACTCGAGATAAACGAAGATCCCGTATTTGCCCCCCGCATCAAAACAGAAATTGAGCCAGGCATGGTATTTGCACTCGAACCGAAAATTGTGATACCCGAAGTAGGTCCGGTAGGTATCGAAAACTCATGGGTCGTAACAAGTGAAGGTGTAGAGAAACTAACTAAGGCACCTGAAGAAATTATCGAATTGTAAATATGAGACTTCAATAGTCGCATATGGATTGCGACTATTGAAGTTTTAAACAATTCCAATATGGAGAAAGATCTCCATACAAATATTCAATCAAGCCATCGAGCATTCAATTCCGCCACCTATATGCCAACGCATATTTCACTAATAGAATCAAAGCGGGCACTTCTATCAACGGTCCGATGACTGTAGCAAAGGCTTCTCCCGAATTAACACCGAATATAGCTATTGCTACGGCAATGGCCAATTCGAAATTATTCCCAGTTGCCGTAAAAGATACTGCAACAGCCTTATCATAGGGCATCTTTTTTCTTTTGGTAATCCAAAAGGTAAAGAAAAACATGATACAAAAATACAAGACTAACGGAACGGCTATTTTTACAACATCTAAAGGCAACTTTATGATGTATTCTCCTTTATAAGAAAACATCACAACAATGGTAAAGAGCAACGCTATTAATGTAAGGGGACTGATTTGTGGTATAAAATGCTCATAATACCATTGTTCCCCTTTCATTTTATTCAGCATCCAATGAATGACGAAACCTGCCACAAAAGGTATTCCCAGATAAATCATAACATTCTCGGCAACAGTCCCTATTGTTATCTTCCGAACCAGGTCTGTCGTTGGAAGTCCAAACCAACGAGGGAATATAGCAATGAAGAAATAGGCATATATCGCATAAAAAACAACCTGAAAGATGCTATTCAGAGCCACAAGTCCGGCTGCATACTCGCTGCTACCCTTTGCCAATTCATTCCATACCAAAACCATAGCAATACAACGGGCCAATCCTATCAGAATAACCCCATACATGTAATCGGGATGGGAAGACAAAAACAAGATAGACAGAAAGGACATCAATAACGGACCAACTACCCAGTTTATCAAAAGAGAAGTTGCCAGCACCTTTTTATCACTAAAGATTCCACCAAGTTCGCTGTAACGAACTTTAGCCAATGGCGGAAACATCATCAGTATCAAGCCCACAGCTAACGGGATATTGGTAGAACCGACTTCAAATCGTCCCCAAAACGATACAATACCGGGATAGAAATACCCGATGCTGACTCCTACGACCATGGCTATAAAGATCCATAAAGTCAAATACTTATCCAGAAAAGCAAGATGTTTCATTCTTTTATAGAGGTGTAAAATTGAAAAAAAGCATTCTTTATTTCATCTCTTATCCGACGAAATTCACTTTCTACATGTTCCGCAGTTCCTTTTACCGCAGCGGGATCGTCAAAGCCAATATGCAAACGATGTTTTACCTTCCCTTCGAATACGGGACATGCTTCTTGCGCCCCTCCACATACGGTGACGACATAGTCCCATTCTTCTTTCAAGAAAGAATTTACATGTTTGGGATACTCACCACTTATATCTATACCTGCTTCTTTCATCACTCTGACGGCATTTTCATTCACCTTTTCAGAAGGTTCAATTCCAGCAGAACAAACGGTCAAGTCTGCATCGAACGACTGTAAAAAGCCTTGAGCCATTTGGCTGCGGCAACTGTTGCCCGTACATAATATTAATATTTTCATATCGTCCTTATAATAACCAATTAAACAAATACCCCAAGATAATGATAAACAACGTTATCGTACCGAAAAAGATTCCGATGAGCCGCCATGTCATTACCTTTTTCAACAAAGTGGCTTCGGGCAACGATAGTCCTACTACTGCCATCATAAAGGCCAGTGCCGTTCCTATAGGTACACCTTTGGCTACAAAGACTTCTATTATAGGAACAATACTCGCTGCATTAGCATACATGGGAATACCCAATAGAACCGACAGCGGTACGGCAAACCAACTACTCTTGGACATATAGTGTTGGAAAAAACCTTCGGGTACATATCCGTGAATAGCCCCGCCTATGGCAATACCGATTATGACATATAGTAACACGCCCCTAACGATACCCCATGAGTCTCTAAGGATACCAGGCAAACGCCCCACAAACGAAACGTGCTCTTTCTCCCATGTTTCACTTTCGGCATTGGAGACTTTCTGAATATTTCTCACCCACTCGCTCAAATAGGGCTCGAGTTTCATCCGGCCGAGCACAAAACCGCCAATCATGCCCAGCAGCATACCGCTCACCACATAAACAAGGGTAATACGTAATCCGAATGTACCTAGAAACATGGCCACTGCCACTTCGTTCACCAAAGGCGATGTAATCAGAAAGGCGAACGTTACTCCAAGTGGTATACCACCCTTGACGAAGCCTATAAACAAAGGGATAGACGAACAAGAACAAAAGGGTGTTATCGCTCCAAAAAGTGAAGCAAAAAAATATTGTAATCCAAACAGTTTGTGTGTGGTGAGGTATCTGCGTAATCTATCGATGGGAAAGTACGCATTGATTACACCCATCAAGGCACTTATCACGAACAACAGAATCAGAATCTTGATTGTATCGTAAAAGAAGAAATCTACAGCCGAGCCTATACGCGACTGCGCATCGAGCCCCAACAGTCCGTATGCCAACCAGTCGGCAAATTGTTGCAACATAACTAATCCTAATTAAAATCTATAGATAAAACATATACGCATAATAAAGCCCTACCGCCATAAACAATATAGCCACAATCAGATTAAACCATTTCTGGAATATCTTCATCCGGTTATAAAATTTACCTACCCCCGCCATGCTATAGGCAAGTAGCCACGCCACAAGTATTACAGGAAGTCCGGTGGCAAAAGCAAATACAACAGGCAACAGATACCCGCCCGTAGCTTGAGCCGACATCGGTATCAACATCCCGAAGTAAAGCACACCGCTCGTAGGGCAAAATGCCATGGCGAAAAGCATACCCAGAAGCAGACTTCCCCATATACCCTTCAGCTTCTCTGACTTTACATTTCCTGAAAACCCGAATTTAGGAAGCCTCAACTTATCACCGAACAGCATAAATAGCCCGATGAGGAGCATGGCCGGAGCAATGAGCATTTCTCCCCACTTGCTTATACCCTTCTGAATAGAGAACATATCGGCACCACTTCGGAGTATATATATCAATATAGCGCCCAACACCGAATAAGCAATGATGCGCCCAACCGTATAAAGGATGCCGTTCCAGAAAATGCGCCGTTTGCTTTCTATATCACGTCCTATGAAACCCACTGCAGTTATATTGGTTGCCAACGGACAGGGACTGATAGCCGTGAGCAGCCCCAGGACAAAAGCGGTAACGATCGGAATATTACTGTTGTCCAAAACATGTTGCAAAAAGTCCATCATAGCTTACAACTATTTCAATAGCTGAGTAATTTTATTCTTTAGCCCGTTCTTAAACGCCGAAGTATTGGTGCTGGCATTTTCAAAACCGAAACGAGTCATGTCGTTCCGAACCTCTTTACCGTTTTGCCACCTATTGACATACAAAGACGACCAGGTGACGTGATATTTATCAGCTACTTTCTCTCCTTCGGGAGTAGAAATATCGATTTCCTTAAACTTAAGCACTCCACTCTTCACTTGAGTAGCAAAGTCTTTGTTCACCACTTCTTTAGAATAAGTACCTATAGCTATACACGTAGGGCAACGTTGCTTGCCGTGAAAATACAATACTTCCACCGTCGCTTTAGTAGGTTTCACAACTTTCTTTGTCTGTGCATACGCACCGGTAAAGCAAATCAGTGCCAACAGAGAAATCAAAAAGACACGTTTCATACCTTTCATTTCTTTACGGTTAATAAATTCTTTATTTCACTCTCTGCAATTCGCCCCTTGGCCACAACCTTACCGTCTATCACCAATGCCGGAAGCGACATTACATTATACGACATGATCTTTTCCAAATCTTCCTCTTTTGTCAATACCGCATCGATATTCAACTCTTTTATCACTTTCTCTACCGTTGCATATAGTGCCTTGCAACTACTGCAACCTGTTCCTAAAACTTTTATTTCCATCATCTGTCACTTATTATTTATTATTCATTATTGTATATAATCGTAATTCGTAAAACAACGATCAATTGATGCACAAAAAAAGAATGCATTAACAGCAATCCTTTTTTTTGCAAATACATTGCCCCATAAACTCACCGAACAATTCCTGAGCAAGTTTCCAATTCTCTCTATTGATACAATACTTCACCTTTGGAGTTTCAATCTCACCTTGTATCAACCCTGCATTTTTCAACTCCTTTAGATGTTGCGAAACAGTAGCCTTGGCAATAGGCAACTCTTCGTGTATGTCACCAAAATAGCACGTATCCTGCTTTGCCAGAAATTGCATGATAGAGATTCGGGCGGGATGCCCCAACGCTTTGGCAAAGCGTGCCAACTGTTCTTGTCTTGCAGTATATTTTTTATCGTTTTCCATCTTCTCTTTGAATATTGTTCGCAAACATACGAACAATATTTTAATATTCAAAATATTCTCATCAAATTTATTTGTTACAGACAAGAAAAACAATACATCAACCATCCATTTCGATCTTGCAATATCTTCTCGGTTTTGTCGTATGTTAGTTTTTTTGGTGACGTCCTTAAGTTTTCTTGAAAACGTATGGACGTCACTGATTTTAGGAGCATATGTGGTTTTAGGAAGTGTAAGGACAATGCTGATACTATTTTAACCATACCGGAGTAGCACTTCTTAATATACAATTTGAACCTCACTTTCCGAAAAATGATAAGGACGAACATAAAAATTCATAAGGACGAAACTAAAAGTTTGTATGTATAAACTTTCAGTTTCGTCCTTATGAATTTCTAACTGTATATCAACTGTTTACATGCAACACATTTATATCACGCTCTTATTGGACTTAAATCCAAGCACTGAAACGACAGCGAAAATAGTGTTCTACAATGGTCTGTAGCTGATGTTGGGATAAGAAAGTATCATCATACCATAAAAATAGACTTGCAATAATATGATTTCATTATTACAAGTCTATTCACGTCTACTTAACATTTATGAAAATACCACGTCCAACCTTATTTCGGTATTTATTGAGATATGTACTTCGAGCTATCCGCCTAGGCGTCTATAGTTTCGTCAACATCTTACGTTCTATAGAACGATGAACATTGAGCGACAATGTCTGACGAATGTCTTCAACCGAAGCGCCAATGGAAATGACATACTTACCGGCTTCCGTAATCCAACTGTTGGACTGCTCGTCGAACGAAGCCAAGTCGGGCAAAGTAAAATACATCGTCATCGTTTCGGATTCTCCCGGTTGCAACAATTTCGTTTTGGCAAATGCCTTAAGTTCGCGTGCAGGTTTCTCTAATTTTCCACGAGGTGCCGTAGTATAGAGCTCCACTACTTCTTTGCCGGCAACTGTGCCTGTATTCTTCACTTTCACCGTCACGGCACAATGGTTGCCACTCTCTTTGAGATGAGCATCCGTATAGCCGAAAGTGGTATACGAAAGCCCATAACCGAAAGGATAGGACACCGACTTTTTGAACGTATTGAAGTAGCGATAACCTACCCAAATACCTTCTTCGTAGTTGGTGAATCCTCTGTCTTTGGTTTTGAGCATCACCGAATCAGTCCAATCGGCCCAATACGTTTTATAGTCTTTGTAGAAATAATCGTATGGAAAATTCTTGGACGAAGGAATATCAAAATAATCGTTGGCAAACGTCACCGGCAATTTACCGGATGGATTGACCTTTCCGGTAAGGACATCAGCCACAGGCCTACCTCCTTCTTGACCAGGTTGCCAAGCCAAGACGATCGCATCGGGAAGATTCTTCCAAGATGCAGTTTCTACTGCCCCACCGGTGTTCAGTACCACTATCACCTTTTTCTTGAGCGAATGAAAGATCGTTGTAATATTCTCGAGCAACAATCGCTCGGACTTGGTGAGCAAATAATCGCCTTCGATATTGTGCCGATCTGCACCTTCGCCGGCATTGCGGGCAATAGTATAAACCGCCACATCTGCTTCTTTCGCTCTCAGGCGAATGAAAGCCGTATCTATTTCGGCCTCCTGAGGCATCTTGGGACCAAAGAACCAAGTATACCAATCGGAAACGTTGATTTCGTCGAGTGCAGACTTCTGCCAGTCTATATACTTGGCATAATACCTATCGAGTTTGGAGACAAGGGTAAGGCCTGCGTCGGTCAGTCCTTGCTTCATATTCACGATATATGCTTTATTGACATCGGCTGAGCCCCGACCGCCGGCATAAAAATTGTACGCCCCGATACCAAAAAGGGCAATACGCTTGGTAGCCTGCGGAAAAGGCAAAGCACAACTGTCGTTTTTCAAAAGGACGATGCCTTCATCGGCAGCTTCGCGCACCACTTGGGCATGAGCCTTCAGATCAGGTGCATTGGAAAAAGGATACGCCTTGAAATGGGGAGTTTTGAGAAGAAACTCAAGCATACGTTTCACATTCCTATTTACATCGGCAATAGACAATCTACCCGTCTGCACCGCTTTAACAATGTCTCGTACCTGCTCTGGATTACCTTCCATCATCAGATCATTTCCGGCATGCACTTGCGCAACGGTATTGCGCGTACCAGTCCAATCGGTCATGACGATACCCTTAAATCCCCATTCGTCGCGAAGGATAGTCGATAATAACGGACGGTCTTCTTGGGTATAAACGCCATTGAGTTTATTGTATGAAGACATCACAACCCATGGCTGAGCATCCTTAACTGCAATTTCGAATCCACGCAAATAGATTTCGCGCAGAGGACGCTGAGCAATGCGTGAATCCGTAGTGACACGCATCGTCTGCTGGTTGTTGGCGGCAAAATGTTTGATAGTAGCACCTACTCCTTGCGATTGAAGCCCGCCGACCATTGCCGCCGCCATTTTTCCGGTCAGTACGGGGTCTTCGGAATAGTACTCAAAATTACGTCCACACAAGGGGTTGCGATGGATATTAAGCCCCGGAGCAAGCAATACATCGCAGCCATACTCCTTCACTTCGTTACCCATAGTCTGCCCCACCTTATATAGTAAGGAAGTATTCCAGGTAGAGGCCAAGAGGGTCTCTACCGGAAAACCTGTAGCATAATATTTCGTAGTGCTTCCTTCGCGCAACGTATCCATGCGTACTCCGCATGGTCCGTCGCACATATACGATGGTGTAATACCGAATTGTGCTAGTCGGGCAGTGACTCCGGCAGCAGGAATAGCATCTTTCAGATTGCCCACATACGTATGAGATACACTATCACTTACGCCCACCAGCAACTGCGCTTTTTCTTGCAGACTCATAGCAGCGACGATTCGGTCGATGCGATCTTTACCAAGTTGCGGCAACCTGACAGTCTGAGCCTGCACACCGACGCCTACCATCGCCAACAACAATAACAATTTGTTTTTCATTAATTCGGTATTTTATTTTAAACAAGCCATCGTTATACCCTCAAGTAGTATGTTACTGCTCTATCAGAGGTTTATACTTGGCAACCAACTCTTTGGCAATAGCGATGCCATCGCCTTGAGGCGTACTGGGGAAATTGCCAATACAATCGTTCCACCATTTTTCCTCGTAGTCGGTTACTTCTTTCTCATATTCTTTGTATCGGGCATCGTCAAACTTCTGACCTTCAATAACAGCCCTATCGACAGCGGCAAAGAACATACGCCAACGTTGACCATAGAAAGTTGCTGTCATACCCGACCATGTACGGCTGGCGTAATCGTTGAGCAATCCAGCCTTCTCGCCCCACGTTGTGAGCAAGTTGCGGGCGTTGCGTTCGTAGTACAACTTCTCGGCGTCATCGCCCCCCTTCTCGCGTGCCTCTTTAATCCACTTGCCCATGAGGAATGTGCTTTGCGACGAAACCAAACGATCTACATCACCCAATATGCCCAGCATGATAAACTCTTTCTCCTTCATCGTTTTGAAATCGTTTTTATTGTAAGCCTGCTCATATTCCTTGAAAACATCGCCATAATAATTGCTGATGAGCTGGCGGGTAAGGTTTACAACATCAAAAGTGTACGTTTGAGTCTTGCTGTCGGCTTGCAACATAAGTTCCGTAGCCTGCAACAGCTCCTTATTTTTGTAAGGAATACGCGGACTGGAATAATAGGTTTTGAAACCGCCGAACGAAGGACGTATATTGATAACGGGGCACTGTCCCGGATAGTCGGACTGAATATATATTTTGTTGACCAACATATTCCAAGCCTTGCGGGCATTGTCGTCCACTTTGCCGGTATGTTCGTCGGCCAAATGCTCTGCCCAACGATCTACATTCTTATGCGTATCAAAATTCCATGCTTTCTCAAAAATATACTCGTACATAAACGGATTGCAGTCAAAACCCTCCAATGTAGAGCCCAACCCTGTAAAATTACGACCTCCGTTCTTGAATACATTTTCGATGCGCTTATTGACTTCGGCTATATTGCCCGCCAACATCGTATTGCCTCCGAAATTGCCTAGATAGCACCAGATGTATGGAACACCATAATATTTGTCTGTCTGTTTCCATACTTCATGTTGCTCGCAATAGTAATCGAGCAAGATAGATTTGCTTGGCGGATAAGCCGTTATATAAGCTTTGATACGTTCGTTGGTCCACGATTTACCATCGTCATAGAAGAGCCAAGTCATTTGTAGCCAAATGGCGTTCTTGTCTGCTTTGGCCAAAGAGCCGTATACTTGATTGGCCACCCGCTTCAGATAAGAAGCCTCATAGCTGGGTGGTTCAAGCTCGTTGAATAGATCGATACCATAAATATGGTCGGTACCATAGATAGCCTTTTGCTGTTGCAAGAAAAGCTTTTGAATCTTGGTGAAAAGCGGATCCATCGGATCGAGAAAACTACATGCATACTGATCCGAATAACCCGACCACGCTCCAAGTTTGGTGATCTTTGCTTTGGGATATATCTGTTTGAGTTCTTGTGGCACATGACCTGCAAAAGCTGGAAGAACGGGGCGCATATTGAACTCACGTTCGCGAGCTACAATCTTTTTCTGCAACTCCTCTTGATCGTCCAACCAAGACATAGGCAGATCGCCCTGCCAATAATCGATATTCAACATACGATGCCAAGGAAGATGGGCAGGGCCGGTAAAATAATGACGTATTTCCTTGTCTTTCAACCCCAACTTCATCCACACCTTGTGCCATACAGATTCTTGTCCGGTGATAGCAAGCGGAAGGTTAACTCCATTCAATGCCATCCAGTCGATGAAATGTTCCCAATCTTTCCAGTTCCACCACGGCATAGTATATCCGAAGGTGCAATAATTAAGAAAGAAACGGTTTTTGCAACGAGCATTGACTGTTATAGGTTTTTCGATAGCCGGCAATGAAGCCGGCATATCGAAATGGTCGTCTACATACCACGAGACGGTTGTATGACAATAATATTTTAAATAATAATTCAGACCGACGGCCATACTATTGGCATTATTGCCCGCAATTTCTATCTTTCCATCTTGCGAAGAGATTTGGAAATAGTCTTCACTGCCGCTTGGTAGCTTTTTGGCAATGATCGACGAAGAAAGATTTGGTAATAACCGACTAACAAGTCCTTTAAAAGTAGAGACATCATCGGCAAAGATGCCTATCGAAAGCATACAAGCGACGACAAATGTAAGAATTCTTTTCATGATAAATATTTATTGTAAATTATGACTGTCTACACGCACTAAACGAACAGAACAAGCATCTGCATTATGGGCCCATGCACGAACTCCCACTTGGTCTACAGCTTTGCCATCCGCCTCGCAGAAGTTATATCCCTGTCCTCCTTGACATACGAAGAAAGCTTGACTATCACCAGCCAAAGCAAAATAATTTCCATATATCTCACCTGCAGCCGGAATATTCATGCCGGTAATATTGGTTACAGTTGATGGGTCGAATCCACCAGCGCTACCACCTGACCAATTATACCCTTTGGATAGAATAGCGCCCAACTGATCTTTGCCTACATATTGGAACAATCGCTGCCAATCGGTAGTCGTACCCATAATACCGGATGCATTGCTGCCACCACCGGTAGATACTCGCCAAGTACTGTTGTGGCTATCGACAATAGACGCTCCCATATTGGCAACGTTACCGCCCATTACAAGCGATGCATAATAAAGATAACCAAACACGGCAGGATCAAGCGATGTATCTTGTCGCGGATATACGGCACAATTGGATGTAGGAGTATTGACAAGAGTGATGTCTGTACCATCTCCCATTTTCAATGTACGCAAATTAGAGCCCAACCAAACATCGGCTCCAACCTTGACAACGGGATACTGGTTGCCGCTCTTGTCTGTAACGTAATAGGGCTGAGCCGTCAATTCGGTAGCACCGGCAATCTCTTTATTGGTGACGCCTGTGGTAGAAAGATAGACAGTATTGATCGTAGGATAATTGCGCAAGATAGGAATATAGCTGCATTCATCCGTATCGTAATTGAACGATGCGGCACTTCCGTTTGCATTACTTTGCTTCACATTGCCACTATCGTCGATAAATTGAGCTATATATCCATTTTTATAATCGGCCGAATTGCCGTCGCGGGCAGCAACTCCGTAGACTACAATGGCACGCGAAGACATACCTGTAGCATTGATATACTCCAGACAAATTTCAGCTATCTTCTGACTTCCATCCATAACTGCAAAGATATTTGTTTTTGCATTATTAAAATCAGAAATAGAAGGAATATTAATCTTATAATTTTTACTATAAGGATAAGTAACATCAATTACATAATCTTTACCGTCCTGTTCGACCGCAAACGTCTTCAAAAGAGTGAAAGCTTTGATTTTCAACGTAGCGGCACGAGGTGAATAACTTGTATTTTGAGCCACTGAGAGTGTTACCTTATTATCGACAATCTTTGTCGTACACCACGATTCACCGTTGGTAGCATAATCGACAGCAGCACTAATAGTACTATCGGGCATGTTGGATACGACCTGAATGGTCGAAGAACCGCCACTTCCGGCAATAGCGATATCGCCCTCGGGGGTAAATGTAGCCTGAGGCGTGACACCTGGTCCGGAGGCTATGTCTACGCTGTAATCATCTTTACAGCTATTCATGAATAATGCGAGGCCGAGAAGTAAACTCCCCAAATATATTTTTTGTGTATTCATTATTTCAAGAACTAAAAGTTAAATTATAAATTTTCTAACGCATCAAGATCAATATCGGGCTTTGTTCCGCCAGCCTTACGGCTAAACGAGGTATTGTTCGCCGTATGATCGTTGGAGAATCCGAAATTCTTTAAGATGAACCCATGGTTTGCGTCGTCTACAGAACCGCTGTAATCCCATCGCAAACCTTGTACACCCGTATCATCGCACGAGAACGTTGCATTTGTTATTTCTTTCCATTCTCCTCCAACCGTATAGGCCCACTGATTTTTATACAAGACATGGCGTGATGTAATGGAGGTTACAGGATTAAAATTCTCCAAGAAAGAGTAAGGCGACTTGTAATAGGTCGACAGTTTAGGGCGCCTGAACGCCGCAAGCAAACGCCATTCGCTGCCTGTATAGAAATAAGCCGTATAAATGGTATTTCCCTGTCCATCGGGCTTAACCTTTACCAAAGCTTTATAAGTCTGTCCTTCTTTCCAATCGAAATCCAAGAAACAATTGCGACCACTACCTTCATTGTCGAACGTACCGATAACAACATCTTTTCCAAGTTTAATAGGTATGGGACGGGTAGCATCCACATCCTTAGGATCTCCCCATACGGAGAACAGTACTTTGTGAGTACCATCCCCAACTTGTTGAATACCCATATAGCCTTCGCTAAACCCATTCATCTCGTAATAAGAGTTGTTCACTGCTTTGTCTACCGTCACTTCGTTATAAAAGTATTCGACATCTTCGGCAGGAAGTGTGTAAAACCAATGCGATGAAGCACCTCTTCGTTGATAATAGAAGCCTGTATCACTTGCCTTTGAAGCAAGAGTGACAAAATGATTGTTATTACCTGTCGTAGCAGCTCCCCCTATACGATATTCGAGTACTTGGGCAAAGTATTTCGAACTTTTCTCTACACCTTGCATATCAACTTTGACATAACCCGGACTATCGATCTGTATTTTGTCTATGGAATATATTTTAGACGCAGGCCCGTTAACCGTCACAACATACGACTTGCTGTTATTAACGGTCACCTTAATCTTTCCATAGCCACCACTATTCGATGCGACCATCGCCAAATTCAAAACACCTGAAGCACCTACATAGAAATACGTGCTGGCGACGATGGAAGCATCGTTCCAATCGCCAGAAAAGTCGCCACTATTATCGTCAATCTGGGTGCCATATAGCGGAGTGGTCATATACGAATTTCCGGCAAAGGGCACTTCAACAGGCACATCGGTCTCAGTGAAATGGTATGCGCTTTCTTCGTCTATAGTACCCAAGATGGACTTTTGAACAACTTGAATCGTATCAATAGGAGCAAGCGACTGTTTATTCAATATATAAATGCGCCCACTTCTACTCAAATCAGCCATATTGGCCGATACATTCCAGCAATAATCCTTGTTGGACACAGCAGTCATCCAATCGGCATTACTAATACATTTCAGTCCCACAGAAGAAGGAGTTGGAGTGATGGAGAATGATAATTCTCCACCAGCACTCTCCTCTATCACTTTTTTAGATGGAGAGATAGAGACACTCACCTTCTGAGGTCCGTCGCCCGAAGAGCTGCTACACCCTATAGAGACAAACAACAATAATAATGGTGTAAATATTTTCCAAAAACATTTCATGCTCATATCAATTACCAATATTTATTTTGAACCAAATTAGCGTTATTATCCATGTAATTCTGATAAATAGGCCATAAGTACATTTTTTTCTGGAAATTGCGTGTTTGGATATCAACCACCTTAAAATAATCGCTTGGCGTAGAACCTTGGGTATTCATACCTTGAATTGGTTTTTTGAATACATCTTCTGCTATCTTCCAACGACGAATATCCATATAGCGCGTACCACCTTCCAAAGCGAACTCTACCTGGCGTTCGTGCCGAATGGCATCACGCATCTGAGTTTGTGACAAACCTGCATCCAAATCAGGCAGACCTGCTCTCTCACGAATCAGATTGACATATTTTGCAATATCGGCATTGCCCGGATCACATTCATTCAATGCCTCGGCATAGTCAAGATACATCTCGGCCAAACGAAGGATGATACCCGGTCTATACTGGAATGCCTGTCCGCTATGATCGGAAGGATTGATTGCCTTGTTAATTTGATAGCCGGCATACGGACTATCGTGCGAAGGAGCGCCGTCCAAACCGTTCTTCTTGAAATCTACATCACGTCCGTTATCATCGAAACTACAATATTGGCCACTATAGCGAATATTGACATAAAAACGGGGTTCGCGATTAACATACATATTGAATGTTCCGGCACGCGTAACCAACCCTGTCGTACGGTTCACATCGCCATAATTATACTTGGTGTTATAATAGTTGTCGGAGGCAGAAAAGCCTGTTGCCACATATCCGGAGCCATCGTCCGTGATGCTTTTCCCATTACTCATAAAGAAAGCATCGACCATGTTCTGAGTTGTTCCAACACAACCTGCAAAACCGGAACCACGAGGCAATACATGATATTCATAATAATAATTAGTCAGCTTCGGATATACGAAAATGATTTCGGGATTTTGCTGCACACCTTTGAGATGAACATCCGTGCACGACATCAAAGCATCGATACTACCATCGTCGTTTTTCTCGGTATATAGTTTATACTGAGGCATATCAATCACCAATTTGGCCGCATCGGCTGCTTTTTTCCATTTAGTCACATCGTATGTAGAGTTGAACAACGGTTTACCGTCTTTGTTGGCAACATCGGCATAGTCGGCATTACCATTAAACAAAGGACTGGCCGCAAACATAAGCATACGAGCTCTGATAGCCAGACACATGCCCGAAGTGGCGCGCCCTACATCCGTATCGTCGTAAGAAGCCGGTAGCACTTTAGACAAGTCGAGCAGTTCTTTATCCAGATAAGTTACGATATCATCGTAAGGCGTACGAGGCAATTGTAAATCGGCAGGAGAAGCAGTAGAGCTAGCTAATGTGGTAACCAACGGAAACGGTCCGTATACCTCCAACATGCGTTCGTAATAATAGGCCATCAAGAAACGAGCTTCATTTTTATATCTTTCAACCAATTCTGCTGTCTGGCGTTGTTCCGGAATAGCCTTGACATTCTCCAAAAAGAGAAGAGCTGCTCTTACTTTCTGGTATGTACTCCCCCACAAATCAAAGCTAGGTACCATCTGTACAGGCGACCAACTACCTTGCTGAACATTGAGCAAACCATTCCAACCGAATTGTCCCAATTCGCTATTGATTTGAGACTCATCGCTCATCAAATAATAGCCATAGGAATAACTAAGATAGTCCCACAAAGGATCCGGGATTGCATCATAAACGCCTGCCAACCAATTTTTCGTATTCGTCGCATCACTGAATACTCCACTCAAGGTTAGCATATCGTCAGGCTCTTTATCCAAATAATTACTACATGAATACAAGAACGGCATCGCTGCTATTGCCAATAATATAAATGTTATATATTTTTTCATATCCATAAATCTTTTTAGAATGTAACTTGAAAACCTAAAGAATAAACCTTCATTGGAGGATATTTCAGACCATCAGACGAACCGACTTCGGGGTCCCACATATTGAAAGCACTCCATGTCCAAAGATTAGATCCTCTGAAGAATACACGTGCTCCACGCATCAAAGCTGCTTTTTGCCAGCTCTTTGGCAACGAATAGCCAATCTCCAAGTTCTTTAAACGGATATAAGAGGCATCTTTGAGCCACCATGTAGAAGGTAGGTTATTGTTAATACTCTTTGTGGTCGAGAAACGAGGCCAAAATACATTCTTCTTGTATGGATCGGCAGGATTCCAACGGTCATCCCAGTTGCTGTAGATATTGCCCATACCACCGCCACCACTGCCGGGAATCAACAAATCGCCGGAAAGCATTGTGGAGCAACAAGCATCTCCCTGGAAGAAAGCACTGAAATCGAAATTCTTATACCGCAGACTGAAGCCAAAGCCGTATACGATCTCCGGATTATAAGGTCTACCTATAGGCTTATAATCGTTTGCGTCAACTTTCCCGTCATGATTAGTATCGGCATAGCGGATATCACCGGGATGTACCGTACCAAAAGTTGCTTGAGGTATACTGCTTTTTAGTGAACCATCGGCTAAGAAATCTTCTTCTTGGAACACACCGATAGCTTGCAGACCATAATAGGTACCGATAGGATTACCCGTATAAGAGCGAGTTGTCTTTTTCAACGCTTCAGGTTCATCATACTCTATTATTTTGTTGTGAGCATAAGTAAAACTACCTCTAAGAGATAAAAATAGATCTTTACTGAATTGCTTGTTCATTTCCAAGCTGAACTCGCATCCTTGATTGGTTACAATACCATAGTTAGACCACGGAGCCGATGTAAAACCAGCTGTCTCCGGAATAGTCTTACGTTGCATGAAGATCTTTTCATGACGTTCGTGAAAATAATCGGCTTGAATATTCAGGCAGTCCCACAATCCAAGTTCAAGTCCTAAATCAAATTTCTTCACCGTTTCCCAAGTCAACTTATTCACGCCAAAATCTCCTTCGGTATAGCCATTGTAAGGATTACTGCCACTTGTACCGTATGTATAACCGTCGATACCGGCAATAGTAGACAAGTAGGCAAAACGGCGGCCGGCCAACTGATCGTTACCGACCAAACCGTAGGAAGCACGAACCTTCATTTTAGAGATTGTAGAAGAGAGAGATTTCATGAAAGATTCGTTCGAAATAAGCCATCCACCTGCTACAGATGGAAAGAATCCCCATTTCTTACCGGGAGCAAAGTTCTCCGATCCATTGTATCCAAAATTGGCTTCTAAGAAATAAGTATCTTTGAAGCTATAAGAAACACGACCGGCCAAACCTTGGCTACGATAAGGGAGCGAATAGATAGAAGTTTCGGCACTGGCATCAATGTAGTTGCGCATATTATAAAGGAACAGAGCATCGAGTTGATGATCTTTGGCTATACGTTTGCTGTAATTCAATTGACCTTCGAAATAGAGAGAACGATTACCACCGTTATATTTCTTATAGCCTAAGAAATTACTTCCCTGATTGGTCATAGTCGTAATCAGATTGCCATCTTGATCTCTTCCTGTTGCCATATAAGTGGTCTGTATCTTTGTCCTATTAAAAGAATCCCATCCATAAGAATCAAACGAAAATGTTCCTTTGGCGTTCAATCCGCTCAATGGTTTCCATAGCTTACCAATATCTTGAGTCACTACGAATTGAGACTGAATACTGCTCGAATTTGTCGAGATGAATCCTGTATGCGTAGCAGCTGCCCAAGGATTGGTTTGCGATGTATAAGTCGGAATCTGCCCATTCGAATAGATTTTAGGATAGCATACCGGGGTATTCTTAAACGCCAAATAGATAATATCGGTAGGCGACCAACCTGGTGTTCTTTGGCTCATGATATAACCACCTACACTTACATTGATCAATGTAGAGGGCGTCAAGTTCATATCCAGATTGGTTCGGATATTGTAGCGCGAGAGCTTATTCGAAGCATCATAATCCACACTTGGATCTGTCACCGTAATACCTTTCTCTCCGAAGTAAGAAGCTACCATACTATAACGCAGGCGTTCAGTTCCACCGTTTATATCTAGAGATACACGCCCATTGGGAACATAATCTTTTGTCACCGTCTTGAGCCAATCCATATTAGGATACAAATCCGGATCCGTGCGATTTCGGGTTGCGGTAATAGCGTCTTGTGTATACATATCCTTTCCGGAAGTAAACTGACTTGCTACGTTCATCACTTCCATATAAGTGGCACCGTCAACGAACTTGGGCAATTTGGTAGGTGTAGATACACCATAATCGGCTTTGATGGAGATGGTCGGTTTCCCTATCTTTCCGTGTTTGGTCTGAATAAGGATTACACCATTGGCACCTTTCACACCATAGACGGCAGTTGCCGTAGCATCTTTCAACACAGAGAAAGATTCAATTTCTTCGGGAGATATATTGTCAATACTTCTTTCGATACCGTCTACCAAGACGAGCGGACTCGATGCGGCACTAGAGAAAGTGGATATACCACGAATCCAAAAATCTGAAGCATCGCTTCCCGGTTCGCCACTCCGCTGCACGGCAATGATACCGGCTACAGAACCTGCCAACGCATTGGTTATCGAGCGCGTTTGATCCATCTGCAAGATAGAAGGTTTTACGGTAGTAATCGCGCCTACGACGCTGGCTCTTTTCTGCGTACCATAACCTACAACAACCACTTCTTCCAAGTTCTTGGTATCGGGCTGGAGAGCGACATTTATCTGATGCACATTTCCAACAGTGATTTCTTGAGGGACGTAACCGATATAAGTGAATTTCAGTACCGATTTGGAACCGGCTACATTGTATAATGTGTAATATCCGTTATTATCGGTAGTAATACCATTGTTTGTTCCGGACTCCTGAATACTTACACCTATCAGCGGTTCTCCCTTTTCATCTACAACCCGGCCGGAAACCTTTAAAGTTGCCGGTTTTGTTTTTTGCAAATGCTGAGTACGCGAAGATTTGATGATTGAAATCTGTCTTTCATGAACCCGATACAACAAATTTTTGGGTGCCAGAATATCATCCAAAATTTTATCAAGTCTCTCACGATCGGCTTTCAATGCAACTTTCTCGTTTAGATCTTTCGAAATATCATCAGAATAGATAAACACAAAATTGCTTTTCTTTTCAATGACATGAAGCGCATCCTTAATGCTTCCATTTACACGAATAGACAATAGGGGCATTTGCTGACTGCCCGCTACCGGAGAAACAAACATTACCAACAATAGAAACAGAAGTGTCCCTATACTAATTGATCTTTTACTTTTGGGTAAAACGAATTCAAGTCTCATTTCATTAGATTATTGTTTATATATAAAATTGGGTTTATTATTAGAGATTTGTACGGCTCTCTATTACCAAACTAGCTATTCTCTTCGTTCATAGGCTTAATTCTTTATTTTATTTGCTTTTAATGTATATTTTATTGTTTATCGATAAACATCTTACAGAAAGTATTTCGGCTATTGTCTCCATCGTCGCATGAACATCGTCGAAAAGCACAAGCTTACCGGTACACGACTTGTCCGATATATTGGAGGCACATTCAATAGGCTTGCCATAGTAGCGCGACAAACGAAGTGCGATACTACCCAATTCTTCATTGGTAAAAATCCACAATCCCTCTTTCCAACTCATGAAATCGGCGGCATTCACTTTCTTCACAGAAAAGCCGTTGCTAGATTGAGTATATTCTTGATCCGGAGATAGCATTACGGTATTCTTTTTGCCCCTACTCGAACCTACAGAGACGCTGCCTTCGATAAGCGCCACCCGCTTGGTTCTGTCACTATGATAGGACATCACATTGAACTTCGTGCCATAAACTCTTACATTCATGTCCGAGGTGCGAACATAGAAAGGACGTTTCGGGTTGTGCGCCACTTCAATATAGATCTCGCCATCCACAAAGACTTGCCTTTCCTTACCACTCATCGAATTGGCGAAACGAATTTCGGTGCCCGAATTTATCCACATTTTGGTTCCATCGGGAAGAGACAGAGAAGAACGCTTCCCGTAGGGCACCAACAGCCGCGTATAATTGCTAGAATGATCATCGAGCTTCGAACGGTAATTGCTCATCCCCTCTTTCACACTCAATACATTATTGGCACCAAGAGAAACATCCACATTGCCCTTACCGGTTATAATCTTCTTTTGCCCGTTGAAAATAAGCTCAACATCTTTCAATTGATTGAAATCGACAGACGAAGGCATTGTTGGAATAGATGCCTCCATTCCCGATAGGGAATGCTGCCTCAGATAAGATTGGCTCATCCAAAACGAAAAACCTACGACCAGTAACAGACAAGCGGCCGATGCTGCATAAAAATACATTCTGCGCATCGTCTTGTTTTTCTTATACTTAAGATATATATTCGAAAGCATATTCGTCTTTTCTTCGTCCGATAAACCCGGCTGATTGATCTTCATGGTATGAAACACTCTAATTGCAGCGTCTATACTATCTTTCAGGGCCGGATGCTCATTC
Organism: Bacteroidales bacterium; assembly: GCA_012517855.1. Taxonomy (GTDB): domain Bacteria; phylum Bacteroidota; class Bacteroidia; order Bacteroidales; family Bacteroidaceae; genus JAAYUD01. The sequence goes on from JAAYUD010000099.1 coordinate 23,211, forward strand.
TGCTGTTCCGCCCAAAACTTATTGGATTCTTCATCGGGATTTAATATCCAACAAAGGAACTTCTCGTCTTTGAGTAAATCTGCCGCTGAGCAATGATGATATTTTTTTTCTATTTTCATAAAAATGCATTTTTTCTTTTGTTCTTCTAAAGGACGAAAGAATTAAAAAAATAACATCACTTTTTAGAAAAATTTCTCAAAAAAGTTTTATTATACACAAAAGAGCAGGTATAAGTTCCTATGTTTGTAATTGAAAAATAGGGACTAAATAGCGCATGGAGAATGAACAATTGACTATTCATCCCATTTATTTTCCAAGCGGACAGGCTCTGTCAGTTAAGCTTGATAAGAGGTAAAAAGAATAAGAGGTAAGTATTTTCCAACTTCAGTTTTTGAATCGCCCTCGAAACCAGGTTCCTTGCCGATTTCTCGTTTTCCATCTTCAGTATTTGGGCTATCTCTTTGTATTCCATGTCGTAAATATAACGCAAACAGACGGCTTCACGTTGACGATCGGTGAGTTGTCCCAACAGCGATTGAATTTTCCGACTGATCTCCCGCCGGTTCTCCTCTTCTATCAGATCATCCAACACGGTCACATCATTCACGGTGAAACGGGTCATCGGATATTCATTTTCATTAACAGTTATCACTGTTCGGCTCATATCTATGAGTCTATTTTTGAGTGAAATGAATAAAAAGCACTTCAGATTATGCACATTTTCCAATAAAGACTTTTTGCATAATATCTTGTAAAACACGTCTTGAATAGCATCCTTCACTTGCTCCGTGTTAGACGTAAAAGCTTTGCCATAAGTGTACAGTTCGTCTACATACTTCTTGTATAGCAAGACGTATGCATTCTTATCTCCGTTCAAAAAATCGGTTATGACTTGCGAATCTTCACCATTCACCATTCTTTTTGGTCTATTTTACAACAGCAAAATTAATCATTTTTATGATTCAGAGAAACAAAATGAATATATTTAAAAAAAACGTTGGAAAGAATCTTTTTACCTTAACATGATCTTTTACTATTTTGCAAATTCTTAAGTGCTCTTAATGCAGTATTACCAAGAGAACTGCATTTATATAATAAATAATCACTAAAATTTAAGATATGAAAGCTAATAAACTAATGACACTCCTATTGACATTATGCTGTACAGTAGGGTTTACCAGTTGTATTAATAATGATGAGCCACAAGACAAAGTAGAGACTATGGATGTACAAGTATCCGCATACACCTGTTTCTCGGGAATTTTCTTGAGCAATGATATTATTGAAGGTATGTCCGTAAAAGTAGGCTCCAGTCCTAATTACGATTTCATGGGATTATCTTCTATTGACGGATTCACCTATGAAAGAGGATATGAATATAAGCTCAAAATCCAGAGAACAACATTAGGCAATCCACCGGCCGATGGAGGTTCGTATACCTACAAACTAATCAAAATACTATCCAAGCAAAAAGCCGAAGGCACAAGAACAGAAGTCAAGCTATATGTTTCTTCCGAAATTGGAGAATTCAAATATGCTGACCTCACGCAAGATAGACCAAGTCGAGGGATGAAATTTAGGGAAAACGAAAACGACAATTGGACCGTCGCCCCATTTAACAGAATCTCAGGATTCGATTACGAACAAGGCTTCAATTATGTGCTGTCAGTCGAAAAGATTGTCCTCCCAGAGAGTTCACCTTTCTACTATTACCAGCCCATTCAATATGTTTTATTAAAAGTGGTATCAAAAGAAAAGGTGGCCAAGTAAGAGTATCGTCACAAAAAGAGAAGGAGAAAACAAATGAGATTCGCACTACACTTATGGTGCTCTGATACATATTTCGAGAGCACCATATCTTCATCTCTACAAGCCCACTCAAAGATTTATCGTTATCACTATAGCTCCAATACTGAGCAATATCAATCAGCTGGCTGTTCTTTAAAGCGTTCTATTTCGCCAATAAAGTCGATTGCCTGAACCACGGACGATAAGCCGTATCCTTTCAAGAAGCCACGTGCTTTTCCAGCCTGCAATTCACCGAACCGTAAACTATGGAATAACCATATCGCAAGCCAAATGGATGCCCCACTTAACAAAATCTGAACTATCCAGAATAAAAACGAGCCATGCAAAAGTAAGTCGGCATTCAGATACCAAGTAGTATAAAAAGGCAGTTGCAGCCACATAATGCGTACGGAACGAATAATCGAGCATTGCAATCCGACCAGCTTTTGCTGAGTATTTGTCACGCTCGCGCTATGATCTATCTGCCAAATGGTGACAACATCTTTCACATACAAAGCCACGGCAATAGCTGTAATAATGGCAATAATCGATAGCGACACAGTGAAGAAAAGCTGTCCCACTGAAAAGAATGAATAATGCAAACTCAAATAGACTAGCATTACCATAAAGACAGTCCACCCTATGCCGAGTAAAATTCCCGTAAGTTTGGGCACAATCAATTTGCGGAGCAGCGCATTCGCTTTCCTACGCTGCATCTTTTCGAAAGTAGCCACGTCGAGTTCCAGAAAATGGTCGGTTGGGCTATTGGTTCCATCCCAGAGCCGTTTTAAATAGTTATCTTCCATCATTTTAATCTTTTTGTTGTGCGATTTTACGTTTCAACTTTTCACGGATACGGTTGAGTCGGGTCGCCACATTTGTTTCAGTAATACCGGCTATTTCAGCTATTTCGCTGTAATTCTTTTCCTCTAAGAACAACAAAATCAACATTCGATCCATTGCATTCAATTCGTTGATAGAGTTATAAAGCAACTGCCTGTTTCTTTCCATGTCGTCTTCATCGACATCAGTGGCTCCATTCTCTATATCTATTGCCCACTCCGAAAGCGACACCGTCATATCGTCTCGCTTCGTGTTGCGATAATAAGAGATAGCAACATTGAGTGCAACCCGATACATCCAAGTAGTAAATCGACAACTATCGTCGAACGATGCTCCCGAGCGCCACAACTGATAGACAATCTCCTGCGCAAGATCTTCCCTATCCTCGCGGTTGACACAATAGATGTTACAGATTTTGAATAGCAGGCCTCTGTTGATCCGAATCCGTTCTAAAAATTCCTTTTCGTCAATCGTTTTTCTCATCCTTATCCGTGTTGTTTATTAATGATTCGCTAGATACAAAGAAAAATCACACTCACGACAAAAAACAAACACTTTTTATGATTTTTTCCAGAGAAAGAGTGTCTTACCCGTTTTTAAAAAGAGAAAACATAACTTTGCCGATCTCATTATAATTGGAAAAAGGAAATAATAAGAACTAGTTTCACTCAAACCACTGGAGTTGTCACAGTACTTTTAAATCTGAAATAACTTGTCTTATGAATGAGGGCCTCAATCATAAGGGGAATGTAGTATACTACTAACAACAGAGCAGGATAAACCACCGGAATTAATTCAAAGAGTGAAGCCACAAATAGTAAGGATATTACCCCAACCCCTACAAAGAAATACAAGTCCGGCATAGCACTTTTTATTAAAACCGTGTGCACATCGCTTTCCTTTATATTTATCAACTTTTCACCACTGCACCAATCCAATTTAGCTAATAAACGATGTTCACCTACCGGCAAATCAATGCATAGAGAAGCACTACGCTTCAGCACATACTCTTCTCCGTCAACAAACACATGAATTGACCTAAAGATAGCATCACGTTTTCTTTTTAATATTAACTTTCCTATCATTTGTCATTCCTATTAAATTCATAGCAATCTTGCAACAAATGTATGAAATATTTATTCTATTGCAATAAAAACGCCCCGTTTTGTTACAACGTATTCATTCTTCCATTATATTTACAGAAAAATTTAAACGATTGTTAACCATTAATCCGACCGATACCAATAGGTGCAGCACTGAACCCAAAATAGAATACTACCTAACATAACATATATATTCATAAAATAGGAAACGAATATGAAGCAATTATCAACTTCTCTCAAGCTCAGCAATACGAATGGGATTGTTAAGGCAAAAGTAATCTTTATTTCTTTCATAGCCTCCTTTATCTTCAACACATCCATATATGCCCAAAGCTATACGGACAATGACAAAATATTCTATATTTCTCAAATATGGAAAGATGCTTTATGCAAATTCCATTCGCCCGAATATTTGAACACCATTCATTGGGACAGTTTGTATGTTTCTTATCTCAAGAAGGCGATCTCTTGTCAGAACGATGATGAATACTATTTGATAATGAGAGAATTTCTAGCAAAATTAGATGATGGACATTCAGACCTGAACTATAACAATTTCAATCATTCAAAAACTGATTTTATCCCTATCGAATTAAAATATATCAATAACGATTATTATATTTTAGGTGTTGAGAATTCGCTCGTGGAGAAAGTTCCTTTAGGCAGCAAAATTATCAAAGTGAACAATATGCCTATACAAGAATACCTAGATCGATATATTATGCAATACTCTTTCGGGCATACGTTGCATGATAAAATAAGAAGAGCGCTTCCTCTCTTATGTTCTTCTATAAAAACAAACGACTCTCTAAGGTGTCAAATAAAAACGCCCAAAGGACAAATTCGAGAAGTAGTTTTTAAGTATGATGCACTAAAAAGAAATATCCACAGAAAAGATATGGTTGGTACAAAGTTTTCTTCAATAAATTATTCATCTTCAACCGGTACCTATTTGGCTAAAGACAACAATCGGAAAGACTATTACTACTTACGACTCGACGATTTCGACAAAAGTCATATCTCAAACACTATGCACAGGGAAGAATCTAACATACTGAAGTCCAAATACATTGTTTTAGACTTAAGACATAATACCGGTGGATCAGAATTAGAGGCAGATTCTCTTTTGATGTGCTTCCTAAAGTTGGATACTCTGGTAACTTACAAATCTTTGACCCGAAAAGACAATGCATTCTATTCGGCAATGGGATACGGATACCCTCAATACAAAGATTATTATAAGGCTTTAGCAATGGATACCCTGCCCGCCGACACTTTATACAAGAAAGATTTACCTTTATTTACACAACCCTTGTTCGTCTTAATAGGTGAAGATACCTATTCGGCAGCAGAAGATTTTCTTATTACCCTGAAATTACATTTCCCCAAGCGAGCCATTTTGATCGGCATGCCTACGGGAGGTTCAACAGGGGCTCCATTTGTCAGGAACTTACCCTATCATCACTCATCCTATCGTATCTGTACCCGCAAGCCCTGTTTACCTAAAGGACTATTTGATAATGGAATTCAGCCTGATATTTTTTATGAAATGAATATCGAAGATCATTTAAAAGGCATTGATCGAATATACAACATCATAGAGCAGACTTATAAAAAAATGGAAGCAACTAAAAGCCCTGTTTAATATAAAAATATGAAGCGATTATTTTTCCTACTTATTCTATTCCTATCTATACAAATGGTATATGCTCAAACGCGATCGGTACACCCAATAGAAGGTGGCTTTTATGCCGGACTCAGTCTTCCATTAGGTAGTTATCACGGCGGTATGTCAGAAAACGGAGCAAAAATAGGAGGCGACCTCCGATACAATATCAATAACACTCCTTGGGATTGTGGCATCTTCTTAGAGATAAACAGCGCACAAAGAGATTTCAAATCCGAATATAGTCAGAACAACCGGACATCAATTATCGGAATTATCGGAGATTACAATTTCGGGCAAGGAGCAAACTTCAATCCTTATGCCGGAATAGGTATAGGTTTAGCATGGAATGATGTAGTGGGAGGTTCATACATAGAAACAAACGGATGGAGCATTGCCTTTACTCCACGAGTGGGCGTAGAAATATTCCGCCATTTTCGTTTGAGTTGTGGGGCCCAACTCTCAAGAGCGGGATATAACACCTTCAATGTCTCATTCGGGTTTGTAATAGGAGGAGGACTCAAACATAAGAAGTAGAAAAGATGTTGCCACATTACATCCTTTTATGACAAACAATATTATATAATTCTTTTAATTTCTTTTCATTTCGAATATCAATAGGAATAAAGTGGCCATCAGGATAAACCAAGAAAGATGTTGGATATCCAAAGTTCCCAAATGTTTGTTGTATTTCATCTATTTGTTGATAGGCTAAATAACTTTTCCATGGAATTTCATTTTTTTTCATAAATAAATTCCAGTCATTCACAGTTGAAGATTCGTCCATCGATATATAGATCATATCGAAAGAGTATTGTTGTAAATTATTGTATACTTCTTTTAATAATGGAACAAGTTTATGACAAGGACCACACCATGAAGTTGAAAAAATAATAAAGTTATAGCGCTTTTCTTTTATTATGTTCTGAGGCATGCCGTTCGCGACTTCCGGTAATTTCAATTGGGGGAAAGTTTCTAGGGATAAAAAAAATTTTATTTTCAAACCGAAATAGCTTTCTTGCTGTTTTAAAGAGAGGGCGTTGTAAAGAGCTGATATGGTATTTCTGTTTTTAGTATTCTCAAGTATTCGATAGATATTAGCTGCCGCATAACGTGTATCCCGATATTGCTGAGAAACTAATAAATATTCTTGCAATGTCAAAGTATCGTCTTCGTTCAAATCTTTCATTGAAAAGGGAAATAAGGTTAGATAAGCTTGTGCTTCCGAATCTGAAGTCTTTATATCATAATAATCATTAAACCGCTTTTTTTTAATTAATTTACCATTTTCTATATTAGGAAGTAAAACGGCTTTAGAGCCTTTGTAGCATATTTCCAATTTATGGTTGGGCGTAAAAGTAATATCTGCTATCGATAATTTATTCTTTGTATTAAAACTCAGAATAGATTTAATCGTATCGTTAAATCCAAATGCTTCTATATATAGATGCCTTTCGTAAAGGCTATCTGGAATAATAAATGTCCAAGTGTTCTTGTTGGATTTTATACCGGAGATTTCTTTTCTAAATTGCTCTCCAGCAATAAATATAGACATTTTATCATATTTATGTCCTGATATTTTACAAATAAAATTACTATTATGTGGCGCGCCTTGAATTAAAATATTACTACTTGAAATGAGGAATACTATCGCGCATAAAAGTGCATTTCTTTTCATCATATAATGTTTAGAGTCTGTTTTAAATTAGCTGAAATGTTTTTTCAATAAGTCTCCGTATCAGCCTGATAGTTACTTTCTTTGAAGTGACCAAACCAAAAGAAAAATGTGCCGGACTGATTTAATGGAAACCGAGTGGTAAGATATAACAAAAGTGCCGAACCTGCAAGAAAGAAAGTAAAAATAACTCATTTTCCAAACGAACTTACTGAACTGAATTTTATTACCATTGCAGCATAATGCTTGGGTCGATACAGCGATTATCGTCAGTTACTCGTATTTCTCATTATATTTATTAGTGAATTTAGCATTTTCGCCATAATGATTATAAAATAACTCGGACATTTCATCGCCAAAGCCATATCCACATACAGAAGCACACTCAACACACTTTGTGCAGCGGATTTTGAACTTCTCCAGTAGTTCGTTTTTGCGCATAAACGCTAATGCTCGAATGAAATTATTTACTGCACTATTGTAAAATTGTTCGCTCATATCGCCATAAGCATAAGTAAATTCGCAGGCCGATTCCGGTAATGTAAGCATTAAGTCGGCAAGTAATTCTTCTGAAGGTTTTAAGGATGCGAATTCGGAGATCAATTTTCGGCAAGTTGAAAAGCTACATTTTGCCAACATCGGATTTTCAATATTAAACTCTTTTTTTATTACTTGCTTATATTTTTCAAGCAATAAATCACCTTGTTCCAGAGGTGATAAGAAATGCTCAAGATATGTTCGTGCCACTTTATTATTATCGTACATTTCTATGATGAATTCGATAACTTGTTCCTTTGTCAATGTTTTTTAATACTTTTTTAGCGCTGTCTTGGACATATCTGATATGTTTTATAAAATTTGCCAATATGGTTACTTATAATTACCTCTTTCACTGGCATGTCTATTCATACCTTAAAGTGTATCGTTCCATCTCCTCATGCCACGTAATGAATAGATGTTCCTGCCAATACTAAAGACATGATTCTAATATTAGTTCAAAATTTCACCACTTAAGTACCGTTCCATTCGAAGTTTTCATCTCTTTATCGCCATTATATACTGCGAAGCATTGCTCAGAAGATGCTCCCGATAGTTTCGCCCATTTAGAAATTCCTTTGAAGAAGTCGGGAGAGAAAGTGGCTCCTGATTTTATTTCATAGGCATTTTGCTTTCCATTTGCATACCGAAGCACATCGACTTCATTGCCTGTGCTGTCTCTCCAAAATGTAATATCCGGATTCTCTCCTCTATTATAAGCCTCTTTCACAAATTCATTGATTACAAGATTCTCAAAAAGTCCTCCGCGAAGAAAATGAGCCGCTATCTGATCTGCGCTTTTTATGTCCAATAGCGAACAAGCCAGTCCTGTATCGTAAAAGTATAGTTTCGGAGATTTCACCAAGCGTTTTGCATAGTTGTGATAGTCAGGTTTGAGCAGATAGCAAATATAGCTGGCTTCCAAAACCGAAAGCCATATCGATACCGTCGAGACGGCTACACCACATTCATTGGCCAATGACGAAAGATTAAGCAGCTGTCCTATTCTTCCGGCACAAAGCTTTATGAATTTGATGAATTTACTTAAGTCTCCAATATTTTTCATCAGTCGCAAATCCCTCTCTACATAAGTCTGAATATAGAAAGGGTAGTAGTCCGTAGGAGCAATGTCTTTATCGTACAGACGTGGATAACCGCCCTTAAATATCTCCCCATCAACAGTCGGCGGCAGAATGTTGCCTTCTTTCATTTCACCATGCGAAAAAGGAAGTAACTTCAAAATAGCAGTTCTACCTGCCAATGACTGATTAATACTCTCCATCAAAAGGAAATTGAGAGAACCTGCAAGCAGATACATTCCTTCCCTGTTTTCTTTATCCGTATACGTTTGGATATAAGAGAAAAGTGTCGGTACACGTTGTACTTCGTCTATAATCGTCTTATCCGAATAGGTCGCCAAGAAACCTCTCGGATCATCTGCCGCAAAGAGTCTCATATCCGGATCTTCCAAGGATACATACTTATAATCAGGGAAGGAGTTTTTAAGCAAAGTCGATTTCCCCGATTGCCTTGGACCCGTAACGGTTACAATGGGGTATTTCCTCGTCAGTTCTAACAATTTGTTTTTTAGCACTCTATCTATCATAAATCCTCTTTTCTTGCAAATTTACGATTTAATAATAAATTTGCAAACAATTAGATAAGTAATTTATAATTCTCAAGCAAGCCCATCGGTATAGTCCTTATAGGCAGAGGGAGATTAATATCCAGTAAAATTGTCTTCCTAAGTGAGCTTATTGCAAAACCCTGTTTAGACAGATTAGTGCATAAGGGCATAAAATATGACCTCAAAGGTGAGAGTTTAAGAAAGAAATATTAATTTTGCCATGTTATAATTTCTAAATCGAGTGAACGGATATCGCCGGAAAACGTGGGTGGATATCAGCCGAATATGCATGAATAATGGCATTTCTTTAGAAAATTAATGCGGTAAACTATACTAATTCCATTTTTTTGCTTGCAACGATAGGTTATTAACACGATAAGCCGTACTTTAGATGTTAAAACCATTACAATTTAATTCGTATACAACTGAATAATAGAGCATTAAATTTATTTAGTAAACCCTACTTATTTTTGAAATATTCGACTACAAAGTTTATTATGATTGATTCCGTTAATTTGATTATGAATTGTATCTAAAATTATTACTATTATTAATAGAAACCAACGAATTTACGTAATCTAACTTATAAGCTTCCGATAGGTCTGGATCTTTTATTTTCTTTTCTGTATGTTCCCAATATTGCGATGGATTGTCCAATAATTTGAATGCTTCTTTTATCCCTTCTTTAAGGTTAGCATCAAAATAATTCTTTTTGCATATTGCACAATCCACTTTTAACTCATTTTTACATTTATATACCATGTCTGTTGATTCTGAAATAGCAATTATATACGCATAAGGTTTTAACCTTAATAAATCCTCTATTATAGTACATGCATCATGCCCTAGAAGTGAAGATGCATTTATTATATCCAAAATAATAATATCGAAGCCATATAAAATGAGGGGATCATCAACTCCATTCAATATTACTATATTATAATTTTTCAATAATTTTTTATATCTTTGTCTGAAATTTCCATCATCATCAACTAAAACAATACTATATCTTTTAGGGGAAGTTGATCTAGTTGAAAATTTTTTTAAATCATATTTAGTTTGTCTCGCTGTGAAGTATAAGTATAATGCAGCTATCATGATTAATAATGAACAAAATAAGAAGAATACTCCCCAGCTATAATGCTCTTTAAAAAAAATCTCTATAGAATTTATCTTTGACAAAATAAAAGATAATAATAAAGACACTATTGTGCTGGACATGAATTTTTTATCTATTTCTCTCATAGCACCTATAATTTTGATATTTCGATAATATTGTCATGTACAAATAATTCTATACCATAAGATGATATAATTTGATTAAGAATATCTATCCTTTTAATACCTGTACTAAAGTTGTCATTTTTTGAGAATTCGATGTATTCTTGATCTACATTTACATACAAATCTTCTCCATGAGATGCACATATCAAATCTTTTGCAAAAATATGAAAAAAAAGATCTATCAAAGGTGGACACATTACGATGTTATTAAATCCTTTAGTTATAATTGTTTCAATACTTATCCCTTTAATGTTGCATAAATATTTCACTTCGTTAATAAGATTTTTGTCAAATTTTATTGATTGATCGTATGCTTTTTCATCAGTATTAAGAAAATCAGCATCATGTAATATGAGAATAATGTAAAATTCAAAGATTATATCTTTTATCTCATAACATAAATTTTGAAATTCATCGTTGTTATTGATTTCTTTATTGTTGCTGATAGATCGACTATATAAAGCAATACAGGATTTACATAGTTTAGGGTATATTCTAATGAATTCGTGCGTGATAAAATTAATACAGTCAGCAGAGGATATTTTAATATCTTCAGAGGAGAAACTTTCCATGTTGCTATCATCATAAAATAATGATATAACGAATTTTGAGTAGGGAATATTATTATTAAATATCACATTCGATTCAGAACTAAATATCCCAATATCAGTGTTTAACCATTTTTGTGCCATAAAGATCTGGTGAACGATTTTCAATCCTATCCCTTGTCCTTGAATTTTGGTAGCTTTTGCATTACGACCTCGGTATAATGAAAAAATAGAATTTTGTTCATCGATATCCAATTTAGGGCCTATATTTTCTACTGATAACTTTTTCCCATAATTCGTTTTCTCAATATAAATATTTATCTCAGTCCCACTTATAGCATATTTTAAAGCGTTATCTAATAGCAACGTTGGAATAATTTCCATTATAGGTAGACAATTATGAATTGTAAAAGCTTCTGATAAAATATTTACTTCTTTATGATTGATAGGCTCGCCGTCAACAAAAAAATATATGTTATTTTTTTTATTCTTATTTATACCCGAATTACATGAATCATGAAAGACTTTAAAAAGATCATATAGATTAATATTGACCAGCCCTTTATTACTGCACTTCACAATATTGTTATACAGCTCATAACCATTCAAATACTGTAAAAGTTCATTTATCCTTTTACTATATGTCTTATCAGTCAACCCATCAACAAAACTTAATAAATAATTAAGCTTGTTACGAAGCGCAAATATAAGTGTTGTATTTTTATCAAAAAAAGTATGTATATCTGTTAACTTATTCATACTATTCCACATTTTATTTCGTTATTCATCATTTTGGCAATAGGGTATCACATCGTTTGTAGACTAAGGGCTTTTATTATTGCTGTTAATTTTACTTCTGTTAGTTCAATGAGGATATTAAATTATCCTATCGTTTCAGAATTAGGTATTTTCATATCCACTCAGATTACAAACACAAATACTTAGTCTACCAGAACAACCAATATTGTTATATCTAGAACGGCAACAAATATATAAAATATTTATTGTAATATGTAAAGTAAAACGTTTTTTATATCACTCATTAATATGATTTATCTGATAAATGTGTATTTGAATATGTAACTTTTAGAATTTGTCCGAAAGATCACAAAAAAATACATATTAAACAAATTTCAGACTGCTTTTTTGCAATTTTATTTACTAGCAATAACTAACGTATCTCGCGACCATAACTTCCGTTAGTTATTGCGGTAACTAACGGAAGTTATCATGACAACTAACGTTAGTTTCTTCAACAACATCCGTTAGTTACCGCTGCGACATACGGTTGATTTTTGGCACTCGGTACATGTCATACTCCGAAAGGGGAAGTGGCGAAGGTGCGGATACCGGTGCGAATGATGGGTGGAGCGAAATCGTTTTGTGTTGTCTTATTTTACCAAAAGTGTCGCATGTGTCGCATAGGAATCCTATAAACTTAATATTTTTTTTATCGACATATAATACGTTTATCATTATGATACTATCATTATAAGAAATATAATTACATAAATTTAAAAATAAAAAAAAATAA